>NZ_JBFRGI010000027.1:0-340 GCF_052115285.1 Microbacterium sp. 2RAF4 | reverse complement strand
GTGTGTCAGCTGCCGGCGAGCTGCTGATCCAGATCCTGGATCGCCCGCATCATCCCGAGCAGCGACTCCGACATGTCATTGATGCCATCGACCGCCGTCTTCAGACCCGTCGTCAGCTCCGTGTACCCCTCACCGAACTTCCCCGACGCGTGCTGCGTCTTGAAGTCATCACCCAGAAGAGTGTCGACCTGACCCTTCAGCGTGTCCAACTGCCCCTGAATGTCATCACGAGCCTGCGACAGCGAACCCGCCACCTGCTCCATCTCCGCATAAGACGCACCGAAATCGGCCATCGTCCACACCTCCGCAAATCGAGAGAACCGGACCCCTCCGGCCCGAA
>NZ_JBFRGI010000026.1:0-352 GCF_052115285.1 Microbacterium sp. 2RAF4 | reverse complement strand
AGCATAGGTTTCGTAAATCTGGCCAATTAATGGGCGTTTATTCTGGATATCTTCGGCCTGTATCTGGTCGTTAGCTTGATATTCGCCCCAGGAAATTAAATTATTTTTGGCTGATGAAATTCTATTAAAAACAAAATTCGCTGCATATAATTTATCATCCAGCTGCATTTCTTTCAAAATGGCGCGGATTACACTTTTACTATCATCGGTATCGTAAATGGTGAAATTGCTTGGATAACCTATTTTCTCAGCCTCTACCCGTAAAATCTTGGCAAAAACAGAGTGAAAAGTACCCATCCAAATGTTCTTTGCCTCTGCACCAACAACTTTACTGATACGCTCGCGCATATCC
>NZ_JBFRGI010000025.1:0-352 GCF_052115285.1 Microbacterium sp. 2RAF4 | reverse complement strand
ACATGCAAGGGGCTAAAATGCCCCTTAGCTTTATTTATATTCAATCTTGAAATCTTCAGACTTTACGAACTCAATCAATGCATCGATATCTTTCGGCTTTCCTACTTTTTCATAAACAGCTTTTGCAAGAATAATTAATTTTTCATCTCTTGCCTTCTGTCGTTCTTCTCTTTCTGCTTTTCTCAAATCGCTGATCTGTTTTTTCAAATCGTCTATTTTTTCAGCTCTAGATCTGTGTTTTCTCAGTGGCCCAGCGGTTGGTTTTTCTGCTGTTTTTTGCTCTTTTTTTTGAGACATTTTTTACTCTCCCAGATGATATGTTTTTTAAACATACCACAAAGCCGGGCTACGG
>NZ_JBFRGI010000024.1:0-359 GCF_052115285.1 Microbacterium sp. 2RAF4 | reverse complement strand
TCCACAGGTCATCCGCTAACTTTTCAACGGTAGTCGGTTCGGTCCTCCAGTCAGTGTTACCTAACCTTCAACCTGCCCATGGATAGATCGCCCGGTTTCGGGTCTATWCCCAGCGACTARACGCCCTATTAAGACTCGCTTTCGCTACGCCTCCCCTATTCGGTTAAGCTYGCCACTGAAWATAAGTCGCTGACCCATTATACAAAAGGTACGCAGTCACACCACGAAGGTGCTCCCACTGCTTGTACGTACACGGTTTCAGGTTCTTTTTCACTCCCCTCGCCGGGGTTCTTTTCGCCTTTCCCTCACGGTACTGGTTCACTATCGGTCRRTYASGAGTATTTAGCCTTGGAGGATGG
>NZ_JBFRGI010000023.1:0-375 GCF_052115285.1 Microbacterium sp. 2RAF4 | reverse complement strand
CGTGTMTGGTGGGTAGTTTGACTGGGGCGGTCTCCTCCYAAAGAGTAACGGAGGAGCACGAAGGTRCGCTCAGCGCGGTCGGACATCGCGCACTGTGTGCAAAGGCATAAGCGTGCTTGACTGCAAGATCGACGGATCAAGCAGGTASGAAAGTAGGTCTTAGTGATCCGGTGGTTCTGTATGGAAGGGCCATCGCTCAACGGATAAAAGGTACTCCGGGGATAACAGGCTGATACCGCCCAAGAGTTCATATCGACGGCGGTGTTTGGCACCTCGATGTCGGCTCATCACATCCTGGGGCTGAAGCCGGTCCCAAGGGTATGGCTGTTCGCCATTTAAAGTGGTACGCGAGCTGGGTTTAGAACGTCGTGAGAC
>NZ_JBFRGI010000022.1:0-379 GCF_052115285.1 Microbacterium sp. 2RAF4 | reverse complement strand
CCCCTCCACCGTGTAGTGGATCTGCTGGCCGCGATGGCTGGCGAACGGCATGGGCGAGTCTCCGTGAAAGCGGGCCGCTAGTCAGGCCGGTCCACAAATTTGCGCAAGGCGAACGGGACGAGAACACCCCGGCTTGGCTATCCTCCCGCCGATGCGTCCCGAGTCGCTCTTTCCCCTGTTCGCCGCGATCTCGACCCTCAAGGGGGTCGGGCCCCGCGTCGCGCCCCTGGTCGAGAAGCTGGCCGGGCCGATCGTGCGCGATGTGCTGTTCACCCCGCCCCAGAGCCTGATCCGCCGCACGGCGACCACGGCCGCCATGGCCCAGGACGGCCAGGTCCAGACCTTCGTCGTGACGATCGACGCCCACCTGCCGCCGCAG
>NZ_JBFRGI010000021.1:0-379 GCF_052115285.1 Microbacterium sp. 2RAF4 | reverse complement strand
CACCGGCCTCGGCAACTTCACCGTGATCGGCAACGACCTGAACAACACCCTGCTCGGCAATGCCTACAACAACACCCTGCAAGGCGGGGCCGGCAATGACTGGCTGGATGGCGGCGCCGGCGCCGACACCCTCAGCGGCGGCAGCGGCGACGACACCTACGTCATCGACAACGCCACCGACACGGTCACTGAGCTCGCCGACGAAGGCCACGACCTGATCCGCACGRCGGTGAGCTACACCCTCTCGGCCAACGTCGAAGACGGCGTGCTGCTCGGCACCGCCGCGTTGAACCTCACCGGCAACGAACTCGATAACAGCCTCACCGGCAACGCCGCCGCCAACTTCCTCGACGGCAAGGCCGGGGCTGATACCCTGGAC
>NZ_JBFRGI010000020.1:0-390 GCF_052115285.1 Microbacterium sp. 2RAF4 | reverse complement strand
GCTGTGCAGGGTCTGATCGATCTGTTCGCTGGCGGCGGCGATCATCGCGATGCGTTGGCTCTGTTCCTCTCCCTGGTCGCGGGCTTGCTGAGCCATCTGCTCCAGGGCACGGCTGGCGAACTGCACTTCGCTGCGCAAGCGTTCGTTGTTGCGCAGTTGCAGGCTGGCGGCCACCAGCAGCGTCGCGGGGTCGGCATCCTGGGAGCTGCGCAGCAGTTGTGCCAGTTCCGTGTCCCAGAATGTCTGCAGTTGGCGTTGATGACGCTCGCGAAGCTGCCAGGCGCATCCCAGGTACAGCACGCCAGGTATCAGGGCCAATGCGCTTGCGGGCTGTTCGGCCAGTGCGAGACCACAGGCGCCGAGGGCTAATCCGAGCGGTAGCCAGAAGCC
>NZ_JBFRGI010000019.1:0-422 GCF_052115285.1 Microbacterium sp. 2RAF4 | reverse complement strand
CTCGCGTCCACTGTGTAGTTCTCAAAGTACGGGCGGTACCCCTCACCGCTTCCCCACCGGGGAAACAACGAAAGGCCCAGAGTAACCGACTGTGCACTCGACCCGAAGGCCAGTGCGCATCCGGTCCCTCAGGACCCAACAGCGTGCAGGTGCGACATCCGTCACCCTCCCCGTTCCAACCACCGAAGCGGCGTACTGGAGAAGAACAACATCCTTCGCACCATGTCAAATGTTCCACCCATGAGCTCCCAGCGAAGAACGTATGCCTTCGATCTGGGTTCTGGACACCCGAAAGTGTCAGATGCTCCTTAGAAAGGAGGTGATCCAGCCGCACCTTCCGGTACGGCTACCTTGTTACGACTTAGTCCTAATTACCGATCCCACCTTCGACGGCTCCCTCCACAAGGGTTAGGCCACCGGCT
>NZ_JBFRGI010000018.1:0-422 GCF_052115285.1 Microbacterium sp. 2RAF4 | reverse complement strand
AGCCGGTGGCCTAACCCTTGTGGAGGGAGCCGTCGAAGGTGGGATCGGTAATTAGGACTAAGTCGTAACAAGGTAGCCGTACCGGAAGGTGCGGCTGGATCACCTCCTTTCTAAGGAGCATCTGACACTTTCGGGTGTCCAGAACCCAGTTCGAAGGCATACGTTCTTCGCTGGGAGCTCATGGGTGGAACATTTGACATGGCATCGAGATCTGATCTCGGAACTAGTACGCCGCTTCGGTGGTTGGAAAGTTCTGGGTGAGGGGACCGGTGTCTGCACGCTGTTGGGTCCTGAGGGACCGGATGCGCACTGGCCTTCGGGTCGAGTGCACAGTCGGTTACTCTGGGCCTTTCGTTGTTTCCCCGGTGGGGAAGCGGTGAGGGGTACCGCCCGTACTTTGAGAACTACACAGTGGACGCGAG
>NZ_JBFRGI010000017.1:0-427 GCF_052115285.1 Microbacterium sp. 2RAF4 | reverse complement strand
GACGTAAGTAATCCGGCCGTTGAGATCAGTCTCGGAAAAAATTGCGGCGGCATCCACGGCCCTGCGGTATTTCTCATCCATGAGTGAGGCTCACTGTCGCTAGCGGAGGTACCGCTCGACCAGTGCAGGATGCCCGGAAGAGATGTTTTGAGACGTACAGCGCAGAGACACGTTATCACTCCATGAACAGCATTTGATGGCCCCTGGACCGCCGAAGATCAACTAGTCTCGGGCAAGGTAGCAACACCGACTCTGGTAACATTTCGCGAGGGTTTCAGACCGCCAACGACTTCTCTGCACACCCGGCAAGGGAAGACAATGCTGGCTGTTTCATATCGCCTAAACTTCAGACAGCAGATCACCAAAACCCCCTCCGAAGCGGCGATTCTACGAAATGCATCACATTTTGCAAAGCAAGGTGATGGAT
>NZ_JBFRGI010000016.1:0-439 GCF_052115285.1 Microbacterium sp. 2RAF4 | reverse complement strand
GCACCGCCACGAGCGCATAGAGCAGCCACACGTTGCCCACTTCCAGCCACGCCTGGATGGCCAGCGCGGCGGTGGTCAGCCAGAGGACGGACGACGCCAGGAGTGCTACGGTGCGGCGGTCATGGGCGTCGGCGATCGAGCCGCCCAGGAGGCCCCCAAAGACCAGCGGCACGAGGGCGAAGAGACTCAGCAGGCCCACGTAGAGGCTGTCCTGGGTCAGCCGGTAGACCTCCAGGCTGACCGCCACCAGGGTCAGTTGGCTGCCCAGGGCGGAGACGGCGGACCCAAGCCACAGACGGCGGAAGGCGGGACTTTCACGCAACGGCGTGATGTCCGCCAACAATTTCTCCACCGGGCAACTCTAGTGGCGAACCGGGAGTGCCCTGTGACACGGCCGGACAATATTAGCCACGCCTTATTGTGAGGCAGTCATAATAAG
>NZ_JBFRGI010000015.1:0-452 GCF_052115285.1 Microbacterium sp. 2RAF4 | reverse complement strand
ACTTTCAAATTTACCCACAACAAAAAATGGCGAAAATCAATTCGGATTTTGGATTGAAGATGAAGTTTCACAAATGTTCAAACAAGTAGAACAAATTGGATCTCCGCTCTCTGAAATTAAAGAATATTTATTAAAAGCATATGACCATGAAAAATTAACCAGAAAAAGCAAAAAAGAATCAATAGAAACCAAAGGCATTATTTTAACTTTATTATTTATAAATACATTTGAAAGTTATGCGAATAACATTTCAAATGAATCTATGACAGACGGATTAATGCGTAGATTTAATTTAATATACACAGAAAAAGATATTGAACGAGATTTTACTGATTATTATTTATATAATTTAAAGAAAATAAGAGATGATAGATTACAAGATGAGATTGCTGATTTGTTTTTTTCTATAAAACCAGATCAAAATTTCACCTTTTCTGATAATTGTTTTAAAT
>NZ_JBFRGI010000014.1:0-456 GCF_052115285.1 Microbacterium sp. 2RAF4 | reverse complement strand
AGCAGGGCCAGGGGCCGACCGCGATCCTCGCCCTGTCCGGGGGCGGGGCCAACGGGGCCTATGGCGCGGGCGTGCTGGTGGGGTGGACCCAGAGCGGCCGGCGGCCAGACTTCCGCATCGTCACGGGGGTGAGCACCGGCGCCCTGGCCGCGCCGTTCGCCTTCCTCGGCCCGTCCTGGGACCCGCAACTGGCCGCCGCCTATTCCGACGGCGGGGCCAAGGACATCCTGGCCTGGCGGCAACTGGCGACCTTCGCCTCGCCCAGCCTCTACAGCAGCTCGGCCCTGCGCAAGCTGGTCGACAAGGCCGTGACGCCGCAACTGCTGGCGGCCATCGCCGCCGAGCACGACAAGGGCCGGCGACTGCTGGTGGCGACCCCCAACCTCGACAGCGAGGAGACGGTGATCTGGGACATGGGCCTGATCGCCAGGCAGGGCGGGGAGCAGGGCCTGAACC
>NZ_JBFRGI010000013.1:0-468 GCF_052115285.1 Microbacterium sp. 2RAF4 | reverse complement strand
CTTTAATATATTGTCAAATTTGACTTTGATTTAATCAGCGTTAATTTATATATATCAACGAAAGAAAAACTATATAGGTTTTCATTCCTCTTTTAGTTTGAGCGTCAGCGAAAAAATAAAAGATAAGGAATGCCCGGTCTCTGCGAGGCTAAAACCTGTTTTTCTTACGAAAAACTAAAACCAAAACCCAAAACAAAAATAGGGGTTCTATTTATGAGGTATTAACATATGGCTTTATATAGGTTAGAAATGCAGAACGTAAGCCGTGCAAATGGTGTCAGCTCAGTTGCAAAGGCGGCTTATCGTCATCGTTCGGTTATGGTTGACCATAGAACGGGAGAAATACACGGAGAGAAATCAGCTAATCGTGACGATCTAGTTTATGCTGAAATATTAGCACCAGATAACACGCCCGATTTTCTCATTAAATCGAGTAACGATTTATGGGGTTTTGTCGAACAAACAGAG
>NZ_JBFRGI010000012.1:0-562 GCF_052115285.1 Microbacterium sp. 2RAF4 | reverse complement strand
CTTTTGTTGTATGGTAAAAATTTAGATGAGGTTGAAAAGTTAGCTTATGAATATCATGAAAATACAAAGCTAACTGATAAGAACGGAAAAGAAAAAAAGTTAAGATCTGATGCAAATATATTACTTGCTGGGGTTGTTTCTTTGAATAGGGAAAATGAAGATATTTGGGATGAGTATAAAAACGATGCCATCGCTTTTCTTTCAAATAAATATGGTAAAAAGTTAGTTTCTGTAATAGAACACACTGACGAGGCAAATCCACATTTCCACTTTTATGTTATTCAAGATCCGGGAAAAAGATTTGATTTAATACATGATGGGAAAAAAGCTTTATTTGAAAACAGAGACAAGAAAAAACACGATCAGAATATAGCTTATTTAAATGCCATGAGAAAAGTTCAAGAAGATTTTTTTCGTGTCGTATCTTCTAACTATGGTTTATCAAAGGATGGTCCGAAGAGAAAAAGGACCAGCCGAAAGGATTATTTTAAGCAAAAAAGAGAAATAAAACTTATTCAGCAAGTAAAAGAACAGGCAAAAATAGATGGTTATAATTTTGCAG
>NZ_JBFRGI010000011.1:0-579 GCF_052115285.1 Microbacterium sp. 2RAF4 | reverse complement strand
CCCCTACGGGGAAAAGTCAAAGGCATAAAAAAAGCACCTTATCGGTGCCTTTTTTACTCTACAATCTTTCGTCTATATTTGCTGTTTTTCTTATACCAGTTAAAGAATATATTATTATTTAAATCCTCGTCTGTTTCTTCCTCGTCATTCAATAATAACATTTCTTCTTCTGATACATCTTCGCTGAATATATCTTTCAGCACTCCACCCGTAGAGACAAATCTCATCTTATGGACTTGTCTTGTCATCTCGTGAAACCATTCACGATCTGCATACATATCTGCTGGCTTTACTGAATACTTCAAAGTCTCTGCAACAGCATGTTCCATGCCGTCTTCACCCATTTTTACCACTTCACCCGTCTTCTTGTTCCTGACTGCTTTAATCTTTACTGACGGTGTGTAATCCACACCTAAACAATCCCTCCAAAGTTCACTCCAAGCCTCATTTTTCATATAACCGATATTAAAATAAGTAGACTTCATGAATAATAACACATGAAAGTGAGGGTGTGCCGTTCCGGTCTTCGATCTTGTTATTTCAGTTGTCTTGATAAAACCCAGATTATAAGTTTTAAAA
>NZ_JBFRGI010000010.1:0-581 GCF_052115285.1 Microbacterium sp. 2RAF4 | reverse complement strand
TCTGTGATGATCCCATATTTGATCTTTATCAGATCGATCCGCCAAGTTTTCGTACTTGACTTTATTATTTTTATTACCTACATTATCCATGAAAACGTGATCCTCTTGTTATTTTTTGCGACCTAGACAATTGCAAACTTAACAAGAGGATTTTTTTTGTCAATAGATACCCGATCTTACAAATTTCTTTCACACTCCAAAACCCACTCCAAGCCTACTGCCACAAGGCTTCGAGCCACTTTTTGAAATCCACGTTATCCCTCAAGTATCAAGATGAGGTAAAACCGGCCCGTTCCGGTCCAAAATCAACCCCCAAAACCACCCCACTGGAAGACTCTTCCAGCTCAGGGCCATGACGGTTTAGGACCGTCAGGAAGGCCCCTAAAACGGCCTGTAACGAGTTTTACGGGGTTCTGCCACTATGAGCCACCAGAAACCACCCCGAAACGGCTCAAAGGGCAGAAAAACAGTTTATCAGGTTGAAGGCTCACTTTGTTCACCTTCAACCCTAACAAGTTTTATTTTTGTGCGTAGTCAACAACAAAATCGGAACCCTTTCAGGGAACCCCCGATTTTCTTAT
>NZ_JBFRGI010000009.1:0-968 GCF_052115285.1 Microbacterium sp. 2RAF4 | reverse complement strand
AATCTCTGGAACGCGCCTGATGCGGAGAAGAGCATCGGCACCTCGACGATCGGGTCGTCGGAGGCGTGCATGCTGGGCGGTCTCGCGTTCAAGCGGCGCTGGCAGCAGGCTCGGCGCGCGGCGGGCAAGGACACCTCGAGTCCGAACATCGTGATGTCCTCGGCCGTGCAGGTGTGCTGGGAGAAGTTCTGCAACTACTTCGACGTCGAGCCGCGCTATGTGCCGATCAGCGAGGAGCACAAGACGCTCGACGGTCATGATCTGGCGAACTACGTCGAYGAGAACACGATCGGCGTCGTCGCGATCATGGGGGTGACATACACGGGCATGTACGAGCCGGTGGCCGAGATCGCCGCCGCGCTCGACGAGATCCAGAAGGACACGGGTCTCGACATCCCGATCCACGTGGACGGGGCGTCGGGGGCGATGATCGCGCCGTTCCTGCAGCCGGATCTGGTGTGGGACTTCCGGCTGGAGCGGGTGCATTCGATCAGCACGTCAGGGCACAAGTACGGGCTGGTGTATCCGGGGCTGGGCTGGGTGGTGTGGCGGGAGGCGCGATGGCTTCCGGAGGATCTGGTGTTCAAGGTGAGCTATCTGGGYGGGGAGATGCCGACGTTCGCGTTGAACTTCTCGCGGCCGGGGGCGCAGGTGCTGTTGCAGTACTACATGTTCCTGCGTCTGGGTTTCGAGGGATACCGAGCCGTGCAGCAGGAGTCGCAGGATGTCGCCGAGTACCTCGCCCAGGGGATCGCCAGGCTCGACGCGTTCGAGCTCTGGAACGACGGCAGTGACATCCCGGTGTTCGCGTGGCGTCTGAAAGAGGGGCACACGAAGAACTGGACGCTCTACGACCTGCAGGATCGGCTGCGCATGAAGGGCTGGCTCGTGCCGGCGTACCCCATGCCTGCCGACCTGGAGCAGATCACGGTGCAGCGCATCGTCGTGCGCAACGGGCTGAGCATGGA
>NZ_JBFRGI010000008.1:0-1822 GCF_052115285.1 Microbacterium sp. 2RAF4 | reverse complement strand
GGTAAGATAGAGAAGTTGCCCTGCGGGCCTGGCTGTGATGGCTGGGTCGTGGGAGCATCCGATCCTTGAGAACTCAACAGCGTGCACTTGTCAAATGCCAAATTATCCTCGTCTAGCTTCGGCTGGGTGAGAATTCCTTTGGATCAAAGACCAGCCCTTCCRGGGGCTGGCAATGGATGAAGTCAGCAATGAATTTGTCTCTTTGGTCAGCATCAAACTCGCTGCGTCACCGTTTTCCCGGTGGGGTATGCATTTCTTTTTTACGGAGAGTTTGATCCTGGCTCAGGATGAACGCTGGCGGCGTGCTTAACACATGCAAGTCGAACGGTGAACACGGAGCTTGCTCTGTGGGATCAGTGGCGAACGGGTGAGTAACACGTGAGCAACCTGCCCCTGACTCTGGGATAAGCGCTGGAAACGGCGTCTAATACTGGATATGTGACGTGACCGCATGGTCTGCGTCTGGAAAGAATTTCGGTTGGGGATGGGCTCGCGGCCTATCAGCTTGTTGGTGAGGTAATGGCTCACCAAGGCGTCGACGGGTAGCCGGCCTGAGAGGGTGACCGGCCACACTGGGACTGAGACACGGCCCAGACTCCTACGGGAGGCAGCAGTGGGGAATATTGCACAATGGGCGMAAGCCTGATGCAGCRACGCCGCGTGAGGGAYGACGGCCTTCGGGTTGTAAACCTCTTTTAGYAGGGAAGAAGCGAAAGTGACGGTACCTGCAGAAAAAGCGCCGGCTAACTACGTGCCAGCAGCCGCGGTAATACGTAGGGCGCAAGCGTTATCCGGAATTATTGGGCGTAAAGAGCTCGTAGGCGGTTTGTCGCGTCTGCTGTGAAATCCGGAGGCTCAACCTCCGGCCTGCAGTGGGTACGGGCAGACTAGAGTGCGGTAGGGGAGATTGGAATTCCTGGTGTAGCGGTGGAATGCGCAGATATCAGGAGGAACACCGATGGCGAAGGCAGATCTCTGGGCCGTAACTGACGCTGAGGAGCGAAAGGGTGGGGAGCAAACAGGCTTAGATACCCTGGTAGTCCACCCCGTAAACGTTGGGAACTAGTTGTGGGGTCCATTCCACGGATTCCGTGACGCAGCTAACGCATTAAGTTCCCCGCCTGGGGAGTACGGCCGCAAGGCTAAAACTCAAAGGAATTGACGGGGACCCGCACAAGCGGCGGAGCATGCGGATTAATTCGATGCAACGCGAAGAACCTTACCAAGGCTTGACATATACGAGAACGGGCCAGAAATGGTCAACTCTTTGGACACTCGTAAACAGGTGGTGCATGGTTGTCGTCAGCTCGTGTCGTGAGATGTTGGGTTAAGTCCCGCAACGAGCGCAACCCTCGTTCTATGTTGCCAGCACGTAATGGTGGGAACTCATGGGATACTGCCGGGGTCAACTCGGAGGAAGGTGGGGATGACGTCAAATCATCATGCCCCTTATGTCTTGGGCTTCACGCATGCTACAATGGCCGGTACAAAGGGCTGCAATACCGCGAGGTGGAGCGAATCCCAAAAAGCCGGTCCCAGTTCGGATTGAGGTCTGCAACTCGACCTCATGAAGTCGGAGTCGCTAGTAATCGCAGATCAGCAACGCTGCGGTGAATACGTTCCCGGGTCTTGTACACACCGCCCGTCAAGTCATGAAAGTCGGTAACACCTGAAGCCGGTGGCCTAACCCTTGTGGAGGGAGCCGTCGAAGGTGGGATCGGTAATTAGGACTAAGTCGTAACAAGGTAGCCGTACCGGAAGGTGCGGCTGGATCACCTCCTTTCTAAGGAGCATCTGACACTTTCGGGTGTCCAGAACCCAG
>NZ_JBFRGI010000007.1:0-3596 GCF_052115285.1 Microbacterium sp. 2RAF4 | reverse complement strand
TAAAAGGAGTCCGGCGGTGTCCTACTCTCCCACAGGGTCCCCCCTGCAGTACCATCGGCGCTGTGAGGCTTAGCTTCCGGGTTCGGAATGTAACCGGGCGTTTCCCTCACGCTATGGCCGCCGAAACACTATTGATGTTTCAATCAAACACATAACAAAGTCATTGTTGTTATGCGGTTCTCGACCGTACATCGAGAACCACTCAGTGGACGCGTAGCACCAACAAACGGTGTGTTATCAAGTCATCGGCTTATTAGTACCAGTCAGCTGCATGCATTACTGCACTTCCACATCTGGCCTATCAACCCAGTAGTCTGGCTGGGAGCCTCTCACCCGAAGGTATGGAAATCTCATCTTGAGGCCGGCTTCCCGCTTAGATGCTTTCAGCGGTTATCCATCCCGAACGTAGCTAATCAGCGGTGCTCCTGGCGGAACAACTGACACACCAGAGGTTCGTCCAACCCGGTCCTCTCGTACTAGGGTCAGATCCTCTCAAATTTCCTACGCGCGCAGCGGATAGGGACCGAACTGTCTCACGACGTTCTAAACCCAGCTCGCGTACCGCTTTAATGGGCGAACAGCCCAACCCTTGGGACCTACTCCAGCCCCAGGATGCGACGAGCCGACATCGAGGTGCCAAACCATGCCGTCGATATGGACTCTTGGGCAAGATCAGCCTGTTATCCCCGAGGTACCTTTTATCCGTTGAGCGACAGCGCTTCCACAAGCCACTGCCGGATCACTAGTCCCGACTTTCGTCCCTGCTCGACCTGTCAGTCTCACAGTCAAGCTCCCTTGTGCACTTACACTCGACACCTGATTGCCAACCAGGTTGAGGGAACCTTTGGGCGCCTCCGTTACTTTTTGGGAGGCAACCGCCCCAGTTAAACTACCCACCAGGCACTGTCCCTGAACCGGATTACGGTTCGAAGTTAGATATCCAGAGTGACCAGAGTGGTATTTCAACAATGACTCCACACGAACTAGCGTCCATGCTTCAAAGTCTCCCACCTATCCTACACAAGCCACACCGAACACCAATACCAAGCTGTAGTAAAGGTCACGGGGTCTTTCCGTCCTGCTGCGCGTAACGAGCATCTTTACTCGTAATGCAATTTCGCCGAGTTCGCGGTTGAGACAGTTGGGAAGTCGTTACGCCATTCGTGCAGGTCGGAACTTACCCGACAAGGAATTTCGCTACCTTAGGATGGTTATAGTTACCACCGCCGTTTACTGGGGCTTAAATTCTCAGCTTCGCCTTGCGGCTAACCGGTCCTCTTAACCTTCCAGCACCGGGCAGGCGTCAGTCCGTATACATCGTCTTGCGACTTGGCACGGACCTGTGTTTTTAGTAAACAGTCGCTACCCACTAGTCTCTGCGGCCACCACACCCTTTTCGGAGTAAATCCGTATAAGTGGATGGCCCCCCTTCTCCCGAAGTTACGGGGGCATTTTGCCGAGTTCCTTAACCACGATTCTCTCGATCTCCTTGGTATTCTCTACCTGACCACCTGAGTCGGTTTGGGGTACGGGCGGCTAGAACCTCGCGTCGATGCTTTTCTTGGCAGCATAGGATCACCCACTTTTTATCCGCATCGTGTCTCAGCCTMWRTGAATCGCGGATTTGCCTACGACTCGGCCTACGCACTTGCACCAGGACAACCATCGCCTGGCTTGGGCTACCTTCCTGCGTCACACCTGTTAATACGCTAACCGCACCAGAATGGGGTCGTGCGCTAGGCCCAGAGCGTCACCCCGAAGGGATCAGTCACTGGGATTCAGACACTTAGCACTACTGGATTAGCTTGGGCGGTTCTTCGCCGGTACGGGAATATCAACCCGTTGTCCATCGACTACGCCTGTCGGCCTCGCCTTAGGTCCCGACTTACCCAGGGAAGATTAGCTTGACCCTGGAACCCTTGGTCTTTCGGAGGACGTGTTTCTCACACGTCATTCGCTACTCATGCCTGCATTCTCACTCGTGTAGCCTCCACGGCTGGTTTACACCGCCGCTTCGCTGGCCACACGACGCTCTCCTACCCATCAACACGGCTGGACCACGAAGGCCTACCAATAATGTCAATGCCACAACTTCGGTGGCGTGCTTGAGCCCCGTTACATTGTCGGCGCGGAATCACTTGACCAGTGAGCTATTACGCACTCTTTCAAGGGTGGCTGCTTCTAAGCCAACCTCCTGGTTGTCACAGCAACTCCACATCCTTTCCCACTTAGCACGCGCTTTGGGACCTTAGTTGGTGGTCTGGGTTGTTTCCCTCTCGACTATGAAGCTTATCCCCCACAGTCTCACTGCTGCGCTCTCACTTACCGGCATTCGGAGTTTGGCTGACGTCAGTAACCTTGTAGGGCCCATCGGCCATCCAGTAGCTCTACCTCCGGCAAGAAACACGCAACGCTGCACCTAAATGCATTTCGGAGAGAACCAGCTATCACGAAGTTTGATTGGCCTTTCACCCCTATCCACAGCTCATCCCCTCAGTTTTCAACCTAAGTGGGTTCGGTCCTCCACACGCTCTTACACGTGCTTCAACCTGGCCATGGATAGATCACTTCGCTTCGGGTCTAGGACATGCGACTGAATCGCCCTATTCAGACTCGCTTTCGCTACGGCTACCCCACACGGGTTAACCTCGCCACATATCGCTAACTCGCAGGCTCATTCTTCAAAAGGCACGCTGTCACCCCTACTAAGGAGGCTCCAACGGTTTGTAAGCAAACGGTTTCAGGTACTATTTCACTCCCCTCCCGGGGTACTTTTCACCTTTCCCTCACGGTACTTGTCCGCTATCGGTCATCTGGGAGTATTTAGGCTTATCAGGTGGTCCTGACAGATTCACACGGGATTTCACGGGCCCCGTGCTACTTGGGATACTCTTCGCGCCAAGAGAAGCATTTCGACTACGGGGTTGGCACCCTCTATGACCGGCCTTTCAAGACCGTTCGTCTATACCTTCTTGTAACGCCGCCACCTCGGCAGAGATGACTGAAAAGTCCCACAACCCCCAACGTGCAACGCCTGCCGGCTATCACACACGCTAGGTTTAGCCTGATCCGGTTTCGCTCGCCACTACTAACGGAATCGCGGTTGCTTTCTCTTCCTGTGGGTACTGAGATGTTTCACTTCCCCACGTTCCCTCTACCCGCCCTATATATTCAGGCGGGAGTCACTAGGTCGGCACGCCGCCCAGCGGGGTTTCCCCATTCGGACACCCTCGGATCAAAACTTGCTTATCAGTTCCCCGAGGCTTATCGCAGATTGCTACGTCCTTCTTCGGCTCCAGATGCCAAGGCATCCACCGTTTGCTCTTAAAGACTTGAAATCACATGAGTTTGAATCAAAAACTCGACYCCACYCGAAGGCGGGATCTGAAATTGACTAATGATCTTTAAGATCATCTTGTGCAACAACCCGAAGGCTGTTGCAAGATGCTCGCGTCCACTGTGTAGTTCTCAAAGTACGGGCGGTACCCCTCACCGCTTCCCCACCGGGGAAACAACGAAAGGCCCAGAGTAACCGACTGTGCACTCGACCCGAAGGCCAGTGCGCATCCGGTCCCTCAGGACCCAACAGCGTGCAG
>NZ_JBFRGI010000006.1:0-3671 GCF_052115285.1 Microbacterium sp. 2RAF4 | reverse complement strand
ACCCTTCAGCGTGTCCAACTGCCCCTGAATGTCATCACGAGCCTGCGACAGCGAACCCGCCACCTGCTCCATCTCCGCATAAGACGCACCGAAATCGGCCATCGTCCACACCTCCGCAAATCGAGAGAACCGGACCCCTCCGGCCCGAACAACACCACCCTACGGAACCACCCGCGCCCCCGTCGATGGGGACAACTCCCCATCCACGCGCATGATCAGTGCACCACTTCGATCGAGGTGAAGAGCGCCGAGATATCGTGCTGCGCCTCGTGGAGCGCACCGCCGTCATCGACGAACACATCGAGCATGAGCAGCATCCGCGCCGTCCGTCCGAGAAGGCGCCTCAGCGCGATGGTCGTGTCGTCGACCGGGACGAGCAGCACACAGTCCAGGGCCGTGTCGAACGCCGTTCCCTCGACCTCGATGATGTTCTGGATCATGCCTCCGGCACCGAGGAAGACGAAGGATTCCAGGGGCTGTGCGCCCAGCGACTCGTCGAGTTCGACGGCCGTCAGGTGAGCGACGACCACCGATCCGCCGATCGAGGGGAGCCACCAGAACCGCTCCCGCACGCCGGGAAGCGGCGGCTCGGCGCGCACGAGAGTGAGCGCGCTCTCGGCGATCGCCGTGCGGACGGCCGCAGGCGCGTCGGCAACTGCTCGGTCATCTGCGACTTCGGCGGCCCAGGAGACGTCATCGACGAAGTCCTTCCACGGGAATTCGAGCGGAAGTGTCAGCCAGGCGGCTTGGTCTGGCAGCACCCGGTAGCCGGTCACGCACGCCACCGGAACGTCTCGACGATCGTGTTGCTGAGCTCGATCAGACCCTGCACCAGATCAGGTGCCGTGTCGTCGAGCGTGGTGATGGAGGTCGAGACGATCATGCCGCGACGGTCGCGCGGGTTCGGAAGCGCGATGCCGTAGTCGATCTGCCGACCGACCACCTCCGCGAGCTCGTCTGTGCCGCGGCGCTCGCTCTCGGTCCGCAGAATCCGACCGATCGACGTGTCGAAAGCTTCGACGGTCCCCTTCGCCATGTCGCGGAACGCCGACTCGAAATCCGCTCCGGGACGAGCGACGTATTGGATCAGCGCGAACGACATCGGCAGAGGTGTCGAGTCGTCCCCCATCGCGTCCGGAAGGTAGACCGCACCGACACTCCGCGCCTGCATCTGCTTCCATTGCTGGCTGATCAGCATCCGTGCCTCGACGTCGAGATCGGGGCGACCGAGCGCTCGAATCTGCGACGACATCCGCATGGTCAGGGCTTTTCGCCCCTCATCATCGATGAAGTACCGTGTCCATCCCGGCGGGAACAGGATGCTGAATCCGCCGGGCTCGTCTTCGGCCATCAGCTTTCCTGACCGGGGGTCCATATCGGGCGTCCTTCACGCTGACGAGCACGGTCATCCCGGACGGCGAGGATCAGCGCTGCGATCATCAGAAGCAGGGTAGCGGCCCCGTCGACACCGGCCGCTGCCCACCGCAACGTCGCCTCGGTCGCCCCTTCCGAAGGGAGCATCCAGGCGAACATCGCCGATGACGCGGCGGCCGCACCCGTCGCCGCGAACGCTCCACCCACTCGACCGGAATCCTTCACACGCGCGGTAGCGAGAACAGCGACGGCCAGGAGGAGACCGATGACGGACACAGTGAGCGATAGCAGCCCCGGAAAAGAGAACAGGGGGTAGTCGATGGCAACGCCCCACATCGGCGCACGACCTGCGGCGATCTGTCCTCCGGTGAGAAGCAAAGACCCGACCAGATAGACGATCAGCGCCGCCGCCTGCATCATCCGTAGGAGGAGGTACATCGTCGTCATCCGCTTGTGCACGGAGGCGCGAGGGGAGGTCATGGGAATCAAGCGTAGGCCTTCACCAGGGCGCCGTGATCGACCCGTAGACGCTCAGACTCGTCGATCCGAGCCAGTTCACCGCGTTGAGCCGCGATACCAGGCTGGAGGGGAAGTGCGACGCGGTCGCCGCGATGAACTGCTGCACGGCCGGATTCGTCCCCCACTGCGAGTTGTGCATCGTCGTGAGGAATCGCTGCATCTGCTGCACCTCGGGGCCGCCGTTGACGATCGTCCGCAACGGGTTGACGAAGAGACCCGGTCTGGGCAGGTTCGACATCGAACGGATAGGGGCTGCGAGCCACTGGAACGGCGTCGCCCAGGTGGACGGATGAAAGAGCCGTACGCGCGGCAGGCCCGCGCGGATCACCGAGGTGACGACACCCCGTCCGCCGCTGAGGACGGCACCGAGCGCAGGAACGCCCTTCGAGAGCACCCTCCCGATCCCGAACGGCAGCAGGCCGAGCGCGGCGAGCCCGACATCGCCCAGCGTCGCACGACCGTCGAGGTACTTGAGCGCCGTGAGGCCGAGGCTGAGGAGAGTGAGTCCGAGGAGCACCCCCGCCAGCAGGCCAGTGAACGGGGCGCCGATGATCAGCGCGACGATCGTGAGAACGATCAGGACGACGGAGATGACGGTGAGGAGGTCGTCGACGAATCCCCAGAATCCGTCGCCGTTGTCGGCCGTGTCCATGGCCTTCTGCACGCCCTCAACGGCATCGTCATACGCATCGGACCACGCCCCGAAGACATGGTCGAAACTGCGCCACTGGGCGTCGCGATCCGCCTTCGCGCCAGTGAGCGAGGTGTTCGCCGCGTCGACAGCACCGGACGCTGCTTCCTTGTCGGCCTGTGTCGGCTCGTCCTCCCACGGCCACTGATGATCGATGGAGGCCTGGTTCCGGTCGGCGGTTTCCTTCTCATCGAGCGCGCTCTGATAGTCCCTCTCCGCGCGCTCGACCTCGTCGAGGTGAAGGTCGAGCCAGTTCTGCGCGGTCCTCAACGCATCCGCATAGGTGCGCAGCGCTGTGCCCGTCCCCTCGTAGCGCACCGCAGCATCCGACAGGTCACTCGACGACTCCCGCGCCATGTCGCCGAGTTTGTCCGTGCCTTTGCTCTTGTGCACGCTGGAATCACCGATCTCGGTGAGCAGCACCGCGGTCTCGGACATCGTGGCGGCGAGCTTCACGAATCCGTCGCCGTCATCCCAGATCACGGTCGGGTTCCCCTCGAGCGGTCGCAGTTCGTGCTGCGTGAACGGAGACCTCATCGTGGAGTGGCCTTTCCTACCGAGACGTCGGCGGTGCTCGTCGGGTTCTCGAATCCGTTCGCGGTCTCGGAGTCCCATTGCTCCCAACCATCGATGATCCCGGTCAGCTGCTTGAGGATCTCGTCGAGGTTCTTCTGCAGCTTGCCGCGGTTCGACTTCCAGTCGTCCTCGAAGTCGGAGACCTTCTGCCGCAGCTCGGAACGTCCGTCCGGCTTTCCGACGGCGCTCTCCAGCGCATCGTTGGTCTGAGCCGCCGATTCGAAGGCATCGACCGAGGATGTCAGGCCGGTCTTGGTCAGTCGGAGCCGGTCCAGATCGAGCATGATGTCCATCGCGAACGTCCTCTCCAGCGGGGGTGGTGAGAAGGGGCCGACGGATCCCGTCGACCCCTTCTCGAGAGCGTGTGTCAGCTGCCGGCGAGCTGCTGATCCAGATCCTGGATCGCCCGCATCATCCCGAGCAGCGACTCCGACATGTCATTGATGCCATCGACCGCCGTCTTCAGACCCGTCGTCAGCTCCGTGTACCCCTCACCGAACTTCCCCGACGC
>NZ_JBFRGI010000005.1:0-339754 GCF_052115285.1 Microbacterium sp. 2RAF4 | reverse complement strand
ACCCTTCAGCGTGTCCAACTGCCCCTGAATGTCATCACGAGCCTGCGACAGCGAACCCGCCACCTGCTCCATCTCCGCATAAGACGCACCGAAATCGGCCATCGTCCACACCTCCGCAAATCGAGAGAACCGGACCCCTCCGGCCCGAATAACACCACCCTATGGAAATATCCGCGCCCCCGTCGATGGGGACAACTCCCCATCCACGATTGCGGCCGTCGCCTACCCCTCGACGAGCGGCAGCTGCACTGTGACCTGCCGTCCGGCCTGCACGAAGATGCCTCGCCCCTCGGGGAAGTCGGTGCGCTTGACCTTCGGGAACGGCACCTTGAACACCGCGTCGCCGTCGAAGGAATCGGGCTTGAGGATGATGCCCTTGCGCCCGGCCTTGAAGTCGCCGATGAATCCGAAGCCGCTCGTGACCTGCGTGACGTCGGCGTCGCCGATGAGCAGGTGGTCGCTGCGATTGATCGCCTGGAAGAGGGCCTTCATCTCGCGCTCGGCTGGGCTGTCGGCGAACTGGGGCACGTCTTCGACCACGATGAGCACCCTCGTCGGGAGCGAGTCGTCGGCGATCAGCTCGGTGATCTCCTTGGCGAGCTCCTTCGCGTCCTCCGGCGTCACGGCGCTGCGCGTCCAGCTCGTGTACTCCTTGAGCTGGGCACGACGGCCTCCGAAGTGGAACAGCACGGTCGCCGGATCGAGTCTCCGCATCGAGGTGATGAGCGACTTGAGGGCGTTGGTCTTGCCCGACGACGGCGGACCGGCCACGACGAACGTGCCGACCGGGTCGAAGTCGCGCGCCGCCAGGGTGTCCTCCGCGACACCGAGCACCGGGAACTCGCCGAGGCGATCGGGCAGGTCGCGCACCGACAGGCGGGTGGGCAGCGCGCCGATCTCGGGCACCTCCCTCGCTCCGGCCGCACGCAGCTTCTCGGCGAGCCCCTCGAGCAGCTTGGTCTGCTCCGCCACGTTCGGGGTCCCGCCCAGCGTCGCGATCTGCGTCTCGCGTCCGTCGACGATGGCGCGACCGGGCGCAGAACGCTCGTCGAGCACATCCTTGGGCGCGTTCAGCATCGCGTACCCTGACTCGTCCGAGAGGCGCAGCACCACGCGCCGCGACACGTTCGCGCTGACCGCTGTGGGCACGGAGCCGGAACGGTCGGCGCTCGCGATCACGTGCACGCCCAGCGGGCGACCCTCGCCGAGGATGCGCATGAAGGTCTGGTAGAACGGCATCCGCGCGGTGGTCGACTCCCACTCGCTGCGGAACTGCGGGAAGCCGTCGATCAGCAGCAGGATGCGCGCCTCGTCCCGCCCCGTGAGCTCCCGGTACTCGGTGAGGCTGGAGGCGTTGGCGGCACTGAAGCGCTTGCCACGGTCATCCAGAACCGCGGCCAGCGAGCGCAGCACGCGCTGCACGCGCTCGGAGTCGTCGCCAGAGATGATCGATCCGACGTGGGGCAGCATCTCCAGGCTCTTGAGCGAGCCGGACCCGAAATCGAGCCCGTACACCTCGACGTTCGAATGCGCGGGGTCGAAGCCCGCCGCGATCGCGATGGTGCGCAGCACGGTCGACTTGCCCGATCCGCTCGTGCCGTAGACGAGGAGCGAGCCGTCCTTGTCGGGGTGGAAGTACGCCGGCTCCTGCAGCTGCCGCTCCGGCACGTCCATCTTGCCGAGCAGCACCTGTCCGTCGCCGAGCACCGGGAGGTCGCGCATGTCGACGGCCCCCTCGAGGTCGTCCAGCCACGGACGCCGGGGCGCAGGGATACGAGCCGCACGTGCCGCGTTCACGAGCGTCGCCACGATGCGCTTCTGGTCGTTGGGTCCGAGATCCTCGTCGTGGGACTCGGACTCCGGAGCCTGCTCGGCCTCCCAGGTCTGGATGGAGCCGAATCGGAGTTCGGCCACCTTCACCTCGGCGACCTGCGCCTCATCCGTCGTCCATCCGCCGGCGTACGCCGACTGGAACGGCACGAGGCGTCCGGGACCGGTCTTCGCGATGCCGCGCCCCGGCAGCGAGGGCGGGAACGTCGCCGCCACCGGATCGTCGACGACATCCTTCGAATCGGATTCGTCCGCCATGCGCAGCGCGACGCGCAGGTTCGTGTTCGCCCGCAGGTTGTCCTTGATGACACCGGCCGGTCGCTGCGTCGCCATGATCAGGTGGATGCCGAGGGAGCGACCGCGCTGGGCGATGTCGACGACGCCGTCGACGAACTCCGGCACCTCTCCGGCGAGCGCGGCGAACTCGTCGATCACGAGCACGAGCGCTGGCGGAGTCTCCGGGTCACGCCGCTTCTCGAGCTCGAGCAGGTCCTTGGCCTTCTTGCGGTTGAAGAGGTGCTCGCGGTGGTGCAGCTCGGCGCGCAGGCTCGTGAGGGCGCGACGCACCAGGTGCGGGCTCAGGTCGGTGACCAGGCCCACCGTGTGCGGCAGGTCGACGCAGTCGGCGAACGCGGAGCCGCCCTTGTAGTCGACGAAGAGGAAGGTGACGCGATCCGGGCTGTGGGCGGCTGCCATGCCGAGCACCCAGGCCTGCAGGAACTCGCTCTTACCGGCACCCGTCGTCCCGCCGACGAGGGCGTGCGGACCCTGGGTGCGCAGGTCGAGGGTCATCGCGTCAGTCTGCGACTGCCCGATGATGGCGCGCAGGTTCCCCGCCTTCTTCAGTCGGGCCTGCGGGACACCGGAGCGGTCGATGATCGTGTTGTTCTGGCGCCAGCGGTCGATCACCGCGTTCGCGTCCTCCGCGACCTCGGTACCCACCAGGGAGAGGAAGCTGACCGAGTTCGGGATGTCGGAGGAGTCCTCGATCACGGTGCTGGAGTCGACGACGGGGGCCAGTCGCTTGGCGAACATGGTCATATAGGCGTGCGAGACGCCCTCGACCTGCACTCCGCGATAGTCCACGCCGCTGCGGACCGTGCCGACGACCGCATCGCCGAGCCCTGCGCTCACGTCGACGAACGTGCGGCACGCGGCGGGCAGCGCCTCGACCACGGGAGCGACGAACAGGGCGTACACGCCGACGTCGGCGCCGCGTTCCAGGATCTGGGTCAACCGGGCGCGATCGACAGGAGCATCGTTCGTGATGATCACGAGGATCGCCGTCTGGCCGGGGAACGTCGCGTCCTCGGCGGCGCGCTTGACGTCGGTGCCGTAGCGCATCGGGTCCCAGTCGGCGCCGTACGGCGGCCGGGCGGACTTCGACTCCCGTGAGCGACGCAAGACGATCTCCTCGAGACCGCTGAGCAGTGCCGTGCCGGTCGAGGCGGAGTCCGCCAGAGGCATCTCCTTGAACGGGTTGCGCTCGCTGGAGGTGTGGGGCAGCCACTTGAGCCAGTCGAGCTCGTTGGCCCAGCCCGGCTCGGTCAGCGCGACCGTCACCAGCTCGTTCGGCGAATGCGTGCCGAACAGCTGCACCGCGATGCCGCGGAGTGCATCGCTCGCCACCGACGTGGGACCGGCCACACCGATCGACCCGACGCTCTGGAGCGACTCCAGGATCGGCACGTCGTCGATCATCCGGTACCGCTCCTCGAGGCGGTCGACGCGCTCGACGTACTCGACGAGCGCGTCAGGGCTCTCGGTGCGCTTGATGCGCGTGCGCGCCTCGCTCTCGCAGACGCCCAGGCGCATCGCGAGGAAATTCCAGTGCTCGGGGCGTCGCGTCCACAGCAGGGGTCCGAGCCGCATCGCCTCGTCGAACACGACGGCGACGGCCGGTACCTCGTTCTGCCGCACCTCCCGCTCCTTCGGGTGCGAGTGGTAGAGCGTCTCCTCCAGGCGTTCGAACTGCTCCTCGAACGACTCCGCCTCCTTGCGCAGACGCTGACCGAGATTGGTCTTCTGCGAGATGAAGTTTCCGAACATCATCATCGGCGACGCGGCCGCGATCAGGAGGGATGCCGGACGCTGCGTGATGCTGAACATCGTGACGGCCAGCAGGATCGGCGCGACGAGCATGGGCCAGGGGAACAGCCGGGACGGCTGGTCGCGGGGGTAGCGCGGTTCGTCCAGTTCCTGCCCTGTGAAGCGCTCCTCGACGCGCGGGCTGCGGTTGAACATCAGAGCGCCCCCGCGCTCGAGCACCGGGTCGCCGCTGGCGGAGCCGTCGAAATCGCTCACCATGTGCACGACGAACTCGCAGTCGCCCAGCACGAAGCTCTGTCCGGGGATGACCCGGAGCCGCTGCACGAGTCCGCCGTCGACGAGGATGCCGTTCGCCGAGTTCAGATCGACCAGTTCGACGAAGGTCGCTGCGACCTCGATGCGGGCGTGCCGCTTCGAGACCAGCGGGTCGGCGATGGTGACATCGTTGGCGGCGTCGCGGCCGATCAGGAAGTGACCGATCGGCAACGGGAACTCCTGCCCGGCGGCAGGACCGGCGACCACCGTGAGGACGGCGGCCGGGTGCGTGCCCGCGCCGCCCACCGACGCCCGATGGGATCCGACGTTGACCACCTCGGCGAGGAACCCGGAGCCGATCGGGGCATCGCCCACGAGCAGATCGGGATTGAGCATCGTGAGCTGCTCGCTGGTCGGTGGGGCGACGGACAGCGTGAGCACATCGCTGGGCGCGGCCATGATGCTGCGCGCGGGATCGGTCGTGGCGATCTGCCGCGCCACGTCGGCGATCGTCGCCGTCGAGTCGGCCATCACGACCACATCGGTCAGGGGTGCCGCGGGTCGACGCAGGGTCAGTTTGACTCTCATCGCTCGTCCTCACCGCGCCGAGGGCGCATCTCACTGCTCAGGGTCATACCCACTCCACCTGGAGGGACCGGTCGCCGAAGCGCACCGTGTCGCCGATCTGCAATTCCGCCGGGTGTCCCGCCGGCAGCGCCGTCTCGGAACCGCCTCGGACGATCGCGCTGCCGTTCGTGGAGGCCCGGTCGACGACGAAGACGCCCCGTCGGGCCGGCATCACCGCGATGTGGGTCTTGGACACCGAGCGCGTGTCGTCGACGACCGGCACCAGGAGCGCCTCACCCTCGCCTGCGGCGGCACTCGGGGATCGCCCAAACAGCGTCGTCCCCCGCACCTCGATGCGCTGCCCGGTGTCGAGCACCAGGAGCGCTCGTACTCCCACCGGCGCGGGAGAAGACCCCGGCGCGGGAAATGCGGCAGGTGCCGGTGCGTCCGGGGCTGCCGGCGTTTCCACAGCGGGTGCCGCTACGGCGGCAGGGGTGGCGACAGGAGCGGATGCCGGGGGCCGAACGGGTGCCGGTTCGGGGGCAGAAGGAACCGCGGTCGGTGCTGAGGCCGGAGCCGGAGCCGGAGCCGGAGCCGGAGCCGGAGCCGGAGCCGGAGAGAATGATGCCGGGCCGGGAGCACCCGTCGCCAGGGACGGGGGCACGGCCGACACCATGGATCCGACGCCCGGGGTCTCCTGCGGCTCCGGCGCGGTGCCCCCGGTGGATCGATGCGCGCCGATCACACCGCCGGAGAACCGTGCACTCGGAACGTACTCCGCCGGGGCATCGCGATGCACCGGCGTGGCCAGGGACGGCAGCGGCGCCTTCTCCTCGTGCTCCGGCGTCTTCACCCGTTTGCGCGCGATGCGCATGCGCTTCTGGTCGTAGGGGTTCAAGCCGCCCCGCACGTCCACGAACCAGGTCGCGGCGGCGAGGTCGAGCCATCCACGACCGCGCTTCTCGATGTCGAAGAGCGGCGAGAGCATGATCACCAGCACGGGACCGATGATCGGCACGATGAACGAGGCGTACGCGACGAGGTACCGGACCACGGCGCCGCGCCAGAATCCCGGGCGCTCGAGGGTGCGGACGTTCACCGAGCGGATGCCGCAGATCGCCTTGCCGAGCGTCACTCCCTTGCGTCCGTGCAGCACGAGCTGGACCACCACGTACGCGATCATCAGCCCCTGCGAGACCGCGGCGGCGACGATGAGCCACACCAGGTCGCCCCGGGCGAAGAACTTCTCCGGGTCGAACTCCCCCGACACCGCCTGAGCGAGCACGGGAGTCAGGGCGATGATGGCCGGAAGTGCGATGAGCACGGCCACCGTCCACTCGATGAGAGCGGCGAGCACACGCGTTCCCCACCCCGCCGGTCGCAGCCCCAGCGACGCCGCGTACGCGGGGTCGGGGCGTCCGTGCGCGTCGAGCCCTTCGACCTCGGGAGCGTGGTCGTCGATCTCCCAGATCACTCCTGCTCTCCCTCGGCCTCGTCGACGGCGTGCGCGGTGTCGAGCAGAGGCAGGTCGCTCTTGCCGACCAGGCGCGAGGCGATCACGTGTTCGACCAGCCGCGCGCGTCGGTTGGTCGCGAAGCTGCGCTGCCCACCCCGCATGCCGGGCACGCCGATCCGGTCGAACTTGTCGCACACGTTGTCGAGCTTGCGGTTGAAGCGCGTGACCGTCCACCCGAGTCGCTCCGCGGCCTTCGCCGAGGTGGGGATCTCGCTCATGCCCGTGCCGTCCCTGCGCAGCTGCGGCTCGGCCAGCGCGAGGATGAGGAGCTTCTGGCTGAGGGTCAGCGGCACGTCGCCGATCGTCGATGCCCCGCCGTCGTCGTGCTCGCGTCTGGTCGCACGGAACGTCGGCTCGGCCGCGTGCAGGGTGAGCTCGTACGTCGTCGGTCCTGCGCTGAACACGACCGTGGTGGTCTCGAAGACCAGGGGAAGACGGGCGCCGGGAGCGAGCCAGGCCTGCACTCCGCCGGCGGAGTCGGTCACGGTCGCCGTGAGCCGCGTTCCGACGTTCGAGAGCCACCACAGCCCGTCGGCGTCGGTGATCTCCAGGAAGTGCCGGTGCAGGAACAGATTGTCGTCGAGTTCGAGGTCGCCCTCGCGACCGACGATGAACCGCCCGCCCCGACGGACCGGGAAGTACTCCCCCGCGAATTCGACGGTCACACCGCCTTCACCACTCACTCCACGCACCCCCGCACGGTCTCGGACGCGCGCCCGTCGTCGCGTCGCAGCATCACGTCGATGCACACGGTTCCCGCCGTGGCAGGCACCGTGGCGGTCGGGTCCGGCGTCTGCTGCGGATCGACCTCTCCCGAGACGGCCACCGGGGTCCAGATGTACGAGTCGCCGTCGAGCGGGCTCGGGTTCGTCCAGGTGAAGACGACCTGTTCGCCCTGGCGCGTGCCGGCGAGCTCGGTCACCTTCGGCACCACATCCGTGCCGACATCCTTCGGGTCGACGGCCTCGGCCGTCTCCTGCGGTTCGGGAGTGATCCCGGCGACCAGGAGGTTCAGACCGACGATCCCGCCGATCACGATCACGACTCCGGCGGCGGCGAGCCCGAACCAGAGGCCCTTGCGACTGCGCGGCGCTTCGGGTACGGCCGGAGCTGCGACGGGCGTGCCAGGCACCATCGGCGGCGGCACGGCGGCATCGGGGGCGACCACCTGCGGCGCGCGGGCGATCGTCCGGTCATCGGCGCTCGGGGGGAGCGGCTGCGGCGGAGCAGGAGTCGGAGCACGCAGCTGCGTCTGCTCGACGAACGGCACGGACGATGTCTCGGCGGGTGGCGCGTCGAAGCGCGGGATGCCGGGCAGCACGGCCGGAGGCTCTTTGCGCTGCGTCGTCGCCGACGGGCGGGTGAACGATGCCACGTCGGGGTCGATGCTGACGATCTCGCGCACCCGCGTGAGGCCGTCGCCGTCGTCGTCCAGGTCTTCCGCCGGCGGGTGGTCGTCGACGATGTCGATCGGCGTCACCGAATGCGAGAGCTCGATCTGCACCTTCTGCAGCGCCCGCGCGAACGCCACGGCGCTCGGGAAACGATCGTCGGGGTTCTTCGCCATCGCGCGCTCGAGGAGTCGCTGCAGGCTCTCGGGCGAATCCGGCCGCTTCAGCGAGGGGAGAGCTGCGCGCTCGATGCGTTCGATGAGGTCGGCGCTCGAGTTGCGCTCCCCCGGACGTTCGAACGGGGAACGGCCGGCCAGCAGGGTGTACAGCGTCGCTCCGAGGGCCCACACATCCGTGCGCGGTCCGCTCTGCGGCGGCTCGGCGAACGATTCGGGAGGCGACCACGGAATCGACATCCCCGATGCCTCTCCCGTGGCTCCGGTGGTGGACGCGATGCCGAAGTCGGTGAGCGCCGGCCTGTTGTACTCGGTGACGAGGATGTTGGCGGGCTTGATGTCGCGGTGCAGCACGCCGGCGCGGTGCGCTGTCTCGACGGCACCGGCCACCTGCACACCGACCCGGAGCGCCTCGGCCACCGAGAACGGGTCCTTCCGCGCGCGCAGCTGGAGGTTGGGCCGCGGGCAGTACTCCATCACCAGGTAGGGGCGTCCGTCTCCGGCGACCCCTGCCTGGTAGATCGTCACGATCGCGGGGTGGGTGGAGAGCATCGCCATGACGTTCGCCTCATCCGCGAACTCCTGAGCGGCGCCGCTGGAGATGCGATCGGCGAGCAGCACCTTCACCGCGACCCGGCGGCGCGGCATCTCCTGCTCGTAGAGGAAGACGTCGGCGAAGCCGCCGGTACCCAGCGGCTCGACGTAGGTGAAGCCGGGAAGGTCCGGCGGCGGGGAGGGGCGACGCGTCACGGCAGATCCTCGAAGGCGACCGTGACACCGTCGCCGAGGTCGACGACGTCGCCGGAGAGCACCAGCGTCTGCTCGCCGGGGTGCAGCCGCACGGGGTCGGCACCGGGCCGCAGCAGGGTGGATCCGTTCGTGGTGTGCAGGTCGATGACCACCACGGTGTCGCCTTCGGGCCGCACCTCGAGATGGCTGCGCGAGATGTCCTGCTGCGGGCTCTCGACGGCGATGAGATGCGGGAGATTCGCGCCGCTCGCCCGTGTCGACCGCGGGCGGCGCCCGATGATCACGGTGCGATCCAGAGCCGTCTCCTGCCCCGTGGACAGGCGGATGCGGCCGACGGAGGCCGCGGCCGGTGCCGGGGTGACGTCGAGCACCTCCGTCGGGGCGTCGCTGGAGACCGGTGGCTGCTGGCGGAGCGCACGGAGGTCTGCGGCCGAGATCGTCGCGCCGTCGTGGTCACCCTCGACGGCGATCGGCGCCGCCGGCGTCGCCGCCCCGCCGACGGAGTGCACGGTGGCGCCCCACAGCTGATCGAAGTCGTCGTCGACCGGCGGGGCGAGCGTCACCTCGGTGGGCGGCAGGAAGGCATCGTCGATGACGGGGAGCGGTTCCTCGGGCGTCGGCTCAGGTTCGGGCTCGGGCTCGGGCGTGGGCTCGGGCTCGGGTTCCGGAGCTGCCACCGGCTCCGGCGCGGGCTCAGGAGCTGCCACCGGCTCCGGAGCCGGCTCCGCGGCGTCCGCTTCCGACACCGACTCCCCGACGACCGGGACAGGGCCGAGGACGGAGGGGAGCGGATCGGCATCGCTCGGCTCGAGCTCGGCGCTCACGGCCGCCGCCCGGACGATTCCGCTCTGCACGGGAAGTCCGTCGGCATCGGCATCGGTGCTCTCGACCGTGATCTCGACCTTCGTCGCACCGCCGAGGTAGCGCTCGTTCCAGGTGGTGACATCGTCGCCGGAGAGCTCGAACGACTCGGTGCCGGTCTCCACACTCGCGGTGACCGCACCCCGCAGGGCGATCCGCATGTCCGATCCTTCGGCCACGGCCGCGACGAACGAGGGCAGCGAGGTGAACGAGACCCCCGACTGCGCGGTGAGCACATCGACCACGGTCGCGAGCGTCTTCTCCTCCGGCAGGCGCTCCCACAGCCGCGCGACGACATCGCCTGGCACGTCGGGCGGCAGGGCGACGACCGCTCCCGGGATGACGATCAGGTACCACTGTCCCGGTCGGTAGCTGGTCTGCATCAGCGAACCCCTCCTGCTGCGGCTTCTCGTGGACGTGTGTCCTGGTCGATGTCCGTATCGGTGGCCATCAGCGTCCCCGGTCTCGAGGCGACGGAGACGGCGTCGATGACGAGCACCGTGATGTTGTCCCTGCCCCCGGCGCTGACGGCCTCGTCGATGAGCACGTCTGCGGCCCGCTGCGGGTCCTTCTCGGCGATCAGGATCTCGCGGATGCGGGCGTCGGCGACCTCGGATGTGAGTCCGTCCGAGCACACCAGCATCCGGTCGCCGAGCTCGGCGGGGAACATCCAGTAGTCGGCGTCGCCCGTGCTGCTCGCGCCGATCGCCCGCGTGATGATGTTGCGGCGGCGGTCGGAGACGGCATCCTCCACCGTGAGCTCACCCGATTCGATCAGCTCCTGCACCACGGAATGGTCCACGGTGATCTGCTCCAGCTCGCCGTCTGCGAAGCGATAGGTGCGCGAGTCGCCGATGTTGAGGGCGAGCCAGTAGCCCATGCCGTCGACCGAAGCGACGAACACACCGCTGAGGGTCGTACCTGCGCGGCCGTTGCCCGAGGTGGACAGCTCCTCGACGCTCTCCCTCGCCAGGGAGAGCGCCAGACGCACGTCGTCGAGTTCGAGCGCGGACCGGCCGATGTAGCGCGCGAACTCCGCGATCACAGCGGCGCTCGCGCGCTCCCCCGCCTCGTGCCCGCCCATTCCGTCGGCGACCAGGAAGATCGGCGCCGACGCGAGATGCGCGTCCTCGTTCAGCGCACGCCGGAGTCCCGGATGCGTGGCCGATCCGGTCGAGACGACCAGTCCCGGCCTCATGCGTATCCGCCGATCGTGACGATGCGGTCGCCGATCTCGATGGCGTCGCCCAGCCGCACCGGGACGCGCTGCCCGGCGGGGCAGGCGATCCGCTGTCCCGCGCGGACGATCGTCATCCCGTTCGTGGAGTGTCGGTCCATCACCCAGCCGCCCGAGGTCTCGGCCGCCGCCTCGAAGTGCGTCTTCGAGAGCGAGAGCGTCTCGTCGCGCACGGGCACGAGCGTCGCTCCCTCTTCCGGTGCGGGGTTGCGGCCGAAGACCGTGCGGCGGGAGACGGAGACACGCGTGCCGTCGTCCCACGTGAAGACGAGGCGGTGTCCCGGAACACTGATCCTGGTGTCCTCGAGGTCGTCCTCCTCGGTGGCGCGCGAGGCGGCAGGCGCCGCGGGAGCGGCAGGCACAGCCGGCGGCGTCGCCGCGGGCGGGCTGGCGGCGGGCGGGCTCACCGGAGCCACAGGCTGCTGCTGGATCGTCTCCTCGAGCGCAGGTGAGGGCCCGGTCTCGGGCTCGGGCGCTGGGCGTGCAGGAGCATCCTGAGTGATGCCGGGGACGAAGGCGATGAGGGATCCCGCGTCGGCGACCGGTGCCGCAGGAGCAGCCGGTCGTGGAGGGATCGAAGCGGAGGGCGGCGTGCCGGGAGCCGACGCAGGAACGGACGCCGGAACCGGAGCGGGAGCCGGGGCGGAGGCAGGAGCGGGCTGCGGGAGTCCGGGGATCGCCGGTGCGGGCGTCGGCGCCGCGGCCCTGGGTCCGGTCGAGGCGGGGGTCGCGGCCGTCGAGGTGGCGGGCGCGGACACGCGCGCGTCAACCATGAGAGAGCCGGCCACCTTGTCGTGCCACCCCTGGAACCGACCGGAGCCGTCGAACAGCGGCGTGAAGTAGCCCACGACGATGGCGGCGGCGAGGCTGAAGATGACGTTGCGCAGCAGCGTCCGTCCGAAACCGAGGCCGCTCCCGTCCGTGGCCGAGACCAGCCGAAGGCCCTGTGCGCGCATGCCGATCGAGCCGGCGCCCGCCTGCATCACGGTGTAGACGACGAACCAGCCGAGAAGGAGCAGGCTCACGACCGGCCCGCCGATCAGCAGCACTCCGACACTGCCCTCGAGGCTGCCGGTGAGCGAGGCGCCGACCAGGAGGCCGCCGCCGAGCACGATCGCGAGGCCCCCGGCGATCAGGGCGTCGATGAGGTAGGCGACGGCGCGACGGGAGATCGGCGCGATCTGGTCGGTCGCGGGCTGCGTCATGAGGTCTCGCTCTCGGAGGACGGGGGCGTCGTACTGTTCTTGATGGTGCCAGGTTCACGGCGGACGCGCACGGCCGCCGCTTCCTTCAGATTCTGGAATCCGTTCGAGATGGCCGTGCCGCCGACCAGGGAGCGGACGCTCAGTCGCGCCTGAAGACGCTTCCAGAACCCGGCTTCCTTCCCGAGACCGCCCACGATGTCATCGACCTCGTGCCAGAAGGCGTCGACGTCCTCCTGGCTCGGCTCGGCGGGGCCGAACACGTCGGCATCGGCCCGCTCGGCGAGGGTGGTGACCTGCGGAACCGTCAGCGAAGACGCCACGACCGCCGCCTCCTCGATCCGGGTGCCGCCGGGAGGGATGCGCGCGCCGTAGTCCACGGCACGGTCGGTGAGCTCGTCCCAGCCTCCGCTGATGCGGTCGGCGGTGCGCGCGGCCGCGCGCCGGGAACGACGCTTCGCCGCCTTCCACGCACCGATCACGATGAACGGCGATGCCAGGAGTGCGATCACTCCGAGGGAGATGCCACCGATCACGAGGATCGCCCCGATGATGCCGGCGATGTTGAGACTCTCGTCCTCGCCCTCGCGGTCGTCGGGCAGCGTGGGCGGCAGATCGACGGGCTCCTGCGGCGGAGGCGGGGGCTGCAGCACCTGCGGCTTCGGGTCGACGCGCGGTTTGGTGTTCTGATCGTTCGGCACCTGGTCTTCGGGTGGGGTGGGGTTGAAGGCCATCCACCCGAGCCCCTCGAAGTTGACCTCGACCCAGGCGTGCACGTTGTCGCCGGTGGCGGCGAACGTGGCTTCTCCCGCGTTCTCCTCGTCGGGGTAGTAGCCCATGACCACACGAGCAGGGATGTCGACCTGCCCGGCGAGCAGCGCCATCGCCACGGCGTACTGCTCGTCGTCGCCGATCATCTGCTCGCCGCCGACGAGGGTGGAGATGCGCTCGGCGGTGTGTCCAGCCCGGGAGATGACCTCCCCCTCGAGCCCGTGGCTGAAGAAACCCTCCTTCGCCAGGAAGTTCTCGAGGGCGCGCACCCGCTCGATGGGCGTCTCAGCCCCGGCCACGGTCTCGGCCGCAAGGGCCGTGAGCTCCTCCGGCACGTTGCTCGGCTTCGGCATCGAAACCTTGCCGAACGGTACCTCGGCGAGCTGTTCGTCGTCGGGCATGTTCGGCATCACGGCGTCCACCGTGTACTCGTCGCCCTTCGTCAGCTTCGTCGTGGCGACCGCGGTGCCCGTCTCGGTGTTCACGTAGGTGCCGCGACGCAGCTGCTCGGCGTCATCGCCGGAGAACCTGATCTCTGACAGCTCGCCCGCGGTCGGCATCCACACACCGCGATAGGCGCCGATCTCCACGTTGAGCGTCACCGGAACACCCTCGGCATCCGGCGACATGTTCGAGCGCAGCGGGCTGAAGGCGCTCGACGAGGTGGGTCCGCCGTCGGTGACGTTGTAGACCATGCCGTCGAACTGGTCCATGACGGCGGTGCGGACCCGAGCACCCTTGGGCAGGCCCTGCACCGTGAAGAGCGTCTCGTCCGCCTCATCGCGCACGTTCTTGCGGAACGCCTGCAGGGGGCTCGGGTAGTCGCGGATGTCGAACGGCGGGATGATCACGTCACGGAACACGTGCCGCGGCTGCGCCGGGTTCGCCACGGCGCTCGTGGCCACCCCCGCACCACCGGCGATCGCCAGCACCGCCACGCCAGCGAGCAGACGACGGGTGCGCATGTGCGAGGCCCTGGAGGGATCGACCTCGCTGACGGAGATCGCCGTGTTCTGCGGCGCCCACAGCTGGCGAAGCGCGAGCCAGGACATGCTCACGACCGCGAAGACGAGTCCTTGCACGAGGGGGAACGCCGGCTCCGGCGTGCCGAGGGCGATCACGAGCATGAGCAGCACGCCGGCCGGGATCAGCGCCCAGGCCACCTGCGACAGGCGCAGCGCGAGCGACGCGGTCACCGTGGTGAACACGAGAGCCAGGAGGAACGGGATCACGAGGTGACCGTCTGCCGCGGCCACGGGCGCCACGGTGGTGAGCATCTGCTTCCACGCGGTGACCGTGCCGAGCGCGAGCTTCTGCAGCGTCTCCAGCGTCGGGATGAAGCCGAGGATCGAGGTCTGCGGCAGGGCGAACGCGCCGCCGAACACGAAGTAGGCGGCGACCGTGAGACCCGCGACGATCAGGATGCCCCACCGGCGCCAGGTCGTGACCGCCGCGATCGCGAGGCCGAGCACGACACCGCCGACCACGGCGGGGAGGAAGGACGGACCGGCGAACGTCGGCCAGAAGCCGACCAGCGCGGTGACCACCAGGAGTGTGCTGGCACCGAGATCGAGGATCCAGCGACGCACGGGCAGACCGGCGAACGCGGCCGAGGATGCGGTCATGCGAGCACTTTCTGCAGGGCGAGGGGGATCTGCTCCAGCGCACCGACCGTCACGACGTCGGCATCGCCGATGCGGCGCAGGGCCGGAGCGGAGGCGGTGGTGTCGGCGACGACCACGAGCACGCGGGCGCCGAACGGAAGACGCGCACAGGCGAGGCGGAGGTCGTCGGGCTTGACGCGCGCCCCGCACACGAGCACAACCACGCTCGCGAGCGGCATCGTCGCCGACACCACTCCGGCGAGCTCGGCGATGCCGCCCTCCTTGGGCTTGCTGTTCTCGACGGCCGAGAGGGAATCGAGCAGCTGCTTGCCCGTGCCTGCCGGCAGCTCGCGCCCCTGCACCCGCATGTCGACGCGCTGCGAGTCGCGGAGAGCACGCAGACCGATCGACCCTGCGGCCGAGACTCCCAGCTCGAAGTCGTCCGGGGTGGCGTAGTCGGCGAGGGAGCGCGACAGACCGATCACGAAATGCGAGCGCCGGGTCTCCTCGTACTGCCGGACCATCATGGTGCCGGTGCGAGCCGTCGATCGCCAGTGCACGTGGCGGAGGTCGTCGCCCGGCTGGTACTCGAGCAGGGCGTGGAACGACACGTCGTCGCGGGACAGGTCGGCGGCGGGAAGCCCCTCGAGGTCCCGCAGGTAGCCGAGGGACTGGCCGTCGAACAGCACCGTGCGCGGGTGCACGAAGAGGTCGACCGGGTCGTCGCGACGGTGCGCCCGCTCGAACAGCCCGAGGGGGTCGCCGCGCACGACGCTCACCGGTCCCACTTTGACCACACCGCGCTTCTGGGTCGGGATCGCGAAGAGCTCCTCCGCCTCCTCCCCCGGCGCGAGCCGCTGGATGCCGAACTCGCCCCGCCCGGAACCGACCGGGAGCACCACTCGCGACGGCAGGATGGCCCTGGTGCCGCGGTTCGCGAGGGTCAGGGCGCCGACCGCGCGCTCGCCCACGACGACGCGGGTGCGGGCGAGGTCGAGGGCGACGTCGTAGGCGGTGCGACCGATCAGGAACAGCGCGCACAGGGCGACGGCGATCGCGATGACGACCGCGGCGATCGTGAACTCCGACCACCCGGCGATCTGCCCCAGGACCCAGAACCCGACGGCGAGCCCCATCAGCACCCAGGCAAGCGGACGGATGGCGGAGGTGATCTTGCGGAGGCGCGTCAGGGCGCGCGCACCGAGGACGGCCGCGATGTCACGCCATCCGGCGTCGCGCTCCGTCTGCGGCGTCGACGCCGGTAGGGCCTCCGCGGTCATCAGGCCGCCGCTCTGGCCTGGGGGGCCGCCACGGCATCGAGCACGCGGGCGATGACGGTGTCGCTGCTGGTGCCGGCGAACTCGGCCTCGGCGTCGAGCAGCAGACGGTGCTGCCACACCGGGCGGGCGAGCACCTTGATGTCGTCCGGGAGCACGAAGTGGCGCCCCTGAGCCGCGGCCCAGACTTTGGCGATGCGGATCATCGCGATCGCACCGCGCACCGAGACGCCGAGGCGGATGGCGCCGTCTTCGCGAGTCGCCTCGGCGAGCTCTGCCACGTAGCGGAGCACGGCGGGCTCGACGTGCACGGTTGCCGCGAGGTCTGCCATGTCGGCGACGGCGCTGGTCGTGATGATCGCGGACAGACCGGCAGACGGGTTGCGGTCGGAGGCACCGGCGAGAATGCTCTCGGTCACCGCGAGGTCGGGGTATCCGATGGAGGTCTTGATCAGGAAGCGGTCGAGCTGCGCCTCGGGCAGCTTGTAGGTTCCCGCCTGCTCGATGGGGTTCTGCGTGGCGATCACGAGGAACGGGCGCCCGGTCTCGTGGGTGACACCGTCGACCGTGACGCGCGACTCCTCCATGACCTCGAGCAGCGCCGACTGGGTCTTCGGCGACGCACGGTTGATCTCGTCGGCGAGCACGATCGACGCGAAGATCGGGCCCTTGTGGAACTCGAAGCGGTGCGACTGCTGATCGTAGATCGTCACACCGGTCACGTCGGAGGGCAGCAGGTCGGGGGTGAACTGGATGCGCGTGCTGGTGCCCTGCACGGTCGCGGCCAGCGCCTTGGCGAGGCTGGTCTTGCCCGTACCCGGTGCGTCCTCGAGGAGCACGTGGCCCTCGGCGAGCATCGCGGCCAGCACGAGGCCGACGATCTCCTGCTTGCCCTGCACGGCCTTGTCGATGTTCTCGACGAGGCGCTGGAAGGTGCCCTGGAACCAGGCGGCCTGCTCGGGGGTCATTGTCATGAGTGTGTCGTTCCTTGTTGTTGTTCAGAACCGGTGTTCACAGCGGGGATGGGAGACGGGTCATTGCCAGACACGGTGCTCGAAGGCGGTGCCGTTGACCATCACCCAGGCTTCGATCACGCCACGACGGTTGCCGAGGTAGCAGCTGAGCCGGCCGCCGTAGCTGCCATTGCCGTCCATGGTGATCGAGTACGGTCCACCCCACGCGCCGCCGTACGTCGCGTCGTTGTTGTTGCACTGCACGGAGATGGTCTGCCCCGGGTCGAAGTCCTGAGCGTTCAGGTAGAAGTACGCGCAGGTGCCGTCGTTGCAGTTCGGCTGGCCGTTCGCGTTGCCGGTCGAGGTGACCCAGGCGCGCGGATTGGGCTTCGGGCCGGACGTGCCGGCTTCGCTCCGCGTGATCTTCTGCCCCGCGTCGTCCGTCACCTCGACATCGATCGTGTGGCGCTGGCTGTAGCCGTCGCCCACGGTGGTGCTTCCGGTCGCACCGACGTGCGACCACCCGCCGCCGTCGATCCGGATGCGCACGACCTTGATCCCGCGTCCATTGGCCGAGACGTTCGCGTTCCATCCGAACGTCACGCTCTTCGGGTTCGAGTTCACCGTCACGGAGGGCTGGCTCAACGGGCCGTAGGGGTTGCCGGACATCTGGTTCGAGGCGTCGCTCGCGTAGGTCTGGCCATCGACCGTCGAGACCGCCCTGACCCGCACGTTGTAGTTCGTACCGTTCGAGAGTCCGGTGATGACGTTGTTGCCCGGCATCGCCGCCCAGTCGCCCCCGATGGAGTACTGGTACCGCACCTCGTTCCGTGACGCACCGTTGAGCGCGCCGGGAGACCAGGTGAGCGTGAGCGACCGATCGCCTTCAGCGACGTTCGACAGCGAGGGCGCACCCGGCTTGTTCACCCCGCGGCGCGGTGCCGACATCGGGCTCCAGTCGCCCCAGTCCGCCTTGTTGTGCGCGCGGATGCGGTACGTGTACGGCGTCTCCGATGTCGGGACCGTCACCGCCTGCGACCTGGCTCCGGCACCCGGCGTGATGGTGTTCCGCAGCGTGCCGCCCTCCCACACCTGCAGCTGGAACGAGTCGATCGGGTCGCCGTTCGCATTCCCCGGCACCCAGTTCACCTGCATCTGCGCCTCTGTGCCCACGCCCTGCAGCTGCGTGACAGTGGGGGCGGCGGCGGGCATCGGCGGGCCGGCCGGCACCTCGGACGCCGACCAGCCGCTCCAGCTCGACGGCTCGGGCGCGCGGTTGTGGGCCTGCACGCGCACCTGGTAGATGCCGCCGTTCTCGAGGCCCTCCCAGGTCATCGAGTTCCCGGTGGCCTGCTTCTGCGAGACCCCGGACGGCGGAGCCGGCGAGATCTCCAGCGTGTAGCTCTCGACCGGAGAACCGGGAGTGGTCGGGGTGGCCCACGCGACCTTGAGCGACTTGTCGCCGAAGGTCAGCGTCGGCGGGGTCGGGGTGTCGGGACGAGCGTCCGGACGGGCGACCGCCGACGTGCCCGACGGCTTCGACTCGCCCACCCGGTTGGTCGCGGTCACCTGGAAGGTGTACTCCACGTTGTTGGTGAGGCCGTCGAGGGTGCACGTGGTCGAGCGGCATTCCTTCGAGTACGGGCTGCCGCCGACCGACTTCACCGTGTACTTCGTGATCTCGGCGCCGTTGTTCGACGGTGCGCCGTAGGAGACCACGACGGTGCGGTCCTGCACGCTCGACACCAGCGGGGTGCCCGGTGCCTCCGGCACACCCTGGACGGTCACGACGATCTGGCCGTTGGCCTCGCGGTCGGGGTCCTTCGTCGCATCCTGGATGCGGTAGCGCACGACCATGGTCCCGACGAAGCTGGCGTCGGGCGTGACGACGACCTGATCGCCCTTCACGGCCGCGCCGCCGGAGCCCGACTCCGTGGCAGCGGTCATCAGCTTGAGCGGGGTCTCCGGGAACGGGTTGTAGTCGTTCGCGAGCACGGGCACCGTGATGCTCTTGCCCTGATCCGCTTCCGAGATCGTGTCGGTGTTGGCCGCGGGCAGCGGGCGGGTCGAGGCGCCGACGCGCACGGTCACGGTGCCTTCGACGGCTTCCGTCGTGCCGTCGGTGATCTCCAGCTTCAGGGAGGACACCGTGCCCTTCTCGACGTCGGACGAGGCCTCGACGAGCAGCTTCGAGCCGTCGATCTTGGCCGTGATGCCCTTGCCCGCGCCGCTGACGTACTTGTACCTGTGCTTGCCCTCGTCCTCCGGATCGGGGTCGGTCGTGAGCGCGGCCAGGTCGAGTGTCGATGCCTTCTCGCCCGGAGCGACGATGACCTCTGCTCCCGTGAACACCGGCTGCTGGTTCTCCGGGGGCAGCACGTTGATCGGGATGCTCAGCGTCGCCGTGCGGCCCTCGGGGTCGTCCGGCCCCGTGCCGTCGGTGACCTCGAACGTGAGCGAGTCCTGCCCGAAGTAGCCCTCGGCCGAGGTGTACACCAGGGTGGTCTCGTCCTTCACGAGGTCGTCGCCGTTGGCGTTCACGGCGCTCACCTTGGCATGCTCGGTGATCCGCGCGGTCCCCCCGCCTGCGACGGTGACGAACTTCGAGAGCGGGATCTCCCTGGTCTCGCCGCTCATGACCTCGAGCGGCTTGGTCGAGTCCAGGATCGGCCGCAGGTCGGATTCGGCCGGCACGAAGATGAACGCGGATGCGGCCAGATCGTCCTGATCGGTGATCGTGTAGCGGATGAGCTGCAGCTGCTCGGTGACGGTGACCCGCACCTTGCCGTTCTCCAGCTGGGTCGCGCCTTCTCCGAGCACGAGCTTCAGGCGATCGGTGGTGCCGTCCGGGTCCTCGTCGTTCTTGAGGATGTCGAGATCGGCGCTCATCGTGCCGTCGGTGAGGTCCGTCGGCCGCACCCGGTCGTCACGGGCGACGGGCGCCTGCAGCGGGACGTCCTCGTCGACGGTGATCTGCAGCGCCGCGGTCGCCTCGGCGCCCCTCGCGTCGCGGATCGTGTACTGCAGCGACGTCTCGAGCTCGCGATTCGGCGCCTGCACCAGCACCCGATCACCCGAGACACGGGCCGTGATGCCCGTCTCGGTCGGAACCTCGAGGCCGTCCTTCACGAGACTGATCTTGTCGCCCTCGGGGTCGGAGTCGTTCAGCATCACCGGCACCGAGATCTCGCGACCCGGCCGCACGACCACGGCATCCTTCACCGCGAACGGCTTCTGGTTGATCTGCTCGCCCGGCGCGATGCCCACCCGGATCGTGGCGATGCCCTCCTTGCCGAGGCGGTCGCGCACGCGGTAGCGGAACACATCGACACCGGAGGAGTCGTCGAACGCCTCGTACGTGAAGTAGTTCTGCGCCGTCTCGGTGATGCGCCCCTTCTGCGGGCTGGAAGCGATGTCGATCAGCTCGACCGAGTCGCCGTCGGCGTCGATGCCGTCGAGAGGGACGGCGATGTTCGCGGTCGATCCGGCGAGCACGCGGGCCACCAGATCCTGCGGGCGCGGAGCGGCGTTCGTCTCCTCGTCGACCGGAAGGATCTGGATCGTGACGTAGCCTGCGTCCTTCTGCTGGCGCGAATCGACCGCCTCGTAGGTCAGGTACACGGTCTTCGCGACGGGTCCGGCCTTGAAGCGGATCGTGTCCTGCGAGACGAACGCCTCTCCGTCCTCCGGGTCGACCAGCGGCTCGACCAGCTCGGGAACGACGTGCATGACGTCGTCGTTCGGGTGCGTGTCGTTGTCGAGCACCGGGATCGTGACGACATCGCCCGCACGCACGATCGCCGTGTCGTCGTTCACGACGGGCTGCAGGAGCTTGTCCGGCGCGGGGATCGGGATCACCACCACCTCGCCCTCCGCCGACTTGGAGCCGTTGGAGATGCGGTACTTGATGCGCGCCTGGTCGGTGAGCGAGCCCTGATCGGTGATGCGGAGGGTCTCGTGGTTGATGACCGACACGGAGATGCCCGAGTCGTCGTCGATCGAGACGGACTGCACCACGAGGATGCCGCCGGCAGGGTCGACGTCGTTCGCGAGCACGCCGATGAGCACATCGCCGCCCGTCGGCAGCAGCGCCACATCGCGCACGGCGACCGGAGGCAGATCCGTCTCGCTCGCCTCGAGCACGTCGACGCGCACGATCCCCTCGCCGTTCTCGGGGCCGGCAGTCGCGAGGTACAGCACGTAGTAGGTGCCGGGAGCATCAGCGGTGAAGGAGAAGGTCTTGTTCGGCCCGTCCGTGACGATGGTCGCGCCGGGAACCTCGTTCACGCGGCCGAGTCGCAGCAGCTCGCGCCCCGAACTGGTGTCGTTGGCCAGCGGCGCCACGGTGACCTGCTCGCCGACGCGCGTCACGACGTGGTCGGCATTGGTCTTGGGTTTGGTCGACCCCTCGGGCCGCACATCGAGGGTCACCGTCGCGGTGGCGCTCTCCCCATATCCATCGGCTACCGTGACCTGCACGTCCTTGCGTCCCTGCTGGCTCGCGGTCGCCTTGTACGTGATCTGGCCGTCGGTGCTGAAGTCGACCTCGTCGCCTGGCGCGGGGACGACGTCCTTGAGGTAGACGTCGTCGCCCTCCGGGTCGATCCAGTCAGGGAGGATGTTGTACGAGATCGTTCCGCCGGTCTCCACGGTGAGACTGGTGTGCCGCTTGGGCACGGGAGCGGTGTTCACGCTCTTGTCGTAGACGGTCAGCGTGACCGCCGCGGTGTCCTTGCCGCCGCGACCGTCATCGGCCTCGTACGTGAAGGTGGTCGATCCGGTCGCGTCCTCGTCGACCGCGATCTGCAGAGATCCGCCGTTCTGCACCTGCTGGATCGTGCCGAGGGCGGGCTGGGCCTCGGCGAGGGTCGCGACCAGGACGTCGCCGTCGGGATCGTTGTCGTTGTCGAGCACGGGAAGCATCGTCGTCACGCCGGGGCGCACACCGAACGTGTCATCCTCGGCGATCGGAGGAGTGTTCTCCTCCTTGCGCTCGGGGAGCGTCGTCTCGACGGTCTCCTCGGTCGAGTCGTCCTCGTTCTCGGTCTCGCCCTCCGGCGGGGTGAGGTCGTTCCAGTTGTCGACGCGCTGCAGGCTCTCGTTCGCCAGCCAGGCCGCTCCGCCCACCGCGTCGTTGAGGATGATGACGTCGCGGTTGACGCGGAACACGAGGCTCTTCGAATCCTCGGCGCCGTCGACGTTCGCGTTGACGTCGTTCGCCGACCCCGGGCATTCCCGGATGAACGTGGCCGTTCCTGCCCATGCGCCGTAGGTGCAGCCGCGCAGCCACACCGGCGCCGCCGGCACGCCGTTGCCGCCCGCCTCGACCTCTGTGGGCTCGCCGCCGTCGAGCGGAACACTCACCAGTGCGCTCGCGGTCGAGACCGCCACCGCGTCGGTGTTCTCCGAGGCCTGCTGCAGAACAGCCTTGTCCGCGCCGGGGATCTCGGTGCGGACCCCGCCTGGGGAGGTCACGACGCCGGCAGCCCGGTCCAGCACGACCGGGGTGCGACCCACGGCGGTGATCGCGGGCTTCGCGGAGGCGTCGAGTTCGCCGACCGAGGCGGCGGAGGCGTCGAGCGCCTCCCCCTCGTTGTCGACGGGGACGGTGACGACCTCGCCGCGCTCCGGGGCGAGTCCGAAGACGGTGCCGTCTTTGGCCACGGCGACATCGGCGCCAGCGCCCAGCTCGGCGACCGGCTCGTTGACCTCGGCCTCGAAGGACGCGACGCCCTGCGCCGGCACGACCCAGAGCTCGCCGGTCTTCTGATCGAGGATCGCAGCCGTGCGGTTGCCCAGCGCGACCTTCGCGGAGGAGGGGACCTTCGCGGAGTCGCCGAGCGAGACGCGTGCAGGATCGACGGCGGTCAGTGTCGAGGCGTTCTCGTCGACGACCAGGATGTTGTTCGTGTCCTGCAGGATGTCGTAGTTCTCACCCGTGGTGCGCAGTCCGCCGTCGAGCACCGTCGACTCGTGGTTGAAGTGCCCCACGAGAAGGCTCGACGTCTTGGTGATCCAGACGCCGCCGTCGTTCAGATCGACCTTGGTGGTCGGGAACCCCTCATAGGTGAAGGCCATCGTGGTGATGGCGATCACGCCCACGGTGACACCGGCCGCTGACGCCAGCGTCTTCGGTCGTGCGCGCATCCATGACAACGCCTTCATTCCCGGTTCCCCCCCCAGGGTGACACTCTCTGTTCTCCTCGATCGCGACCCGACGGGCCCACGAAGCACCCGTTCATCCTAACTGCGTCCTGGAATACCGCTCGATGGGGAGTTTTGCCCATCGAGCGGGGCGACGTCGAGAAGACCTCGAAGCCGCCCCGCCGATGGAGCATGAGGGCGCGTGCGTCAGCCGCGACCCCGACGCCGTCGGACGACGAGCGCGCCGCCGAGGCTCAGAAGCAGCAGAGCGCCGCCGAGGAGGTACCAGCCGGGTGCACCGCCCGTCGTGGCGAGGTCACCGCCCGTGGACGACGCATCCGCTCCGCCGCCGGAGCCGGAACCGGGGGCTGTGCCCGTCCCCGTTCCCGGCGCGACGCCGCCGGAGCCGTCCCCCGCACGGGTGACCGTGATCGGCGCGGTCACCTCGGTCCCGTCGGGGAGGATCACCGCCATTGTGTGCGCACCGGCCGGCGTCTTCGCGGGGATCGTGACAGCGGTGCGGAACGACCCGCCGGCATCGGTGGTCGCGACGCCCACCCGCACCGGTGTGGAACGCAGCTCGATCGCGAGCTCCGCAGTCTCGGGGAATCCGGTTCCGGAGATCGTGACCCGGCCACCGGCAGCGACTGTCTGCGCGCTCAGCGCCACAGCCGGGTCCACGGGATCGACTGGGTCCACCGGGTCCACCGGGTCGACGGGATCGACCGGATCCACCGGGTCGACGGGATCGACCGGATCCACCGGGGCGTCGGTGGGACGCGGGATGTCGACGTGCTTGATCTCCGACGCTCCGGCCGTGGAGAAGGAGTACACCGTGACGCGCACGCGGTCGTCGTACAGTGCGGCGCGCAGCCCGACGGGGTCGGCGCCGCCGACGGCCTTCTCCTCCCAGTCCCCGCTCGGTCCATACATCGTGGTGACGGCTCCGGTGTTCACGACCGTGGGGCCGCTGGCGCGCGTCGGATCCGTCCGCAGTTCCGTGCTCCAGTCGTTCAGCGTCGGCGACCAGTGCGTGTGGCTGTTGAACATGATGACGTTCGGGTTCTGTGCGAGGAGGGCGGCGAACCGGGCCTCCTCTTGACCGAAGTCGTTCTCGTAGAACCGCGCGTACGATCCGGAGACCGAGTACGGCAGCAGGTGGTGGGAGAAGAGCAGCACCGGCTGGTCCTGGGCGCGCCAGTGGGCGAGCCGATCACGCAGCCAGGTGAACTGCTCCTCGCTGAAGTCGACGAACGGACCTGCGCCGGTCTTCGCCGTGTAGTCGTAGAACTCGCTGCCGATCCAGATCAGCGGAAGCTGACCGTCCACGAGCACCTCACCCCACAGCCCACCCTGTCCACCGATGTCGCGCATCCCCGTCGAATCGAGGAAGCGCTCCTGGTACGCCGCCGATCCCTCGTTGCCGTAGTACTCGTGATTGCCGATCGTCGAGACGACCGTGCCATAGTCTCCACCACCACCCGCCGCGAGCGCCGACAGGTAGGAGGTGTAGTTCGCGGTCGATCCGTTGCTGACCAGGTCGCCGTTGGACACGAGCACGTCCGCCGTCTGCGCCATCGAGCGGAATCCCGGCAGCACGTTCTGGCTCAGTCGCGTCGTCGCCCCCTGCACATCGCTGAAGATGTCGACCACGGCGTTCGCCTCGACCCCTTCGGCGAGTGCCGCGAGCGGACGCACCACCTGCACGTCGTCGAGCATCCACGATCCCGCGGCGCCGGGGGCATCGAAGACGAACCGCAGGGTCATCGCGGAGGCACCCGCCGGCACCGTGACCGGCAGCCGGAGCTGCGCTGACTCCTCGTCGACATCGGAGAGCTCGCGCAGCACGGTCTCTGTTCCCTCGTCGAACACGGCCGTCGCGGTGCCACGCTGGGTGCCGCCCCGCTTGCGGTAGTGGCTGTCGAGGCGCACCTCCAGCGCATCCCCCGCCTTCACGGCGATCGGAGTGGAGGCGATGGCGCCGGAGAATGCCCCGCTCGTCGCCTCCGCCACGGCGATCCGCCCCGAAGCACGGGTGAACGCGTGTCGACGATCGGTGCCGTACTGGGTGATCACACTGTCGAGGGTCGACAGCGTCCACGTCCCCTCCCTCGTCCAGGTGTCCTTCTCGAAGCCGTCGAACCAGAGCAGCTGCTCGGTGGTCGAGGAGTCCGGATCGTCGGCGGCGAGCACGGTGATCACGAGCGAGGTCGATACGATGCCGGCGCCACCGAGAGACAGCGCCACGGAGCCGGGCGCGAGGTCAGCGGGCAGCGCGACCGAGAACGACGTCTCCCCCGCGGCGTCTGCGACCGGGATGCCGGGAACCGGCGCCCCGGCATCGCCGAACGATGCGGTCAGCTGCTGGCCGGGGCGGAGACCGCCGACCTTCACCGGAACCGTCGCGCCGGCTCTGGCGACGGGCTTCGCGGCGGAGAGGATGCGCGGTGTCGCATCGACCGGCGGTGCCTCGCTGATCTGCACGTCGTCGATCATCCAGAACCAGTTGTTGCTGCTCTCGGCATACGACCAGCCCACCGTGACGGCATCGGTCCCCGCCGGCACCGGGATCGAGACGTCGACCAGCTCATCGAGACGGTTCCGGGTGAACGACTCGACCACCACCGGCGCTGCGTCGTCGAAGCGAGCGACGAGTTGCGCGTTCTGCGGCGCCTGCCCCTGCTTGTAGTGACTGTCGAAGCGCACCCGCACCGCCCCGTCCTGACTCTGCAGGTCGACGGCCGGTGCCCACAGCACCGAGCTGAAGCGCCCTTCCGTCGGGCGGTTGGAGTCGGAGTGCACGACCGCGGTCACACCGTCCGCACGTGTGAAGGAGCCGCGATCGCCGCTGTTCCCCCAGGTCGACACGACCTCGGCCGAGGTGTGGAACGACCAGCCCTGCCAGTCCGCCCGCATACCGGTCACGTTGGTGTTGTCGATCGACCATCCGGCAGGGGGCTGCGAAGCCGTCGCGTCGGTGAAGCCTTCGGTCAGCGGCGGGGCTGCAGCGAAGGCGGGCGTCGCCGCTGCGCCGACGAGCAGCGTGAGGGCGCACGTCACGGCGAGGGCGCCGATTCCGCGTCTGGTTCTCATGTCTCTTCCTAGGGGTTGGTCGACCGCTCATGTCGGCCGAGGCAGGGGGATTCCGTCTCTTCCGAGCATGGGGAGCGAAAGTAGTCATGATAACTTTTTCTACGGATATTCCCCGATTGTTCACCGATGTGCGTCAGAGTGAACATGTCGCGGTCGCCGCGGGGACCAGAAGTCACGACAACAGGAGCACAAAAGAGAATGCACAGACCTCTGCACGAGCAGCTCTACGAGCGGATGCTCGATCGCATCAGAAGCGGCGAATGGCCGGAGGGCGAACGTGTGCCGAGCGAGCACTCCCTGATCGCCGAGTTCGGGACCTCTCGTGGACCGATCAGGCAGGCGCTCGCGACGCTGCGAGCGGAAGGCGCTGTCGACGGCGGGAGAGGCGCGCCGCCTCGGGTGCGCCGAATCGTGCCCACGCAGTCGTTCCAGACCTTCGTCTCGTTCACGGACTGGGCGCGTTCGATCGGACGACGCCCTGGCCAACGCGTGCTCGAGGCCGCACGCCGGCCCGCCTCGGAAGCGATCGCCGATGACCTCGGAGTCGAGACGGGTACCGCGATCGTGGAGATCGTACGGCTGCGGCTGCTCGACGACGAACCGGCGATGCTCGAACGCTCGGCGTTCCCGCTCCCCGTCGGCAGACTGCTGCTCGCCGCGGACCTCGATGCGGGGAGCATCTACCAGGCGATGCAGGAGCAGGGCCTGGCGCCCGTTCGTGCACGTCATGTCTTCGACGCGGTACCTGCGGACGAGATCGATGCGGCGGCGCTGGCGGTGACCGCGTCCACACCGCTGCTGCGGGTGCGACGAACGGGATGGGCGGCCGACGGTTCCCTCGTCGAGGTGGCGGACGACCGGTACCTGCCGACAATGGCCACGTTCGCCGTCGAGAACACCTCCGACGCGCGCTCCGCGCTCACCCGGGAGGCTGCCGGGCACTGAACATCGGCCCGCTGGGCGTCACGCCCGCCAGCACCCCGCGATGTGGTCGTCGACCATCCCACCCGACTGCATCAGGGCGTACATGGTGGTCGGCCCGACGAAACGGAACCCGCGACGACGCAGCTCTTTGCTCAGAGCCGTCGATTCGGCGGTGACGGCGGGGACATCCGCGAAGGATGCCGGCCGGGTGCCCGACGCCGCCGGAGCGAACGACCACATCAGCTCGTCGAACTCCCCCTCGGCCATGCCACGGACGATGCGGGCGTTGCCGATGGTCGCCTCGATCTTCGCGCGGTTGCGGATGATGCCGGCATCGCCCATCAGACGTTCGACGTCGGACTCGTCGAACTCCGAGACGATCTCGGGCTCGAACCCCTCGAACACCTCTCGGAACCGCGGACGCTTGCGCAGGATCGTGATCCAGGAGAGCCCGGCCTGGAACCCCTCGAGCGCCATCTTCTCGAACAGCGCGCGGTCGCCGTGCAACGGCGTGCCCCACTCCTCGTCGTGGTAGCGGCGGTATTCGTCGTCGTCGCCCACCCAGGCGCAGCGGTCGCGGGCGTCGGGGCCCGTGAGAAGAGAGATCATCCGCTCAGGCTATCCGCGGCGACCGACACTGATGTCTTCCCGAACCCGATGTCTTCCGCCACCGCGGCGGTCGACGAGCGCTCAGGCGAACGTGGCGGCGTCGATCACGAACCGGTACCGCACGTCGGAGGCCAGCACGCGCTCGTAGGCGGTGTTGATGTCGGAGGCGGGGATGATCTCGATCTCTGCCGCGATGCCGTGCTCGGCACAGAAGTCGAGCATCTCCTGCGTCTCGCGGATACCGCCGATGTTGCTGCCGGCGAGCGAGCGTCGGCCGCCGATGAGCGACATCACGCCCACCTCGAGGGGTTCGCCGGGAGCGCCGACGCACACCATGGCTCCGCCGACGTCGAGCAGGCTCAGGTAGGAGCGCAGATCGATCACGGCGCTCACGGTGTTGAGGATCACATCGAAGGATGAGCGCAGCTCGCGGAAGGTCTCCCGGTCGCTGGTGGCGCGATAGTGGTCGGCACCGAGCCGCAGACCGTCGTCCTTCTTGCTCAGGGTCTGCGAGAGCACGGTCACCTCCGCGCCGAGCGCGTGGGCGATCTGCACTCCCATGTGCCCGAGGCCGCCGAGACCGACGACCGCGACGCGTGTGCCGGGTCCGACGTTCCAGTGCCGCAGCGGCGAATAGGTCGTGATGCCCGCGCACAGCAGCGGTGCGGCGACGTCCAGGGGCAGAGCGTCGGGGATGCGCAGGACGAACGCCTCGGTCACGACCACCTGCTCGGAGTAGCCGCCCTGGGTGACGGTGCCGTCGCGATCGATGCCGCCGTAGGTGAGCACGGCCCCCTGGGTGCAGAACTGCTCTTCGCCGCGCAGACAGTTGCGGCACTCGCCGCAGGAGTTCACCAGGCATCCGACGCCGACACGATCGCCGACCGCATACCGGGTGACGCCCTCACCGACCGCAGCGACCGTGCCCGTGATCTCGTGCCCGGGAGCGAGCGGATACTGCTGTGGGCCCCAATCGCCGCGGACGGTGTGGATGTCCGAGTGGCAGATCCCGGCGAAGGCGATGTCGATCAGCACGTCGAGCGGGCCGAGTTCGCGTCGCTGGATGACGGTCTTCTCCAGCGGGGCTGCTTCACGGGGTGCGGCATAGGCGTTCACGGCAGGCATCTCGGACTCCTCGGATCGGGTACCTGCCGAGACTACCCAGCGCGGGAGGAGAATCAGCCGTGCCGCGCGAATCGGCGATTGTCAAGGCCGGGCGTGCGCCGTGCGGCGACCTCTAGGCTCGCGCCATGACCGCCTCCGACGACACGATCTCCGCGTACCTCACCCGCTATGCCGACAGCCTGACCGCGTTCGACGCCGAGACCGCGGCAGGGCTGTGGTCGACGCCGGGGATGATCGTGAACGACCGATCGTCCGGAGTGCTCGACTCCCGCGAGGCCATGGTCGTCGGTCTGCGGCAGTCATACCCGATCTATCAGCGGCTCGGGCTGGCCTCCGTCGGATTCGAGCTCCTTGAGCGACGCGACCTCTCCGAGCGCCTCGTGCTCGTGCGCGTGCGGTGGCTGTTCTTCGACGCGGGCGGCGCGCAGTTGACCGACACGGACAGCTACTACCTGCTCCGGGACGAAGAGGAGGCGGGGCTGCAGGCCTGTGTGTGCGTCGAGACCGATGCGGCGGAGAAGCTCCACGCCCTCGCCACCGCGCGCGGCGTCGATCTCGGGTAGCGAACCGCGGGCGGGTCAGCGCTGCTTCTTCTTGAGCGCCTTCTCCTGGATCGGGGCCTTGCCGCTCGCCTCGAGGTCGGCGTAGTACGCACGGGCCTCGTCCTGCCGCTGCTTCTCCAGGCCGCTCGCGATGGGAGCGCGCACGTGCTCGGGCTCGTAGCCGAACGCGTTCACGAGGTCGAGGGAGTACGGGCGCAGACGGGCGCACAGGCGGTCGATGTAGCTCGACACCGCCGCGCCGCGCTGCATCGACAGGCGTCCGTGGATCAGATGCCAGGCGAGGTGCTTCTCGATGAGCTGCAGGCCGAACAGGTCGCGCAGCCAGGTGAGCACCTTCTTGGTGTCCTCGTCGTCGATCTGGTGCACGGCGTCGGTGAACGCCTCCCACTGCAGCAGCTCTCCGTGCGCACGGGCGGCCTCGATGAGCTCGGCCTGGTTCTCGTTGAACAGGCGAGCGCCGAGCGCCTTGTCCTTCGCTCCGGGACGGAGGCGCGAGGCGATGTCGGCCACCATCTGCTGCACGCGTCCGGCGAGCAGATCGTGCTGCTGCTCCTCGCGCAGGCCCCGCTCGACCGAACGGCTCACCTGCCCGAAGTCGGAGACCGCCTGACCGAGCTGACGCAGACCGGCACCGTGGAACAGCTTGCCCGCGGTCATGCCCACGGCGAACTTGGCGAGGGCCGCCGCATCCTTGCCCTGGAACTGCTTCGCGTAGTCGGTCAGCAGCCGCTTGCCGACGAGCTGGAGCAGCACGTTGTTGTCGCCCTCGAAGGTGACGTAGATGTCGAGATCGGCGCGAAGCCCGACCAGACGGTTCTCGAACATGAAGCCCGCACCGCCGGTGGCCTCACGGGCCTCCTGCAGGGTGTCGAGCGCATGCCACGTCGACAGCGGCTTGAGGGCGGCCGCCAAGGTCTCCAGGTCTTCCCGGTCCGCCGGGGTGTCGGTCCGGCCGGAGAAGACGCCGTCGAACTTCTGCAGGAACTCGTCGTGCGCGAAGATCTGCGCGTAGGTGGTGGCCAGGCGCGGCAGCAGACGGCGCTGGTGCTTGCCGTAGTCCATGAGCACCACCTCCTGCCCATCAGCCCCGTCGAACTGGCGGCGCTGTGTGGCATAGGTGATCGCGATGTGCAGACCGAGGGCCGAGGCCCAGGAGGCAGCGCCGTCGAGGGATACCCGCCCCTGCACCAGAGTGCCGAGCATCGTGAAGAATCGGCGGCCAGGGCTGTCGATCGCGCTGGAGTAGGTGCCGTCAGCCGCGACGTCGCCGTAGCGGTTGAGCAGGTTGGTCCGCGGGATGCGCACATGATCGAAGGAGAGGCGCCCGTTGTCGATGCCGTTGAGTCCGCCCTTGAGACCGTCGTCCTCGCGGCCGATACCGGGCAGATCCACCCCGTCCTCACCGCGCAGCGGCACATAGAAGCAGTGCACGCCGTGGTTCACGCCGTTCGTGATCAGCTGCGCGAAGACGGTCGCCGCGACGCCGTGCAGTGCGGCGTTTCCGAGGTACTCCTTCGTCGCGCCGCGGAACGGGGTGTTGATGACGAACTCCTCCGCCTCCGGGTCGTACGTGGCCGTGGTGCCGACGGCAGCGACGTCGGAGCCGTGGCCGATCTCGGTCATCGCGAAGGCACCGGGGATCGAGAGGTCCATCACTCCGGGGAGCCACTTCGCGTGGTGCTCCTCCGTGCCCAGCTGCAGGATCGCCGATCCGAAGAGACCCCACTGCACACCCGACTTGATCTGCAGGCTGGGGTCGGCCACCACGAGCTCCTCGAAGCCCGCGATGTTCGCGCCGTTGTTCTCCTCGCCGCCGAGCGACTTCGGGAACGCGCGATGCACGGCCTTGTTCTCGACCAGCAGGTGCAGCTGGCTGAGCACGCGCTCGCGGTGCTCGTCCTTGCCGAGCTCGTCCTTGCGCCAGAACGCCGAGTCCTTGATCATCTCGCGGGCCTGACGACGCACGTCGCCCCACGTGCCCATCAGGGCGTCGTTGACGCGGGCGACATCAAGGCGCGGGTTGGCGTCAGCGATGTCGGGGGAGGTGCGAGTCGTCTTCGGACGGACGGCGGCGTCGACCATGAGCGTTCCTCTCGGAGGGAAGTGGGAATACTGCCATGGTAGGTCTGCCACAACGGGAGTCCTACTGCCCTGTCCACTTCCTCCAATGCGCCGCGGGGACATCTCCCCGTCGGCTTGTCGTCAGACCACAGTCCGGGCCGGCAGCGCATCTGCCGGCACGGTAGGCGGTGGCGCTCCTGCCTCCCGCCACCGCCGCTTCGTCCCTGCGCTCAACCGCGCCCACGTGCGGTCGCGGATGAAGATCGCATCGATCGCGATCATCGTCAGCGAGAACCACGGCAGCCCCATGAGCACGGCGATGCCGATGTGGAAGGACAGGATGCCCAGCAGTCCGATCAACCGCGTCGGACGGGTGAGCAGCATGAGCGGGAAGGCCACCTGGAGGATGATCGAACCCCAACTGGCGACGGTGACCATCGGCCCCCATGTCGTGACGAGGTCGCTCAGCACCGGCCAGGTGCCGAACCGGGCGGTCTGCAGCGGGTTGTAGACCGCGTACCCCTCTTCCCACGGCGCGCCGCCCGCCTTGTACAGGGCACCGGAGGCGTAGACGAAGCAGACCTGCGCCGTGAGAGCCACGAGCGCCAGGTTGTGGAACATGGTTCCCAGCAGCGCCGGCTGGCTGCTCGGGGCGAACCACTCCCCCGACTTCGCCCGACGCCGGGCATCCAGCGACCAGCGCGCCGCCGGGTCGGCGAAGAACAGTAGCAGCAGCGCGATGCGGAACATGTTGTCGCCCTGATCGCCCACCATGTCGTTCGCCTCGATGAACCCGACCCAGAGGCAGAAGAAGATCGGCAGCACGATCCGGAAGCGCCACCCGAGCACGAACAGCACGGCGAGCACTCCGAGCAGAAGGTAGAGCGCCGTGTAGAGCGCATCGTTGCCCATCGCGGCATGGAACGCACTGAACACCCAGATCTTGGGGAACTCGCTCGCCGGCTCCGCGAGTTCGCCGTTCCAGGCCGACCCCGACCCGAACGTGTAGAGCCGGGTGCCGAAGTTCGAGATCAGCAGGCCGATTGCGGTGAGTCCGAAGAGGATGCGCGTGACCGCGAGTCCGTAGAGCGCCTTCTTCCCGTGGAAGAGCCAGTCGCCGACGAACGCCGAGATGCGGTCGATGGCCGACAGCACCATCGACCAGAGACCGCCGATCATCGACGACACGAAGGTCAGCAGCCGCGTGACGAAAGACCGTGGCGGCACGGTGCTCGCCGGAGCCGGAGCCGGGGCAGTGGCGGGTTCGCGAGGAGGGGCGGGCGGCGCAGACGCCGGGGCCGGAGCGGTGATGGTGCTCCGCGGTGCGGAGTCCTTCTTCTTCGCGTCCTTCCGGCGGTCCGCGGTCTTGACCGGCGCGCTCACGGCTGGATCCTCTCGAACTGGCCGCGGAAGGTGTTCGCGAAGTTCTCGCGACTCTGTCCTTCCTCTTCTATGGGCAGACGCCATCCGGTCGTCGAGAACGTCGGGTCGGGGCGCTGCGCGCCGGGGTCGTTGCGGTCCTTGTAGGGGACCACGTTCTGGCGGCTCACGCGGTACTGCACCGCGACCACCGCATCCGCTCCCCAGATCGCGTAGGCCACCTGGGTCGCGTACGCGGTCGAGAGGTGCTCCTCGGCCATGTAGGCCTCGGTCGACGGGTTGTCTTCACCCTGCAGTTCGTCGAAGGAGCGCACCATCCACTCCTCCCAGTCGTCCTTCATGAAGTCCAGGCCGATGACGGCCTGCTGGTCGGCGTTCAGCTTGTTGTAGGCGTTCATCTGTCCGCTCGCCACCTCACTCGACTGGATGCCGGCCCGCGGAGGGAAGAGGTTGTATCGGATCATCGAGAGCTCCACGTCGGTGGCGCTGACCCATCCGGTCTCGACCTGTTCACCGTCCTTCTCGATGAGGGCGCGGACGTTGAAGTGGTAGTCGCCGTTGATGGGCTCCGGTGCGAACACGCTCCAGGACTGACCGAACATCGGCAGCATGTACCCGGCGAGGACCTGCTGGGTGGGGATCTCCCGCAGCGCGGAGTAGGGCGCGATCCACAGGAAAGACGCGCCGATGTGCCACAGCGTCAGGAGGCAGGCCGCGAAGGCGATGAGCTTCACCCACCACGTCGGCCGTGGCCGCACGGCGGCCGAGGGTTCCGGCTCGACCGCGTCGGAACCTGCCGCGTCGGAGTGCGGTGCGGACTCGAGTCTGGTGCTCATTCACTTCCCTCCCTACCGCCGAGGGGTCGGGACCGCCGTGGGGAAACGGTCCCGACCACTCAGCGTTCCTGCATCGCGATCACTCCGTACGGATCAGTCGCCGTCGGGATGTCGCGAGTCTCATCGTCCCCAGGCCGAGGACGAGGAGCAGTGCGGCCAGGGCGATCCATCCGCCCTGCACCTGTCCACCCGTCGTGGCCAGACCCGAGGCCACCACCTGGAACGAGGCCGATACGCTGCCCGAGGTCGCCCCGGTCAGTGTCACGGTGTGCGGTCCGAGGTCGGTGGCGGTGGGCACGGTCCAGGTGAAGGTGACCGTTCCCTGCGCGTTCGCGACCTGGCTGCCCAGCGCGACCGGATCGGAGGCCATCACGCCGGTGACCCTCTCCCCGGGCTTGAAGCCCGTGCCGACGGCAATCTGCTGCTGTCCGCGTTCCAGGACCGGGGACCGGAGCGCGATCGCGATGTTCCCCGTCGGGTCGGCTGCCGCGTCCGCCGAAGCGCTAGCGGTGGCGGATGCGGACGCCTCCGCGGTGGCTTCGGCCGAGGCGTCGGCCGCAGCCGATGCCGATGCCGTCGCCGACGAGGACGCGTTGGCCGCTGCGGCCGCAGAGGCGTTCGGGTCCGCATCGGCCGCAGCCGAGGCATCCGCCGCGCTCGTCGAGGTCGCGTCGTTCTGCGCCGCCGCCTGAGCCGCCGCAGCCGCGGAGGCGTTCGCCGCCGTGGTGGCCGTGGTGGAGGCATCGGTGGAGGCATCGGTGGTCGCCGCCGCCTGAGCCGCTGCGTTGGCCGACACGTCGGCCGCAGCGGATGCCTGGCTGGTCGCGTCCGCGAGTGCCGCAGCCACTGCCGCGGCCTCAGCCGAGGCGTTGCTGTCGTCGTCAGCCTGCGCGGAAGCCGCTGCCGACGCGGAGGCGTTGGTGTTGATCTCCGCCGACGCGTCGGCCGAGGCGACCGCGTCCGACGAGGCATCGGTCGAGGCGTTCGCGATCGCCGCCGCGCTCGCGTTCGCCGCCGCGCTCGTGCTCGCATCCGACGTCGCGGTGGCGTCCGCCGCCGTGTTCGTCGTGGCGTCGGCGAGGGCTGCCGCCTGGGCCGCGATGGCCGCGCCGGCGTTCGCCGCCGAGGTGGCGTCAGCTGTCGCCGCCGTGGACGAGGTCGCCGTCGCCGCCGACTCCGATGCGGCGTCCGCTGCCGGGTCGGCCGCCGCCGAGCCCTGCGCCGTCGCATCCGCGAAGGCCGCCGCCTGTGCGGACGCTTCCGCGACGGCCGCGGTGGTGGCGTCGGCGTTCGCCGAAGCGGATGACGAGGCAGCCGCGTTCGCGTTGGTCGAGGCCTCCGAGGATGCGTCGGTGGACGAGTCGGAGGTCGCTGCGGATTCCGACGAGGCCGCGGAGTTCGCTTCCGCTGCCGCCGAGGCTGCGGCGTTCGCGTTGCTCGAGGCATCAGCCAGCGCCGCGGCCTGGGCGGCGACGGCCGCGGAGGCGTTGGCGGTCGATGTCGCGTCGGTCGACGCTGTCGTCGATGCCGTCGCCGTCGCCGCAGCCTCGGCGGCCGCGGTCGCGTCAGCGGTCGCGGCTGCCGACGCGGACGAGGTGGCATCGGCCAGAGCAGCCGCCTCCGCGGCGGCCTGAGCCGACGGATCGCCGTCCGCGGTCGCGTCCGCCGAGGCCGACGCCGACGCGGCTGCGTTGGTGTTGACATCGGAGGGACCGCCGGGCGCCGTCACCTCTGTGGTGTCCGTCGCGGTCACGGCGCCCGCAGTGGCGGTCAGCGTGTGTCCGGCTCCGGGGCTCGTGCCGAGCGGTACGGGATAGTTCGCGGTGAAGGATCCCGAAGCATCGGTCGTCGCGGTCACCGGACCGCCGACGTTCGCGCCTCCGCCCGGAGCGGTCAGCTGCAGGGTGACCGAGGAGCTCACGGGCCAGCCGGAGCCGGTCACGGCGAGGTTGCTGCCTGCCGGAACCTGGGCGGCCGCGTCGACCACGACGGGAGCCGCGGTGACCTCCGTCGTGTCCGTCGCCGTCTGCGCACCGACCGAGGCCGTGACTGTGTAGCCGGTGCCTGCCGGGGTCCCTGCCGGAACCGGGTAGTCGAGTGCGAAGCCGCCGAGCGCGCCGGTCGTGGCCGTGCGCGGGGTGCCGACGGCCGCGCCGCCGGGTGCGGTCAGCTGCACCGAGACCTGCGTGCTCGCCGGCCAGTTCGCTCCGGTGACGGGCAGATCATCGCCTGCCTGCACCGTCGCCGCCGCGTCCACCGTGGCCGCCGCGGTCACGGTGGTCGTATCGGTCGCGGTCTGGGTGCCGACGGTCGCCGTCACCGTGTACCCCGCACCGGGCGTGGCCGAAGCCGGCACCGGATAGTCGAGCGTGAAACCGCCGGACGCGTCGGTCGTGGCCGTCACCGGACCGCCGACGTTGCCGCCACCGGGAGCCGTCAGCTGCACCGAGACCTGCGTGCTCGCTGGCCAGTTCGTGCCGGTCACCGGAAGGCTCGTGCCCGCCTGCACCGTGTCAGCGGCATCGACAGCCGCGGCGGCCGTGACCTCCGTGGTGTCGGTCGCCGTCTGGGTGCCGACGGTCGCCGTCACCGTGTAGCCCGCACCGGGCGTGGCCGAAGCCGGCACCGGATAGTCGAGCGTGAAACCGCCGGACGCGTCGGTCGTCGCCGTCACCGGGCCGCCCACGTTCCCGCCACCGGGAGCCGTCAGCTGCACCGAGACCTGCGTGCTCGCTGGCCAGTTCGTGCCGGTCACCGGAAGGCTCGTGCCCGCCTGCACCGTATCAGCGGCATCGACAGCCGCGGCGGCCGTGACCTCCGTCGTGTCGATCGCTGTGACGGCACCTGCGGTCGCCGTGACGGTGTACGCCGCGCCCGGAGCCGCAGAAGCGGGAACCGGGTAGTCGAGCGTGAAGTCACCCGAGGCGTTCGTGGTCGCCGTGACAGGGCCGCCGACGTCCGCGCCGCCGCCCGGAGCTGTCAGCTGCACGGACACCTGGGTGTTCCCTGGCCAGTTCGAACCCGTGACCGGAAGACTGGTGCCCGCCTGCACGGTGGGTGCGGCATCGACGGCGGCCACGGGCGCGTCCGTCACCTCGGTGGTGTCGGTCGCCGTCTGCGTGCCCACCGATGCCGTCACCGTGTAACCGGTGGCCGCGGGAGTGCCGGCCGGAACCGGGTAGGCGACCGTGAAGGTGCCGGAACCGTCGGTGGTGACCAGTACGGGGCCGCCCACGTTCGGGCCGGAGGCCGGAGCCGACAGCTGCACCGAGACCTGGGTGTTCGCCGGCCAGTTGGCACCGGAGACCGCGAGATCCGTCCCCGCCTGCACTGCGGGGGCGGCATCGACCGTCGCCGCGGCCGTGACCTCGGTCGTATCCGTCGCCGAGACGGCACCTGCCGTCGCGGTGACCGTGTATCCGGTGCCCGGCACCGTCACGTTGGGAACGAAGTAGTTCACGGTGAACGCGCCGTTGCCGTCCGTCGTCACAGGAACCGGGTCGCTGACGATCCCGCCACCGGGCGCTGTGACCTGCACGGAGACCTGCGTGTTCGCGGGCCAGCCGGAGCCGGTCACGGGCAGGTTCGTCCCCGCCTGGACGGTCGGAGCCGCGTCGATCGCTGCGACGGCTGCCGCGGCAGCCTTGACCGTCGAGGAGCCGAGGTCGAGAGCGACCCCACCGCCGACGGCCGGGAGCAGGTTCACTCCGAGCGCGCGCACCGTGAAGCTGCCGCCCGGGATGTCTCCCGTCGCCGGCTGCTCGTTGATGGTGATGGTCGCGACGTTCGACAACACACCCTGGAGCACGGGATCGAGCGTCGTGAGCACGGGACCCGTGAGTGCGGCGAGCGCCGGCTGCACGAGCGGGATCACGCTGTTCAACGCGGTGTTCACGAGCGGACCCGTCGTCGTGGCGACCGCATTCGTCACCGTCGCGATCACCGGGTTCAGAAGCACCCCGATGTTGAGGCCGGCGAGGGTGATGTCGGTCGTGACCGCGGGAACCGGAGTGGCGGTGCCGGCGAACTGCGCCAGCGAACCCTGGACCGTGACGTCGCCCGACACGAGCGGCGTTCCGGTGAGCGGCACGGTGAGATCGACGCCGACCGTGATCGTCACCTGGAGGGCGTCGAGCGTCGACTTCAGGATCGTGGAGACCTTGCCGTTCAGGCTGTTCGGGTGCGTGCCCGTGAGCGCGGAGGTGATCCCCTGCTGGATGGCGGAGATCGTCGTGGCGGAGAGCACCGGGGTGTTCGCCGGCAGTGTGTTGAGGTTCGCCCCCGCGCCCGTCTCGACGAGGATCTTGGCGAGATCGACCGAGACCGTGCCGGTGCTCAGGTCGACGAGAACCGAACCGGTCGTGTTCTCGAGAGGGGTCTGCAGCACCTGCGTCGTCACGGTCTGCCCGACCGTGTCGAGCCCCGCGATCGAGACGGTGCCTCCTGTCGCGGTGAAGGCCGCGAGGAGCGGGACGTCCGGGATCGCGTTGATCGTGTTCACGATCGTGGTGGTGAGGGCGGTCAGCGCCCCGCCGGGACCGGCGAGGTTGCTCACGGGAGTGACGGTGCCCTGAATCGCGGAGGCGAGGGTACCGGAGAGCCCGGCGACCAGGTTGCTGTGCAGATCGAGGTTCAGGTCGGCGATGCGGTACTCGGACGTGACCGTCCCCGCGTTCGACTCGGCGCGCGACGCGAGAGCACCGATGCCGATGGAGGCCTGGTCCAGGACCGCGTCGGTCAGACCGGCCACGGCGAGCTGGTCGAAGAGGTCGGTGAGCTCGAGGGTGCCCGGGTTCACGCTGCCGTCGACCGCACCGGTGTCGATGGCGCCGCCTGCGGTGATCGTGCCAGACGACGCGATCGACTGTGTCTGCGTCGGCGAGGAGCTGAAGCTCTGCGCAGCGCCCAGATCGCCGAGCCGCAGCAGACCCGGCGTGGTGCCGTCGGTCAGCAGCGGCACGTTGAGGGTGCCCACGTCGATGTTGAGCGCCTCGAGCAATCCGACGTTCAGCCCGCCGAGCTCCGAGCCAGGGGCGGCCGGGTTGCTCGTCAGCGTGTGACCGAGCGCGGCGATGTCGAGTCCGCCGAGCAGCGCGGCCGGCAGCTGGATGATCTGCCCCTGCGCGACCGACGGATCGTTCGGATTCGCCGCGTCCAGTGCATTCGCCGCTGTCGGCACCAGTGCACTTGCGAGGATCACCGCGCCGACGGTGACGCCGGCGATGCTTCCTCCTGCTGCTCTGCGTCGCCGCAGAGTCCTCTCCTGCAATTCCATTCGCTACTCCCGTGTGATGCGATCTTCCGCGTCACATGGCCCCCCCACGGGTCGACGTCAGTCGGCCGAGCGATGTTGAGGACAGTTCTACGGGATACGGGACGCGTTGTCCAGCATTCGTCCAGAGAACTTTTCAGCCATCGTCATCGTCCGAGACACTTCGCCATCGGCCGACATCGAACCCGCGATCGAGGGCTCGAAAGCAGCACGAAACGCCCCGCGGCCGGAGCCTGCGAGGCGTTTCGCGAATGCGCTCGGTGTTACAGCGCGAGCCCGTGCCCGAAGCGGAACAACGGGTCGGCCGTGTCGAACGGAACGTCGGGACGCGAGGCCACGACAGCCGCCATCGATCGCGGCAGGTCGAAGGGCAGTCGACCCTGCGCGGGGAACGCACCGCTGAGCACGTCCAGCAGCGCCGGCCCGGAAGCACCCCAGTTCACCGTGATCGCAGCCGCCACCTCGGCGAGCGGCGTCAGGATCGGCGGGCGGTCGGCGAGCACGTCGACGACGGTCGGCACGGCGGCCGCGACCTCGCCGACGTGCGCGATCACGTCATCCGGGAAGTCGAGGGAACCGGCATGGAAGAAGTTCTCGAACATGGTCGCGCGCTCCTCGAACGGAGCCTGCAGCCGGATGATCGCCAGATCGGCTTCCCCCGGCGTCTCGACGACGTCTGCGAACTTTTCAGCCACGGCGACGTCGATGCCCTCGACATAGAGTTTCAGCCCGCGGGCGAAGGGCAGCGCGCCGTCGTTCGCGAGCACCGTGATCGACGCGCGCTGGGCGTCCTCCCCCGCGGCACGGAAGTCGGCACGACCCACGATCTCGTCGGCGGCGTCCTCGTCGACGTAAGGGTTCTCGAACAGTCCGAGCTCGAACTTCTCGCGCAGGATGCGTCGTGCCGAGATGTCCAGCCGAGCCTCGGTGATCTCGCCGTCGGCGATGAGCTCGAGCAGCAGCTCCGGATTCGCCTCACCGCCGAACTGATCGGCGCCCGCATCGAGCACCTTCTTCATCCGCTCGCGAGGCGTGAGGTCTTCCACGCCCCAGGCACGTGCCGGGAACGGCTGCCCGAAGATCTCGGAGTCGCTGATCAGGCCCCAGTCGGTGCACACCAGACCGTCGAAGCCGTAGCGTTCGCGGAGCAGACCCGTGATCACCGACTTGTTGAAGCCGAAACCCACCTCCTCGTACTCCGTGCCGACGGGCATCCCGTAGTACGGCATCATCTGCCGGGTGCCCGCGGCGAGCGCGTCTTCGAACGGCTTCAGGTGAAGCTCGAACTCGCCGCCAGGATAGACCTGCTCGCGGCCGTACGGGAAGTGCGGATCCTCGCCGTCCTTCTGCGGGCCGCCGCCGGGGAAGTGCTTCGTCATCGTCGATACCGAGCCCGGCCCGAAGGACTCCCCCTGGAATCCGCGGATGTACGCCGCGCCGAGCTTTCCCGACAGCTCGGCGTCCTCGCCGAACGTCGCCGTCTGGCGCGCCCAGCGCGGCTCCGTCGCGAGATCGACCTGCGGGTGCAGTGCCACGCGCAGACCGACGGCCGTGTACTCCTGACGGGCGATGTCGGCGAAGCGCTCGACGAGCTCCTCGTCTCGGGTGGCCGCGAGACCGAGGGTCTCCGGCCACTGCGAGAAGGGCCCGGCCAGGATCGACGCTCCCGGGTTCTCGCTGAACGAGTGCCGGGGGTCGGTCGAGAGCGTCACCGGGATGCCGAGGCGCGTGGTCGCCGCGAGCCGCTGCAGGGCGTTCTGCCACGCGGCGATCTCCCGACCGGTGGGCGCGGCACCCAGCAGGTTGAAGTGCGTCATCTGCTTGGACTCGAGGAACTCGCGGGCCGACGGCGTCGCGAACACCGGGTTGGGTTCCTCGAGGTCGCCGATCGCGATCATGGTGTGGAAGAAGAGCCCTGCCTTCTCCTCGATGGTCATGGCGTCGAGCAGCAGCTGCACCCGCTCGTCGACCGAGAGGTCGGTGTCGAGCCAGGGGCGCGCGATGGTGGTCTCTGTCATGGTCACTTGACTCCCTTGATGCGGTAGACGAGCACGGCACCGGCCAGCGCGACGACCGCACCGAACAGGTACCACGTGGTGTAGCCGCCCAGCGGCGTCGCCGCCCCGATGGCGATGATGCCCGGCGCGATGGCAGGGGCGATCGACTGCGGCAGGGCGTTGGCGATGTTCAGCACACCGAGGTCCTTCGCCACGTCGTCCGGGTTGGGCAGCACCTCGGTCGCGAGGGCGAGGTCGACCGAGAGGAACGACCCGGCCCCGAGACCGATGATGGCCTGGGCGATGATGACGGTCGTGATATCGGGGGCGATGGCGAGGATGACCAGACCGACCACCATGATCACGCCGGCGACGGCGACGAAGGGACGGCGCTTGCCGATCTTGTCGGAGAGGAAGCCGCCGAGCGGGGAGGAGATCGCCATCGCCGCCATCGAGGCGAGGTTGGCCGCGAGGATGACGCCCACCGCGCCCTGCTCGTCGAGGCCGAACTTGGTGACGAGGTACAGCGGCAGGAAGGTGGCGATGCCGGCATAGCCGAACATCACGAAGAACTTGGTGAGCCAGGTCCAGCCGAAGTCGGGGTGCTTGCGCGGGTTGAACACGAACGAGCCGAAGAACATCCCGATCGTGAACTTCTCGGCGGGCTTCTCGGTGAGGCGGCGGTCCTTCAGGATCAGGACGAATACGATCACCAGGATCAGCGCGATCACGCCAGGCACGACGAAGCGCTCGAAGTCACCGGGCAGGAAGTTCACCAGGAAGCTGCCTGCGAGGATGCCGATCGGGGTGGTGATGCCGATGATGCCGGACACCTTGCCGCGGCTCGTGACCGGTACCTGGTCGGGCAGGGTCGCGTTCGCCGCCGCGAGCACGGCGTTCATGGCGGTCTGCACGAGGCACCAGGCGAGCAGGACCATCCAGACGGAGTTCGCGGAGCCGATGAGGAAGAACCCGCCGAGGCCGACGACGGCGCCGCCGAGGATCCACGGACGACGCATGCCCCAGCGCGAGGTCGTGCGGTCGGAGAGCCTGCCGACGAGAGGGTTCGCCACGAGGGCGAAGATCGCACCGACGCCCATCACGAGTCCGAGGCTTCCCTCGGTGTTGACGGGGTCGATGTGCTGGATCTTGAACGCCATGGACACCATCACCGGGGTGAGAAGCGCCAGGAAGACACCGAAGTTCACCGCGGCGAGGCCGGGGGTGTAACCGCGCGGGGTCTTGAGCGGCGTGGTCCCTGGGGCCTTGAATCCCGTGGTGCCCACCGCGGCCGCGTTGGCGGCGGATGACAGCTCTGTCATGACAGTCCTTTCGATTCACCGCACATCTTCGGGCGATGCGGTTCTGGCATGACAGTACACCAATCTCGACCGGTTGGTAAGTCAAACCAGACCGATTGGTAATGAGCGAAGATAGAGTGATGACGGAGGATGCGATGACGATGACGGCGACCGGAACCCGTCACTCGCGCGCCGTCGCCACGAGGCAGCGCATCCTCACCGCGGCGCACGATCTGTTCGTGACCCGCGGCTACCGATCCACGTCGCTGCGCGACATCGCCGCAGCCGCCTCCGTCAGCCACCCGGGACTCCTCGGCCACTTCGCCTCGAAGGACGATCTGCTCGGAGAGGTGGTCGCCGGGCTCGAAGCCGAGAACGAGACCGTGTTCAGCGCGATCTCGGCCGCCTCCGAACCGGGCGAGCTGGTCTTCGCCGGCATCGCCGAGCGCAATGCGCGCACTCCCGGCTACCTCGAGCTGTTCGCGGCGCTCACAGGGGAAGCCTCGGCGCCGGGCCACCCCGCGCACGAGCGGATGCGCGAGCGCTACTGCCGGATCCGCGCACTCAGCAACGACGTGCTCGAGGATGCTCAGTACCACGGGGTGGTCGCCGCCGACCGGGACGTCGACGGCGAGGCCGTCCGGCACACGGCGGGGTGGGACGGGCTGCAGCTGCTCTCGCAGTACCTGCCCGATCGGGTGGACGTCGTCGAGATGCTCGAGGAGCGCGAGAACCTGTGGGCGCTGCCGCACGCGTGGAGGGACCCCGACGACGAGTCCTCATCCGGTTCCGGGACTCCCGCCGGTCCGCTCCCGCGACTGCGCGCCACCACTGTCGCCGACGCCGACCCCGGCTACGCGGTCGGCCGCCGCAGGCGCGCACAGATCGTCGCCGATGCGATGCGCCTGTTCGCCCGTGACGGCTACGGCGACACCAGCCTGCAGGACATCGCCACCGCGGTCGGAGTGTCGAAGTCGACGCTGCTGCACCACTACGCGTCGAAGGAGCTGCTGCTGAGCGCCGTGCTCACCGAACGCGACAGCGCCATCAACGAGAACCAGATGTTCACGGGCACCGCATCGGCTGCCACGGTGCTGCGCAGCATTCCCGAGGGCGCGGCGCTCGGCGCACGGGACGAACCGGGACTGATCGAGGTCTATGCGGTGCTGTCGTGCGAGGCCGTCCCCGTCGCACACCCCGCACACGACTACTTCACGATGCGGTTCACGAACGCCCTCGACTACTTCGCTGAGCTCTTCCGCCTCGCTCAGGTCGACGGCGACCTGCCAGCGCACCGCGACCCCGTGCACGAGGCCACCTGGCTCATCGCGATGTGGGACGGGCTGCAGTACCAGTGGCTGTACGACCGCGACAGGGTCGACATCGCCACGCACCTGCGGGCTCATCTCGACGACGTGCTGCCTCCGCGCTGAGACGGCGCTGCGCTCGTGCGCCGCGGTCAGACACCGGGGTCAGGCGCCGAGGTCAGACACCGAGGTCAGGCACCGGCGATCACCGCGAGCACGCCCTCGCCGTACGCTTCGCGCTTCTTCGCGCCGATGCCGGTGATGCCGTCGAGGTCGGCGAGAGCGGCAGGGCGGTGCTCCGCGAGCGCGCGCAGCGTCGCGTCACCGAACACGATGTACGCGGGCACGCCCTGCTCGCGAGCGGTCTCGGCTCGCCATGCACGCAGTGCCTCGAACAACGGCCGGTCCCCCGCGTCCAGGGCATCGGCGGCGCTGGCCTTGCGGGCGCGGCCCGAGGAGGTCGGACGCCCGATCGTGTCTTTGCGCAGGGGTACAGCGGTCTCACCACGCAGCACTCCGGCCGCCTGCTCACCGGGCGCGAGGGTGCCGTAGTCACCCTGCGCGACGAGAATGCCTCGGGCCAGGAGCTGACGGACGACGCTGCGCCAATCCTGATCCGAGAGGTCGTTTCCGATGCCGTAGGTCGCGAGCTTGTCGTGGCCCTGCTGCCTGATGCGCTCTGTCGAGGCCCCGCGGAGGATGTCGATCAGGTGCCCGGCCCCGAACGCCTGATTGCGCTCGCGCTTCAACCGCACGATCGTCGAGAGCAGCTTCTGCGCCGGGACGAGGCCGTCGAACGTCTCGGTGTCGTCGAGGCAGGTGTCGCAGTTGCCGCACGGCTGCGACTCCTGGCCGAAGTAGCCGAGCAGGTTCTGCCGACGACACTCCACGGTCTCGCACAGCGCGAGCATGGCGTCGAGGTGCTGCCCCATGCGCATCTTGAACGTGCGATCACCGGGGCTCTGGTCGATGAGCCTGCGCTGCTGCACGACGTCGCCGAGCCCGTATGCCATCCAGGCCACCGAGGGCTCGCCGTCTCGACCGGCGCGTCCGGTCTCCTGGTAGTAGCCCTCCACGGACTTCGGCAGATCGACGTGCGCGACGAAGCGCACGTCCGGTTTGTCGATGCCCATCCCGAACGCGATGGTGGCGACCATGACGACGCCGTCCTCGCGAAGGAAGCGCGACTGGTTCGCGGCGCGTACCTCGCCGGGCAGACCCGCGTGGTACGGCAGGGCGTCGAACCCCTGGGCGGCGAGGTAGGTCGCCGTCTGCTCGACCGACTTCCGACTGAGCGCGTACACGATGCCCGCCGCGCCCTCCGGCTGCGAGCGGATGAACTGGACGAGCTGCTTGCGCGGATCGACCTTGGGGACGATGCGGTACTGGATGTTCGGGCGGTCGAAGCTCGCGACGAAGTGCGCGGCACCGTCGAGGCGCAGACGCTCGGTGATCTCCTTGTGCGTCGCCGCGGTGGCAGTGGCCGTGAGCGCCATGCGTGGCACTCCAGGGAACCGTTCGCCCAGATCACCGAGGGCCAGGTAGTCGGGGCGGAAATCATGCCCCCACTGCGACACGCAGTGCGCCTCGTCGATCGCGATCACGCTGAGCGTTCCCCGCTGGAGCAGCGCCGTGGTCTGAGAGTTGGAGAGACGCTCTGGCGCCACGTAGATGAGGTCGAGCTCGCCGGCGACGTAGGCCCGTTCCACCTCGCGACGCTCGTCGATCGCCTGGGTCGAGTTGAGATAGGCGGCCTTCACGCCGTTGGCCCGCAACGCGTCGACCTGGTCGTGCATGAGCGCGATGAGCGGGCTGATGACGAGCCCCGTGCCCTCGCGCACCAGCGCCGGCACCTGGTACGTGATGCTCTTCCCGCCACCCGTCGGCATCAGCACCACGGCATCTCCGCCCGCGATGACCTGCTCGACGATCTCGGCCTGGTCGCCGCGGAAGTCGTCGTATCCGAACACCGTGTGCAGCGCGTCGCGCGCGGTCGCATAGCGGCTCGGGGTCGCGCGGCGCTCGGCGGGCGGGCGCACGGTGCTGGAAGGGGTGGCGGTAGACGTGGCGGAAGCGGTGACCGGTGTGACGGGACCCTGCCCCCAGTCGAGCGGGGGCTCGAAGCCGACCCCCTGCGGCTCCCAGTCCATCGGCTCGGGCGGGTACGACGACTCCCAGCCGTCGTCGTAGGGCTCGTCGGCGTACGGCAGATCCGCGTACGGGTCACGGGGAGTCTGCGGCATCCCTCCAGCGTAACGACCCCCGCCGACGGCGGCTGCGTGTCATCCACAACCTCGAGCGCCCTGCTGCCGAAACCCAGACCACCCGCCGCCCACCCGGAGTGTCGCGCTCCGACGCGCCGGCGCGGCAGCGAACGGTCTGGGTTTCCGCCGAGCCCGACCCCGCACGCGGGGCGTAGGTTGGAGGCATCCGTTCGAAGGAGCAGCCGATGACCGACATCACCGTGACCCGCAACGACGAAGGCTCGCGCTTCGAGATCCGCTCCGACGACGTGCTCGCCGGCTTCGCGGCGTTCGACCTGCGCCCCGGATCCATCCGCTTCCTCCACACCGAGATCGACCCGGCGTTCCAGGGCCAGGGACTGGCGGGCAAGCTCGCGTCCGAGGCGTTGGCTGATGCGGCCGGGCGTGGTGAGGCGATCGTCCCCCTCTGCCCGTACATCGCGAAGTACCTCGAGACGCACGACGTACCGGGTGCCGAGATCCGCTGGCCGAAGTCCCCGTCCGGGTCCTCCGGATCCGCGGGCGAAGACCCGACGGGCCGGGCGGAATGATCGGACAGCACCGCCTGCTCATCGAGCCGCGCGAAGTGCCCCTCGGCGGCGTGCGCGGCATGAACGTGCTGCGAGCGCTTCCCCATCGCAACCTCCCCACCATCGGCGCCTGGTGCTTCCTCGATCGGTTCGGCCCCGCTGACACGAAGATGCGGGTCGAGCCGCACCCGCACATCGGGCTGCAGACCGTGACCTGGCCACTCGTGGGAGAGATCCGTCACCGTGACTCGCTCGGCAGCGACGCCGACCTGCGCCGCGGGCAGCTGAACCTGATGACGGCCGGCAACGGGATCTCGCACTCGGAGTACTCGATCGGCGATGAGCCGGTGCCCCTCGACGCGCTGCAGTTCTGGGTGGTGCTGCCCGAGTCGAGCCGACACGGCGATGCGGGCTTCGAACGGCACACCGAGTTGCCGGGGGTCACGCTTCGGGCGGACGAGGGGGCCGCGGCCGAGGCCACCGTCGTGCTCGGCGACTTCGCGGGGGCGCACTCCCCCGCCACGGTGCACACCCCCATCGTGGGAGCGGAGATCGTGCTCGCCCCCGGTTCGCGCGTGCGCCTGCCGCTTCGTCCGGACTGGGAGCACGCGCTGATGCTCGTCGAGGGCGATGCCGTGGTGGCGCAGCATCCGCTCGATCGCAACGCCCTGCTCTACCTGGGTGACTCGCGTGAGGAGATCGAGGTGTCGAGCGCCGACGGCGCACTGCTCTTCCTGCTCGGTGGCGAACCCTTCGAGGCAGACATCGTGATGTGGTGGAACTTCGCCGGCCGCTCGCACGACGAGATCGTCGAAGCGCGCGAGCAGTGGGAGGCGGCGTCGGACCGCTTCGGGATCGTGGCCGGACACGACGTGCGCATCCCGGCCCCTCCGCTCCCTCCCGTTCGGCTCATGCCCCGCAGCCGCAAGCTCTGACCCCCGCATCTGCTGCTCCGGTCGCGATATGACAGCTTGCCGCGCCAACCGGGCTGTCATATCGCGACGGGAGCGTCAGATGACGTGCGGTCAGCCGCGCTCCGGCGTGTGCACACGCGCGAGGAAGCGCTCAGTGCGCGGCGACGGACCCCGCGGATCGATGAGCGAGACGACGACCGTGACCGCTGTGGCGAGCGGGATCGTCCATGCGGCGGGCTGCGCGAGATAGGGCGCCGCTGCTCCGATGCCGCCGACCGCCGCGTGCACCAGCAGGGCGAGCCCCGCAGCGCACCCGCCTGACACCATTCCGGCCACCGCACCTCGCGCGGTGAGCCCCCGCCACCACACGCCGAGCAGCACGACCGGCGACAGCGTCGACGCCGCCACCACGAACACGACGCCCACGCTCGACCCGAGGCCTGCCGGGGCCGTGAGCAGCGCCACGGCGAGCGGCACCAGCGCGCAGAGCACCGCCGACAGCCGGAACGACCGCACGGATCCGGAGAACACGTCCTGGCTGATCACGCCCGCAAGTGACACGACGAGGCCGGCCGACGTCGCCAGGAAGGCTGCGAACGCTCCGGCGACGATGAGCGCGGTCAACAGCTCACCGAACGCTCCAGGGAAGACGCGCGAGGGGAGCAGCAGCACAGCGGTGTCCGCGACGCCGGGCACCGCCAGGTCCGGAGCGGCGATGCGCGCAAGCAGCCCCATCGTGCTCGACACCGCGTAGAAGGCGCTCACCATGCCGATCACGATCACGGTCGTGCGCCGTGCGGAGACCCCGGTCGGACTCGTGTAGAAGCGCACCAGCACGTGCGGCAGTCCCATCGTTCCCAGCAGCAGCGCGAGCAGGAGCGAGGCGGTCTCGTAGGCGTCGAACCCCGAGGGACCGGCCTCGACGGGGAACACCAGCGCTGGATCGAAATCGTGCGGTCCGCCGCTGAGCGCGAACGCGATGAAGACCACGGGAACGAGGAGCGCGGTGAGCTTGAGCCAGTACTGGAAAGCCTGCACGTAGGTGATGGCGCGCATGCCTCCGGCCGCGACCGCTGCGGCGACGAGCACCGCGACGGTGACGGCGCCCACCCATTCCGGCAGCCCGGCGACGACCAGCAGGGTCAGCCCCGCTCCGTGCAGTTGCGGCACGATGTAGAGCCAGCCGATGACCAGCACCGCGATGCTCGTGACCCGGCGCGCCGACTGCGACTCCAACCGCGCCTCGATGAAGTCCGGGATCGTGTAGGCCCCGCTGCGCCGAAGCGGGGCCGCGACGAACGCCAGGACCAGGAGATAGCCGGCTGCGTAGCCGATCGGGAACCAGAAGCCACGGGCACCGTCGAGCAGCACGAGGCCGGACAGCCCGAGGAACGTGCCGGCCGAGAGGTACTCGCCGCTGATCGCAGAGGCGTTCCACACCGGCCGCACGGTGCGGGACGCGACGAAGAAGTCGCCGGTCGTGCGCGAGATGCGCAGACCGTAGATGCCGATCAGCAGTGTCGCGACGATGACGAGCGCGACGCCGATCAGGTCGAGAACCGCGTTCACTCGCGATCCCGGAGCGCACGGTATCGACGTTCGTTGCGCGCAGCCGTGCGCACGTAGAGCACCGCGAACACGACGATGATCGGGTAGAACGCGTAGGCCTGCAGCAGCCACGACAGGGGCAGACCCCAGATCATCACCTGCCCGATCTCCGGGATGAGCGCGATCGCCAGGGTCAGCGCGATGACGACGACCACGAAGCCGGCGACCGTTCCGAGTGCGAGTCGCAGCTGGCTGCGCATCAGAGCTCGCGCGTAGACCGCATCCGCTTCATCCACGGGGGCGCCCGGCAGCGCGATGCCCCGGGTGAAGGCCGCCGGCCGACGATCAGGCAGCTCAGCGGTCACACGCACCCGCACGCGCTTCGGCTTCTCCGTCATCCCCCGACCTCCCCACGCAGCAGGGCATCGCGCACCGCGGGCACCAGGCGTCTGCTCACCGGCAGCGAGACGGCGCCGATCGAGACCGAGGGTTCAGCGCCGGAGAGCCGGGCCTCGGTCACGGCGGCGATGCGCACGAGCGAGGAGCGATGGATGCGCAGGAACCCGACGTCCGTCCACCGCGTCTCGAGTTCCGAGATGGGCGTGCGCACCAGGTGCCCCGCACCGTCGCCGGTGTGCAACCGGGAATAGTCCCCCTGGGCCCGCACCCAGCGCACCTCGCTGCGGCGCACGAACCGCACCACGGATCCGATCGTGACCGGCAGCATCTCGTCTTCGCCGGGCGCCTGAGCCTCCGCGACTTCGACCACCCGTCCGACCGCCTGGCGGAGCCGTTCGATGCGCACGGGCTTGAGGAGGTAGTCGGCGGCACGCAGCTCGAACGCCTCGACGGCCCTGGCGTCGTCGGCGGTCACGAACACGACGGCCGGCGGTTCCGCGAGGGCGAGCAGCGCACGCGCGAGCTCCATCCCGCCGAGCCCCGGCATGTGGATGTCGAGGAATGCGATCCGCACGGCCCGCTCCGACAGCAGCCGCAGGGCTTCCGCGCCCGATGATGCGGTGACGATCGCGCCGATGCGCGCGTCCGTGCGCAGCAGATGGACCAGCTCGTCCAGGGCGGGTCTCTCGTCGTCCGCGACGAGCACATCGATCGGCGCCGTGCCTCTGGTCATGCTCGTCCGTCGCCGTCCGGATCGTGCTGCGGCTGGGATTTCGGGACCCGCATGCGCACCAGGGTACCGGCGCCCGTGTTCGTCTCGACCACCAGAGCGCCGTCCGCCCCGTAGAGCTGGCGGAGCCGGGTGTCGACGTTGCGGAGTCCCACGTGGACCCCGTCGTCGCCGGCGGTGAGCGTCGCGTGAAGGGCCTCGGGGTCCATGCCCACCCCGTCGTCCTCGACCGTGATCTCGGTGTGGGTACCGTCGTCGCGTGAGGCGATGCGGATCTCCCCTCCCCCTTCGCCGGGCTCGAGCCCGTGACGGACGGCGTTCTCGACCAGCGGCTGCACCGAGAGGAACGGGATGACGGTGGCCAGCGTCTCCGGTGCGATCTGCAGCGTGACGCGCAGGCGGTCCCCGAACCGCGCTCGTTCGAGCTCGAGATAGGAGTGGATGCTGCCGAGCTCGTCGGCCACCGTCGTGAACTCCCCCTGCCGCCGGAAGGAATAGCGGGTGAAGTCGGCGAACTCCAGCACCAGCTCGCGCGCGCGTGCGGGGTCGGTGAGCACGAAGGAGGCGATCGCCGTGAGGGCGTTGTAGATGAAATGCGGCGAGATCTGCGCACGCAGCGAGCGCAGCTCCGCCTCGGCCAGCTGCGTCCTGGACGCATCGAGTCCGCCGAGCTCGACCTGGGCCGCGCACCAGTCGGCGACCTCCTCCGAGGCACGCACCAACGCGGCACGGACGGGCGCCGCGAAGGCGACCACGACACCGATCGCGCGTCCGTCGACCAGGATCGGCGCCCCGACGGCCGCGAGATCGTCGTCTGCACCGGGAGCGGGGAAGACCTGCCTGCGTCCCGACTCCCCGACCCTGGCGGCGATGCGGCGGGCGGCGGATTCCAGTCCGTCGGACGGCCCGTCGAACGACACCGTGCCCTCGGCGCTGACGATCGCGACCGCCGCGCTGCCGAGCAGCACCCGCAGATGACGCGCCGCCTTGACGACATCGGGGCCCGACAGTCCAGCGCGCAGATGCGGTGCCGCCAGACTCGCCTGATGCAGCACAGTGAGGGCGGCCTGTTCGGCGTCGCTGCCCAGGTCGGCGGCGCCGCGGGCGAGTCGGCGTGCGAGCAGGAGGAGCACCGAGAGCACGATGCCGCCGAGCACGCCGAGGATCGCTGCGAGAACGACGTCGGTCATGGGGTTCAGCCTACGGAGCCGTGCACGCCTCAGCAGCAGCGGGCGCCGGGGTTGCGATCCTGGTCGTCCATCCGCTGCCGCCAGAACTGCCGCTCGGTCAGCGGCTCCTCGCCGGGGTGCACACGACCGTGATGGGCGACGTACGTCGCGTAGGCGCTGTCGCCCATCAGGTTCGTGATGTACCAGCGGATGCCGCGGCCGGCCCGCACCGCGGCGCTGAGCAGCGTCCGCAGGAGGGTGGTCGCGGCATCCGTCCGACTCGTGGTGTCAGCCATCTCAGTGTCTCGACATCAGTGGGTCGACGCCTTGCGCTCGTCCGCGAGGATCGGCTCCCACTGCTTCTCGAGCTCGCGCTCTTCAGCGCTCGGCAGGAACCCGGCCGGGGCGAAGCGGCGCGAGGCCACGGGTGCGTCCTCGGTGTTCTCGCCGCCACCGTCGCGGATCGCCCTGATCGTGACGATCACGGCCGCCACCATCACGATGATCGCAAGGGTCACGAAGATGATCGACAGCGTGCCCTGCACGGCGGTGTTGCGGATGACCGCATCGAGCACCGCTGGCTCGCCGAGCGAGGTGTCTCCGCTGTCGCGGGCGGCGACGTAGCGGAAGTGGTTCGCCCAGTAGCCGATGGCCGGCACGGGCGAGGCGATCTTGTACAGCGACGCCGTGATCGTGACCACCGCGGTGAACGCCAGAGGCAGCCCGATGATCCACAGCCACTTGATGTAGCTCTTGCCGCGCTTGGCGACGATGGCCATCACCACGGCGAGCGCGATCGCGGCGAGCAGCTGGTTCGCGATGCCGAACAGCGGGAAGAAGGTGTTGATGCCGCCGAGCGGGTCGGTGACGCCGAGGATGAGGATCGCTCCCCAGCCGGCCACCATGATCGCGGTGCAGATCCACACCCCGGGGCGCCAGGAGACGTCGCGGAACTTCGGGAACCAGGCTCCGATCGAGTCCTGCAGCATGAACCGGGCGACACGGGTTCCGGCATCCACGGCCGTGAGGATGAACAGCGCCTCGAACATGATGGCGAAGTGGTACCAGAACGCCATGAGGGCCTGGCCACCGAGAGCCTGCTGCATGATGTGCGCGAGGCCGAGAGCCAGAGTGGGGGCGCCGCCGGTGCGCGAGACGATCGACTCCTCCCCGACGGCCGCTGCCGTGCCCGTGAGCATCTCGGGTGTCAGGTTCACCCCCGTCAGGCCGAGCGAGTTCACGAAGGCGACGGCGCCTTCGACCGTGCCCCCTGTCGCTGCCGTCGGGGCGTTCATGGCGAAGTAGATGCCCTGGTCGATCGAGATCGCGGCGACGAGCGCCATGATCGCGACGAACGACTCCATGAGCATGCCGCCGTAGCCGATGAAGCGCGTCTGACGCTCCTTCTCGATGAGCTTCGGGGTGGTCCCCGAGGCGATCAGCGCATGAAAGCCCGACAGCGCTCCACAGGCGATCGTCACGAACAGGAAGGGGAACAGCGGACCGGCGAACACCGGCCCCATGCCGTTCTCACCGAAGATGCTGATGGCGGGGACGGTGATCTCGGGACGGACCAGCACGATGGCCCCGGCGAGCATCACGATCACGCCGATCTTCATGAACGTCGACAGGTAGTCGCGGGGGGCCAGCAGCAGCCACACCGGGAGCACGGCGGCGATGAAGCCGTAGATGATGATGCCCCAGGCGATCGTGGTGCGGTCCAGGTGGAAGATCGCCTGGCCCCACTCGGTGCCGGCGACCCAGCCGCCGCCGATGATCGCGGCCATGAGCAGCACGAAGCCGATGATCGAGACCTCGGTCACCTTGCCCGGGCGCAGGTAGCGGAGGTACACGCCCATGAACAACGCGATCGGGATGGTCATTGCGACCGAGAAGACGCCCCACGGGCTCTCCCCGAGCGCGTTGACGACGACGAGGGCGAGGATCGCGACGATGATCAGCATGATCAGCAGCGAGGCGATGATCGCTGCAGTGCCGCCGATCTTCCCGAGTTCCTGACGGGCCATCTGGCCGATCGTGCGACCACCGCGTCGCATGGAGAAGAAGAGCACCGTGTAGTCCTGCACCGCACCGGCGAGCACGACGCCGACGATGATCCAGATGGTGCCGGGGAGGTAGCCCATCTGCGCCGCGAGCACGGGGCCGACGAGCGGGCCGGCGCCGGCGATCGCGGCGAAGTGGTGGCCGTAGAGCACCCGGCGGTCGGTGGGGACGTAGTCCTTGCCGTCCTGCTTCACCTCGGCGGGGGTGGCCCGACGGTCATCGGGTCGCGTGATGTATTTCTCGATCACCTTCGAATAGAACCGGTAGCCGATCAGGTATGTGCAGACCGCGGCGAACACGAACCAGATCGCGTTGACGGTCTCGCCGCGGACGATCGCGAGCATGGTCCAGGCGACGGCGCCCAGCAGGGCGATCGCGGCCCACAGGATGATCTTCGGCAGGGTCCAGCGGTTCGTCTTCTCGTGGTGCTCCTCGGTGAGGGCCACGGGAGGGAGATTCGGGTCGGTGACGATGAGGGGCTCGTCGTCGACGAGTCCGGCGCCGTCGCGGCGGCGCGACGAAGGTGCGGTCATGGGGGTCTCCTCGGGATACGCGACGTTGCGTTCCCCCACGTTAGGAAGACGACCCCGCCCGGAGGAGCCGGACGATCAGCCGCTGCGACGAGCGGCGGCTATCACGCGATGAACGGATGCCCCGCACGCGACAGCACCCCGCGGCCAGAGGACCACGGGGTGCTGTCGCTGTGCATGTCCGGATTACTCCTGCTTCTCCTCCCGCGGAGCCGGGGTCGCCGGTGCCGAGGTCTCGGGCGCAGGCGTCGCCGGCGCGCTCGTCTCCGGTGCCGGGGTCTCCGGCGCCTTCGTCTCGGGAGCCGGAGTCTCCGGAGCCGGAGTCTCCGGAGACTTCGCCGCCGGCACGTCGACCGTCAGCACGGTGCGCACATCGGAGTCGCCGTACTGCACGACCCCGAGGTAGCGGGTGCCGGCGGTCAGGCCGGTCCAGCCGAGGTTGTACGACGTCTTCTTGCCGCGCACCGCGGCGAGCGGGTTCGGCGTTGCCGTGAGGTCACCCTCACCGTCGGCCAGCACGTTGGCGTAGGTCATGTCCCACGTCATCGGACCCGTCGTCGAGTAGATGTTCGCCACCACCAGGTAGGTTCCGGCCTTCGGCGACGGGATCGTGACCTGTTCGTCCGCCGAGCCTGTGGCCGAACGCCAGCGCTCGTAGTACTGCAGGTCGTCCGGGCTCACCACCCGGTACACGGTGAGGTCGAGGTCGCTGCCCTTGTCGTCCGACGAATCGAGGTCGAACCGCGAGAGGGTCGTCCCCTCCGGCACGTTCACGATCCACGAGACGTCCTTGTTGGCGTCGCCCGACTTCTCGTCTCCCGAGTGCCCCTCGACGGGGTTGTCCGCGTCGGCGAGCAGTTCGAACGGCGTCAGACCCGAGAGTCCGAGCGCGAGGTCACCGGTCAGACCGGGAGTTATCTCGACCGCGGTGCTGCCGTCGACGCCGCTGCCCGAGACCTCGGCGGGCGCATCCGCCGTGACCGGGAACAGTGCGATCGGCGAGCGCACCGTGTTCTTCGCACTCGTCCACGTGAGCGAACCCGTGGCCCACTGCTCCACCGGGGCCGTGGCGTTGTCGAACGTCACCGTGAACGTCTTGGTCTGGCCGGGGCGGTCGAACTTCAACTGCTGAGGCGTGACCTTGACGTTCACTCCGGGCACGGAGGCCTTGGCCGTGAAGGTGCCCTTCTCGGTCGAGGTGACCGTGCGGGTGACGGTCTGCGCGCTGGTCAGGGAGCCGATCGAGATCGACGCCTGGTTCAGATCGCTGCCGTCGATGGGGTCGATGCCGGGGAAGTCCGACAGCCCCTTCCCGTCAAGGAACGCCGCCCAGTCCTTCACACCGTTGAGGTAGAGCAGACCCGGGTTCAGGTAGCGCTTCGGGTCCACCTGACCTGCGCCCTGCTCGAACGGGTTCGTGTTCTTCGATCCGTCGGGCAGCACGGTGTCGTAGGCGGTGGTCATCATCGCGGACTTGATCTCCGCCGGGGTCGCTTTGGGGTGCTCGCCGAGGTACAGCGCGGCGAGGCCGGCCACGTGCGGGGAGGCCATCGATGTTCCGGAGAGGATGCCGAACGTGGGCTTCTCCCCCGGAGCGTTCTCGGTCGCCGCGAGGATCGCGACGCCGGGAGCCGCGACGTCCGGCTTCATCACGTCGCTGCCGTCCGCCAGCATCGGTCCGCGACTCGAGAATCCCGCGATCTGCGGGGTCGGGGTGACGACGCCGGTGGTGTTCTCACCGACGAGCGTGATGGGACGATCCACGCCGCCCTGCACGTACGCGAGCACGGCCGCGCGATGCACGGCGTTCAGGTGCACGGTCGGCACCGCGTGGAAGTCGTTGTCGAGCGAGTCGGCACCGCCCGGCACGTTCACGAGCACCATGCCCATGCCGCCGGCGTCCTTCACCACCTGCGACTTCTCGGCGCGGGCGTTGCCACCGCGGTCGCAGACCACGATGTGTCCGGCGACCTTGGCAGGATCGAGGGTGCCCGGCAGGCAGAGCTGCGGGGTGACGGCGCCCGCCGCCGCGGCATCGACTGCGGCGATCGACGGGCCGGTGACCTTCTGTCCGAACGGCACGCTCACCGAGGCTCCGGCCTGCGCGAACCCGTCGAACTGCACGGTGCCCTCCCACGTCGGGATGGTCGACGCGGCCACGGTGGTGTACCAGGGAGAGGCGTGGTCGGCCGTGACCGGGTCGGGTCCGTCGTTGCCGGCGCTCGTCGCCACGAAGACGCCTGCGGCCGCGGCGTTGAAGAACGCGAGGTCCTCCGGGGCCATCACGGTGCTCGCGGCACCGCCGCCGATGGAGTAGTTGATCACGTCGACGCCGTCGGCGACGGCCTGGTCGATCGCGGCGATCAGGTCGCTCTGCGCGCAGATGTCGTCGGTGGTGACCGTCGTGTCGGGGCCGACGTAGCAGGCCTTGTACGCCGAGATCTTCGCCGCGGGCGCGACGCCCGAGATCGTCCCGAAGTCGACGTTCTCGATGCTGGCCTTGACCTTGAAGTTACCCGCCGCCGTGCTGGCGGTGTGCGAGCCGTGGCCGTCGCCGTCACGCGGCGAGAGGTAGTCGTACTGGAAGTCGAAGCCGGCGGCCTCGGCCCCGGCGGAGAAGTACTGTCCGCCGATGAGCTTCGAGGAGTAGTCGCTGGTGTCCCAGTCCTGACCCTCGACCATCGCCGCCTGGAACTGACCGCCGTCCGACTTGTCGAAGTAGACGTACGTGCCGTCGGTGTAGGGCTGGCCGCCCTTGCTGCGGTTGTTCTGCTTCTTCTGCTTCTTGATCTTCTTGCCCTCGAACGAGGGGTGCTCGGGGGCGATGCCGGTGTCGATCACACCGACGACGACACCCTCTCCGGCGGTCGCGACCCCTCCGGTCTGCTGCCACACCCCGCCCTTGCCCTTGCGGTCGTCGCCGAGGCCGAGGTAGTCGGTCGAGCTCTGCGCGTCGGGGTGACGGATCTCATCGGGGTAGACGCCGAGGACGTCCTTCGAGGCGCGGAGCGCATCGACCTGCTCGCCGCTGAGGTCGGCGCTGAAGCCGTTCAGGACGACCTGATAGGTGGTGTCCGGCGTGACCCCGATGTCGCTGACGAGGTCTTCCTGCTCGGTCTGGAGATGTTCGACGTAGCGCTGCGAATCCTGCGACTGCGTCTCGAGCTGGTCGCCTTCGGCGGGCTTGGTGGCCTTCAGACCCTTCACGTCGCCCTCGTAGGTGGCGAGCGGATCCGCCTTCATCACCACGATGTAGTGCCCTGGTGTGCCTGCGACGGGGACGGGGTGCGTCACCTCCTCCGTCGCATAGCCTGCGGTTGCCGTCGATGCGATGAACAGCGTGGCCAGGGTGGTGGCTGCCGCCATCCGGAGGGGTGTTCGACCCATGTGGTGCTCCCGATGATCACGGTGCGGCCCTCTTGCTGCACCGCGGCCAACATAAGCCCGACCCTGGCGATTCTCAGGAAGTCTGGCCGATCGGTCACCCGGCATTCGCCGATCGGCCAGGGTTATCCACGGCCGCCCTCGCGATACGTCGACAGTAAGCTGGAGAGGTGGCCCGCACCTCTGTCCTGACGACCCGCGTCCTGCTCGTATGCGCAGCCATCGGGGTCGCCACGGGCATCCTCGCGGGTATCGCCGGATGGGTGACTCCGGTGCTGCTGGCCAGTCCGCTGCTGTTCCTCTACGGCCTGGTCCTCGGCTCGCACGTGCTGCCGGGCATCATCGCGCAGGAGGTGCTGCGCCTCCCGCTCGTCGCACTGATCACCCATGTGTTCGCCGCCTTGATCGCGAGCGCCTTCAACCCGGCCTGGGCACTGCGATTCATCGGCACCGCTCTGCTGTTCGGTCTGATCCAGGAGGGGGTGGCCGCCCTCACCCGCTACCGCTCCTGGGGGCCGTGGCGATTCTTCCTCTCGGCGGCGATCATCGGGGTCTTCGTGGCGGTCGTGGTGTTCTTCGCCGCTCACCTCTCGGTGATGCCGCTGTGGGCGCAGATCCTCTACCTCGCGATCTCGGTGCTCGGGCCGATCGCGTGGACAGCCATCGGCCTCGCGATCGGCTCGGCCCTCAGCCGCGCCGGCGTCGCCCGCCGCTAGGCACTCCGCCCAGCCGCCGCGCGACTGCGCCCGAGACCGAGCTCACGAGCGCCTCGAGCGGACCGCGACGCTTCAGCGCCGCCAGTATCGCGCCGATGGCGACCGCGCCCAGGATGTGGATGCCGAGGATCGCCGGTCCCAGGTACCACCACGGGAGCTCCGTCGACGCGTCGACCGCGCCGGAGAGCAGCACGAACGAGGTGGCCGCCGCGGCGAGCACGTGCACCGTGTAGACCGTGAGCGGAGCGGCTCCCGCCGCCCTGACGGGCTCGAGCACCCGGAGCGCGGACCCGGGGAGAACTCGGGCGAGGAACAGCATGCTCGCGATGACGAAGAGGGCGATACCGACCCCGCGCAGGATGTCGAGGGTCGTGCCGGTGTGCGGCGTCTGCAGCACGAGCGCCCACCACTGCGGAGAGAGCGGAGCGCCGAAGCCCGGCGTACCGATGATGCTCTCGGTGGCGGCAGCGGCCTCGGGCGGCAGGGTCGCGACGAGGACCGCGCGCCCGAAGAACTCGTAGACGAGAGCGCTGGTCGACACGGCGAACACGGCGAGGAAGGCGCCGATACCAGCCGTCCACGCGAGGAATCGCTTCTCCGTTCCGTTGTGCCGAGCGGCGATCAGAAGCGTGGCGACGGCCATCCCGACGAGCACGTAGACGATCCAGGTCACGACGGGATAGGTGCCGGTGACGAAGATCGCGCGCAGCGCCACGGCCGGCTCCCCCCACTGCGGCCAGGACACTCCGCCGCCCTCCCCGATGACCCCCAGGGCCTGCCGCAGGAAGGCGTTGAGGATCGGCCCCGCGATCGCGAGGATCGCCGCGGAGACGAGCAACCAGCGCGGACTCACCCTGAGGAACGGGATGCTGCACAGCATGGCGACACCGAAGTAGACGAGGACGACCACGATGCTTCCCGGCGCCAGGGCGAGCGTCGCCCCGATGAGGATGACGAGCACACCCCGCACAGCCATCGCCCACCGCGCGGCGGCGACGTGGCCGCGTTCCAGATAGGAGCGGGTGGCGAGCACGACGCTGATCCCGCCGACGACGGCGAACAGGGTCGAGGCGTTCCCGTCGACGATGGTCGACACCCATTCGACGTGGCCGGGCATGCCGGCCGACGGGAGCAGGTGAGCGCAGAACATGCCGATGATCGCCAGGAAGCGCGCGAAGTCGATGCCGACCATCCGGCCGAGCTCGCCGCGGCGACGTGCCGCCTCCGACTCGGGTGGAGACATCGGCTGCTCCCTCCGCGCTGTGCGGTGCGGTCGGGCGATCGTGTGCGTGTTCGTGTCTTGTGGCACGGTGCTCCCTCGTTCCTGCGGCGCCCGGTCGGCGCCTCTACGACGATGCCGGTTCTTCGGCCGCTCCACGTCCGTCCATCGGATGATCGATGTCATCCGTCGGAGGGCTTCTGTGCGCGTGGATAATCAGGTAAGGCTCAGCTAAGTTAGAAGGGTACGATCCGCCGACCCGGGACTCCGCCGTGCGCCCATCCGCGCCCCTGCTGAGCGTGCGTGACCTCTCCCTCACCCACGCCGATGCGGCGCACCCCTCTCCGCGAGAGGTGACCTTCGACATCGACGCGGGAGAGGTCGTTCTCCTGCTCGGGCCCTCCGGTTCGGGCAAGTCGACGCTCACCCTCGCCCTCAACGGGCTCATCCCGCATGCCCTCCCCACGGCCATGATCGGCACGGTGGAAGCCGGCGGCATCGACACGCTGAACGCCCCGACCGCGACGCTGAGCACCCGCGTGGCGATGGTGTTCCAAGACCCCGATGCGCAGATCGTCACCGGCAGTGTGTACGACGAGGTCGCGTTCGGCCCCGAGAACCTGCGGCTGCCGCTCGACGTGGTGGAGAATCGCGTCGAGGAGGCACTGCGCCGGGTCGGGCTCTGGGAACGGCGCACGGTGAACCCCGACCACCTCTCCGGCGGCGGACGGCAGCGACTCGCGATCGCCGGTGCCCTCGCGATGGGCTCGCCCCTCATCGTGCTCGACGAACCGACCGCGAACCTCGATGCGCAGGGCATCGACGACGTGTACGCCGCGCTCGCCGAGGTTGTCGCTGCGGGTGACAGGGCCATCCTGCTCGTGGAGCACAACCTCGACGCGGCGATGTCGTTCGTCACGCGGACGATCGTGCTCGACCGCGACGGTCGGGTAGCTTTCGACGGGCCGGCGGCCGAGATCATCCGCGAGAACGCCGACGAGCTGGTCAGGATGGGCGTGTGGCTTCCGGCCGCCACCCTGTCGGCGCTCCGACTCCGGAGCCAGGGGCTCACGCTCGATCCGCTGCCGCTGTCTCCTCAGGAACTCGCCGTCGCGCTCGAAGGTCAGGACGTGTCGTCCGTTCCGTCGGGCGACGCGACGTCGACCGACCCGACGACGAAGAGCGGCGTGGGGGCTGCGGCGGATGGTCACAACACTGAGGACCCCCGCGCTGAGGAGCACGGCGTCGCGACGACACGCGTGGAGCCGATCATCCGCGCGCGAGGACTGACGGTGCGTCGGCGTCGTGCCGAGATCCTCCACGGTGTCGACCTCGACCTCGCACCCGGCAGCCTCACCGCCATCGTGGGTGCGAACGGGGCGGGAAAGACCACGCTGATCCAGGCGCTCGCGGGCGTCGTACCGCCACCGCGTGGACAGGTGTCGGTCGACGGCATCGACCCGGGGACCGCCTCTCCCCGCGACCTCGCCGCACGGATCGGGTTCGTGTTCCAGAACCCCGAGCACCAGTTCATCGCCCCGACGGTTTTCGACGAGCTCGCCCACGGGCTGCGGCTGCGCCATGTGCCCGACGCCGAGATCACGGCGAGAGTCGACGAGATGCTCACGCGCTTCGGACTGGAGCACAAGACGGACGTGCATCCGTTCCTGCTGTCGGGCGGTGAGAAGCGGCGCCTGTCGGTGGGCACGGCGCTGATCACCCGCCCCCGTGTGCTGGCGCTCGATGAGCCGACCTTCGGACAGGACCGCGCGAGAGCCGCCGAACTGCTCGACCTGCTGCAGGAGCTGCGCGCGGACGGCACGACCATCCTGATCGTCACGCACGACCTGCAGCTCGTGGCCGAGCACGCCAGTCACGTCGTGCTCCTCGCCCAGGGGCGCGTGCGGGCCGTCGGCGCCGCCGACGCCCTTCTGCGGGACGAGCAGCTGTTCACAGGTGCGGGACTGCGACTGCCGGCCCTGCAACGGGTGCTCGCATCCGCGGGTCTGGGGGTGAGCTCGTGACCGCGACGACGTTCGACCCCTATGCGCGCATGACGGCGACGTCGCGTCGGCAGTTCCTCTACGCCCTGAATCCGCTCGCGAAGGTCGCCGGCTTCGCACCCGCGATGGTGCTGCTCGTCTTCGTGCGGGACCTGGCGACCCCTGCCGCGTTCCTGGTGCTCGCCTATGCGCTGATCCTGGTCGGCGCGCGTCTCACCGTGCGCCTCCTCGCCCTGCTGCTGCTCGCTCTCCCCGCCGGGATGCTCCTGATCGGCATCGGCTTCTCCCTGTGGGTCGACACCGGGCTGGTCAACGACACCGCTCCGGTCGTGCGCATCGGGGACTGGACGCTCTACAGCGGGGCTCTGCTCCTCGGCTTCGCGACCGCGCTGCGGCTCGGCTCGATCGTCGCTCTCGCGCTCGTCGGCGGACTCACCACCAGCGGACCCGACCTGGTGCGGGCCAGCGTGCAGCAGCTGCGGGTGCCGTATCGGATCGGCTACACGGCCCTGGCGGCCTTCCGCTTCGTGCCGCGGTTCGGGCATGAGCTCTCCGTGATCAGGGCGGCCCATCGGGTGCGCGGGTATCACGGCGGTCGCGGACCGTTCGCGCGCATCGCCCGGGGGTGGGGGTACATCGTGCCGCTGCTCGCCGGCGCGATCCGCCATGCCGAGCGCGTCGCGCTGGCGATGGACTCGCGGGCGTTCGGTGCGCATCCGACTCGCACCGAACGGCACCTGGTCCCGTTCCGAACGCGAGACACCGTCTTCACCGTCGCGACCCTGCTGGCTTCTGCGGCCATCTTCGTCGTCTTCTTCCCCTGGCAGCTTTCCTGAAAGGCATCCGATGGCGTTCAGCAAGATGGTCAAGCCCGAATCGTCCGAACTCCTCCACCTGACGGTGCTGCGCACGGAGCAGCTCTCGGCGCACTGGATCCGGGTGACGCTCGGCGGTGGCGACATCGAGGGGTTCCGGCCGATGGGGTTCGACCAGTGGTTCCGATTGTTCCTGCCGATCGGTGGGGATGCCGGGCTCGACCGGGTGCCGGCGAAGGCGAACAAGGTGTTCGGGTACCTGAGGTTCCTGCGCATCCCCGACGGCGAGCGTCCGGTGATGCGCAACTACAGCGTGCGGGCGTACCGTCCCGCGACCGCGGATGCCGGCGCCGAGATCGACGTGGACTTCGTGCTGCACGGCTCGGCCGCGGACGGCACCGCCGGCCCCGCGTCGCGATGGGCGGAGACCTGCGAGCCGGGCGAGCACGTGCTGATCATCGACGAAGGACTCACATTCAACCCGCAGCGCGGGGTGGAGCGGGTCGTGCTGGTCGGAGACGAGACCGCCCTGCCCGCGATCTCCTCCATCTGCGCCTCGTTGCCCGCCACCGCGACGGGCACCGCGATCGTGGAGGTGCCGAGCGAGGAGGACGCTCTCGCGTTCACGCATCCCCTGGGCGTCGAGGTCGTGTGGATCGTGCGGCCGCATGGCGTGGCTCCCGGGGCGCTCGCCCTGGAGACGCTGGCACGCACTGCCCTGCCGGATGCGCCGTTCCACGCGTATGCAGCCGGTGAGCAGGCACTCGCCTCGGGGGCGCGCAAACATCTCGTGGGCGCGCGTGGGGTCGACAAGAATGCCGTGAGCTTCTGCGGCTACTGGAAGATCGGCGCCTCATCCCCCGCCTCGAAGGCCGCCCGCGACGCTGCTGCGGAGCCCCTCGCGTGAGCGGAACGGATGCAGCCGACGGCCTCGCCTCCATGGGCTCAGCGGGAGACGCTCCCGCGGCAGCAGCCGCCGGACATCGCGCGTCGGACGCCGGTGGACGATTCCGCTTCCCCACCGCCATCCTGCTGACCTGCGCCGCACTCGGCGTGGCCGGGGCGGTGCTGCTCGCGCCGATGAACTGGTTCTCGACGCTGTTGACCGGGCCGCTGCCCTTCGTCGGCATGGCCCTCGCCGGCCTGTGGCTGCTGCCGTCCGTGATCGCGCTGCGGCTGCTGCGGAAGCCGCTGGTCGGGCTCCTGGTCGCGCTGATCGCCGGCCTCGTGATGGTGCCGTTCTCCGGGTACGGCTTCAGCACCGTGCTGACCAACCTCTGGTGGGCGGCGTTCACGGAGCTGCCGTTCCTGTTCGTGCTCTGGCGCTACTGGGGAACGTGGATGCACTACGTCGGCGCCGTCGTCGTGGGTGTCGTCTACCCGATCTCGGCGTGGGCCTGGTTCGATCTCGGATCAATGTCTCTCTTCGCCCAGGTCGCCTTCTTCGCCGTGACGATCGCCAGCTGCGTCGGCGGCACCGCCCTCGGCATCCTGATCGCCGACCGTCTGCGCAGGGCAGGACTGGGCAGGGCAGGAGTGGACAGGGCCGGAGTGGACAGGGCAGGAGTGGACAGGGCAGGAGTGGACAGGGCAGGAGTGGACAGGGCAGGAGTGGGCAGGCCAGGAGTGGGCAGGCCAGGAGTGGGCAGGCCACGCGCAGACAGGCCAGGCGCAGACAGGCCAGGCGCAGACAGGCCAGGCGCCGACAGGCGCCGCTGAGGCTCGAGAGCACAGCCACTCCGAGCACACTCCTCAGGCGGGGTCGACCGGTACCGCAAGACGGTGCCCATCGCACCGTCGGGCAGCGGCCTCACCGGAGAACACCGTCCTCAGAGAACACCGTCCTCAGAGAGCACCGTCCTCAGGTCGCGACGTCCTCACGCAGCGACGTCGAAGCGTGCGCGACCGCCGAGCCTCGGGGTCTGCGCAGGATCGACGTATCGCGGCGGCACGAACCACACCCGCGCCGCCGCGCCAGCCCCTCTCCCACTCCCGCTCTCGGTCCCGCTCGAGCTTCCGCTCCCGCCCCCACTGCCGCCTCCGCTCCCGGCGGCGTCGATGCGGATCTCCCACCCGTTGTCGTGGATGCGGTGGTGACACGTTTCGCACAACAGCACCCCGTTGGAGAGGTCGGTCGGCCCGTGATCTCGTTTCCACCAGCGGATGTGATGCGCTTTCGTCATCTCGGCGGCAATCCGCACATCGCACATCCCCCGTCGCGCTCCACCAGCGCCAGCCGTTGTGTGCGGGTGAACAACCGCTTCTCCCGACCCCATTCGAGAATCTCGCTGTCACCACCGAGAACACACGGGATCACGCCGCCACCGGCTGCCATCCTGCGCGCAGCTCCGACACTGACAGGGTGATCGACACCATCCACGGTCGCCGAACCCGTGCCGGCTTCCAGATCGTCGAGGTTCATCCGCACGATCACCGTCGCACCCGCCACCGGCACCCGCTGCTCGCACCCGAGCACGTGCGCGCAGAACACCGCTAGAGCATCGGCTTGGATCATCGGCACCGTCCGGCGGTCCGCATCGGGCGCACCCTCATCGGGCGCATCCTTTCGCGCGGCGAACGCGGCGGTCACGTACCCCCGGATCGCGGTGACCACGGGAGCCGCGGTCTCGACGTCGAGCACCGCGTTCAGATGCACCATGCCGTCCCGCTCGAACAGCGACAGCGCACGTCTGCTGCGCCGCTCGTCCTCCCTGGGCTCCAGGCCGTCCGGATCGAGCCATGCTTCCGCACGGACCACGAGCTTGCGCACATCGTCGAGCGCCAAACCCGCCGCTTTCTCCGCCAGCACCCGCTCGCCTTCGGCGATACGCTCCGCTCCCGCGGCGATCCGGCAGCGATCGAGGAGCGCGATGATCATCGAGGCGGCCGGGGCGCCGAGCGCGCCCGAGTCGAGCGCCGCACTGACCGACGGGTACTTCGCCGGCAGACGGGCACCCAGGAGGTCACTGCGGGGTGCGGTCGCTTCGCCCACCTTGACGAGGCGCGAGGCATCGCCCGTCGACACTCCCGTCGCGGCCGCGATCAACGTCGCCGGATTGCGGTAGCCCTGCTGCTTCGCCAGGCTCTCCGCGCCGAGCTCTGGACGCGACTCACGCGATATGCACGCCGCCACCGAGACATGCACGGCATCCAACCGACGCCGCAACACCCCGATCGACTCGCTCACCGCCATCAGCTGCTCGCGCGACAGGTCTCCGGACTCGTCGGCATCCGACCACGCCTCATCGAGGCGGGACATCGCCTCATGCAACGCGTTCAATCTGGACATGCTTCATTTTATCGCGGATCGCGTCGACATTCGAATATTTGTTCGATCACATGCCGGTGAGACCGGTATCTCGCAAGCCACCCTCCCCGGACCGACCCGCCGACCCGCCGACCCGCCAGGCCCGCCCGGGCACAGGAGCCGCCAGAGCGCTTCACTGCACGTCGGTGAACAACCCCATGACGTCCGGTCCCATCTCGACCTGGCTCAGCACGACGCGGAACGAGCCGTCCTGGTCGATCCAGAAGTCTGTCCCCTGCCCACCCGACCAGCCGAACCGGCCGGCGTGCTCCCCCTCGGCCTGCACCGCGACGCCGAATCCCCACCCCGTGCCCTCCCAGAATCCCGGGAAGAAGCTGTCCGCGGTCTTCGCTGCGGCCGGCACCTGGTCCGTACGCATCAGCGCGAGCAGCTCCGGGTCGAGGACGGCACTCCCGCCATGGCGCCCGCCGGCGGCCAGCATCCCTGCGAACGCGGCATAGTCGGCTGCCGTCGACACGAGTTCCGAGTGACTGAGATCGAACGGCGCAGGCGCGACAGAGAACCCTGCGGCCGCCGGCTCGATCTCGACCAGCTCCCCCTCCTGGTGCCGATAAGCCGCGGGCAGGCGATGCGCCTGGTCGACGGGAACCGTGAAACCCGTGTCGACCATTCCCAACGGTCCGAAGAGGTCACGCCGAAGGTGCTCGTCCAGCGACTCCTCGACCACCCGCGAGAGCAGGATCCCGAGGATGCCGAAGGAGTGGTGGTAGCGCCACCCGGTGCCGGGCTCGAACGTCAGCGGGAGCGCGGTCAGCGCGTCCAGCCATTCCTGTGCGCCCATCGCGACCGGCTCCTGCCCGGCTGCCGTCCGGTTCGTGATCATCGCCTCGGCGAGCGGCGACGGCACGACCTGCACGCCGTAGCCCGAAGTGTTGGTGAGCAGATGACGCACAGTGATGGGCGTCGTCGCAGGCACGACGTCGTCGAGGGCAGCATCGGGGACGCGCAGCACCTGACGATCGGCGAGCTCGGGCACCCACTGCTCCACGGGATCGTCGAGAAGGAGTCGCCCCGCCTGCACGAGTCGCAGTGCGGCGACCGCGAGGATCGGCTTGGTCATCGACTGGATGCGCACGATCGCATCCACCGGCAGGTCTCCGGCCGCGACGATCTCGAACGACCGACCGGGTTCACCGTGCACGCCGATGATCCCCGGAGCCGTGCCCCGCGCGACGTGTTCATCCAGGATCCTTGCGAGCGACGTCGTCATGCACTCGATTCAACCGGGAGCCGACATCCCCTGTCCACGCCTCGGCAGTCGACGGCGCAGAGACGAGAAGAGGCCCCGGATGCGATATCCGGGACCTCCTCAGGGGTAACGCCTCAGCGCTTGCCGGCGATCTGACGCCCCACCAGGTCGCGCATGATCTCGTTCGTGCCGCCGTAGATGCGGTGCACTCGGGCATCGGTGAACGCGCGGGCGATCGGGTACTCCATGATGTAGCCGTAGCCGCCGTGCAGCTGCACTCCCGTGTCGAGCACCTCCCACTCGCGCTCGGTCGCCCAGAACTTCACCTTCGCGGCGTCCTCGGCGGAGAGCTTCCCCTGCGAGTACGCCCGGAGCGCGCGGTCGATGTAGGCCCACATCGCATCGGTGGTCGCAGACATGTCGGCGAGCCGGAAGCGGGTGTTCTGGAAGTCGGCGATGCGCTCGCCGAACGCCTCGCGGTCCTTCGTGTATGCGATGGTCCAGTCGAGGGCGGCCTGTGCGGCTGCGGCTGCGGCGACGCCGATCGAGAGGCGCTCGAGCGGCAGGTTGAGCATCAGCTGGATGAACCCCTGACCCTCTTTGCCGCTGATGAGATTCTCGTCGGGGACGAACACGTCCGTGAAGCTGAGCTCGGCCGTGTCCCAGCCGTGGAAGCCCATCTTGCTGAGCTTCTTGCCCTGGTCGAAGCCCTCCATGCCCTTCTCGACGAGCAGCAGGCTGAACGCATCCGGGCGGTTGCCGTCACCGGTCTTGACGAAGGTCACGACGACGTCGGCGGTCGTGCCGGAGGAGATGAACGTCTTCGCGCCGTTGAGGATGTAGCCGCCGTCGACCTTCTTGGCGTTGGTCTTGATCCCGCGCAGGTCGGAGCCAGCGCCGGGATCGGTCATCGCGAGCGCGCCGAGCACCTCGCCCGTGGCCATGCGGGGCAGCCACTTCTCCTTCTGCTCCTGCGTTCCCATGTGCACGAGGTAGGGCACGGCCAGGTCGTCCTGGATGCCGAAGGCACCGGCCAGCGAGCCCGCACCGGAGGCGATGACCTCCTCCATGACGATCGTGCGGAAGCGGTAGTCCTGCAGCATCCCCGCGCCGCCGAACTCCTCGGGGACGGAGAGCCCGATCAGACCGGCCTCGCCGGCTGCCAGCATGGTCGCGCGGTCGATCTCGCCCGCCGCATCCCACCGCTCGATCGCCTCGTTGGTCACGTGGCGCTTGACGAAGTCCTTGACCAGGTCCCGGAAAGCCTCGTGATCCTCGTCGTAGATGTCGCGTTCCATGCCGTCCTCCTGAACGTGTCGTGCATCATTGCTCCGGAGATTCTACGTCGCCAGGGAAGCCGGAGACAGGACGTTGTGAGAATGCATCCCATAAATCATGAGACTGGGTACCGCGGTTGTCGGATGCCGCAACCGGGGCGTCCCTCCCCTGATTCAGTGCGAGTAATCGGGGGCGGCAGGCAACGCGAAGAACTCCTCCAGCGTGTGGAATCCACCCTCGTGGTACGCCGCCGCGAGGTCGACCCCGACGTAGCGGAGGTGCCACGGCTCCGGGGCGTATCCGGTGACCGGGGTGCCGACCTGCTCGTAGCGCACGATGAATCCGTACTCCCAGGCGTGAGCTGCGACCCAGTCGCTCTGGGCCGTGCCGCCGAAGCCGTCGAGTCCGCCGCAGCCCGCACCGCAGGCCACCACATCGAGGGCGAGACCCGTCTGGTGCTCGCTGTGACCGGGGCGCGCCGAGCCGGCATCCGCCTCCGCCTGCCCCTGGGAACGCACATGCGAGCCGTAGGTCGTCACCTGAAGGCCATAGGAGCGGTAGCCGTTGTTGGCCCCGATGCGTCCGACGCCGGCAGCGGCTGCCGCATCCGCCATCCGGCCGACGGCGGCGGCCACATCGGAGCGCACACGTCCGGACGGTGTCGTCATCTGCAGCGGCACCTGAGCGAGGTCCGCCGGCTCGTAGGTCGGGGGATCCAGCGGCAGCGACTTGTTCACCACCACCCAGAGGCGTGCGGGATCGCTGAGCGAGATACAGGGAGCGTTGCCCGCCACCACCGCCTCACGGAAGGCCACCCCTCCCCCGAAGCCCGCGATCGCGCCCGCATCGTCTCCGTTCGCGATGGCCTGCTGCACCGACTGCTCGGCGCAGGGATCGGCCGCCGTGGTCGCAGCGACCTTGACCGGCGGAACCTGCATGACCGCGACCGGGACGGGCATGACCTCGGCATCGGACGACGGCACCGGACCGGAGCCGATCGAGAAGAGGATGCCGATCGCCGTCAGGGCGACGCCGATCGGGAGAGCGGGTCCGCGGATCGGGGACCGCGGCGCCGCATGCTGAGCGTGCGGCAGAAAGGGCATTGGCCCATTATCTCATTCGAAGATAGTTATGAGAGTGGCTTGCATCGACATCGATCATCTGTTCGAATAGTCGAATGCGGTGGCAAGGACAGAAACTCGGCGAGACGGATGCGTCAGCGCTCCCCGGCCTCGAAGACCGATCCAGCGTGCTGCGCTCGGTGACAACTCCCGAGTTCGCAGACATGACGTTCCACGAGGTGCTCTCGAAGTCGGCACTGAACCATGTCCCCGGCGCCTCGCGCATGCCGTTCGCATGGACGATCAACCCCTATCGCGGATGTTCTCACGCCTGCGTCTACTGCTTCGCCCGCGGCACGCACGAGTACCTCGACCTCGACGGAGGATCCGACTTCGACTCGCAGATCGTCGTGAAGGTGAATGTCGTCGAGGTGCTCGAACGAGAGCTGCGCAAGGGCAGCTGGGAGCACGAGACCGTGGCGTTGGGCACGAACACCGATCCGTATCAGCGGGCTGAGGGGCGCTACAAACTCATGCCAGGCATCATCGAGACGCTCGCGGCATCCGGCACCCCGATCTCGATCCTCACCAAGGGGACACTGATCCGCCGCGACATCCCGCTGCTCGTGAAGGCCGCGAAGCGGGTACCGATCGATGTGCAGATGTCGATCGCGATGTACGACGACGACCTGCAGAAGGCCATCGAGCCTGGGGCGCCGACGACGCAGGCTCGGCTCGACACCGTGCGGGCACTGGCGGATGCCGGATTCCCCGTGACGGTGTTCCTCATGCCGATCATGCCGCACATGACCGACTCGCTCGCCGCGATCGACAGCGCCCTCGTGCGCATCAAAGAGGCAGGGGCGCGAAACGTCATCTACGGAGCCCTGCACCTGCGACCGGGGGTGAAGCCGTGGTTCTTCCAATGGCTCGACGCGAATCGCCCCGACCTCGTCTCGTCGTACCGAGGGCTGTATCCGGGCGCTTCTGCCGAGGCACCGAAGGGATACAGACAGTGGCTCGCGAAACGCACTCGTCCGCTCATCCGCATGCATGGGCTGGACGGCCGCCACGAAGACGACTACTCCCGCCGCGGGTTCCGACCGGGGCAGGGCCACGTGCAGTCGAGTGCAGCAACCGAGGCGGCAGCAGCAGCGGTGCGATTCACACCCAGTGCCCGAGCCGAGGCACCGCGCGCGCAGCCGATGCTCTTCTGACCGGGTGGTCGGTCTCGACTCCCGCACCCGCGTAGGCTCGGGGATCATGGCGATCGGTTCCACAGTCCACACATTCGAGGTGCAGCTCGCTGACACCGATCGCGGCGTCTACGAGGACTACTCCTTGCGAGTTGCGCGGCACCCGTCCGAGACCGATGCCTACATGCTCACGCGCGTGCTGGCCTACGGGCTCGAGTTCGCCGAGGGCATCACTTTCGGCGGCAGCATCTCGTCAACCGAGGAGCCCGCGGTTCTGGTGCGCGACCTCACCGGCCTCATCACGGCCTGGGTCGAGATCGGCGCGCCCGATGCCGAGCGCCTGCACTACGGCAGCCGGCTCGCCGAGCGCACCGTGGTCTACACCCACCGCGACCCCGCCAAGGTGATGGCGCCGTGGACGGACAAGCGCATCCACCGCCGCGAGGACATCCGCGTCTACAGCTTCGACCCCGGCTTCATCGAGGCAGCTGCCGCCCTGATCGAACGCCGCAACACGATGACCCTCACCGTCACGGAGAGCGTGATCTACGTCGACCTCAACGGCACGAACCTGACGTCGACCGTGCACGAGCACGAGCTGGCCTGACCCGTCCGCGCACCCGCGCCCCGAGTGCACGGCCTATCGCCGAATGCACGGCCTCTCGACGTCAACACCCCGTGCACTCGCCGACACCCCGTGCACTCGCCGCTCCGCGCCACGAACCCGCGCACGACGAAGGCCCCGCCCCACAGAAGTGGGACGGGGCCTTCGCGGATGAGCCTCAGGCGGTCAGGTCGGCCGCGGTCGGCACGCGACCCGCGATCTCCTCGATCACGTCGTCGTCCAGACGGGCGTTCTCGAACGGTGCGTCGATCTCGGCGCGATCGAGCAGTTCGGTCATGCGGCGCTGACGCTGGCGCGTGATCAGCGTGACGACGCGACCCGAGCGACCGGCGCGCCCGGTGCGACCCGAGCGGTGCAGGTATGTCTTGTACTCGTCGGGCGCATCGGCCTGGACGACCAGGTCGATGTCGTCGACGTGGATGCCGCGGGCGGCGACATCGGTGGCGACGAGCACGTTCACGCGGCCCGAGGTCAGACGCTCGAGGTTGCGCGTGCGCTTGGCCTGGTTCAGGTCTCCGTGCAGCGAGACGGCCGGGATGCCTGCGTCGTCGAACTGCTCGGCGAGCATGTCGGCGTAGGCGCGCGTGCGGGCGAAGACCAGCGTCTTGCCGTCACGGTCGACGAGCGACGTGAGGATGTCGGCCTTGTCGCGGTGCTCGATCACGAGCACGCGGTGCTCGATCGTGCTGGAGTCCTGGTCCTCACCGGCAACCTCGTACACGGCAGGGTCGACCAGGAACTCATCGACGAGCGCGGCGACCTCGCGGTCCAGCGTCGCCGAGAACAGCAGCTTCTGGCTGCCGTCCGCGGTGTGACGCAGGATGCGCTGCACGGGCTCGACGAAACCGAGCTCGCACATGTGGTCGGCCTCGTCGAGCACCGCGATGCGGCAGTCGGAGAGGTCGAGCTTGCCCTGGTTGATGAGGTCTTCGATGCGACCGGGGGTGCCGATCACGATGTCGACGCCCTTCTTGAGCGCACCCACCTGGCGGCCCTGCGGCACACCACCGTAGATCTGCGTGGTGAACAGGCCGACGCTGCGGGCGATCGGCTGAATGGTGCGGTCGATCTGCAGGGCGAGCTCGCGGGTCGGAGCGAGGATGATCGCGCGCGGCGAACGTCCGAACTCACGGCGCTTGCCGGCCTGCGACTGCAGCACGCGCTCGACGAGCGGTGCACCGAAGGCGATGGTCTTGCCCGAGCCGGTACGGCCGCGGGCGAGCACGTCGCGTCCGGCGAGCACGGCGGGGATGCTGGCGGCCTGGATGGGGAACGGCGTCGCCGCGCCCATTCCGACGAGGGTCTCGACGATGTTGGAGCCGAGACCCAGATCGCCGAACGTCACACCATCGACCTCGACGGCCGCGACGGACTTCGCCTCGAGGCGCTCGTGGACGACATCGTCACCGGGTGCGAACTTCGCTCCGGTCGAGGCCGGACGGCTGGTGGCGTTCCAGTCGTTGCGGCTCGGGCGCTCATTGCGTGCCGGGCGGCCACGGGTGTCCGAGGTCAGCGGACGGGGGCGCTCGGTGCGGTAGGCGCCACCGGTCGACGGACGCTCACGCCCACCCTCGAAGGAACGCTGGGTGCGGTCGCGGTCGAAAGCGCGGCGTGCGCGGTCGGCGTCGTAGGAACGCTCGGGGCGCTCGGTGCCACGATCGTTCGAGCGGGTGCGGTCGAAGCCGCGGTCATCCCGGCGCGGGCGCTCGTCGCGATCGAACCGGGGGCGGTCGTTGCCGCGGTCGTTGAAGCGGGGACGCTCTCCCCCACGGTCGCTGGTGAACCGGGGACGCTCGCCGCCACGGCGATCGTCCCGAACCGGACGTCCGCCATCGCGGTGGTCGTTGTCGCGGAAGCCCTGACGCTGGGTGCCGGCACCGCGGTCGTCACGACGCGGACGGTCGTCGAAACGGCCGCCGGCGCTGGGTCGGTCGTTGTAGCGAGGGCGCTCGGAGCGGTCGTCGTTGCGGTGATGCGGAGCCTCACGGCGCCCGGACTCGGCACGGTTGCGAATGGCGCGGGCCTCATCGCGGCCGGCGCGCTCGGACGCACCCCACCGCTGCTTGGGAGCACCGCCCTCGGCCTCGGCCGGGCGGTAGCCCCGGTGACCGGCGCTGCGGCTGCCGGGACGACGGTCGTATCCACCTGCGGCGGGAGCGGAGCGGCGGTCACCGACATCGGCGCGTCCACCGCGCTCATCGCGCGCACCGTCGCGGGCGGGCCCGCCGTTGTGGCGATCGTGGAAGGAGGTCTTCTTGGCGCCGTAGCGCGGCTCGAAGTTGGCGGCGGGACGCCCGCCGCGGGGCTTCTTGTTCTTCGGCATTACGGTGTTCTTTCTGTGTTCTCGCACGAGAACAGCGCCGCGCACACGCGCGAGCACCCAGCGCGTGGTCGGATGCGACCAGCGGGGTTCCGGACTGTCAGCGGCCGGGGCCATTCATGTGATGGTTGATTTGCGTCGATCGACGCTCACCATCGGCCCCTGGACTCACACTTCACACACATAAAACGTCCGCGCCAACGCGCGGGTGTCCGAAGCCGACCGTTCAAGTGTAGCCGACGCTCCTGAGAGACCGCACAGACCCCGGTGCCGAGCGGGTGCCCCTACGCTGAGGGAGTGATTTCCGTCTCTCCCACCGGCACCCAGATCGCCCTGCAGCTCGGCGACGTCACCGCGCAGATCGCTCAGGTCGGAGCCTCGCTCCGTTCGCTGCGCGTCGGGGGCGTCGACCTCGTGCCGCCGTACCCCGAGGACTCTCCGACCCCGTCGTGCTCCGGAGTGGTTCTCGCGCCGTGGCCGAACCGCGTGCGCGACGGACGATGGGACGATGCGGGCACGGTCAGACAGCTCGCCATCACGGAGCCCAAACTCGGCAACGCGAGCCACGGCCTGCTGCGTTTCACCTCGTACGAGGTCGCCCAGACCGAGACGGCGGCGGTTCTCCGCGCGACGATCGTGCCGCAGACCGGATACCCGTACCTGATCGAGACCGCCGTCACGTACACCCTGACCGCCGACGGCATCGATGTCGCGCACACGCTGACCAACCGGTCGGCCGACCGCGCCCCGGTCGCGCTCGGAACCCACCCCTTCGTCACGATCGGCGACGTCGACCCGCACGACCTCGTCCTGCGAATCCCCGCCGGGACCGCCATCGAGACCGACGACCGGATGCTGCCCACCGGCACCCGCCCGGCCGATGCCGCTCTGCGTGAGGGCGTGCGCCTCGGCGATGTCTCGCTCGACACCGGCTTCGCGGACCTGACCCGCGACGCGGACCGCATCGTCCGTCATTCCCTCACCGCACCGGACGGCCGACGGGTCACGCTCTGGCAGGGCGAGGGCTTCGACTACGTGCAGGTGTACACCACGCCCGCCTATCCCGGACAGAGCCTGGCCGTCGCGATCGAGCCGATGACCGCGCCCGCCGATGCCCTGAACAGCGGCCTCGGCATCCGGCACCTCGACCCCGACGAGACCTGGACCCTGCACTGGGGCATCGCCCTGAGCTGAGCGGCCCACCCAAGCCCCTCCGCGCTCATCCTCCGCGCTCATCCTCCGCGAAAACGGAGACCGAATGACGCCCGGCCGGCGAGTCAGATGGGGACTCGCCGGGCGCGGCGTACATGGTCTCCGTTTCGGCCGGACGGAGCCGCGAGCGCGACCTACTCCCCGCGATCTCGCAGCTCGCGCCGCGTGAGCTGAGGCGCGTGCGGGAGGCCGGACGCGTCGATCAGAACCGGGGCACCGGGACCCGTCGCGGCGGCAGGTGCGGCGGGACCGGCCGGAGCTTCCGGAGCGGGCGCTCCCCCGGCATCCGAGCCACCGGCCTTGCGCGCAGCACGACGCTCCTTGGCACCCTCGACGAGGTTGTAGAGCGTCGGCAGCACGATCAGCGTCAGCACGGTCGACGAGATCAGACCGCCGATCACGACGATGGCGAGCGGCTGCGAGATGAAGCCGCCGTGGCCCGTGATGCCGAGCGCCATCGGAGTCAGGGCCAGGATCGTCGCGAGCGCGGTCATCAGGATCGGCCGCAGACGCTTCTCGCCACCGGCCTTGACCGCCTCGATGGTCGAAAGCCCCTTCTCCCGATACTGGTTCACGAGGTCGACGAGCACGATCGCGTTCGTCACCACGATGCCGATGAGCATCAGCACGCCGATCAGCGACGCGACGCCGAGCGGCACACCCGTGATGATCTGCAGCAGGATCGCCCCGGTCGCCGCGAACGGCACCGAGATGAGCAGCAGCAGCGGCTGGCGCAGCGACTTGAAGGTCGCGACCATGACCACGTAGACGATCAGGATGGCCGCGAGCATCGCCAGGCCCAGCTGCGAGAACGAGTCGGCCTGCTGCGACGCCACGCCACCCACCTCGGCGGATGCACCGTCGGGCAGGTCGACCGCGGCGAGCGCGGTGTTCACGGACTGCGTGGCCGTGGCGAGGTTGTCCGACGCCGGCGGCACGGTGACCGTCGCGGTACGACGGCCCTGCTCGGTCGTGATCGAGGTCGGCCCGTTCTGCTGCTCGACGGTCGCGATGTCCTGCAGCTGCACGATGCCGGTCGGCGTCGGGATGGTGAGCTGCTTCAGTGCGTCGACCGTGGTCGGCGGGTTCGGAGTGACGATGTAGACCGTCAGCGCGGTGTCGTCGATCTCGACGGATCCGGCCTGCTGCGGGCGCATGGTGCCCGAGACGATGGCACCCACCGCGACCTCGGAGAGTCCACGCTGTGCCGCGGCTTCCCGGTCGACCACGACGGCGATGTAGGGCAGCGACGCGGCGAGGTTGTCGCTCACCTGACCGACGCCGTCCTTTCCGTCGAGCTCCTCGACGAGCGCGGTGGTCGCCGTCTGGAGGTCGTCCGAGCTCGAGGCGCTGACCGTGATCTCGATGTCGCTCGATCCGAAGCCGGCCGAGGCAGAGACCGCGACATCTCCGACATCGTCACCGAGGCCGTCGATCGCATCCTGCACATCCGCGCGGAGCTTCTCCTGGTCGGCGTTCGAGTCGGTGAGCACCGAGTACGTGACGCCCGCGCCGCCCGAGAAGGCGTCGCTGAGCGCCGAACCGCTGGTGCCGATCGAGGCCTGCACGTGCTCGATGCCGTCGATGTCGAGCAGGGCATCCTCGACCGCGACCGCCGCATCCGACTTGGCCTGCAGACTCGCCGTCGGACCGAGGTCCTGCGTGATGGTCATGGTGTTCTGACCGGAGTCGCCGAGGAAGTTGACCTTCATCAGCGGCGCTGCGGCGAGCGTGGCGCCGAGCACGACGACCGCGAGGATCACCGTGACACCGGAGTGCTTGAGCGTCCAGCCCAAAATCGGACGGTACTGGCGCTGCAGCCACGTCGGCGGAGCGTCAGGGTGCTCCGGGTCGGTCGCGTCGCCGTGCTCGTCGAGCAACGGCTTGCCCGGCTTGAGGAACCAGTAGGCGAGCACCGGCACGATCGTCAGGGCGACGAGGAGCGAGGCGACCATCGCGATCGTCACGGTCATCGCGAACGGGCGGAACAGCTCTCCGACCATGTCGCCGACGAAGACGATCGGCAGGAACACCGCCACGGTCGTGATGGTCGACGCCGTGATCGCCATGGCGACCTCGCGCACGGCGAGGCGGATCGCATCGCCCTTGTCGGCGTCGCCCACGTAGTGACGTTTGATGTTCTCGATCACGACGATCGAGTCGTCGACCACGCGGCCGATCGCGATCGTGAGCGCACCGAGGGTCAGCACGTTCAGCGAGTAGCCGAACGCCTGCAGCCCGATGAAGGTGATGAGCACGCTGGTGGGGATCGAGATCGCGGTGACGAGGGTGGAGCGCACCGACATCAGGAAGACGAGGATCACGAGCACCGCGAACACCAGGCCGAGCATTCCCTCGGTGGCGAGCGTCTCGATCGACTGCACGATGAACGGAGCCTGGTCGAAGATCACCGTGAAGGTCGCGTCCGGGAAGGCATCGCCGATCGTGTCGAGCGCGGCGATCACGCCGTTGGACACCTCGACGGTGTTCGCGGCCGGGAGTTTGGTGATGGAGATCGACAGCGCATCCTTGCCGTCGACACGGGAGATGGAGGTGACGGGGTCGGACTCCTGCACGACCGTCGCGACATCGCCGATCGTGACGTCGCTGCCGACCAGCGGAAGGGCGGCGATCTCCTCGACCGAGGTGATCTTCGCCCCGGTCTGCACCGTCAGCGTCTGACCGTTCTCGGTGATGTCGCCACCGGGGAACAGCGTGCCGTTCTGGTCGAGTGCGTCGTTGATCGCCGAGGTGCTCTGGCCCGCAGCAGCGAGCTTCGCCACGTCGGGCGTGATGCTGATGCGCTGACCGACCCCGCCCACGATCTCGGCCGCGTTGACGCCGTCGACGTCTTCGAGTTCGGGGATCGCGACGGATTCGAGCTGGGCCTGCGCGTTGTCTGCGTCCTCGAACCCGGTGACGGCCACCTGGATCACGGGGAAGTCGTCGATGGAGACCGACAGCACCTGTGGCGTCACATCCTCCGGCAGTTGCGAGGAGATGCGGTTGATCGCCTGCTGGATCTTCTGCTCTGCCGTGGCGAGGTTGGTGCCGTAGGCGAACATCGCCTGCACGATCGACGCGTTGGTGGTGCTGGTCGCCGTCGTCGACTCCAGGCCGGGGACGCCCTGGATCGCCGCTTCGACCGGCGTGGAGACGTCGTTCTCGACGACCTCCGGCGATGCACCGGGGTAGGTCGTCATGACGACGAGCGCCGGCAACTCGAGCGAGGGGATGAGCTCCTGCTTGAGGTTCGTGAGCGCGAGGCCGCCGAACACCGCCGCGACGATGGTGATCAGGGCGATGAGCGCGCGGTTCTTGAGGCTCAGGATGGCGAGTTTCGACAAGGCGGTTTCCTCGGTGTCAGGGTGTGGCTGTCGCTGCGGAGGGGGTGGAGACGGAATCTCCGAGGATCCGCGCCAGTGCGGACTCGATGAACGATTGGGCAAGGCGGTCGTCGCGGATCTGCGTGCTCCACATGACGCCGTCGATGAAGATCATCGCCGCTCTGGCACGGTCTTCGCCATAGGTCGGCGTGAGCAGGTCGACCAGCCGGTCCGACAGATGACGGGCCAGATCGCGCAGGCGGGGGTCGTGCACGGCGGCGGTGACCACGGCACGGTCAGCCTGCACCGCGTGATGGTCGTCCATGCTCTCGAACACCAGCGCAGCGATGACGTCGGGGGTGTCACCGCGTTCGGCGATGGTCTGACGCACTCCGTCGAGACGGGCATCGACCTCTTCCGCAAGTGCGCGGAACGCGGCAGCCCTGAGGTCGTCGAGGGTGTCGAAGTACTGCGTCGTCGCCCCGAGCGGCACCCCGGCACGCGCGGCGACCATGCGGTGTGTGACGGCTTCGGCGCCCACCTCGACGATGAGCTCGGCTGTCGCGGTCACGATCTCCCGACGGCGCGCTTCAGGGTCACGTCGCCGACGCTCCCCGTTCTTCATCCCGCCCCCTTGGACATCCGTACATGTACGTTTGTACATTTCAGGATTGTGAAGACGCTGGGAGGCGACGTCGCCCCGGGTCACTCCTTCATCCGGATGACGACGAGCATCCCGATGAGCGTGAGGGCGATGCCGACGACCTGCACCGGGGCCGGGAGCGCGGCAAGGCCCAGGAGCACCGAGGCGATGCCCACCAGCGGCGGTACTGCGAGACCGAGCAGCGCGGTGTAGGACGGGCCCGCGGTGAGGATGAGCCGGTGCTGCAGCAGATAGGCGGGCACGTAGATGCCGAGGCCGAGTACCGCCAGCACGGCGATGCTGAGGGGTTCGATCGATCCACCGACGCTCACCTCTATGACCGCCCAGACCACGAGCGGAACGCTCCCGAGCGCGAAGATCGGCAGGATGCGCGGAGCGATCGGGCCGGAGCGCCCGCGGTTCACGTGGGCGAAGAGCAATCCGTAGACCGACATGGACAGCATCGCCGCCACTGCGGCGAGCACACCCCCGGCGACGTTCGCCTCCGCTCCCCCGCCGATCCGCGGAGCGACGTACAGCACGGCACCGACCATCGCGACGACGGTCGCCGCGAGCACGAGTGGATGCATGCGCGTACGCGCCAGAGCATGCTCGAGCAGCAGCACCACCACGGGCGAGAGCGCCAGGACGAGGCTGGGGATCGCGGGCCCCGCGAGCGCGATGGCAAGGGTCGAGAGCACCGTGTATCCGGCGACTCCGGTGATGGCGAGGACGGTGAGCTGCCCTGCCGTGTACCGCAGAGCGATCCGCGGGGAGGAGCGGGCGACGGCCACGACCAGCAGGAGCCCGAGTGCGGCGAAAGCCGTGCGCCCTGCCGACACCACCCCCACGCCCGCACCCTGCAGAGCGATTCCCGCGATGACCCACGTCGCGGCGAGGAGCACCACGAGTCCGAGCGACTCCCCCACGAGCCGCGCGCGCCCGGTCATCGACCAGACCGTCGGCGCATCGTCTCGCAGTGCCTTCATGACTGCCAGGATCTCAGACCAGGCGTTCGGACCAGGCGTTCAGACCAGTGCGGCCTCGACCTGCCCGCGCTCGAAGTAGGCGACGAGCTCGGGGTCCAGCGGCGGAATCTCGATCGCCGATCCGTCACCCCGCAGCGAGGCGGTCGCGAGGATGCCGGCTGCGACGGCTTCGCGGGCCGCGACGGGCGACGTCTCGGTGAGTCCGCCGTGGCGCACGAAGCGCAGGAACTCCGCGACGAGCAGCGCGTCCGCACCGTCGTGTCCGGCGTCGGGGACCTCGGGGACGATGAAGGTCTCGTCGGCCGCCGCTGCCCCGGCATGACGCCGATTCCACAGCTTGACCTCGCTGCCGGCCACGTCGCCGAAATTCTCGATGCGCCCCTCGGTGCCGATCACCGTGTAGTTGCGCCAGTAGTCGGGCGTGAAGTGGCACTGCTGGTACGACGCGAAGATGCCACCCTCCAACTGCATGTTCACCATCGAGATGTCCTCGACGTCCACGACGGGGTGCAGTCCCGTCAGCGCGGTCGGCGGCCAGTTGTCCATGCTGAACCAGTCCGGCATCCGCTCCCCGGTGCGGTCACGCCGGTCGGTGATGTCGCCGTACACGCTCAGCGCGCCCATCGCCGAGACTCGCTCGCTGTAGGCGCCGGCGAGCCAGTGGATGATGTCGATGTCGTGGGCGCCCTTCTGCAGCAGCAGTCCCGTCGTGCGGCGGCGATCGGCGTGCCAGTCCTTGAAGTAGAAGTCGCCGCCGTGTCCGACGAAGTGCCGCACCCACACGGCCTTGACCTGTCCGATGCGTCCGCTCTGGATCAGGCCTCGCATCAGCGTGATCACCGGCATGTGGCGCATGTTGTGTCCGATGTAGAGTCCCGTGCCGGTGCGGCGTGCGGTCTCGAGCATCCGGTCGGCGTCGGCGAGGTCGATCGCGAGGGGCTTCTCGCAGAACACCGGCACCCCGGCTTCGAGGGCGCGGATGCTGAGCGCGGCGTGCGTGTCGTCGGGGGTGAGCACCATCACGGCGTCGACGCCCGAGGAGAGCAGTTCGTCGAGTGAGTCGGTGATGAGCGCGTCCGGCACGAGGAGACGGGCGTCCTCACGAGCGCGCAGGGCGAGGTCGCACACGGCGGTGATGCGGGAGCCGTGGCCGGGCCGATGCACCTCTTCCTGCAGGGTCGAGCGCGCGCCGAAGCCGATGATGCCGATCTGGAGATCCACGATGGTCCTTCTTGTGTGATGAGTCTGTGCGGATGCCGAGGTCAACGGGCCCGCGGTGCGGGGGCGTCGAGGTCGGTCGATCCGCCGGGGAAGAGCGTCCATGCGAACTCGTGCAGGCGCCCTGGTGCGGGGTCGGTCTCGAGGGCGCGGTCGACGATGATGCGCGCCTGCCGCTCGTAGAAATCGGTCGGACCGACGGTCGTGAGGGTGGGCGCGATCAGGCGGGCGTCCGGGGTGTTGCCGACCCCCACCACCGCGACATCGTGCGGCACGCGGAGGCCGAGCATGTGCGCGGCGTTGATCGTGGCGATCGCCGCGAAGTCGGTGGTGGCGTAGACGGCGTGCGGCCGGTTCTCGCCGGACAGCAGCTCGACCGCAGCGGTGAACGCGCTCGCCTGGGTGTCCGCGTAGGTCACCGTCCAGGCAGGGTCGGGCACGAGGCCGGCCGCAGCGAGTTTCTCGACATACGGCGTGTAGCGGGTCACCTGCTCGTCGGCGAGGCGTACCGCCCCCTCCGCGGCGATGCACCCGATCGCGGTGTGCGTCTCCAGCAGATGATCTATCGCGATCTCGCAACCGGGGATCGCATCGGAGCGGATGACGTCGAAGCCGTCCGGGTCCAGATGCTCGGAGAACACCACGAGGCGCTGTCCGCGGCGTACGAGGTCGGCGAGGTTCTGCCGCGCCGCATCGTCGAGCCCGACGCCGTCGAGGTAGGCCACGTCGCTCTCGACCCGGTCGAGGGCCGCGTGCCAGTCGCCGTCCGCGAGGATCAGCGTGGTGAGCCCGTGCCTGTTCGCCTCGGCATTCACAGCATCGGCCACGGCCAGGGACCACGGGTCGCTCAGCATGTGCAGCGAGAGCTGCACCATGCCGCTGCGTCCGGTGCGGATCGCCCGTGCCGCACTGTTGGGACGGTAGTTCAGTTCGTCAGCGGCCGCCAGCACACGAGCCGCCGTGGCTTCGGCGACACCGGTCCCATTCGCCCCTGAGCGTCCGGAGAACACGTAGGACACCGTCGCCGTCGACACTCCCGCCCGCTCGGCGACCATCCTCAGGGTCGGACGACGCGGGACCTGATGCTCGCTCTTGGCCATGCCTCAGCCCTTCGATCCGCTGAACGCGATGCCCTGGATGAACTGTCGCTGCAGCACCATGAAAGTCACCAGCATGGGGAGCGTCGCCAGCAGCGCGCCCGCCATCAGCACCGGATAGTCCGTGCCGTGGATGCCGACGAGCTGCGACAGGCCGACCGACAGCGGCATCTTGGCGGGATCGGTCGTCACGATCAACGGCCAGAGCAGATCGTTCCAGGACCACAGCACAGTGAACACCACAAGTGCGATGATGCCAGGCTTCGCGAGCGGAACCATGATCCGCCAGAACGTCTGCCACGGATTGGCACCGTCGATGCGGGCGGCCTCCTCGAGCTCGGCGGGCATCGACATGAAGAACTGCCGCATCAGGAAGGTTCCGAAAGCGCTGAAGATGCCGGGCACGATGAGCGCCTGCAGGGTGTTCAGCCAGCCGAGCGATTGGATGATCTCGTACTGCGGCAGCAGGTACAGCTGCGACGGCACCATGAGCACCGACAGGAACACCACGAACAGGGCGTTGCGGCCGGGGAACGGGATGCGTGCGAACGCGTAGCCCGCCATGGTGCAGAGCACCACCTGACCGACCGTGCGACCGACGGTGAGCCACACCGAGTTCAGGAACATCTGCGCGAACGGCATCGAGTCGAACACCTCGGCGAAGTTCGTGAACACCCACTCGCGCGGCAGGAACGACGGGGGCACCTGCACCGAGTCGGACAGCGTCTTGAACGAGGTGAGCAGCTGCCAGACGAAGGGGAAGACCATCAGCACCGCGCCGAGCGCGAGTACGAGGTGCACGATCCAGAGGCCGCGGTTCTTCGGCTTCCCCGCGCCGGAGCGCGCGGGCTTCGCGCCCACGATGGCACGCGTGTCGAGCGAGACGTCACTCATAGTGCACCCACTTCTTCTGCAGACGGAACTGCACGATCGTGAGGATCAGGATGATCACCAACAGCAGGAAGGCGACGGCGGCCGCGTAACCGCGGTCGTTGTCGAGGAAACCCGCTTCGTAGAACAGGTAGACGACCGTCCGGGTGTTCGGCATCGCGGGGTTGCTGCGGCCGAGCATCATGTAGATGAGATCGAACACCTGCAGCGCCCCGATCACGCTGATGACGCTGACGAAGAAGATCGAGGGCGACAGCAGCGGGATCGTGATGGAGAAGAATTTGCGCACGGGTCCTGCGCCGTCGAGGTCGGCCGCCTCCATGATGGTGTCGGGGATGCCCTGGAGCCCGGCGAGGAAGATGACGATGTTCGTGCCGAGGCCCGCCCAGATGCCGACGACGGCGATCGCGATCAAGGCCGTGTTCGGATCGGTGAGCCAGCTGCGCCCCTCGATGCCGACGGCGGCGAGCGCGGCATTCAGCACGCCGTAGTCGCCGTTGTAGATCATTCGCCAGACGAGCGCGATCGCCGCGGGCATGGTGACCACGGGGATGAAGTACAGCGTGCGATAGGCGCTGCGGCCCTTGAGTCCTGTGGTGTTCAGCAGCGCGGCGATACCGACCGCGAGCGGGATGCCGATCAGAGCGATGACCGTGTAGATCGCGGTGTTGCGCAGAGCTCCGATCAGCTCGGGGTCCTGGAACAGGCGCGTGTAGTTGTCGAGGCCGACCCACTCGGCCCCGCCGAACGGACCGGACTTCGTGAACGAGATGATGAGGGTGCGGACGGTCGGCCAGAGGTAGAAGACGGCGATGCCCAGGGCCGTGGGGCCGAGGAAGACCAGCGCCCACCAGGCCGAGGCCCCTGGGCTCCGTCGACGGCGGCGGGGGGCGGATGCCGGGGTCGCCGACATCCGCTCCGCCGACTCGACCGCGCGTGGCGCGATGACGGTCATGAGGTCACTCCTGCTCGGCGTCCAGGGCCGCCTGCATCTGGGCGGCGAGGTCCTGGAGACCCTCCTTCGGCGAGACCGCACCCGACCAGACCTGCGAGAGCACCTCGCTCTCGATGCTCGTCCACGCCGAGGTGTTCTTCGACACCGGGTAGGGCACGGCGTTCTCGAGCGCGTCGATGTAGACCTGCAGGTCGTACTGCGGCAGGGCGTCGACCCAGGCCTGCTGCGTCCCGTCGAACGCGGGGATCACGGTGCCGGTCTCGGCCTGGATCTTCGCGGCCTGCTCCCCGGAGGCGAAGGCGGCGAACTGCTTGGCCTCGGCGAGGTGCGCGCTCTTGGCGTTGGCGACGTTGCCGACGCCATGGATCACGCTCTGGTTGCCCTCGGCGCCGGTAGGAAGCGGAGCCACGTCGACGCTGCCGCCGATGTCGGCGTTGTCCGCATAGGCGATGGCCGCCCACGATCCGTTCTGGAACATGGCGACCTTGCCGGAGAGGAAGAAGTCCTCGGGGTTGGTGTCGGTCATCTGCTGCGCCGTGGGCGAGGACCCTGCGGCGATCAGGTCGGTCCACAGCTCGATGCCGGCGAGGGCCTCGGGCGAACCGTAGCCGCTCTTGGTGCCGTCGGCGGAGATGACCTCGCCACCGGCCTGCGCGATCGAGTTGTAGAAGTTCTCCTGGCCGTACTGGCTCGCGGCCACGCCGAACTGCCCCTTGGCGGGGTCGGTGAGCTTCGCGGCCGCGGCGGTGAAGTCGTCCCACGTCCAGTCGGCCGAGGGGTATCCGACCCCGGCCGCATCGAACAGCGCCTTGTTGTACCAGAGCGCGACGGTGTCGAAGTCCTTCGGCGCCCCGTAGAGCTTCCCGTCGTAGGTGTAGAGGTCGACCAGGCCCTGCGGGTAGTCGGCGGCGTCGATCCCGCCGTCGTCGAGCGGGGCGAGCTGACCGTTCGAGGCGTAGAGCTGGAAGTTCGGGCCGTTCATCCAGAAGACGTCGGCCGCGGAGCCACCCGTCGCGGCGGTCTGCAGCTTGGTGAAGTACTCCTTGTACGGGGTCACCTGGATGTCGATCGTGACGTTCGGGTGCTCCTTCGTGAACGCCGCGGCGATGTCCTCCATCGCGGGCTTCTGGTTCTCGTCCCAGATGGCGTAGCTCAGGCTGACCTCGCCGTCGGAGCTTCCTCCCCCGGTTCCGGACGAGCAGGCGCTGAGGGCGAGGACGGCTGCGGCTGACGCGGCGAGGGCGCCGAGAGCGCGGCGGGTCGTACGGGGCATCGGTGTCTCCTTCGACAGTGCACGGGTGCGCGGTTTCTCCGCTTGTTAATCGTTTAGCGTTAATCGATTAGCAAGCAGGTTACCGCGAGGTCCCACCCCTCGCAACCATCGAGTCGTTCGCATGGCGCGAATGGTCCGATCGGGGGGGCGGATGCACCCCTTTTCGTGATTCGAAAGACCCGAGGGGCTACAGAACGGAACCGAGAGCCAGACCGAGAGCCGCGGCGAGCAGCCCGAGCAGCAGCATCCCCATCGCGTTGAAGGCCGACGCCGGGCGCTCCCCGTCACGCCACAACGCGACCGTGTCGAGCATCGCCGTGCTGAAGGTCGTGTACCCGCCGAGCAGCCCTGCCCCGAGGAGGAAGGCCGCGTCAGGCAGCGCGGTGGTGACGAGTCCGAGCGCGAACGAGCCGGTGAGGTTGACGAGGAGGATGCCCCAGGGGAAACGGCGCCCCACCAGCCGGGCCGCTCCGAGATCGACGAGGTAGCGCAGCACCGCGCCCGCCCCTCCGGCGAGCGCTGCGCCGATGAAGAGGAGCGGACTCACGATGCCCCTCCCGCGCGCGGCCGACCGAGACGCAGCCCCAGAGCCGCCGCGGCGAGCCCGAGCGCAAGGCTGCCGACCGCATAGGCGACGGCGATGACGGGGGCGTCCATCCACAGGGAGAGGGTGCCCGTCATGAAGGCGCTGTAGGTGGTGAAGCCTCCGAGCACGCCGGTGCCGAGCGCGAGTCGGAGCTCGGCCGTGGCGGGCAGGCGCGCGGCCAGCAGTCCGATCAGGAAGGCCCCGACGACGTTCGCGACCAGCACGGCCATGGGGAAGCCCCCGGCATCAGGCAGCATGAGCCCCAGCCCGAGCCGTGCCGCAGTTCCCGCCGTGCCGCCGGCGGCGACCAGGAGGATGCGGCGAAGGTTCACGTCCGCCACTGTAGTCGCCGCCTGACAGCGGACCGTCCGGATGTCAAGGCGGTGGATACCGGGATGTGCACGGCGTTGACTGAGCGCATGAATCCCCTGTGGAAGTTCGACCGGACCCTGCCGACCGGAACACCTCTCGAGTCCGGCGCGCGCCATGACGTCGTGATCGTGGGCGCCGGGCTCACCGGACTCTCGACGGCGGTCATGCTCACCAGAGCGGGGCTCGACGTGGCGGTGATCGACGCCGGCGGGATCGCCGAGCTCGCCAGCGGTGCGAACACAGGAAAGCTGTCCCTGCTGCAGGGCGCACAGCTCGCGACGATCCGTCGACATCATCCGGCAGAGCTCGTGCGCGCCTACGTGGATGCCAACCGCTCGGGAATGGAATGGCTGCTCGCGTTCGCCGAGCTCTCGGGTGTTCCGTTCACCCGCCACACGGACCATTCCTACGCCCAGGGCCCTGACGGCATCGACACGGTGGACGAGCAGCATGCCGCTGCTCGCGAGGCGGGCCTGCCGTCCAGGGTGCTGTCGCCCACCGAGCTCCCGCCCACCCGTTCCCCGTGGCGGCCGCGGTGGCGCTGGACGATCAGGTCGCCATCGATCCCGTCGCCGTCGCGGTGGCGCTGGCCGCGGAACTGCTCTCCTCGGGCGGGACTCTGCACACAGGCGTCAGGGCGACAGGCACGCGGGCGCTCGCCGGACGCGTCGACACCGCACAGGGACCGCTCTTCGCCGAACACATCGTGCTCGCGACCGGCACGCCCATCACGGACCGCGGGCTCTACTTCGCCAAGGTGCGGGGGCTCCGGTCGTACTGCGTGTCGTTCCGGGTTCCCGGGGATGTTCCGGAGGGCACGTTCCTCTCGGTCGACGGACCCACCCGGTCGATCCGTCCCGTGACCGTGGCGGATGGCCCAGGCAGCGGGGCCCGGCTCGTCGTCGGAGGCAACGGCCACCCGGTCGGCCGCTCCGACAGCGAGGCAGCTGCAGTGGAGGACCTCGTCGCGTGGACGCAGCTGCATTTCCCCGGCGCCGAGGAGACGCATCGGTGGTCGGCGCAGGACTATGAGTCGCACGACCTCATCCCGTTCGTCGGGGCGATGCCGCGCGGCCTCGGCCGCATCCGCTTCGCGACCGGCTACGCCAAGTGGGGTCTGTCCAACGCCCCCGCCGCGGCCCAGCGCCTCACCTCCGAGATCCTCGGCACACCGCGGCGCGATCGCCCCACGTGGGTCACGACGATCGGCACGCGCCTGACGGTTCCCGCCGACCTCGGTCGCGGTGCCGTGGAGAGCGGAAAGGTCGCTGCCGCCCTCGCCTCCGGGTGGGTGGACGCGGAACGGCGCCGAACGCCGGTCCCTCAGCCCGCGGAGGGCGAAGGGGTGGTCGCGAATCGCGCGGGACGTCCGGTCGCGGTCTCCACCGTCGATGGCGTGACGCGGGCGGTGGGTGCCGTGTGCACACACCTCGGCGGAGTCCTCACCTGGAACGACGCGGACTGCACCTGGGACTGCCCGCTGCACGCATCGCGCTTCGCCCCGGACGGCACTCGCATCGAGGGTCCGGCGCTGCGCGACCTCACTCCCCTGTCGTCGGCGGACCCGGAGTGACGTCGGCCGCAGGGGGCGGGCCGTCCCACCCCTGCTGCGGCGTGTTCCCGTTCTCTCGGAACACGTACTGCGACACGAGCTTGCGCTGGCTGCTCGACCAGTCGATCGCGGGGCGGCGCTGCTCCGGGGGCAGGTAGCCCAGCCGGTAGACGGCCATGAGCTCGAGGTCGTCGGGCACGCGCAGCAGCTCGACGATCTCGTCCCAGCGGCCCGGCACCTCCATCGGGAACGAGATGAACTGGATGCCCATGCCGAGCTCGACGGTCGTGAGCCACACGTTCTCCATCGCCGCCCCCATGCTGAACACCGAATAGAACGACGACAGCTGTCCCGGTCGGTACTCGCTGCGATCGAGCATGACGCCCAGCAACAGTGGTGAACCCGCGACGAGCTTCCTGTTCTCGGCTCCGAGGGTCTTCGGCACCCCGAACGTGTTCATCAGCGTCTGCCCGCGCTTGGTGAACACCTGGCTCGTGAACGGCCGGAGCGCTGCGGGCAGCTTGTCGAACAGCATGCCGCTGCGCTTCTCCTCCATCTCGGCCTGACTGAAGCGGAAGTACGGCTTGTAGCGCTCGAAGAAGGTGCCGTTCGACATCGCCTCGGTCATGCTCTCGCCTGAGATGCGGGCGATCTGCTCGATCGTGTCCCGGCTCTCGATCACGACGAACCGCCAGGGCTGGCTGTTCAGCTGCGATGGCGCGCGCCCGGCCGCCTCGAGAAGGATGCGCTGATGCTCTTCGGAGACCGGGTCGGGCAAGAACGCACCGTTCGTGGTCTTGCGGCGGCGGATGGCGTCGAGCAGCTCCATGCGTTTCACTTCCGGTCGGCGGTGGACCGCGAGAGCAGCAGCCCCGCGACGATGAAGGGCGCGGCGGTGAGGGCGACCAACGGGTGCCGTCGACCGTGCGAGCCGAGATACGGGATCGCCGCAAGCGGTGCGGCGACGGGGAGCAATGCGAGTGCGGCGCGACGGCTCTGTCTGCGCGGGCGGCCCCACAGCCCTGCGCTCAGCGCCAGTGCGGTCGTGAGGCATGTGGCGATGTACAGCAGGTGGTGCAGCCACCGGAAGTTCCGTGTGTCGACGACCCGCGCAGCGACGGCCGTGCCGAGAGCGCAGTTGGCTCCGTAGGCGGTTGCCGCGGCGACGAACAGCGGCGCCGCATTCGTGCGCCGGGGTCCGTGAGCCATGCCCCGACCCTACGCCCGGGGTGCCCTGCGATCGCCCCCCCTTGCGCCCCGCGCGCCCGTTCGGTACGGACCCGGCGCGCTCCGGTCGCGATATGACAGCCGAAACCGTGGCTGAGGCTGGCATATCGCGACCGGAGGGGGACGACTCAGAGGTTGCCGTCCGCGTAGATGCGAAGGGCGTCGCGGACGAACTCCGCGCCGTGCGTGCCGCCGGACGACGTCGCATAGTTCGCGCCGAAGCGCGGATCCGCGACGTACATCTCGCCGAGGCCGATCACGTACGCCTTGACGTCTCCTCCGGGCGCGGCCGCAGGTGTGCCGGGGATGCCCGTGAGCCACTCCACGTGGCGCCGCGCGATCTCCTGGGCTTCGCGTGAAGACGGAGCGATACCGCTCTCCGCCGCCGCGATCCAGTCGCGTCCGAGGTCGGACACGCGCTTCTGCCACGCTGTGCGCTCGGACTCGGTCATGCCGCGCCACCAGCTGTCGCTGTCGGCGTAGGCCTTCTTCCCCCAGCGTTCCTCGACCTCGTCCTTGTACTTCGCATGGTCGAAGCCGTCGAACATGTTCTCTGCCATGAGGTTCTCACCTCCTCTCAATGCCGTGATGGTGGATTCGACCGACGCGATCTGTCGCGCCAGCCTGGTCTGTTCGTCGCGCAGCAGCGCGAGGTGGGTTTCGAGCGCCGAGGCCTCGACCGCCCCGGCGTCCGCGGAGGATGCGGATCCCAGCACCTCCGCGATCTGCGGCAGCCCGAGCCCGAGCTCCCGGAGCAGCAGGATGCGCTGTAGACGCACGAGGGCCTTCCTGTCGTAGTGCCGATAGCCGTTGGACGCGATGCGCGACGGCGGCAGCAGCCCGACGTCGTCGTAGTGCCGGAGCGCGCGACTCGTGGTACCCGCCAGCCGCGCGATCTCCTGGATCGACCAGTCGTCCTTCTCCATCACCCCTCCCTTCCTCGCTCAACACCTCGACTCTAGAAGTTGACGCAGCGTCAAGGTCAACCCTGCTCCGGTCGCGATATGTCAGCTAAAAACGCGTCGAAGGGTGTCATATCGCGACGGGAGCGGGTGAGGGCCCTTGACAGGAACGAGATATATCGTGTTATCGTGGCAACACACGATATATCGTGATCCCAAACCCAGGAGAAGCAGACATGACCGAGAAGTGGCTCATCGCCCCCGGCGAGGACCGTGTCATCGACATCGAATCCGTCACCCGCCTCAAAGTGGGCCTCGTCGGCGGACAGGTCGACATCATCGCCCACGACGAACCGGGCATCCGCATCGAGGTGCACGGCGTCACCACCAAAGACCTGCGCATCGAGTCCCACGACGGCGAGGTCGAGATCGACCACCCGCAGCTGGGGTGGGACAACTTCCTCGAGGTGTTCCGCAACTTCGGCTCAGGCGGCCCCCGCGCCGAGGTGAGCGTCGCCGTCCCCCGCGCGATCGCCCTGAACCTCGGTGTCGTCAGTGCCGGCGCCCTGGTGTCGGGACTCCGCAACGACGCCCGTCTCAACACCGTGTCGGGCGACATCATCGTCGACACCCTGATCGGCGACCTCACCGTGAACTCCGTCTCCGGGGACGTGCAGGTGCGCGGACTCACCGGCTCGATAAGCGCGAACAGCGTCTCGGGCGACGTGGCCGTCACGGGCGCCGTCCGCCGGGCCACGGTCGACATCGTCTCCGGCTCCACACTGGTCGATGCCGCGGGAGACGTGAACACCATCACCGTCAACTCGGTCTCGGGCGGGACCACCGTCCGTCTGGATGAGTCTCTCGCCGCGAACTACGTCATCCGGTCGCTGAGCGGACGCCTGCTGATCGACGGCGTCGAGCGCAGCACCTCGGGACCCAGCAACTACACCGGCACCACCGGGGAACTCGCGGGGCGCTTCGTCGACCTGCGCGCGAACTCGGTCTCCGGTGGAGTGACCGTCCTCCGCCGCTCCCCTGCTTCGATCGCCGACGACCCGGAGTGGGAAGCATGAGCCCCGCGGTCTTCTCCCACGGCGACCTGCGCCTGTATCTGCTGTCGCTCCTCGCCGAGGCACCCCAGCACGGTTACGGCATCATCCAGTCGCTCACCGATCGCACCGGTGGCACCTACACGCCGAGCGCCGGCACCATCTATCCTCGTCTCGCAAAGCTCGAGGAAGAGGGCCTGGTCACCAAGACCGTCGACGGCCGCACCACGATCTACTCCATCACCGAGGCCGGCCGGGCAGAGCTCGCATCGCGTGAGGGTGACCTCGCGGGCATCGAGGCCGGGCTCACCGACTCCGTGCGACTGATCGCGAGCGAGGTCCGACAGAGCGTCAAGGATGCGATGAAGAGCCTCCGCGCCGATCTGGCAGCGGCGGAGAAGGACGAACGGAACGCGGCGAAGAACCGTCCCAGGACGGCGACCGACGATTCGCGCCTCGTCTCCCGCGAGGAGATGCACCGGGCGGACGCCGTGATCAATGCCTTCCGCGCCCGGGTGCGGACCGACCTGCGCACCCACATCGCGAAGGGCGGCACGCTGTCGCCGTCGGTCGTCACCGACCTCGAGACGGCGCTCGACACCGCAGCCCGCGGCATCACGGTCGCCCTGAGCAGCTCCGGGTCCTGAACAGCTCCGGGCCCTGAACAGCTCCGGGCCCTGAACAGCTGGGTCCTGAGTCACCGGGTCCCGAGTCTCCGGGCCCTGAATCCCCGACCACACAGAACCCTCCCGATCACACAGAAGGTGTCGGCATCCATCGCGGATGCCGACACCCTTCTTTCCGCTTCTCCGCGCGGTCGGACGGACTACTTCTCCGGCCAGATCTCCTTCTGCTCGTCGGGGACGGATTCCCCGAGAGGCACCACGAGAACCGAGCGATGCTGACGGTGAGCCAGACGCGCGGCGACCGATCCGGTGAAGAACTCCCTGATGGACTCGCCGATGCCGCGCTTGCGAGTGCCCACGACGATCAGCTGGGCGTCGAGCTTGTTCGCGAGCTGCTTGATCGCCAGGGCGGGGTCTCCCACCAGCTGCCGTGCCGTCCACGTGATGTCCGTGCCCGCGAGCATGCCAGCGGCCGCCGCCTCGACCGCCTCGAACTCCGCAGCACCGGCATCGAAGTTGATGTCGATCGGAGCCGAATGCACGTAGCCGTCCGGGTCCTCGTACGTGACGAATCGAGTGACGTCGACATGCGCGACCACCAGCGGCGCACCCAGCAACCGCGCATAGCGCACGGCCTCGTCGATGACGTGTCGGTCCTGGTCCACCTGCATGCCGACGATGACGGCTTTCTGCAGCGCCGCGTTCTGTGCGGCCTCGTCGGAGGGAGTGGAGGTGTCGTCGGTCATGAAGATCGTTCCCTTCACCAGCCTGGCGTCAGCCAGAGGGGCTTACCCGCGTGCTATTCTGAATGCTACTCTTACCGGCTTTGATCCGGTGTCGTGAAAAATGCCGCGGGCCTCGAACCCCGCCGCTTAACTCGTGAGGGGGTCTCGCGCATGGGCCGTGGCCGTCAGAAGGCGAAGCACACAAAGATCGCCCGCGAACTCAAGGCGTACAGTCCGTCGGTGAACTACTCCGCGCTCGAGCGCGAGCTGGGTCATCCGACAGACGAAGACGCATATGTCGACAAGTGGGCAGATGACTACGCCGACGAAGATGAGGACGAACTAGAGAAGGCCTGACCGCCCCTCTGTTCGTGGCACCCGCACGACGTGCGGGTGTTTCTTCGTGCTCCGGGGCCGGCAGCTGAGAGGATCTCCTCATGCCTCGCGTCGTCGCCCTCTACCGTCACCCGATCAAGGGCCTCACGCCCGAACGACGTGAATCCCTGACGGTGCAGTCCGACGGCAGAGTCGGCGGCGATCGCGTGCTCGCGTTCCGGTTCGCAGACGCGACCGAGCCGGAGGACCGCGACGGTTTCGACTATTGGCCCAAAGCCAAGGGGCTCGCCCTCCAGGATTTCCCCGCGCTCGCTGCTCTGCGCACGAGTTACGACGACGGGAGCCGCCGCATCCGTATCGTGCACGCCGGTGCGATCCTCGTCGACGCAGGCATCGACGAGGAGGGGCGCCGGGAGATCGCGGATGCCGTCACCGACTTCGTCCTCGCCACCCCCGAGGGTCGCCGCCTCCGACGACCGGGCCGTCTTCCGATCGTGCTCGTCGGCGACGGCGAGACGTCCCGCTTCCAGGACCGCTCGCGCGGCTACGTCTCGGTGCACAGCCGGGGCAGCATCCGCGCGCTGGGCGAGGCGCTCGGGATGAGCATCGACGATCGGCGATTCCGTTCGAACATCGTGATCGATGACGCCGACCCGTGGAGCGAACTCGAGTGGACGGACGAAGTGCGCATCGGTGAGCTGCGCTTCCGCGCCGCCGGCCCCATCGTGCGCTGCCTGGCGACCCACGCGAACCCCGACGACGGCCGGCGGGACGCGAAGGTCCTCACCACCCTCACCGGAGCTTTCGGCCAACAGGAGCCGACCCTCGGACGGCTGCTTCTCCCCGGCTGGCCGGCCGCGGATGACGACGGCGCTCAGCACGGTGGTGTCGTCCGCGTCGGCGACGAGCTCTTCGCCCGCTGAACGCCACGCGCGAACGGGCCGGTTGCTCGATGTCAGCGCTCCCTTTCCGCATCGACTTTTCGGCCGAGAGGTCATCATCTCAGGCTTGTGAGCGCAAACATTTTCTGATTTGATGTGCATGTGATCGACGGCGCCACGACGCCAATCCCCCGCCCAGGGCGATCCGCAGGAACATGACCTCAAAGAGGAGAACAGCATGGCAATCACCCCTCGCTTCACCCGCACCGCCGCGATCGTCGCCGTCGGCGCGGTGTCGGCCTTCGGCCTCGCAGCCTGCTCATCCGGCGATTCCGGAGACAACGGCACCGGCGGCGAACCCGTCACGATCGAGTACCTGCACCGTCTCCCCGATGGAGAGGGCATGACCCCGACGTCCGAGATCGTCGATCGCTGGAACGCCGAGCACCCCGACATCCAGGTCAAGGCGACGAAGTTCGACGGCAAGTCGAGTGACATGATCCTCAAGCTCGAGACCGACGTGAAGGCAGGCAACGGACCCTGCCTCGCGCAGACGGGGTACTCCGAGGTGCCGCAGCTGTTCGTCAAGGGTCTGCTGCAGGACGTGGCAGAAGAGGCCAAGAAGTACGAGGACGACTTCTCCGCCGGCGCGTTCAGCGGCATGAAGGTCGGCGACGCGATCGTGGGCCTTCCGCAGGACACCGGACCCCTCGTGTACTTCTACAACGAGGCCGAGTTCCAGGCGCTGGGCCTCGACGCGCCCAAGACGCTCGACGACCTCACGGCCGACTCCGCCACGGCAGCAGCTGCCGGCAAGTACGTCACTGCGTTCACTCCCGATGAGGCGCAGAACTGGCTCGCCGCCCAGTCGGCTGCGGCGGGCGACACCTGGTTCAGCACCGCCGGCGACGAGTGGAAGGTCGACGCCGAGGGCGCGGGCTCCGAGCGCGTCGCCGCGTTCTGGCAGGGTCTGCTCGACGGCAAGCAGACCCTCGCGACCGAGCGCTGGGGCGAAGGCTTCACCGCAGCCCTCAACGACGGCAGCCTCATCGGCCACGTCGGAGCGGCGTGGGAGGCCGGATTCCTCCTCGACTCGCTCGACGGCACCCCCGCAGAAGGACAGTGGCGCGTCGCCCAGCTCCCCGACTTCGGCGCCGGCGCCATGAGCGGCCCCGACGGCGGTTCCGGTGTCTCGGTCATGAAGGGCTGCGAGCACCCCGCCGAGGCGATGGAGTTCAACGATTGGTTCAACACGCAGGTCGACGACCTCGCGTCGCAGGGCCTCGTCGTGGCCGCGAAGGGCGACGTGGAGACCCCCGAGAAGATGCTGCGCCAGTTCGGCGGCCAGGACGTGCTCGCCGAGCTCGGCACCGCTACCGAGAACCTCAACCCCGACTTCCCCTACGCGCCGGGCTTCTCGACGCTGTCGAAGATGAACGAGACCGCAGCGGCAGCCGTCGCCGGCACTGCGAAGGTCGCCGACATCTTCACCACGGCGCAGGACACGGCAGTGGCCTCTCTGAAGGACCTCGGCCTCCCGGTCGCGGAGTGACCGGGCGAGAAGGCATCATCGGATGATCGACGGCGGAGTGCACGCGCAATCGTGCACTCCGCCGTCGTCTTGATATCGAGAGGCGACACCATGGTCACAGTGACCGAGACGCGGGGCGCGGCACCGGCAGCACCGCCGCGCATCCCCGCGGATCCGGCCCGCAGACGCCGGTTCGGAACCCGCAGAGAAGGCCTCACGGGCTGGCTGTTCATGACGCCGTTCGCGGTGCTGTTCGTGCTGGTCTTCCTGGTGCCGATCATCGTGTCGATCCGGTCGTCGTTCTTCGCCCAGGTTCCCGCGGGCGACGGGCTCTACGGCGGCGGCGAGCTCGTCGACACGTTCGTCGGTCTGGAGAACTTCATCACCGCCGCGACCAACGGCGCCTTCTGGACCGGCATGGGTCGCGTGGTGCTCTATGCCGCCCTGCAGATCCCGGTGATGATCCTCGTCGCCCTCGGGCTCGCCCTGCTGCTGGACTCGTTCATCGTGCGCCGTCCCACCCTCTTCCGGCTCTCCTTCTTCCTCCCTTACGCGGTTCCCGGCATCATCGCGGCGATGATGTGGCTGTACCTCTACACCCCGGAGGTCTCGCCCTTCCTGCCGTTCCTCCCTGAGGGCACCGACTTCATGGCGCCGGGAACGATCCTGTTCTCGATGGCGAACATGACGACCTGGACCTACACGGGGTACAACATGCTCATCTTCCTGTCAGCCCTGCAGGCCGTCCCCCGTGACCTGTACGAAGCCGCGCGCCTCGACGGCGCTTCCGGCTTCCAGATCTCGATGCGCATCAAGGTGCCGCTCGTGCGGGGAGCGGCACTGCTCGCCGTGCTGCTGTCGATCATCGGCACCATCCAGCTGTTCAACGAGCCGGTCGTGCTGCAGGCCGCGAACTCGTGGATGGGCAAGGACTTCACGCCCATGATGCTCACGTACAACACGATGATGGGCGAGATCTCGCCGTCCGGCAGCGGCCCCGCATCGGCATACTCCCTGCTCATGGCTCTGATCGCGGGCGTGCTCGCGATCGTGTACGCGCTGCTGCAGCGCCGGAAGGGCGACGCATGACCACCACGCGCCTCATCACCACAGGAGCATCCCCCCGCCGACGGCCCCGCCGACCGCGCGATGTCGACGCCCCGCCGCCCTCGATCGCGCCCACTCCGGCCGCGCGGGCGTTCGGGATCGTCGCACTGGTCGTCGCGACGCTGTACTTCCTCGTGCCGGTCTACTGGCTGATCGTCGCATCGACGAAGAACAACACCGACCTCACGTCGACCTTCGGCTTCTGGTTCGCCGACTGGAATCTCGGCACGAACTACGACAGCCTCATGAACTGGACCCAGGGCCTGTTCTGGCGGTGGGTCGGCAACTCGTTGCTGTACTCCGTGAGCGCAGGCGTCATCGGCACCCTGTTCGCGGTGATGGCCGGATACGCGATCGCGAAGTTCGCCTTCCCCGGCAAGCGCATCGCGGTGGGTGTCATCATGGCGGGACTCCTGCTCCCGGTCGCTCTGCTGACCGTCCCGCTGTACATCGAGTTCCAGGCGCTCGGATTGACCAACACCGTCTGGGCGATCATCATCCCCTCCGCGGTGTCGCCCTTCGGCGTGTTCCTCGGCATGGTCTACGCCCAGTCGTCGGTGCCGACCGAACTGCTCGAAGCCGCCCGCATCGACGGTGCCGGCGAGGCGCGCATCTTCTTCACGATCGTGATGCGGCTTCTGGGTCCGGCGATGGTGACGATCTTCCTGTTCATCTTCGTGGCCACCTGGAACAACTTCCTCCTGCCGCTCATGATGATCTCGAGTCAGGATCTGAAGCCGGTGACCCTCGGGCTCTACGGCATGGTGAGCTACTTCGCCCCGGACAAGGGCGCCGTCATGCTCGGTGCCCTGCTCGGAGTCATCCCGCTCGTGCTGTTGTTCTTCGCCCTGCAGAAGTACTGGCGCTCCGGCCTCGCCGCCGGCGCGGTGAAGGGCTAGTTCCTCACCCCACCCCAGCCCACAGGTCCGCCCTCAGCACAACGCCGGGGGCGGACTCGCCGCGTGCGCGGGAGCCGCGCCGAGTCCGTGAGTGCACGGGAAGCTCGCGAACGCACGGGACATTCACGGAGAGAACCGTGCGATCGACGAGACGCCGTGCACTCGACGGGGAGGGAGCGGGGAGGGAGCGGAGAGCGGGGAGGGAGCGGGAGGGAGTGGGGAGCGGGGACACGAACGGCCCGGAGGCGGGATGCCTCCGGGCCGTTCGTGCGACTGCTGATCAGCTCAGGCGACGCCTCCGCAGCCACAGGGTCAGGCCGAGGCCCATCGTGAGAAGCGCGGCGAGAGCCGCACCGGTCCAGATCGCGCCGTCGGCACCCGTCGTCGCGAGGTCTCCCCCGCTGCTACCACTGCCACTGCCCGTCGCAGCCGTGACGGCGAGGTCGCCCCGAGCCAGCTCGACGCCCTGGGCATCGGTCGCGACGAGCGCGTGCGCGCCGGCCGGTGTCGACGCCGGGATCGTGACGGTCGCGACCGCGTCGCCTTCTGCTGACACGGTCACCTCGCCGACCCGCACGGGTTCGGAGTGCAGCCACAGCTGCACCAGCGCATCGGCCTCGAAGCCGCTCAGCTGCACGGTCAGCGTCGCTCCGGCGGACACAGAGCCGATGGAGGCCGTGACCGTCGCCTTCTTCCCCGGCTTCGCCTTCTTGACCTTCAACGGTGCGCTCGCGAGTTCGGTGCCTGCCGCATCCCGCACGATGACCCGGTGCTTCCCGACCTCGGCGTTCGCGGGGATCAGCAGCCGCGTCGTCAACGCACCCTCCGCATCGACCGTGGCATCCGTGAGTCTGGTGCCGTCGAGCCAGACCGAGACCGTCGACCGCGGCGCGAAGCCCGTGAGCGCCATGCCCACCGTCTCTCCGGCACGCACCGTGTCAGTGTCGAGCCCGAGCTTCGGGTCGATCACCGGGTTGCACGCACTCAGGTCATCCGCAGGACGGGTCGCCGGAGCGTGTCCTGCCCGCGGTGCGGAGGATCCGTAGACGGCCATCTCGGCGACTGCGGCGAACTGTGTCCCCGAGATCGAAGAGAGTGCCGTGACGCGGATGTAGCGAGCCGTGGTCTCCGTGAAGTCCACGTCCTGCCACTCGGCCACGTTCTTCCACTCCCCCGAGGCGACCGGTGTGTACGCCTGCCCGTCCGTCGACACCGCGACCTCGTACCCCTTAATGGGCCCGTTCTGGTTGGCACCGCGACGCAGGTACGAGACACCGTCGACCTGCTCGGCAGCACCGAGGTCGAACGTCAGCACGTGCGGGTACGAGGTGGCCGCCGAGCTCCAACGGCTGTGCCAGAACGTGCCGGCGTTGCCGTCCAGCATGTTCGCGGCAGCGCCGTCTTCGCCCGAGGTCTCCTCCGAGCTCGCCGTCGCGGAGATCTGCGCGTTGGGGATGCGGGCCCGCGAGGACACCGACACCTCCTGCGTCGTCCCGACCGTGCGCACATCGCAGTCCGCGAGGTACGTCGCCGCGATCCCGATGCCGACCGTCGTACCTGCGGCGTCCGCGGGCGCCGTGACCAGCCAGGTGGTCTCCACGCTGTCGCCGGCCGCGACCTCGTCGAACAGGTTCGATGAGTCATCGGCGACCTCGACCACGTAGCCCTCCGGCACTTCGAGCTGAACGCCGATGTTCTCGACGGCGATCGACTCGCTGTTGGTGAAGGTGGTCGTGAACGCGGTCTGCGCTCCGGGGCTCAGGACGCCCGCTTCGCCGGACACCGTCGCGCACGGCGTGCCGCCGGTCGTGGGGCCGAGGTCGGTGACGGTGAAGTCGTCCAACACGAAGTCGACGTCCGGTCCGCCCACGCGCTCGAGTCCCACCCAGGTGTAGTCGCCGCATCCGACGATCACGTCCTGGGAGAACTCCGCCGTCTCCAACGCCTGCGTGATCCCGGTGCGGCTGAGAGTCGTCGAGGTCACCTTGCCACCCGCCACCGCATCCGTGCCGGTGAGCCAGCGGTACGCACCACTCGCCCCGACCTGGTAATCGAACCCGACCCGGTAGGAGTGCCCGGCCTGCAGCGGCACGAGTGTCGGATCGGTGCGGTAGACGACTCCGCTGTTCTCGGAATGCGACATCAGCGAGTGGTCGCCGTTGAGCGTCGTGTCCACCGCCAGCCCGGCGAGGGGCCCCGCATCGAACGGCTTGGCGGTGTTGCGCCACTCGCTGCTCGCGTACGGGTCATGCCGGCGCGAGATGCTCGTGCGCGGGTCGTCGATGCCGTTGGCGTCGCCCTTCACGAAGGGACCCCACCCCGCCTCGTTGCCCTCGAAGTCGTTCGAGTACACCGTGCCGGCTGCGAACGGACCGGTGGTGTCGGCCGTGACGCGGGCGTTGTCGATGCGCACCTTCGCGTCGCCGGCGACGGCACCGATCGAGACCCTCACCTCACCGGAAGCGGGAGCGAGGAACGACGTCGATCCGCGCTGGTAGTACTGACCCGCCTTGGAGTCGGCGCGCATGTAGTTGTATGTCGGCGAGAGGTTCCACGTGCGCGTCACCGCCCCGGAGCCGGTGTCGACCGCGACGCTCACGTCACGGGTCGCAGTGGGATCGATCTGCACCTGAGCCGAGAACGCGTACCGCTGGCCGGGAGTGAGCCCGGTCACGGTCTGCGAGATCGACGAGGCGGCGGCGCCGAACACGGCGATGTTGTCGCCGCGGGACTCGTTCTTCGCACCGCCGAGGTCGGTGCGCTCGATCGTCACATCGCCCTGCGGGTTCCACACATCGAGTGAACCGGAGTTGAACCCCGGGTCGTCGAGACCGGCATCGCGGTACTCGACCGCCGCGCGCTGTGCACCGCCCTGCGGCACCACGACGTAGGCCGTACCCTTGTCGCCGCTGAGCGTGAGCTCACCGCCGTCCGCGTTCGCCGTACCCACCTTGACGCGGCCCTGGTCACCGAGTTCGAAGACGTCGAAGGTGGTGTTGCCCCGGAACGCGTCCGTGAGACCGAAGGTCTTCTCGCCGCCGGATGCGGAGTAGAAGTACATCTTGTCGGCATCGACGGGCGTGCCGGTGTCCTGGTTCGACGCCAGCGACTGCCACGGAAGCAGGTAGGAGTCGCCGCGCAGCACCGTCGCGCCGTCCATGGTGACGACCCTGGTGCTGCCGTCCATCCGCACGGCCACATCATCGGTCAGAGTCGCCTCCGCACCGGCCTCGTAGGTCAACAGGTCGAAGTGCTGCAGGAACTTGGTCGGCAGGCTCTGCGTCCAGATGTTGTCGACGAAACCGTCCCAGTTGCGGTTGCCGACCCAGCCCTCGGCGTCGACCAGACGCTGCTGGCCGAGCAGGGCGTCGTTGTTCCAGACGTCGGCCTGCCCGTTCTGGATGAAGCGCACCATGGTCGAGTTGATGCCCTTGTTGGTCACGCCCCCGTAGCTGAGGTCGTTCGGCCAGTGGGACCAGACCGTGCTGTCGACGAACTTGTCACCCCACTCGGTCGCCACCTCGAGGTCCATGCCGTTCAACTCGTCCGCGAGCTCCTCGGCGACCCAGCCGTTGGAGTAGTACACGTCGATGTAGACGCCGCTGAGGCCGGGGACCTCGTCGCGCAGCTGCTGGAAGCGGTCGAGCACGCGTCCGGTGCCGAGGTCGGCCTGCTGGTTGATGTAGTACGACTGGTCGAGCCAGTTCCATCCCGGCTTGTACGGCGCCGCTCCGTCGATGATCGCGGAGTCGAACGCGTCGGCCTGCGGATACATCTCCGTGGCGTTGACGTGCACGCTCATGTCGGCGTTGAGCTTCGCCCCCTCATCGACGAGGTTGTTCAGGTCGGTCAGCCCGCCCGCGCGCTCGTTGTAGTTCCCGCCGTAGTCGGTGTTCGCGGAGTCGTGGCCTTCGCTGCCGTAGCCCTTGTTGAGCACCCACTGGCCGAGACCGTCGGTCTGGTTCGCGATGCGCTTGGTGTTGTCGAGGGTGAGGTCGAAGTAGTTCGTCGCACTGGAGGCGAAGTTGAACGGGATCCTGCTGACGACGCGCTCCGCGACCCGGTCGGCGCCGAGACGCGGGGTGTCGACCTCGCGGTAGCGGATCGCGGCGTCCTGCCAGTCGACCGTCGCGTCGCCGTTGCGGTCGGCGGCGAGGAGCACCGTGACCTTCGGCAGCGCGTAGGTGGTCACGCGGCTGTCGACGGCGGTCGTCGGGTGGATCAGCCAGGCGCTGGATCCGATCTCGGCGGTGCGACCCGCCGTCTCGGTCACGCGCGTGGTCAGGCGCGTGTTCCACGAGGCTGTGCCGCCGGATGCCTGCGTCGTCGCGTTGGTGATGACGCTGCCCACGAGCGCACCATTGCCGAGGAAGGCGAAGGCCGCCCCCTTCTGACCGGTGGCCGTCGAGGCGTCGACGGCGATGTGCTCGTCGGCGTTCTTCGTGCTGTCAGGGCTGATCACGGTGCGGTCGAGCGCTGCACCGGCATCCGCGGCGCTCACGGAGAGGAACGCGTTGTCCGGGAGTCCGAGCGTCGTCACTGTGGCCCCGCCTTCGACGGCGGTGACCTCGAACCCGACAGTCCCGTCCTTCGCGACCCGGATGCTGCTGCGCACGGTCACGTCGATGCCGGTGAGCGTGGACACGTAATCGACCCCGGTCGCCGAGGATGTCGAGGTGGTCGTCGAGGGGTAGGTCGTGCCGTTCACCGACCAGGTCTTCGCGGAGCTGCGCTGGCCGGCGATGCTCTCCCCACCCACCCGATATCCGGTGATGCGGGGGAACTCGGTCGACACGATGGCTGTCGTACCACCGGCGGCGATCTCGACCGTCTCATCGGTGTCGGGCGTCTCCGGTTCGGTGACGATCGGAGGCAGCGGCTCGTCGGAGAGGACCTCGATCTCGCCCGCCCCTCCCCCTGTGGTGCCCTGCGCGTCGATCACGAGCAAAGCAACGTAGCGGCCGTCCTTGGCGGAATCGAGGGTGATGCGCTGCTTCTCGTCGTTCGCCGTCGGTGCGTGCAGCGTCGCTGTTCCTGAGGCCGCACCCCATCCGCCGTCGGCCGGAGAGTTGCGCGCGACATCCGCGTCGTCGGTCACATAGACCTCCACCGTCTTAGCGGCGACGCCCTGACCCTTCTTGACCGAGTAGTCGAGGGCCTTCACCGAGAGCGAGCGCTGCAGGTCGACGACGATCCAGTGCGGGAACGGGGCGTTCGCGGCGTACCGCGAAGTCCACTGCGTCGCGAAGTCGCCGTCGAAGGCGCCCAGAGCGGTGCCGTCGAGCGACGGCGGCGCCGGATAGGGGTCCGACTCGCTCGAGACCGCGTGCAGGCGGTAGTCGGTCTTGGGCACCGCAACGAGGTCGGCGGCCTGCGCAGCCGTCGCCGGGGTGAGCACACCGCCGATTGCGAGCGCGGTCGCCAGCACGGAGCTGAGAGCGACGGCGGCGCGGGGCGGTCGGGAAGGTTTCGACACGTCTTGCCTCTCGATCGGAGCGACGTCGGGAGGACGGACGCCCCGGTGCGCCGCAAGTGGTCATCGACGACCCACATCGATGTTTGCGCTATCACTGTAAGCGGACGTGGGCTCCTATATCAAGGCTTTTTGCCAAGCGAGCGCAAACATGTCCTCAGGTGCTGGGGCAGTGAAACCCATGCTCCGCGACGAGACCCACCCTCACAGCCGCCGGAGACGATGGGTGTCGGCGTGGAGGATGGGCCTCGGGACAGCAGCAGAGCGGTCAGGAGCCGATGAACTCCTCGGTCTCGCCGAAGGAGGGCTGCTCGCGGATCTCGACCGTCTCGCCGAGTCCGTCGGTGTCGAGCACCACGATCTCGTTGCGACCCGTCCGCCACAGCGGCGCCGGTGCGTACAGCGTCTCCTGCGGTCCGACCTTCCAGTACCGGCCGAGGAGGAACCCGTTCAACCAGACCATGCCCTTCGAGCCGCCGGGAAAGGCGAGCCAGGCGTCGAGCGGTTCAGCGACGTCGAACGAGGCCACGGCGACCCCGTCGTCGGCGCTGTCGACCGAACGGGAGGTCGCCGCAGGAGCATCCTGCGGGATCAGGCGATGTGTCCACCCGTTGACCAGTCGGCGGCCGATCATCACGCCGCGCATGATGCCCTTGCCCTCTCCGGTGTAGGGGCCGTAGTTGATGCGGCCCAGGCTCTCGACGACGATGACGAGCCGGCCGACACCGCCTTCGCGTGGCAGGGGCAGAGACGTCTCGCCATCCCGCTCGAGCACGCCGAGCCGAAGGTCGTCGAGGAACACCACCGCCCGGTCGTGCAGTCCGTCGACAGTGAGCGTCGCCTCGGCGGGGAAGGACACATCAGCCTCGTAGGCGACGAGCCCGTCTTCGGCGCCGAGCTCTTCGAAGGTGCGCGGTCGCGGCGATACCTCGCCGATCACGGGAAGCGAGGCGATCAGCTCGATCAGAGAGGAACGAGGGGTGAGCGCTGCGGTCGCCGCAGCCTGCCGACGCGGCGCCGCGGGCACAGGCGGAAGAGCAGTCCCATGGAAGGGCGCGAACATCGCCCGAAGCGCATGGAACTTCTCGTTGAGGGTGCCGTCTTCGCCGATCGGCGCATCCGAGTCGTAACTGGTCACGGTCGGCTGCAGCACCCGATCGTGGTTCGCCCCGTTCCACAGGCCGAAGTTCGTGCCTCCGTGCGCCATGTAGAGGCTCACGGACCCACCCGCACGCAGCAGCTCCTCGATGGTTCCGCCGGCACTCGCGGCCGAACGCACGTGGTGCCGCTCGCCCCAATGGTCGAACCACCCGCCCCACAGCTCACTGCACATGAGCGCATCGCCGTGACGACGCAGTTCCACCGCCTTGGCGACGCCGGTGCCGAAGGTGAATGTCGCCATCGCGCCGGGCACACTGCCGTGCTCGATCATGTCGCTCGTGATGCCGTCGGCGGTCGTGAGCATCTCGACCATCCCTCGGCGACGGAGCCCGTCACGCAGATGCGCGAGGTAGGCGGGATCGCTGCCGAAAGAGCCGTACTCGTTCTCGACCTGGATCGCGACGATGGGTCCGCCGTGCGCAGCCTGCAGCGGGACGAGGCGGGGAATCAGCTCGTCGTACCAGGCGTCGACGGCCGCGAGGAAGCCGACATCGCTCGTGCGCAGCGCAGCCACGCGACCGGACAGCCAGAACGGGATGCCGCCGTTGGACCACTCCGCGCAGATGTAGGGGCTCGGCCGCAGAAAGACATCCAGGCCCACCTCTCCGGCGAGGCGGATGAAACGCTCGATGTCACGCCAGCCGTCGAAGCGCACATCGCCCTCGACGCGTTCGTGGAAGTTCCACGCGACATACGTGTCGACCGTGTTCGCGCCCATCGCGGCGAGGCGGCGGAGGCGATCCTCCCACTGGTCGGGATGCACCCGGAAGTAGTGGATCGAACCGGCGATGATGCGGTGCGCGACGCCGTCGCGAAGGATCTCCCCGTCGCGCCAGGACAGGGCGGGAGCGCCGATCGGCGGCACGGCGGCCCGAGTGTCGACGGCAGCGGACACGGCGTCGACAGCCGAGGCGAGAAGGTCAGGCATAGCGCTCCAAGCACGAGTGTTTGCGTTCACATTATCGCATCACGATACTCCGCGCCTCCTGGATTCACGCCGATTGATCGCTACCATTGAGCACATGTCACCTCGTCGCCCGAGAGACGACCGCGCCCCCAGCCAGGTCGATGTCGCCCAGCTTGCCGGTGTCTCCACACAGACCGTCTCCCGCGTCATGTCGGGGCAGGACAACGTGCGCCCCGACACCGCCAGGCGCGTGTTGGCAGCGGTCGAGGAACTCGGTTACCGGGTGCACGCCGCAGCCGCCTCACTGGCGTCAGGTCGCACACGCGTGCTGGGCGTGATCGTCGTCTCCACCGACCGCTACTCGTCGGCAGCCCTCGGCGTCGGCATCCAGCAGGCCGCGGCGGCGAACGGATACACGGTCTCGACCGCGGCCGTCGCCGATCACGCTTCCGCCGAGGCCTTCCTCGAAGCGTTCGACCGACTCGAGCGCCAGGGAGCCGAAGGCATCATCCTCGGTGTGCCGCTCGAACTCGAGAGCCCGGCCATGAGGGCGCGCACCGAGCGCACGCCCGCGACCCGCAGCGAGCGCACCTCTCTCGAAGAGGATGCTCCGCTCGCCGTCGATCAGCGCGCGATCGCCCGCCTCGCGGTCGAGCACCTCCTCGACCTCGGCCACAAGACCGTGTGGCATGTCTCGGGCGACGACTACTGGACCGAGACGCAGCAGCGCAGCGAAGCCTGGGAGCAGACGCTGCGCGACCGGGGGATCGTACCCCCGCCGCTGATCCCCGCCGACTGGACACCCGAGTCGGGCTACCGCGCGGGTCGTACGATCGCCGCCATCCCCGAGGCCACGGCCGTGTTCGTCAGCAGTGACGAGATGGCGTTCGGCCTGATCCGCGCGCTGCACGAGGCCGGACGCAGCGTTCCCGAGGACGTCTCGGTGGTGAGCGTCGACGACATCGCCCTCGCCGCGTACGCCTCCCCTGCCCTCACGACGGTCCGCCAGCCCTTCGAGGCGATGGGCCGGGCAGCCGCCCTCCGGGTGATCGCCCAGATCGAGGGTCATGAGGCGGTGGGCGAGATGCCCTCCACCGATCCTCAGCTCATCGTCCGCTCATCGACGGCCCCGCCGCGGTCGGCGCGCTGATCGAGCGCATCACCAGCGCCCGTGCCGGCGCTCCCACTCGTCCTCGACGGTGCGCCGACGACCCGCGACGATGCCCGCAGGGATGGAGGCCACGAGCACTCCCGCGACGACCAGCAGCGGAACCTGCCAGCCCGCGGTGGTCTCGTGGAGAAGCCCGACGAGCAGCGGGAAGGTCGCCGCGATCCCGTAGCCGATGCTCTGCACGAAACCGCTCAGCGCCACTGCGCTCTCCGGAGTGCGGGCGCGGATGCTCAGCAGCACGAGACTGAGCGGGAACATGATGGCCGTGAGGCCGAAGATCGCCACCCAGAGCGGCAGGGCGACGGTCGGGAACAACAGCAGGCCGAGAAGCCCGACCAGCCCCGCGGCCACCGCCACGAAGAACAGGGGGCGGGTGGCCTGGAAACGCACCACGAGCACGGGGACGAGCATCGAACACGGCAGACCCACCAGGGCGAACAGCGACAGCAGGAACCCCGCCGTGGCCGGGGTGACGCCGCCGATGTCGACGAGCATGGTGGGCAGCCATGCGAAGGCGACGTACGCCATGGTGGACGAGGTGCCGAACACGAGAGCGAGCGACCAGGCCAGCGGCAGCCGCCACAGCCGCCCGAACGCCTTCGGGTTGGCGGACTGGGTCGTGATGGGTCCGGTGGATGCGGCCACCGCGTCGCGGACGTCGTCCACGCCGTCGGTCGGATCCGGGACCAGCAGCTCCGTGGTCATCGCGCGGTCGTCGTTCTCGGAGCGTGAACGCACCAGCAGCGTGATCCAGGGAACCAGAGCGAGAGCGGCGACCACACCCCACATGCCGAGCGACACCCGCCAGCCGAGACTGTCGGCGACGGGAACCGCGACCAGAGGCGGCAGGAACGTCGAGACGGCGAGCGTGGTCGAATAGGCCGTCATCATGACGCCGAGACGGTCTGCAAAGTACTTCTTGACCAACGGCGGCAGCAGCACGTTGCCGGAGCCGACACCCGCGAACACGAGAGCGGTGGCCGCGAGCAGGCTCGTCGAGTCCTGCGCGACGCCGCGCAGGAGCATCCCGGCCGCCATCAGCGTGATCGCGACGACCGCCATCCGCTCCAGACCGAAGCGCCGCTCGAACAGTGGCGTGAGCAGACCGAAGATCGCGAAGCACACCGGAGGCGCGGCCCCGATCAGACCGATAACGACGGGCGAGACCGGGAAGTCCGCGGCGACGTGATCGATGACCGGCGACAGGGAGGCGACCGCGGAACGCAGCGAGAACGCCACCAGGACGATCCCCACGAGTGCGAGAGCCCGACCTTGCCACAGCGGTCGTGCGCTCGGCATCGTCATGAAGTCTGCGACCCCTCCACCCAGGCGAGATACTCGTCGGAGACCGTGCCGGTCACATATCGCCCGTCGAAGCAGCTCATGTCGAGATCCGTGAGCACGGAACCCTCCGTGATGGCGGCCTTGAGGTCTTCGACCTCCTGATACACGAGATGGTCGCAGCCGAGCTCCTCGGCGATCTCGGGGATCGTGCGTCCGTGTGCGATGAGCTCATGGCGCGACGGCATGTTGATCCCGTAGACGTGCGGGTGCCGCACCGGAGGTGCTGCGGACGCGAAGGTGACGGAGGCGGCGCCGGCATCCCGCGCCATCTGGATGATCTCCTTGGAGGTCGTTCCCCGCACGATCGAGTCGTCGATGAGGAGCACGTTCTTGCCCTGGAACTCGGTCGACATCGCGTTGAGCTTCTGGCGGACGCTCTTCTTGCGCACCGCCTGCCCCGGCATGATGAAGGTGCGGCCGACGTAGCGGTTCTTGTAGAAGCCCTCGCGGTACTCGATGCCGAGCTTGCGCGCGACCTCCATCGCGGCGGGACGCGACGAATCGGGGATCGGCATGACCACGTCGATCTTGTCCATCGGCACGTGCTTGGCGATCGTGTCGGCGAGCTTGTCGCCCATGCGCAGACGCGACTCGTACACGGAGATGCCGTTCATGACGGAGTCGGGGCGGGCGAGGTAGACGTACTCGAACGCGCAGGGCGCGAGCGTCGCGGCGGTGGCGCACTGCTGGGAGAACAGCTCGCCATCGTTGGTGATGAAGACGGCTTCACCGGGCTCGACCTCACGCACGACCTCGTAGTCGCCGTTCTCGAGCACCAGCGACTCGCTCGCGACGACCCACTCGTCCTTGCCCTCGGCGCCGGGGACGGTGGAGGGACGGCGGCCCAGGATCAGCGGGCGGATGCCGAAGGGGTCGCGGAAGGCGAGCAGACCGTATCCGGCGATCACCGCGATCACGGCGTAGGCGCCCTCGATGCGCTCGTGCGTGCGGGCAACGGCCTCGAACACCCGCTCGGGGTCGAGATCGACGGTCGAGGTGGTGTTCTGCAGCTCACCGGCGAGCACGTTGAGCAGCAGCTCCGTGTCGCTCGAGGAGTTGAGGTGGCGACGGTCCCGCTTGGCCATGTCGGCCGTGAGCTCACGCGTGTTGGTGAGGTTGCCGTTGTGGATGAGGATGATGCCGTACGGCGCGTTCACGTAGAACGGCTGCATCTCCTCCTCGTTCGAGGCCGTGCCCTTGGTGGCGTAGCGCACATGACCCAGACCCACGTTGCCGAGCAGGGCGCGCATGTCACGGGTGCGGAAGGCCTCGCGGACCATGCCCTGTGCCTTGGCGTTGTGCATCACGCCGTTCGCCTCAGCGGTCGCGATGCCCGTCGCATCCTGGCCGCGGTGCTGCAGCAGCAGGAGTGCGTCGTAGATGTCCTGATTGACCGGGGCAGAGCCCACCATTCCGACGATGCCGCACATGGGCTCTTACTTCGCTCCGTCCGCATAGGCGCCGACGAGGCGCACTGCTCCACCATCGACGCCCTTGGCGCCCTGTTCGAATTCACCGGCCGGACGCGGGCCGAAGCCCACGGTCCCGACCTGCCACGAGGGCATGCCCTCGGCGTTCAGCGCGGCGATCGCGGCGTCCTTCTTGTCCGCAGCGACCACCGCGAGGAATCCGATACCGAGGTTCCAGGTGCCCTCGGCGGACTCCAGCGTGGAACCGGCGATGTCGCTGAGCACTCGGAACACCGGGCTCGGCGACCAGGTGCTGCGGTCGACCTCGGCCCAGCTGCCCCGCGGGAGCACGCGGGCGAGGTTCGCCGCGATGCCGCCGCCGGTGACGTGGCTGAGCGCGTGGACGCCACCCACCCCGGCCGAACCGCCGAGCTGCTCGATCAGACGCAGCAGCGGAAGGGTGTAGAGGCGGGTCGGCTCGAGGAGCGCCTCGCCCCACGTGGTTCCGAAGTCCGCGGCGTTGTCGCCGTAGGAGATGCCGGCACCGGTGATGATGTGCCGCACGAGGGAGTAGCCGTTGGAGTGCAGTCCGCTGGAAGCCACGGCGATGACCGCATCACCGTCCTGCACGCGGTCGGCGCCCAGGATCGCATCCGCCTCGACCACACCGGTCGCCGCTCCCGCCACGTCGTAGTCGCGCGGTCCGAGCAGACCGGGGTGCTCCGCCGTCTCTCCGCCGACCAGAGCCGTGCCGGTCGCGGAGCATGCCTCGGCGATGCCGCGCACGATGTCGGCGATACGCTGCGGATAGACCTTGCCGCACGCGATGTAGTCGGTCATGAAGAGAGGCTTCGCGCCCACCACCACGATGTCGTCGACGACCATGCCGACCAGGTCCTGGCCGATCGTGTCGTGCTTGTCGATGGCCTGCGCGATCGCGACCTTCGTGCCGACGCCGTCGGTACTGGTCGCGAGCAGCGGACGACGGAAGTCGCGCAGCGCGCTGGCGTCGAACAGGCCGGCGAATCCGCCGACACCGCCGAGCACTTCGGGACCGTGCGTCGCGCGCACGGAGGACTTCATCAGCTCGACGGCGAGATCACCTGCAGCGGTGTCGACGCCGGCTTCGGAATAGGGGTTGGTGGGGGAGGCAGCCACGCCCCCAGCCTACCGCCCGGAGCAGGTCACTCTCTCCGCGAAGTCCGACCCGTCATCCGCGACCATCTCGCCAGCGCCAGGGCGGACATGATGAGGCCCGAAGCTCCGAGACGCCCCGGTTCCTTACCGTTCCGAAAGAACTCCGTTCGCGCGCCGAGGCGATCTTTAGCGTTGGCGCTCACGCCCCGCTCCGTCGCCTTCCTCTCGGCCTCGGGATCCGCACGCGGGGCGGAAAGGACACCTGATGACCGATACGATCGCCCCTGCCGCCTCGACGATCACGCGCCCGTCTTCGCCTTCTCGCACGGAACCGTCCGCGTCCGTCACCGCTCTGTTCGAAGCGAACGTCGCTCGGCACCCCGATGAACAGGCAGTGCGCCATCAGTCCGCCTCTATGACCTATGCCGAGCTCGATCAGGCTGCCGGGATACTGGCTGCACACCTACGCGCGCGCGGCATCGGACGCGGTGATGTGGTCGGGGTCTTCCTGCAGCGTTCGATCCCGATGGTCGTCGGGATCCTGGCCGTGCTGAAGACCGGCGCAGCCTACGCTCCCCAAGATGCGCGGATCTCACCGCGGGTGCTGCTCGGTCGCGTGGCAGCCTCCTCCCGCATGCGTGTCGCGCTCACGACCGAGGAGTTCCTCGGCGCCATGCCGGACGGCATCGACGCCGTGCCGATCGACGGCATCCCGTCGGACGGCACGCGGATCGACGGCACGCGGATCGACGGCATGGAGACAGCCGTGACGCACGCATTCGTGGACCGGCGCGCGTCGGACGTCTGCGCCGTGATCTACACCTCAGGCACCACGGGGTCGCCCAACGGCGTCCAGGTCACGGACGGGAACCTCGTCAACCTGTTCCGGAATGCCCCCGGCGACCTCGGCATCGGCCGGGGGACGACCGTCGGCCAGGTGCTCAACATCGCTTTCGACATGGCCATGTGGGAGATCCTCGGAACGCTGGTCAATGGCGGCACGCTGGTGATCCGCGGCTCCGACATCGCCGCGACCGCCGAGCAGGTGGATGTGCTCATCGCGACACCCAGCATCGTGAGCACCCTTTCGTCCGCACGCTGCCGCGCCCGCACCGTGGTCGTCGCGGGCGAGCGCTGCCCACAGGCGCTGGCCGACGAGTGGGCGGCCGAGCATCGCTTCCTCAACTCGTGCGGGCCGACCGAGATCACGATCATCAACACCCTGGTGGAGCATGTTCCCGGCCGAGCGCTATCGATCGGGACTCCGGTTCCCGGCACGACGGTCTACGTGCTCGACGACGAACGGCGACCCGTTCCGGACGGGGAGATCGGCGAGATGTGGGTCGGCGGTGCCGGTGTCACCCTCGGATACATCGGTGATCCGGAGCTGACCGCGCAGCGCTATCTCCCCGATCCCTTCTCCGCCGACGGCGGGCGGATGTTCCGCACCCGCGATGTCGGCCGCTGGACGTCTCGCGGCGAGCTCGAGCACCTGAGCCGCACGGACGACCAGGTGAAGGTACGCGGATTCCGCGTCGAGCTCGATTCGGTGTCGCGGGCGTTGGAGACGAGCCTGTCCTGCACCACGGCGGTAACCGTGCAGCTCGACGCGCGACGCCTCGGAGCCGTGATCACTCCGGCGAGCGCAGACCCCGAGGCGGCACGGGCCGCCGTCGCCGTGCTGCTTCCGTACTACTGCGTGCCGTCCGACATCATCGCCGTCGATCGGATCCCCCTGACGACACGGGGCAAGGCCGACCGCGCGGCGGTGCTGCGCATGATCGAAACGGGCGCACGACAGAGGCGAGTGGCATGACCGGCGTCTCACTCTCCGCAGTGACGCTCGACACACCGCCGGTCCCTGGCCGGTGGTCCCGGCTCCGGCGGTCCCGCCGTCTCAGGCCGTACAACCGTCTCGCACTGGCGATCATCCTGCTGAATCTCGTGGCGTGGGCCGCGAATCCGTCTCCGACCGCGGAGCAGGCATTCATCGTCGCGGGTGTCAACGTGTTCCTGGCGGCGATCGTGCGTCAGCAGTACGTGATCAACGCCCTGTTCCGGCTGGCGACGAGCATCAGCCCCACGGCACCGCTTCGTGTGAGGTGGGGCCTCGGCAAGATCTACAGCTTCGGCGGCGTGCACGTCGGCGCCGCCGTGAGCGCGACTGTCTGGTACCTCGCCTTCTGCGTGCTCACGATCGCCGACGGGCCCTCGCCCCTGTTCACGATCACCGCGGTCCTGGGCTCGTCGGTCCTCATCGCGATGCTCGTCACCGCGCTGCCCTCCCTGCGTGCGCGATGGCACGACGCCTTCGAGCTCACGCACCGGTTCGGCGGTTGGCTGCTGCTCGTCCTCGTCTGGGTGCAGACGATCGCGATGCTCGTCGACGCGCGGGCCTCGCTCCTGCAGGTGACCTTCTCCGCTCCGCTCTGGCTCCTCCTCGCCACGACGGTGAGCGTCGCGCTCCCCTGGATGCGGCTGCGGAGAGTCCCCGTCGACATCTCGACACCGTCGAGCCACGTCGCGATCGCCCGGTTCGACTACGGCGTCACCCCGTTCGCCGGGTCCTCCACGTCGATCAGTCGCAACCCCCTGCGCGAATGGCACTCCTTCGCGAACGTGCCGTCGCCCGGCGAACCGGGTTTCCGGCTGACGATCTCGCGCGCCGGCGACTGGACGAGCAGATTCATCGACGACAAGCCAGGGCACGTCTGGGTCAAGGGCATCCCGACCGCCGGCGTCGGCAACATCGACAAGCTCTTCCGGAAGGTGGTCTGGGTGGCCACCGGCAGTGGCATCGGCCCGTGCCTGCCGCATCTCCTCGCCGGAACGGCGCCGGCACACCTGGTCTGGTCTGCACGCGCTCCGCAGAGCACGTACGGGACGGAGCTGGTCGCCGAGATCCGCAGGGCCGTCCCCGATGCCCTCGTCTGGGACACCGCCTCCGATGGCAAGCCCGACCTCCTCGCCCTCGCCCGCCATGCCGTCACCACGACAGGAGCCGAAGCAGTGATCTGCATCTCGAACAGCACCACGACCTGGTCCATCGTCGAAGGACTCGAACAGCAGGGCATCCCCGCCTTCGGAGCGATCTGGGACTCATGAACGGCGATCGGGAACCCATGGACCACAGCTACGAGACGATCGAGGTCACCACGGAGGGTCCCGTCGTCCACATCCGGCTGCAGCGACCGGAGCGGCGGAACGCGCTGTCCGCCCTCATGCTCACCGAGCTCGGTCGCGCCTTCCACACGCTCGAGCGCCTGACGCTGTCCGGCATCGTGATCAGCGGAGCCGGGTCCGCGTTCTGCGCCGGAGCCGACATCGGCGAGCTGCACCTCGCGCGGGTGTCCGACGACCCGGCCGCAGCAGGACGACGGATCGCCCTGGCGGCGAAGTCACTCCTGTCGCAGATCGAGGATTCGCCGTGCCCCACCATCGCGTGCGTCGACGGCCCCGCGGTGGGGGGCGGCCTGGAGCTGGCGCTCGCCTGCGACACCATCTACGCGACACCGGATTCTCACTTCGCTCTGCCGGAGCCGACTCTCGGCCTCCTTCCCGGCTTCGGGGGAGTTCGGCGACTCGTCGAGCGGGTGGGTCCAGGACTGGCGGCGGAGATGGTCCTCACCGGTCGGGCCTTGAACGGTGTCGGAGCGCAGGCGCACGGCCTCGCGACACGTCTCGCGCCGAGGGACAGCGTCCTGCGCGAGGCGGTCGCTGCTCTCTCGTCCGGACCACGCCGCTCGCGCGCCGCCACCGCGATGGCCCGTCAGGCACTGCGAGCCGCCGTGCAGGAAGACAGGAGTGCGGCCTTCGCGGAGGAGACTCGGCTGTACGGAATCGCCTTCACGCATCAGGACAGTGACGAGGGCATCCGGGCATTCCTCGCCAAGCGTCCACCCGAGTTCTCACCCGGCGACATGTGAACCCGGAGGGCCGCCGCCGTCGACCGTCCGCCTACGATGGGGCCATGGCAGACAAGCCGCAGTGGCTCATCCGCGAAGACGCGAGCGTTCCGGTGCTCGTCGCGCTCGCACTGCGGCAACAGCTCGGGATCCGGGTTCCCGAAGACCTGCCGAGTCTGCGGGAGCTCGCCGTCCGCGCCCCCGATGCCGCCGACGCCTCCCCCGATCTCGAAGCGCAGTGGCGCCACTACTGGGACATGACGGTGGAACCTCGCGCCCACCCCTCGGATGTGCCGCTCGAACTCGTCGACGGATTCGACACCCTGGTCGCGCTGCCCGCCCGCGGTGCCGAGGAGCTCATGGCGGCGATCGCACCCCAGGCGACGTCGGCCCTGCTGTACGCGCGCGCGGCGCACGACAGGTACGTGACCTCGATGAAGAGCCACACCGGCGGCGATGCCTACCGCGCGTATGCGAGTGCGATCGCGGAATTCGAACGCGAAGTCGGTCGGCGCGCGCACTCGTTCGAGCTGAACGTGCAGGTGCTGCCGTTCTCGCAGCGCGGCATCTGGTGGATCGGAGCCCTCACGGTCGCCGTCACCGATGGCCTGCGCCGGGATGTCGTGGCGTTCGACGCCGCGATCCGTCCGGTGATCGCCGAACTGGCGTAGACGTCAGTCCTCGTCGACGACGGTCTCGCGGTCGACCCGCACGACCCGGTCGTGGCGACGGGCGAGACGCTCCAGGATCAGGCCGACGACGCCTCCGAGGGCGATCCCGATCGGAACCGTCCACAGCAGCAGGAAGCCGAACACCTGACCGGGCGGATAGACGATGTCGAGGGCCTGCGACTCGTCGAAGCTGCCGGTCCAGGTGAGGATACCCGCCGCGATCACACCGACCACGACGCCGATGCCCATGAGCACGCCGTACCGCGGCACGCGGCGCACGGTCGCTTCGACGGTCTGGTGGGAGTCGGTGGGGGTCATGTCTCCATTGTCCCACCGACGAAGGCCGCCGTGCACCGGTCTCACGAGCGGCAGAACGGCCCTCCCCACGTCCGCTGCGGGGAGGGCCGTTCCGTGTCACCGCGATCAGACCTCGGTGGTCGTGTCGGTGGTCTCCGCCACCCGGTTGCGGCGGGCGATCAGCACACCGCCGGTGGCAGCGAGGGCGACCACGACGAGGCCGCCGACGATCCACGGCCACACCGGAGCACCCTCGGCGTCGGCGGGCTCGTCCGCGGCGGTGACCACCGCAGTCGCCTCGGAGTCGGACTCCGGCTTCTCCTCCGAGACGCCGCAGTCCGTGCCGACCGGGATGACGGCCGTGACGGGGTCGAGCTCCTCTCCCGCGGCATAGGTGCCGAAGGCTGAGGCCCCGGCCTCGGTCAGCGTGGTGGGGATCGCGTCGAGGGTCAGCGCGCCGTCGACGACCGCGGCATCACCGAGGGCGAACTCCGCGAGGCGGACCCCCTTCTGATCGATGCTCTCCCCGCCCTGCGTGGTGCCGGTCACGTCGAACACGAGGTAGCCCTTGTCTCCCGCGAGCTCGACCGCCGCGTTCGCGAGCGTCGTGTTCAGTGCGCCGTCATGACCCGTGAAGGTGATGCTGCCGCCGTAGGTGATCAGGCCGGCGAGACTCTCGTCGTCCAGGGAACCCGTCCCGTTCCCCCACACGTAGTCGGGGTATTCGTAGGTCACGTCGGTCAGGGTCCAGCCGCCCTTCGCGATGCCCTCGATGTATGTGCGGAACGACTCCTTGTAGCCCCACTTGAGCGTGGCGCCCTCGACCGCGCAGACGCCGATCGCCGCCGTCGCCCTGTTCAGGGTGAACACCAGTCCGCGGTTCACGGAGCCCTGGAACGTGAGCGTGTGCTCGCCGTCCTCGAGGGTGGCGGGAAGGGCACCCGACCAGGTCGCGACACCGTTCTCGTCGGCCGTCACCGTGTCGAGGAGCACGGGGGTCGAATACACGACGACCTTGATCCCCTGCTCGTTCGCCCGGAATCCGGATGCGGACACCGTCGCGGGCTGCCCCGCGGCGAGCGCGGCCAGAGCGGCCTCGTCGGCCTCGATGCCCGCGGTCGCCGGCGGGGTCGATGGCAGCGAGACCTTCGGCTTCACGACCGCCGCGGCGACCGTGCCGCTCGATCCGGCCGGCGCCGAGGCGACGGAGCCGATCGTGAAGGTCACCGGGTTCAGTGCGGTGCCGTAGCCCGAGAGCACCCGATCGCGTCCCTCAGAGGTCAGCGCCGCAGGAGCCGCCGTGTAGGTCACGGCGCCGTTGGCAGCGACGCGCGCCGCGCCGGACAGGTCGAGCGTCGCGAACGGCACCTGCACGCCGCCGCTGGTGACGTACAGCGTCGCCGCGTTCGTCGAGGTGATGCGGATCAACGGGTTCGAGACCGTCACGTCGAGCACGCCCTGGTGTCCGGTGAAGCGCACCGATCCGCGATACACGACGCTTCCGAGACCGGTGTTCACGTCGAAGTCGCCCCCGACGGTCTGGCCGAACTGGAACTGACCGCCGGAACGGGTCGCGCCGTCGGAGACTGTGATGGACCCCTTGGCGATGTTGCCCGTGATGTAGTCGGTGAACGACGAGGAGATGGCCCAGCGGAGGGAGCCTCCGGGAACGCTCGCCGCCGGAGCCGTCGGCGTGACCGGCGTGACCGGTACCTCAGGTTCCTTCACGTCGAGCAGGGCGTCCCACTGCGCCGGAGTGATGGTCACGGTGGAGCGCGCGTAGATCGTGCTCGCATCGGGCATTGAGTGCTGCTTCCACACGACCACTTCGTACGACTTCGTGCGGTCGAGGTTCTTCGCCGCGGTCGTGAGGTCGACCGAGAAGGCACCGAACGTGACCTTCTGCACGTACTGCATCGCGAGGAAACCGCCGTCGGCGCTCACCTCCGCCTCGGTTCCGGCCTCGATCAGTGCGACGTAGGCGCCGGGGATCTCACCGAGGTTCGTGGCTGCGGCGTTGACGGTCAGTCCGTCCTTCGCCGTCGCCGTCTTCACCGTCGTCGTCGTCGTGGGCCCCGCGGGGAACAGCGTGTCCCACTGCGCACCGGTGACCGTGACGGTGCTCCGCCCGTAGATCGTGCTCGCATCGGGCATCGAGTGCTGCTTCCACACGATCACCTCGTACGACTTCGTGCGGTCGAGCGTGTCGGTGGCTGCGGTCAAGTCGACCGAGAGCGCGCCACCAGAGATGTTCCGCACGTACTGCATCGCCAGGAAGCCGCTGCTGCCGGTGACGTTCGCCTCGGTGCCCTTCTCGATCAGCGCGACGTAGGCGCCGGTGATCGCGCCGAGCTTGGAGGCGGAGGCGGTGACCGTGAGTCCGCCGCTCGCACTCGCAGACTTCACCGTGGTCGTCACGCCCGAGGCGACGCCGTAGTTCAGGGCGACGCTGCGCTCCTGATCGGCGTTGACCACTCCGCCGGCGGCGTACGTGTAGACACCGTACGAGCCAGGGGTCGCGGACGCATCTTGGAGGGTCAGCGTGGTCTGGAAAGTGCCGTCGGCCGCGATGTCGACCCACTGCGCGCGGATCGCGCCCTGATACTGCGCCGGAACCTGATTCAGCACACCCTCGGCGAGAGCCCAGACCTGCGCGCCCACGGAACGGGCCGAGGATGCGGCCCCGGTCGACGGCTGCCACGTGGACGCGAAGTTGCCGAACACCACATATGTGCCCTGCGGGAGGTGCTTCGGGATCGGCACACCACGCCCCCCGGTGCCCAGGTTCGCGGTCGGGTCATAGCCCGAGCCCTTCACCACGACCTTGTCGCCCGCCGTGAGCGCGACGCCCGCGGCCGGAGTCGTGCCATCGGCCAGGAACACTTCGATTGCGGCGGACTTCGGGGTCGGCCGCAGAATCTCCCACTGCGCGTCGGAGATGGCGAGGGCCGAACGCGCGGAGATGGTGCTCGCATCGGGGTTCGAGTGCTGCTTCCAGACGATCACCTCGTACGACTTCGTCCGGTCGAGCGCGTCAGCGGCAGCAGTCAGGTCGATCGTGAAGACTCCGCCGGAGATCGGACGCACCCACTGCATCGCCAGGAAGCCGCTGCTGCCGGTGACGTTCGCCTCGGTGCCCTTCTCGATCAGCGCGACGTAGGCGCCGGTGATCGCACCCAGCTTCGAGCCGGATGCCGTGACGGTCAGGCCGTCCTTCGCGGTCGCCGACTTCACGACCGCGGAGACGGCCGGAGCCTCGGTGTAGTTCAGGGCGACGCTGCGCTCCTGATCGGCGTTGACCACCCCGCCGGCCGCGTACGTGTAGACACCGTACGAGCCAGGGGTCGCGGCCGCATCCTTCAGGGTGATGGTCGCCTGGAACGTGCCGTCGGCCGCGATGTCGACCCACTGCGCACGGATCGCGTTCTGGTACTGGGCGGGAACCTGGTTCAGCACGCCCTCGGCGAGCGCCCAGACCTGAGACGCGGACGACCGCGTCGCCGAAGCAGCGCCTGCGGAAGGCTGCCACGCCGAAGCGAAGTTGCCGAAGACCACGTAGGTGCCCTGGGGGAGGTGCTTCGGGATCGGCACGCCACGCCCCTCGGTGCCGAGGTTCGCCGTCGGGTCGTAGCCGGATCCCTTCACCACGACCTTGTCGCCGGCCTTGAGCGCGACGCCTGCGGCCGGCGTGGTGCCGTCGGCGAGGAAGACCTCGATCGCCGCAGACTTCGGCGAGGTGCCGGGGTCGGTACCCGGATCGGTGCCGGGGTCCGTACCCGGGTCCGTGCCGGGGTCCGTGCCGGGATCGGTACCGGGATCGGTGCCGGGGTCCGTGCCGGGATCGGTGCCAGGGTCCGTACCGGGATCGGTCGGCACGGGACCGAACACGGCGTCCCACTGTCCGGACGAGATGACGACATCGCCGCGACCGTAGATGGTGGCGTCGCTCGGGTTCGAGTGCTTCTGCCACACGAGCACCTCATAGGACTTCGTCCGATCCAGCGATCCGGCCGGTGCATCGAGTGTGAACGAGCTCGCGCCGGCGGTGACGGTCGGCATGACGAATGCGGCATACCCGCCCCCGCCGTTGAGCCCCGATTCCGTGCCCTTGATGATCAGCGCGGCATAAGCGCCTTCGACCTCGGGCAGGCCGCCGACCTGGACCTGCACGCTCACACCGGAGGTGGCAGCCGACGCGACCGTGGCTGTGACCGCAGCGCCGGCCGCGTGCGCGGGCGGGACGATCACCGCACCGGCGGCGACGAGGAGAAGAGAGACGAAGGCGGCGAGCAGCACGCGTATGCGGGTACTCACCGAGGATGCGGGGGCTGTGGTGTTCACGGTTCTCCACGGCTCCGGGCGCGTCGAGAAGCAGGCGCGCCGGCGGTGCCGCAATGCAGTCGGACGAGGGAGGAGTTTTGGTTAGGCTTAGCTAAGCAAGCCACCGATCCCGAGCGTAGAGGTGTGGGTCATTGCGCGTCAAGTTTTAGGATAGCCTTGCCTAATGCGTCGAGTTCTCGCCCTCCTCTTCGTCGCCGCTCTCGCCCTCGGGCTCACCGCCTGCGCAGAACCGGGAGCCAGCGCGGAACCGGCCACCGTCGTCGATGACGACTACGACTGCCCTCAGGCATCCGCCCCGCTCGCCTCGCTCGACCTCATCGACGACGTGCGCACGCACGAAGGCCCCGCGACCGCCTGCCTGTCGAGCCACGCGATCGAGCCCGTCGACGACGACAGCGCTCCGAAGCTGCCTGTGACCGTGACAGACAGCGAGGGCCACGAAGTCGAGATCACTGACGTCGACCGCATCCTCCCGATCGACATCTCGGGCACGATCGCGTCGACCGTGTTCGCGCTCGGCCTCGGAGATCAGGTCGTCGGTCGTGACGCGTCCACCGTCTTCGCCGGTACCGAAGACCTCCCGGTCGTGACGAAGACCGGCCACACCCTCAATGCCGAGGCGATCCTCGAGCTGGCCCCGACCGTGGTCCTCACCGACACCACGATCGGCCCGAAGGAGGTGCGTCAGCAGCTGCGCGACGCGGGGATCGCGGTCGTCGTGATCTCCAGCGACCGGCGACTCGACACCACCGACGAGCTGGTGACCGAGATCGCCGCCGCTCTCGGTGTGCCACGCCGCGGTGAAGCTCTCATCCAGCGGCTGGACGCGTCCGTCGACGAGACGCTCGCGGAGATCGCCGAGGTCGTGCCCGCCGACGAAGCCGACCGCGCACGGATGCTGTTCCTGTACGTGCGCGGCAGCGCGAACGTCTATTACATCTTCGGCGAGGACTCCGGAGCCGACTCCCTGATCGACGCGGTCGGCGGTGTCGACGTGGCGGCCGAGATCGGCTGGAAGGGCATGAAGCCGATGACCGCGGAAGCCCTGGTCGCCGCCCAGCCCGACGTCCTCGTGATGATGACCGACGGCCTGGAGTCCGTCGGCGGCATCGACGGACTCATCGAACGCATCCCCGCTGTGGCAGAGACCCCCGCCGGAGCGAACCGCCGCGTGATCGACATGGCCGACAGCGAGATCCTCAGCTTCGGTCCGCGTACCGCCGACGTGATCGGCGCCCTGGCCCGCGCCCTCTACGCCCCCGAGCCCGCGACGTGACCGGCGAGGTCGTCACCCCGACCCCTTCGAGACACCGGGGACTGCGCTTCGCGCTGGTGACGGTCGGCCTGATCGTCGCCCTCGCCGTCACCTGCATCGTGTCGATCACGAGCGGACAGTATGACCTCTCCCCCGCATCGCTGATCGGAGTGCTGCTGCGCGGTGTCGGCATCGACACCGCGTGGGCGCCGACGGCTTCCACCGACTACGGCGTGATCTTCAACCTGCGGATGCCGCGCATCGTGCTCGGACTCCTCGTCGGCGCCGCCCTCGCCGTCTCGGGTGTGCTCATGCAGGCGATCTTCGGCAATCCCCTCGCGGATGCCGGTGTCGTGGGCGTCTCCTCGGGCGCTGCGCTCGGCGCGGCAGCGAGCATCACCTTCGGACTCGCGACCTTCGGCATGTGGACCACGCCCGCGTTCGCGTTCCTCGGGGGCCTGGTCGCAGTGTTCTCGGTGTACTTCATCAGTCGGTCCGGCGGCCGCACCGAGGTCGTGACCCTGCTGCTGACGGGCATCGCGATCAACGCGATCGCGGGCGCCGGCATGGCGTTCTTCACGTTCCTCGGAACCACGTCGACGCGCGAGCAGATCGTGTTCTGGCAGCTGGGATCGCTGAACGGCGCGCTGTGGTCGAACATCCAGCTCGTCGCGCCCCTCGTGCTGATCGGCGTCGTCATCGCGCTGATCGTGGCACCGAGCCTCGACCTCTTCGCCCTCGGCGAGCGCACCGCCAGACACCTCGGCGTCAATGTGGAACTGCTGCGGGTCGTGGTCATCGTGACCGTCGCGCTGCTGGTGTGCGCGGCGGTCGCGTTCGCGGGGATCATCGGCTTCGCCGGTCTGGTGGTGCCGCACCTGATGCGCATGCTGATCGGGCCGGCCCACCTGCCGCTCCTGGTCGCCTCGGCTCTCGGAGGCGCACTGCTCATCGCCGTCGCCGACCTCGTCGCGCGCACGGCGGTCCCTCTCGCCGATCTTCCGATCGGCATGATCACCTCCCTCGTGGGCGGGCCGTTCTTCCTGTGGCTGCTCGTGCGCACGCGCCGTCGCTCGGGAGGATGGGCATGAGCGTGCGGCTCCGCGGGTCGGGGCTCACGGTGCGCGTCGGCGAAGGACGGACGATCCTCGACGACGTCTCCATCGCGATCCACCGCGGAGAGATCCACGCGCTCGTGGGGCCGAACGGGGCCGGCAAGTCCACCCTGTTCGGCGTGCTCGCCGGAGACGTGACGGCTCACGCAGGGACGGTCGATCTCGACGGACTGTCGATCGACCGGATCAAGCCGCGCACGCTCGCTCAGCAGCGCGCGGTCCTCCTGCAGGAGAACACCGTCACGTTTCCCTTCAGCGCCGAACAGGTCGTGCGCATGGGGCGCACTCCGTGGGCACGCACACCCGCGGCCGATGAGGACGACGAGCGGGTGTCCGCGGCGATGGCGCAGACCGAGGTGACGGCGCTCGGATCGCGAGCCGTGCCCTCCCTGTCCGGCGGCGAGCGCGCGAGGGTCGCCCTCGCCCGGGTGATCGCCCAGGCCACCGGCGTCCTGCTGCTCGACGAACCGACCGCTGCCCTCGACCTCAAGCACCACGAAGACGTCATGCGGCTGATCCGGGGACTCGCTGACGCGGGGATCGCGGTGGCGATCGTGCTGCACGACCTCAACGCCGCTCTCGCGCACGCCGACCGCGTCACGCTCCTCTCGGGCGGGCGGGTCGCAGCGACGGGGACAGCGAGCGAGGTGCTCACTGCCGAGCGGATCGAGCAGGTGTACGGGCAGGCGGTCGACGTGTTCCCCCACCCCACGACCGGTGTGCCGCTCGTGGTCGCTCGGCGCTGAACAGTAGGGGGCTAGGCCTCCTCGCGAAGCGAGCGGATCATGCTTCGGAGGATCTTCAGCGCTCCCGCCTGCTCCTCCTGCGTCATGCCGGACAGCATCCGGACCTCGACAGAGCGGACGGCCGCGGTCGCCTTCGCGAGACTTTCACGGCCGCGCTCGGTGAGGCGGGCGGGGAGGGCCTTCCCGACAGGCGCTTCCGACGGCCTGGTGACGAACCCCTCACGTTCGAGCGCCTGGAGCAGGACGTTCATCGACTGCCTCGTCACGAATGCGCCCCGTGCGAGATCGGAGTTCGACAGGCCGGGCCGCTGGGAGAGCAGTTCGAGGCAGGAGTAATGGGTGATGGTCATGCCGAGCGGGCGCAGCACCTCTTCCATCGCGGCACGGAGAGCGCTCGATGCCTCCTTCAGCAGGTACCCCAGAGACGTGTCGAGGTCGATGCCCGCGCGGTCTTGACTCATGTCAGTATTCTGACATACGCTCTTCTGTGTCAGATAACTGACACAGAGCGAAGGATCCCCCATGCCCGTCACCGGCCCCGACTTCATCTCCCTGCAGGCGCGCGACCTCGCTGCCTCCCAAGCTTTCTACGAGCGCTACCTCGGCCTCGTCCGCTCTCCCGCTGGCCCTCCCCACGCCGTGGTGTTCGACACAACCCCCATCGCATTCGCGCTGCGTGACATCGCACCCGGCACCGACCTGACCGACGTGGACCAGCCCGGCATCGGCACAGCGATCTGGCTGCACGCCACCGATGTCCAGGCCATCCACGATGCACTCCTCGCCGACGGACACACGATCGTCGCGGAGCCGATCGACGGCCCGTTCGGCCGGACCTTCACGTTCGCCGACCCTGACGGATACCGGATCACCCTCCACGACCGCGCCTGACGCCCCGCCGTGCGAGCCGGCCGCCACAGAGGCAGGGCCCATCGTCCAGCGGTCCGCGATGACGCAGGGCGATCTCGCAGCCCCGTCCGACCATGAGGACCCATACACTCTCGATGAGGCGCAGCACAGGACGGACATGTCCGCGCCGGCGCGAAGGAGGGCAAGGATGTTCGGGTCCAAGAAGAAGAGACAGCGATTCAGCGATCTGATGGAGCAGCTCCGGCCCGATCTGAGCCGGGAGTCCCTCGGCGTCGGGCCCGAGTTTCCCGGCATCGCGCCGAATCCGCTGCTGAGCGGGGAAGCTCGACGACGCAACGCCGAACTGCGCGCGGGAACACTCGCCCTCGGCACGCTCGTCGACTGGCGCGAGGTCAGCAGCGACGGAGGCGTCCGCCTGGTGCTGATGCTCGATGTGGCGACCGCGGACGGCGCCTCGTTCCGCGGTATCGCGGATGAGGACTTCACGATCACCGAGCTGACCCGACTCGCTCCAGGGCAGACGATGCCGGTGCGGTATCGACCCGCCGTCATGGACCACTACGTCGCTCTCGCCAAGGACGCGGACGCCACCCGGGTGCAGCAGCTCGTCGACGAGATCGACCGACGCCGCAAGCACTGATCCGAGATCGACTGCTCTGCCCGCGCCGCGCTACGGGCGCACCGGCAGCACGTCGCTCAGATCGGCGCGGGTGCCGGAGGCGTGGATGCGTCCGCCGGAAGCAGCATCCGCCCATCGCTCCGCCCCCGTCGCGACGGCGATCCAGGTCGCTGCATCCATCTCGACCACGTTCGGCGGTGTCCCTCGGGTGTGACGCGGGCCCTGGATGACCTGCACCGCACCGAAGGGCGGCACCCGCACCTCGACGCTGTTGCCCGGAGCCTTCTCGTCGAGAAGCTGCAGCAGGTAGCGCACGGCTGTGGCGAGGTCGGTGCGCTGCGGCTTCGCACCGGAGGCCTCCGCGGTGCGGACAGCGTCGAGAGCCGTGCGTCCGTCCACGATGTCGATCTTCTTCGCCATCGCTCCAGACTACGACCGACCCGCGGCGCGCCGAGTCCTATGCTCGAACGCATGAGCATGCATCCCCAGGGCGCCCGCGCCGAGCTGCTCGCCGCGGTCGCCGACCACTCGTGGGGCGTGCGCATCCCTCCGCTGGCCGACCCGCAGAGCGCCCATGACGCGGCTGTCCTCATCCTGTTCGGCGTGCTCGACAGCGTCCCGGCCTCCACGACCGTCGCGGCCGTGGCCCGAGACCTCGACGTGCTGCTGCAGCGACGCGCCCCGACGCTCTCGTCGCACCCCGGACAGGTCTCCTTCCCCGGCGGGAGGGTGGAACCGGAGGATGCCGACCTCGTCGCCACGGCTCTTCGCGAAGCCGAGGAGGAGACCGGACTCGACCCGGCCGGTGTCGAGATCCTGGCCACCCTGCCCCAGATCCCGCTCGCCGCGAGCAACCATCTCGTGACACCCGTCCTGGCGTGGTGGCAGTCGCCGTCCCGGGTCGTGGCGGTCGATCATGCGGAGACGGTCGAGGTGTTCCGAGTCCCTGTCGCACAGCTGCTCGATCCGCAGACCCGGTTCACCTCGACGATCACCCGCATGGGCCGCACCTTCCGCGGCCCGGCGTTCGATGTCGACGGCACGATCGTGTGGGGCTTCACCGCGATGGTGCTCGACGCTCTCTTCGACGCGGCGGGCTGGACCGTGCCGTGGGATGCCTCGATCGAACGGACCGTCGAGCTCTGAACGTCGCCGGAGGGCCGCGCACCACGGACCGCCGAAACCCGGTGCACGACCCTCGGTAGTCTGGACGGGTGAAGATTCTCGTCCTCGGTTCCGGTGCCCGTGAGCACGCGATCATCCTCGCCCTGCGGGCAGAGCAGACGGAGCATGAGATCTTCGTCGCGCCGGGCAACGCCGGCATCGCTCAGGATGCCACCCCCGTCTCCGTCGATCCGCTCGATGGTGGAGCGGTCACCGCCTTCGCCCATGAGCACGCGATCGATCTGGTCGTCGTCGGTCCTGAGGCCCCGCTCGTCGCCGGGGTCGCCGATGCACTGCGTGTCCGCGGAATCCCTGTGTTCGGACCGGGGAAGGCCGCCGCCCAGCTGGAAGGCTCGAAGTCGTTCGCGAAGCGCGTGATGGACGCCGCCGGCGTCCCCACCGGCCGCGCTGTCCGTGCCGCCACCACGGCCGATGTCGAGTCGGCGTTCGACGACCTCGGTGCCCCCTACGTGGTCAAGGCCGATGGACTCGCTGCGGGCAAGGGGGTCATCGTCACGTCCGACCGCGCGGAGGCCCTCGCGCACGCCGAGCAGTATCTTCCCGCAGGTCCCGTGCTGATCGAGGAATTCCTCTCCGGCCCCGAGGTCTCCCTGTTCTTCCTGAGCGACGGCGACACCGTGCGCGCGCTCAGCCCCGCGCAGGACTTCAAGCGTGCGCTCGACGGCGACGCAGGACCCAACACGGGAGGCATGGGCGCCTACTCGCCGCTGCCGTGGCTCGACGAGCAGTTCGGCAGCGAGCGGGCCTTCGTCGAAGAGGTCACCCGCGACGTGGCGCTTCCCGTCGTGCGGCAGCTCGACTCGGAGGGCACCCCGTTCATCGGACTCCTCTACGCCGGGCTGATCCTCACCCCCGCAGGCGTGCGCGTGATCGAGTTCAACGCCCGCTTCGGGGATCCCGAGACGCAGATCGTGCTTCCGCGACTGGTCACGCCACTGTCCGAGCTGCTGTTCGCCGCGGCATCCGGCACGCTCGAGGATCAGCCGGAGCCCGTGTTCAGCGACGACGTCGCGATCACGGTCGTGCTGGCCAGCGAGGGCTATCCCGAGTCGCCGCAGACCGGCCGCCCGATCGAGGGCCTGGCCGATGCCGCAGCCGTCGAGGGCGTCCGCATCGTGCACGCCGCCACGGCGAGCCCCGATGCCCCGGGCGGATCCCTCATCGCCACGGGCGGTCGGGTGCTGAACGTGGTGGCTGTCGCCTCCGACTTCCGCACCGCGCGGGACCGCGCCTACGAAGCAATCGCCCGCATCCGCCTCGACGGCTCCCATTACCGCACCGACATCGCTGCCCGCGTCGCCGAGTAGTTCTCCGGCCTGGGCACCACGCCCGCCGTGCAGCCACGCCCGCCTCGCCGCCGAACGCACGGCTTCTTCCCGAATGCACGACTTCTCCGCGCCGACTGCCCGTGCGCTCGGCGAGTGCACGGGCAGTCGGCGGGCTCGGGGAGCCGGAGAAGTTCGCGGCGTAGCGCATGAAATCCGCCGGATACGGGGCGGATGACTGCCAACATGTGTGAACGCGATTGACACTCGACGCTTTCTTCAAGAAAGTTGTCGCATGCCGCTCCGCTCCGACTGGTCGTCTGCGACCTGCCCCATCGCGCGCTCCGCCGACATCCTCGCCGACCCCTGGGTGCTTCTCATCCTGCGTGAGCTCTTCTCCGGGCGCACCCGGTTCGACCAGCTGCGCGAAGCCACCAGCGCGGCCGACTCCGTGCTGTCCCGGCGACTCACGGCGATGAGCGAGGCAGGACTCGTCGAGCGTGAAGACCCCGCTGATGCGCGCAGCGGTTACCGCGTGACGACCGCGGGGCATCAGACACTCCCGATCCTGCACGCCTATGCGCGATTCTCCCGCGTCACCGATCCCGACGGGCCCTGGGGTCTGACGGTGAGCTGTGGTCGATGCGGCGAGATCTCGGATTCCGTCGATTGGTGTGCCACGTGCGCGGCATCGCTCGACGTCGACAGCACCCGCTGGGCGCGACGCAGCATGGGCCGGGAGCCGTTCGCCCTCCTCACCGGACGCGGGGCGTGACCGCCGAATCGCTCGACGGGCCGATCGAGGAACCCCTCGGCACTCGGCAGCGTCGATTCCACCCCGCGTGGACCGTGGCCCTCGTGGCTCTCATCGCCTTGATCGGCGCCGCCGGTTTCCGCGCAGCTCCCGGTGTGCTCATGGTGCCGCTCGAGGAGGAGTTCGGATGGACCACGGCGGAGTTGTCGCTCGCCGTCTCCGTCAATCTGCTGCTCTACGGACTCATCGCCCCGTTCGCAGCAGCCCTCATGCAGCGGTTCGGGATCCGCGCGGTCACGGTCGTCGCTCTCTTCGTGATCGGGGCGGGCTCGGCGCTGAGCGTGTTCGTGGCGACCCCCGGGCAGCTCATCCTGACCTGGGGTGTGCTGATCGGACTCGGCACAGGGTCGATGGCGCTCGTGTTCGCGGCGACCATCACCGACACCTGGTTCGCCACCAGGCGGGGCCTCGTCTCGGGCGTTCTGACGGCAGGCAGCGCGACAGGTCAGCTCATCTTCCTCCCCGTGATCGCGGCGGCTGCCGAGGACGTGGGTTGGCGCGGGGCGTCACTCATCATCGCGGGCGGCGCTCTCGCCGTCGTGCCCCTGGTCTGGATCTTCCTCCGCAACAGGCCGCGCGACCTCGGCGTCGCCCGCTACGGCGAGACCTCACTCGCGTCCACTCCTGCACCCGTGCTGCGAGGGACCGCCTGGGGTGCTGCGAAGCTCGCCCTCTCGACGCTGAGAGAAGCCGCGCGCACCAAGACCTTCTGGGCGCTGGCGATCGGCTTCGCGATCTGCGGAGCGACGACCAACGGACTGATCGGCACGCATTTCATCCCCAGTGCCCACGACCACGGAATGGCGACGACCACCGCGGCCGGCCTGCTCGCGGTCGTGGGCGTCTTCGACATCGTGGGCACCGTGTTCTCGGGCTGGCTCACCGACCGTGTGAATCCACGCATCCTTCTGGCCGCGTACTACGCGCTGCGCGGGGTGAGCCTGCTCTTCCTGCCGAGCCTGCTCTCGGCGGAGGTGCAGCCGAGCATCGTCGTGTTCATCGTCATCTACGGGCTGGACTGGGTCGCGACCGTGCCGCCGACCATCGCACTGTGCCGTGAGGTCTTCGGCGACAAGGGGCCGCTCGTGTTCGGCTGGGTGTTCGCGGCGCATCAGATCGGTGCCGGCATCGCCTCGATCCTCGCCGGCATCGTGCGCGACCACACCGGCCAGTACACGGTCGCGTGGTTCGCCGCCGCGGGTCTCTGCGCTGTCGCCGCCCTCGTCAGCGCGACCATCCGCCGCCACCCGACCCCCGTCCGCGATTAGCCCCCTCCCTCCGCGCCCACGCCCGCACCCACCCGAGTGCACCGGGGGCTGACGAGCGCACGGCTTCTCTACGCAGACTTCCCGTGCACTCGGCGAGTACACGGGAAGTCGACGCGGATGGTGCGGCGCTACGTCAGAGCACCTTCGAGAGGAAGTCCTTCAGACGCTCGTTCTTGGGGGCGCCGAACAACTCGGCGGGCGGGGCCTCCTCGACCACGACGCCGCCGTCCATGAAGACCGTGCGGCCGGAGACCTCACGCGCGAAGCCCATCTCGTGCGTCACCAGCACCATGGTCATGCCGCCGGAGGCGAGGTCGCGGATGACCTGGAGCACCTCGCCGACCATCTCAGGGTCGAGCGCGCTCGTGGCCTCGTCGAACAGCATGATCTCCGGGTCCATCGCCAGCGCACGGGCGATCGCCACGCGCTGCTTCTGACCACCCGAGAGGGATGCCGGCTTCGCGCCCGCCTTCTCCGACAGGCCGACACGCTCGAGGAGCGAGAGTGCCCGCTCCTTCGCCTCGGCCTTGGTCAGCTTCCCGCACTCGACCGGGGCGAGAGTGATGTTCTCCAGCACGGTCATGTGCGGGAAGAGGTTGAAGTGCTGGAACACCATGCCGATGCGCTGGCGCACCTCATCGAGCTTCACGCTCTTGTCCGTCAGATCGACGCCGTCGATGATGACGTGCCCCGACGTGGGCTCCTCGAGCTTGTTGAGGCAACGCAGCAGCGTGGACTTCCCCGAGCCGGACGGGCCGATGACCGCGACGACCTCACCGTCCTCCACGGCCAGATCGATGCCCTTGAGCACCTCGTTGTCACCGAACGACTTGTGCAGGTCCTGCACCAGGATCTTGCTCATGCGTTGAACGTCCTCTCCAGGCGGTTCGCGAGCAGCGTCAGCAGCGTGATCACGACGAAGTAGATGATGGCGACGATCGTCAGCACCTGCGCAGACAGATACGTCGAGGCGATGATCTGGCGGGAGACGAACGTCAGCTCCGCCAGTCCGATGACGCTGATCAGCGAGGTGTCCTTGAGGGTGATGATGCCCTGGTTGACGAACGAGGGCACCATGATGCGGAACGCCTGCGGGAGCACGACCTTCTGCATGGTCTTCCAGTGGCTCAGACCCAGCGAACGCGAGGCCTCGTTCTGGCCGGGATCGACCGCCTGGATGCCACCGCGGATGATCTCGGTCATATAGGCACCCGTGTTGAGCGAGAGCGTGATCGCTCCGGCGACGAACGGGTTGAACGTGAGACCGGGGAACAGCTGCGGGATCGCGAAGAACACGAAGAACGCCTGGATGAGGATCGGAGTGCCGCGGAAGACGTACACGTAGGCGGTCGCGACCCAGCGGAACGGCGCGAACTTCGAGACCCGTCCGAAGCCGAAGATGAGTCCCAGGATGAACGCGGCCACGATGGCGACGATCGTCGCGAGGATCGTGAGCCACAGGCCCTCCATGAGAGCCGGCCAGTACTTCACCGCGACGGAGAAGATGTCGGTTGGCTGCGTGGACTCCTCGCCACCCGACAGGTAGGTGTCGACGATCTTGTCGTACTCCCCCGAGGCCTTCAGGTTCGCGAGCCCGGCGTTGAACATCTCGATCAGTTCGGGCTTCTGCCCCTTGTTGACCGCGAATCCGTACTCGCCGCCGAGCTCGGGCTCACCCACGAGGCGGAAGCCGGATCCCTGCTGGATGCCGTAGGCCAGCACAGGGAAGTCCTCGAAATAGCCGACCGCCTGCCCGGCCTTCACCGCGTCGACCATGTCGGTCGTGTCCTGGTACGGGGTGACCTTGAAGCCGTACTCGTCCTTGTTCTCGTCGGCGAAGGTCTGTCCCTGGGTACCGGTCTTGACCGCGACGGCCTTGCCGTCGAGGTCGTCGAGCGACGTGATGTCGCTCGACTCGAGCACGCCGAGCTGGATGCCGCTGGTGAAGTAGGGCTCGCTGAAGTCGAAGGTCTTCTGCCGCTCCTCGGTGATCGACATGCCGGCCATGACCGCATCGACCTGGTTCGACTGCAGCGCCTGGACGGCGGCGTCGAATCCGAGCTGGCGGATCTCGACCTCGAAACCCTGGTCCTTCGCGATCGCGCGGAGCAGGTCCATGTCGATGCCGACGAGGTCGCCGTCGGCATTCGTGAATTCGAACGGCGCGAACGTCGTGTCGGTGCCGATGACGTACTTGTCGCCGTCGTTCGCTGCGGTGGCGGGGGCAGCACCGGCGAGGAGCGCCCCGACAGCGACGAAGGCGACGAGTGCGGCTGCGCCGACGGTGCGCACCGATCGGCGCAGGCGGCCAGCCGCGGTGGATGGATTTCGGATCACGACGTGTGCTCCTCGGGTCGACAGCAGCGACCGGACGACCGCCGAGGAACTACCCTAGCTCGCGGCGAGTCGGGTGCCCGAAACGTCGATCCAGTACCGGCGGACGAGAGGCTGCCCCGCCTGCGGTGCCTCGATCACGTCTTCGAGCTCGCCACCGGCGCCCTCGATGGTGCGGATGGACCCGACATTGTCATCGTCACAGGTGAGCATGACGCGTTCGTACCCCTCCGCCTTCGCCTGGCGGAGCACCTGCCGCATCGCCTCGCGCACGATCCCTTCGCGACGACGGGAAGGGATCACCGAATAGCCGATGTGGCCGCCGAAGCGACGCAGGTAGTCGTTGAGCTCTCGGCGGAAGGAGAGGAAGCCGACGACCTGGTCGCCCTCGGTGATCCAGTAATAGTCACAGGGCACGTGCCCCTCCGGGAGCACCGCCCCGGGTGTGGCGTACAGCTCTGCGCGCTCGACGAACGCCTCGAACGCGGCCCGATCGGGCACGAAGCCCTTCTCGAGACCGCCCCCGTCGACGTGTCCGCCCTCGAACTCGCCCACTGCGGCGGCCCAAGAGTCGAAGAGGTCGATGTTCGGTCGAGAGAGTGCGATCGTCATCGCCCGATGACATCAGATTCCGACGTCATCCACAAACCGGCGTCATCGACCTCGAAGCAACGCGGAGATGGAGATGTCCTCATCCAGCTGTCGCCAGTGGATGCCCTCACCATCGCCGATCAAACGCCAATCCGCACGTTCCTCCGCGCTCGCATCGGCGAGTCGCGGGAACCGGCTCAGCGGGACGCTGATCGTGCGCCCGTCCTTCATCGCACGTGAAGGTCCCGTTCGTCGATCTGGGCCTCCACCGCCACTGCGTCATCCACCGAAGTGCTCATGCCAGGCCTCCTCGATCGGCTCACGCCGCGTTCGATCAACCGTCGGAGCGCTCGCAATTCGCGGTCGTCGAACCTCGTCTTCGCGGCCGATTCTACCGGCCGTAGCCAGAACTTGGCCGAGAACTCCGCGCGCTCCACATGCACATGCGGCGGCTCCGATCCCTCGTTGCTGTAGAAGAAGAACCGGTACCCGCGTACTCGCATGACCGTCGGCGCGACACGAAAGGTAGCTCGGCCCGCCGGACCGGACCGAGCCACGACGACGATGAGTCCGAGAGGTGCGGAGTATGCACCTCTCGGACTCATTGTGGAGGGAGAGCCGTCGGCTACTCGGTGCGCGCGGATGCGGGTGCTGCCGACTCGGTCTTGTCGTACCGACCGAGGAACAGTGAGGCGATGAGCGCGACCGCCATGACGCACGCCGGCAGCAGGATCGCCTGCGACATCCCCGCAGCGAACCCGTCCGCGACCTGCGGCGGCAGTGCACCCCCGGTGGAGATGCCGGCCGGGGCGTCCGCGAGACCCGGGAGGTTCGCCTCGAGTCGGGACTGCATGAACGCGGCGATGGAAGCGGAGCCGATGACCGACCCGATGGTCCTGGTGGTGTTGTAGATGCCGGCGCCGGCTCCCGCCTGACGCGGAGGGAGCTTGCGCGTGGCCGTGGTGGCGAGCGGGCCCCACATGCCGGCGTTGCCGATACCCATCAGTGCGGACGGCAGCAGGAACATCCAGATCTCGGTCTGCATGTTGATCAGCGCCGAGTACCAGACGAGCGCGGCGGCGACGCAGAGCAAGCCGGGGATGAGGATGATGCGGGGATCCACACGGTCGAGGATCTTGCCCGCGACCGGAGCGAGCACTCCCGACAGCACCGCCATCGGGATGAGGAGCAGCGCCGCCTCCGTCGGGGTGAGCCCCCGTGCGGTCTGCAGGAAGAACATCATCGGCAGCGACATGCTCGTCACCGTGAAGCCCACGGCGGCGATGGCCACGTTCGCTCCGGAGAAGTTGCGGTCGCGGAACAGCTCGAGCGGGACGAGCGGTTCGCTACGTGTCTTGGCCTGCTGGAAGATGAACAGCCCGAGCACGACGAGTCCGGCGATGATCAGGCTCCACACCGAGATCGGGCCCCAGATCACGCCCCAATCGAACTTCTCGCCTTCCTGGAGTCCGAACACGATGAGGAACAGCGCCACGGCGCTGAGCACCACACCCACGATGTCGAAGCGGTGCGGGTGCGTGGCCAGCTTCGGGACCAGACGCCAGGCGAGCACGAAGGCGACGATGCCGACCGGGATGTTCACGAAGAAGATCCACTCCCAGCCGAAGCCGTCCACGAGCAGGCCACCCACGAGCGGACCGACGAGCGTGGCGACACCGGCGGTCGCACCCCACAGGCCCATCGCAGCGCCTCGACGTTCGGGCGGGAAGGTGCGGGTGATCACGGCCATGGTCTGCGGCGTCATGAAAGCGGCGCCGAGACCCTGCACGGCGCGTGCGGCGATGAGCATTCCGAGCGAATCGGACAGTCCGCACCACAGCGAGGCGAGGGTGAACACCGCGAGGCCGATGAGGTAGATGTTCTTCGGGCCGAAGCGGTCGCCCAGGCGACCGGTGATCAGCAGCGGCACCGCATACGCGAGCAGGTAGGCGCTCGTGACCCACACGACGTTGTCGAGGTTGTTCGTGTTCGGGTCGAGGGCGGCCTTGATCGCCGGGTTCGCGACCGAGACGATCGTGGTGTCGACGAGGATCATGAAGAAGCCGATGACCAGCGCCCAGAGGGCGGGCCAGGGGCTCGCGGGCTTGTGCCCGACGGAGTAGGTTCCGGTCGACGGACCGGAGGTGGAGGGCGCGGACACCGGCGGGCGGTCTCCGTCGCGAGGGATATCTGTCATTGCTGTGCAGCCTTTCGCTGAGCGCGGTAGCGGTCTGAGTTCTGGAATGCCGTGGGACCCCACGGCAGGACCTGGGCTTCGAGACGATCGAGGAGGGAGTCGAGCCAGCGGAGCTCGGCCGCCAGCAGGGCTTCCTGACGCTCGATCTCGACCAGCACCTGCTCGGGCACGTGCTTCTCCCTCGCGTTGCCGAGTCCGTCGCGGTGGCGTGCGTGATCCTCGACGAGCGCGACGCGCCTCGCGCGCAGGAGGTCCATGACCTCCGGACGCTCGAGGTTGTGCGCCTCGGCGAGCGCGATGCGGAAGTCGGCCGGGCGATCGATGCGGGGCAGCTCGCGCCGCACCCACGTGACGACGGCCTCGCGTCCGGTCTCCGTCAAGGAGTAGGTCGTCCGCTCGGGCCGATTTCCCTCGCGGTCGATGCCGAGCTCGTCGATCAGGCTGGCGCGGTGCAGCCGTGACACCGTGTGGTACAGCGTCCCGTTGGTGATCGTGAGCAGGCGATCGTCGTGGCGTGCCCGCATGAGACGCACCATCTCGTAGGGGTGCATGTCCCCTTCGCGCAGCAGCGCGAGCACCATCACCCCCATGGGAGTGAGCCGGTCGACGGCATCCTTCTTCATGTCCACCTCAAATAGTCCATGTGGACTATACGCCCATTTCCGCCCGCCGAGAAGACGAAGTCGTGACGGATCGATGAACTCTCAGAGCGAGGTCGCCGCGAGCTGCGCCTCCGTGAGCGGACGGTCGGCGTACACGAGTCGCCACACGGAGGGATCGGGGTTTCCCGCATCCGGCGCACGGTGCACGAGTTCGAGCCCCGCCTTCTCGGCGACTCGCGCCGAGGCGAGGTTGTGCTCGACGAGATACGCGATCACGGGGCGATCGGGATCGACTGCACGCGCCGCCTCGACCGCAGCGAGGGCGAGCTCGGTGGCGTACCCCTGACCGTGATGGTCGGCCGACAGCCGATACCCGAGGTTCCAGACCTCGCCACCGAGCAGCGTGCACCCGCCGTTGCCGATCAGCTCACCCGTGGAGCGCAGGCGGACCGCCCACGACCCCAGACCGGCGGCGGACCAGCTCGTCTCCCAGCGCGCCATCGCGGCAAGGGTGTCCTCCCGACGCTGATGGCGAAGGCTGGGGTAATGCGTCCACACCCGTGGGTCGGCCGAGACGCCGAACAGCGGATCGAGGTCGGCGGCGGTCGGGCGGGACAGCCGAAGGCGCGGTGTGAGGATGTCGGTGTTCACGCCACCAGGCTAGGACTCCCCACCGACGCCTCGACGCCACGGCATTCGACGGTGGCGGGAACCGGGATAATGGGCGGGTGAGCACACCTTCAGAAGGCACGGCACAGAGCATTCCCGGCTGGCGGCACATCTACTCCGGCAAGGTCCGCGACCTGTACGCCTCCGAGGATCCGGCGGATACGCGCATCCTCGTCGTCGCCTCCGACCGGGTGAGCGCCTTCGATTTCGTGCTCTCCCCTGGCATCACCGACAAGGGCGCACTGCTGACGCGACTGAGCCGTTGGTGGTTCGCGCAGCTCTCCGACTTCCCCAACCACGTCGCCGAGGGCGAGCTGCCCGAGACCGTGGCCGATCGCGCCATGCTCGCCCAGTCGCTCGAGATGCTGCCGATCGAGTGCGTCGTACGCGGCTACATCACGGGTTCCGGATGGGCGGAGTACCAGGAGAGCGGCACCGTGTGCGGCATCCCGCTGCCCGCCGGCCTGCAGAACGGCGACCGACTGCCCGAGCCGCTGTTCACTCCGGCATACAAGGCCCCGATGGGCGAGCACGACGAGAACATCACGTTCGAGCGCGCCGTCGAGCTCGTCGGCGCCGAGCGCGCGGCCGAGCTGCGCGACGCCTCTCTCGCCATCTACACGGCCGCGGCCGCCATCGCCGAGGAGAAGGGGCTGATCCTCGCCGACACCAAGTTCGAGTTCGGCACGGACGCCGACGGAACCCTGCGCCTGGCCGACGAGGTGCTCACGAGCGATTCGTCCCGCTACTGGGATGCCGAGGCCTGGCGCACCGGCACGACACCGAGCGCGCGGATGGCGAGCTTCGACAAGCAGATCGTGCGCGACTGGCTCGCCGCGAACTGGGACCAGGAGGGCGAGCCACCGCTGCTCCCGGACGACGTGGTCGAGCGCACCGCCGACCGCTACCGCGAGCTGATCGAGCGCCTCGGCGCCTGACACCGTCAGCGCCGGTCAGTCGCCGACCAGACCGACTTACTCGACGAGACGCACGTCGGTATGGACGAAGTCGGCTCCCTTGAAGAGCAGCGGCTCGTCGCGACTGATCGCGAGCGCATAGGAGAAGCAATCGCCGTAGTTCAGACGCGCGCGGCTCCCTGACCCTCGGCCATACCGAACGTAGGCGTCTCCGGCCAGCCGCGCCTGACGTTCATCGAGTGGCACGACGGTCACCTCGGTGACGCGAAGCAGCTCATCGAGCTCGTAAACGATCCTCTCCTCCGCGTTGCCACGCAGCACCAGCAGCGTCTCGGTGAGGGACGCCGCAGACAGCGATGCTTCCTCGGCCGCGAGATAGGAGGCGAAACGAGGGGCCTCCGGCTCGTCGAGGAGAATCGCGACGAGCGCCGACGAATCGACGATCATCGGGGCATCCCGGTCTCGTCGTACAGCTCATCCATGATGTCCTCGGTGCTCCGGCCGGTCCGGGGCACGAGCCGAGCTCGAGCGATCACAGCGGCAATCGCCGCGCGCCTTCGTTCGATCTCTGCTTCCCGGCCCTCCTCCAACTCGGCGAGGCGCCGCCGAACGGCATCTTCCACCGCGCTGGTCTGACTCTGCCCGGTGAGCGCCGCGAGCCGGCGCACCAGTTCATGCGTCGTCTCGTTCTTGATGTTCAGGCTCATGTCTACCATTCTACCTCGACTTCTACCATGGTAGAAGTCGTTCAGTGAAAACTCAGGAATCGGTAGTGTTGCTCCGGCACTCCTGCCATCCCCCGAACCCTGAGGAGCCCGCATGGCCCTGTGGAAGCTGCACGGAAACGGCCGCACGGTCGAGCCCGGCGCCGTCGTCCGTCCCGATGAGCGCCTGAACTGGCCCGCGACGATCGCGATCGGACTCCAGCATGTCGTGGCGATGTTCGGGGCCACGTTCCTGGTGCCGATCATCACCGGGTTCCCGGTCGCCACCACGCTTCTCTTCAGCGGTGTGGGAACGATCCTGTTCCTGCTGGTCACGCGCAACAAACTGCCCAGCTACCTCGGTTCGTCGTTCGCCTTCATCGCGCCCGTGACCGCCGCCACCGCGTCCGCGAACATGGGCACGGCCCTGGCCGGGATCGTCGCGGTCGGCGTACTGCTGGCGATCATCGGGGTCGTGGTGCACACGGTCGGGGTGAAGTGGGTCGACCGCTTCCTGCCACCGGTCCTCGCCGGCACGATCGTCGCCCTTATCGGGTTCAACCTCGCCGGCGCCGCGCACAACAACTACGCCGCAGCGCCGGTGACGGCGACGTTCACACTCGCGATCACGATCCTCTTCGCCGTGATCTTCCGCGGGTTCCTCGGGCGCATCTCCATCTTCCTCGGCGTGATCGCCGGATACATCTTCGCGGCGTTCCGGGGAGAACTCGACTTCTCGGCCGTCGAGAAGGCCGACTGGGTGGGCCTTCCCACCTTCCACTTCCCGAACTTCACAGAGCCCGGCACCCTCACCGCGCTCGCGATGTTCCTTCCCGTGGTCCTGGTCCTGATCGCCGAGAACGTCGGACACGTGCGCGGCGTCGCGACCATGACGGGCGACACGACCGTGAACCAGCAGACCGGCAAGGCGCTGATCGCAGACGGCGTCTCCACGACGCTCGCGGGATTCTTCGGCGGTTCGGGCACGACGACCTACGGCGAGAACATCGGCGTGATGGCATCCACCCGCGTCTACTCGACCGCCGCGTACTGGGTGGCCGGTGCTGCCGCGATCCTGCTCAGCCTCTCGCCGAAGTTCGGCGAGGTCATCAACTCGGTGCCCGCGGGCGTGCTCGGCGGCGTGACCACGGCGCTCTACGGCCTGATCGGCGTCATCGGCATCAAGATCTGGGTCGACAACCGGGTCGACTTCTCGCGCCCGGTCAACCAGTACACGGCAGCCGTCGCGCTGATCATGGCGGTCGGCGGCTTCATGATCAAGGATGAGTCCTCCGGCTTCGAGCTGGGTGGCATCGTCATCGCCACCGTCGCAGCGATCCTGATCTACCACCTGGGCAACCTCATCGCCCGACTGCGCAAGACAGGCGCCGACGACCCCAAGCCCTTGGAGGCGGTCGGGCCGCTCGGCGGCGATCCCGAATAAGCCGGTCCCGCAGACGACGATCCCGGATGCCTCTCCTGAGGCATCCGGGATCGCTGCGTTCACCGCGGAGCGCTCAGCCGATGATCCCGAGAACCTGATCCGCCGACACCATCTCCGCGATCTCGGCACGATGGGACAGGGTCCCGGTACGGTGCGCGTTCACCGTGGTCTCCATCTTCATGGCGTCGAGGACCGCGACCGGCTCTCCCTCCACGACCTCGGCGCCGTCGTCGACGAGCCAGCGCACGAGAGTGCCGGGAACCGGCGAGCGCAGCTCACCCGGATCGGTCGTGGGTGCCGCGGCCGCGAGGTCGACGGGACGACCGAGGCCCGACAACAATCCGGCTGGAAGACCGAGCATCACGCGGCGCCCGTCGATCTCGACCGGGAAGCGCTGCAGCACGGCATCCGGCACCACCACTGCCGGTCGCGGCTGGGCCTCGAGCTTGGGGAGCAGCGCGCTCTCGATCCACTGCGTGTGCACCGCGAAGCTCTCCGTGGCGAAGGCCTGCTCGTCGAGCGCCATCGCATCGAACGGGATGACGGTGGCCGGCCCATCGACCGCGAGCTCCCGCAGGGCCCTCCGTGCGCGCATGATGGCGGCATCGCGGGATTCGGCATGCACGATCAGCTTGGCGATCATCGAGTCGAAGGCCGGTTGCACGACATCGCCCTCGTCGATGCCGCTGTCCCACCGCACACCGGGTCCGCCGGGGACGCGCAGACGCTCGACGCGGCCGGGGCTGGGCAGGAAGCCACGGCCGGGGTCCTCGGCGTTGATGCGGAACTCGAACGCGTGCCCCACGGGTGTCGGCGTCTCGACGAACGACGGGCCCTTCCCGAAGGCGATGCGGAACTGCTCGCGCACCAGGTCGGTCCCGGTGACCTCTTCGGTGACCGGATGCTCCACCTGCAGTCGGGTGTTCACCTCGAGGAACGAGATGGTGCCGTCGGCGGCGAGCAGGAACTCCACGGTGCCGGCCCCGCGGTACTGCACCTCGGCGCAGATCGACCGTGCCGCATCGTGGAACCTCGTGCGCTGCTCTGCGGAGAGTCCTGGCGCGGGCGCCTCCTCGATGAGCTTCTGATTCCGGCGCTGCATCGAGCAGTCGCGGTCGCCGACCACCACGACACCGCCGACTCCGTCGCCGAGCACCTGCACCTCGATGTGGCGCGGGCTCTCGAGGAAGCGCTCAACGAAGCACTCTCCTCGACCGAACGCCGCGACCGCCTCGCGGGTGGCCGCGTCGAACGCCTCCGCGACCTCGGAAAGCTCGCGCACGACCTTCAGGCCGCGCCCGCCGCCGCCGAACGCGGCCTTGATCGCGATGGGGAGACCATGCTCCTCGGCGAACGCCACGGCTTCCTCGGGTCCGGCGAGCGGCTCATCGGTGCCGGCGGCGAGCGGCGCTCCGACCTGCTGAGCGATACGGCGCGCCGTCATCTTGTCGCCGAGCGCGTCGATGCTCTCAGGGGTCGGTCCGATCCAGACCAGCCCCGCATCCTCCACGGCACGCGCGAAGGCCGCGCTCTCCGACAGGAATCCGTATCCGGGGTGCACGGCGGTCGCCTCCGACTGCCGTGCGGCCGCGAGCAGCGCGTCGACGGACAGGTACGTCTCGGCCGCGGTGGAGCCGCCCAGCCCCACGGCCTCGTCGGCCAGGCGCACGTGCAGGGCATCGGCATCCTGATCCGCATAGACCGCGACCGAGGTGTATCCGGCTTCGGCGCAGGCGCGGATGACGCGAACCGCGATCTCTCCGCGATTCGCGATCAGCACCTTCTGCGTGGGTGACGCCGTGGTCATGAGGGCTCCTTGACGGTGAGACGGAGACGCACTCCCGGAGCCAGCTGACCCGCGAGGTCGAGGCTGCGATCCGTGAGCGCACCGATGATGGGGTATCCCCCGGTGAGCGGATGGTCGGGGAGGAACAGGACCGGCTGTCCGTCGGGCGGCACCTGGATCGCACCGGTGACAGCACCCTCGCTCGGGAGCTCGCCCGGGCGGGAGCGTTCGAGCGGGAGATCGCCCTGCAGGCGGATGCCGACGCGATCGGACCGCGGCGTGACCGTCCACTCCTGATCGGTGAGGGTGGCGAGCGCCGACGCCGTGAACCAGTCGTCGCGCGGGCCGAGCGTGATCTCGAGCTCGATGAGCTCACCGGGGGCGGGAAGATCGCGCGGAAGAGCGTCGGGCTCGACAGGATGCACGCCGGCGTCGCCGACCCTGAGCACGGCCCCCTGTGCGAGCGGTGCGGGCCCGAGTCCGGCGAGCGTGTCCGCCGCGCGGCTGTCCAGTGCGACGGGGGCGTCCAGACCCCCACGGACGGCGATGACGTAGCGAAGACCGCGTTCGGGATGACCGAGAGTGAGCTGATCGCCGTCGACCGTGGCGAAGGGCTCACCGTGCGCGACAGGGCGCTCGCGCCCCTCGGCGTCCTGCAGGGTGAGAGCACCGAGAGCACCGGCGACCGCCGCGACGCCGTCACCCCGGAACCGCAGAACCGTTCCCCCGACGCTCTCGAGCACCGCGGCATCGGTCGTGTTGCCCACAGCCCGGTTGGCATCGCGCATCGCCCGGCGGTCGGCCACCCCCGATGCGGAGACCCCGAGCGCCGCATAACCGGGACGCCCGGCATCCTGCACCAGCAGCTGCAGCGACGGGCGGACCACCTCGATCGCAGCCTCCGTGCTGAAACCCAGCCCATCCGCAGCCGTCGCCGCGTGTTGCTCCGTGACACGCCGAGGGTGCGCCGGGTCATCTCCGTTTCGGCCAGGATGACTATCCTCCAGCCGAGCGGTTTCCCGCACGCTCTCGAAGCGCACGGTCACGCCAGGCGCCAGCAGCGCAGGCGGGGTGCGGTCGATGTCCCACATCACGGCATCCGTGCGACCGATCAGCTGCCATCCGCCCGGACTCTCGCGGGGGTACACCCCGGTGAACTGTCCGGCGAGCGCGACCGAACCGGCAGGCACGCGCGTACGCGGCGACGAGCGGCGCGGCACATCGAACAGCGGATCGCTGCTCACCACGTACCCGAAGCCGGGGGCGAACCCGGAGAACGCGACCCGCCAATCGGCAGCGAGATGCCTGTTGACGAGCTCCTCCGCGGACACGCCCAGCAGCGACGCCGCCTCGTCGAGGTCTTCACCGTCGTACCGCACGGGGATGACGGCATCGCCGGTCGCCGGGAGGTGCGCCGCATCGACCTCCGTCGCCTCCAGCGCTGCCCTCAGGTCGCCTGCCGAGATGCGAAGCGGGTCGAAACGCACCAGGACGGTCCTCGCGCCGGGGATGCGCTCGAGGACTCCGGCCAGTCCGTCCCAGGCGAGGTTCAGGCGCATCGCCTCGTCGAGGTCGGCCGCCTCGACGAGCACGGCGTGATCGGATGCGGTGAGGATGCGCATCAGACGAGATACTCCGCATCGGGAACATCGGTGATGAACATGTAGCCCGGGGCATGCGTGATGGCGAACGGCGGCTTCGAGGCCATGATCGCCGCCTGCGGAGTGACGCCGCACGCCCAGAACACCGGCACCTCGCCGTCGCGGACCTCGGGGGCATCACCGAAGTCGGGATGCGCCAGGTCGTCGATGCCGAGTGAGGCCGGGTCGCCGATGTGGACGGGAGCACCGTGCACGGCGGGAGTCCGCCCGGAGATCTGCACCGCGTCCGCCACGCGGGACGCGGGGATCGGGCGCATGGACACGACCATCTCGCCTCGCAGTCGTCCCGCGGGGGCGCACGCCACATCGGTGCGGTACATCGGCACGTTGCGTCCGAGCTCCTGATGCCGGATCGGGATGCCCGCCTGCACGAGGCCGGATTCGAAGGTGAAGCTGCATCCGATGAGGAAGGCGACCAGATCGGGGTGTTCGGCCCAGGCCGCTCTCGCATCGCCGACCTCCTCCGCCAGCTCGCCGTCGCGCCAGACGCGATACCGGCCGATGTCGGTACGGATGTCGCTGCCGGGCGCGAGCCGAGACTCCACCCGACCCTCCTCGATGACCTCCAGCACGGGGCACGGCTTCGGGTTGCGCTGAGCGAACAGCAGCGTCTCGAAGGCCCAGTCGGCTGGCACGGCGATGAGGTTCGCCTGCGTCAGCCCGACCGCGACGCCACTGGTCGGCTCGGCATGTCCGGCGCGGATGGCTGCCCGAGCCTTACGGGCGTCAGCGAGCTGAGCGGCGGTGGCGAGAACCGTCATGTCAGGCTCCCGCGAACGGGGCGATCGCGATGCCCGCATCCTGAAGCATCCGTTTGGTCTCCGCCGCCATCGCCACAGATCCGGGGCTGTCGCCGTGCACGCAGATCGACTGCGCGACCACGGACACATCGGTGCCGTCGATCGCCCGGATCACGCCGTCGGCGGCGAGGCGCACCATGCGCTCGGCGACTGCGGCGGGGTCGTGCAGCACAGCCCCCTCCTCGGCGCGGGAGACGAGCTGGCCGTCCGGCTGATACGCGCGATCGGCGAAGGCTTCGGCCGCGACCTCGAGGCCTGCACGCTCGGCGACATCGAGCACGACTCCACCGGCGAGCCCCAGCAGCACGAGCTTCGGGTCGATCGCCCTGATCGCCGCGACGACGTCCTTCGACTGCCGTTCGTCGCGGGCGATCGTGTTGTACAGCGCCCCGTGAGGCTTGACGTACGACACCCTGCCGCCGACCGCCGAGGCCAGACCCATGAGCGCACCGAGCTGGTACTCGACGTGCGCCTGCAACGTGGCCGAATCGATGTCGACCTTCGTGCGACCGAAGTTCTCGTAGTCGCGGTAGCCGGGATGCGCGCCGATCACGACCCCGCCCTGCACCGCAGCGGCGAGGGTTTCACGGATACCCTCCGGGCTCCCCGCATGGAACCCGCACGACACGTTCGCACTCGTGACGAGGCGCAGCATGCTCTCGTCGTCGCTGACGATCCGGTCGGCGACGTTCTCGCCGAGGTCCGAGTTCAGGTCGATCGACGTCATGCGATCACGCTCCGATTCCGAGGAAGGCGAAGATGGGACCGACCGAGACGATCCCCATGTACCAGGTGAGCAGCGTCACGAGCGTACCGGCGACGAGCAGCCACATCGGGTACTTCCTCGTGCCGAGCAGATCACGACGGAACCAGCCGATGTACATGAACACCGTCAGACCGATGGGCAGGATGAGTCCGTTGAATCCACCGACGAAGACGAGGATGGCGGCCGGCGCCGTGCCGATCGACAGGTAGACGATCAGCGACACGACGATGAAGGCGACGGTCGCGAGCTGCAGCGCCCAGCCGCCCTTGAGCTTCTTCGTGAAGGTCGAGAGGAACGTGGCCGAGGTGTACGCCGCACCGATGACCGAGCTGATCGCCGCGGCCCAGAAGATGGCACCGAAGATGCGCAGGCCGGCGTCGCCGAGCACCGCGCCGAACGCCTGGCCGGCGGGGTTGGCGGCCTGGCTGGACAGGTCGAGCGTCACGCCGGACGCCACCACACCGAGGATCGCGAGGAAAAGCACGTAGCGCATGATGCCGGTGACGAGGATGCCGTTGGTCGCGGCGCGCATCACGGGGCCGGCGTGCTCCGGACCGGTGTGACCGGAGTCGAGGTAGCGGTGCGCGCCGGAATAGGTGATGTAACCGCCCACCGTTCCACCGACGATCGTGGTGATGGTGGCGAAGTTCAGCTCGTCGGGCAGGAAGGTCTGACGCAGCGCCTCGCCGATCGGCGGCTGGGCGATGAAGGCGACGATCAGGGTCATCACGATCATTCCCAGGCCGAGCACGACGAGCACGACGTCCATCACCCGACCGGCCTTCTTGATCAGGAACAGGATGATCGCGAGGCCGGCGGTGAGCGCGCCACCGATCTTCGGATCGATGCCGAGCAGCGCGTTGAGACCGAGTCCACCGCCGGCGATGTTTCCGATGTTGAACGCCAGACCGCCGATGACGACGAGCACCGCGATCACATGGCCGGAGAACGGGATGGCGCTGTTGGCGAGCTCGCCGGCGCGCTTGCCGGAAGACGTGATCATGCGCCAGACGTTCAGCTGCACCGCGATGTCGACGAGGATCGAGATGAGGATCGCGAAGGCGAAGGCCGCCCCCATCGTCGCCGTGAATGTGGCGGTCTGCGTGATGAAGCCGGGTCCGATGGCGCTGGTGGCCATGAGGAAGATCGCGCCGATGACGGCGCTGCGGCCGGCGCGCTTCTTGGCTGACGCGAGGCGGGCTTCGTCTTCCGGTGAGAGGGAGGCGGTGGTCTGCTCTGACATGCGGGGGATTCCCATCGTCGTTGGTGGGTGTCGGGTGACCCCCAGTGTAGAACGGATAGAACCCGATTGTTCAACAATCATGTTACGGCCGCGCTACAGAGCGGTTGCCGTCGTGTGATTTCCCGCACTCGATCGACGACGATCCCACCCCTCCGCCGCCTACGATGAGGGCATGAACCAGAAGGGCCTGCTCGCCGACGTGCTCCGTCAGCGCATCATCGACGGCGACTTCGCACCGGGGTCCCGCCTGTCGGAGTCAGCCCTGGCCGAGCAGTTCGACGTGTCGCGCAACACTCTCCGCGAGGCCTTCCGCGTGCTCGCGGAGCAGGGCCTGGTCGAGCACATCCCCCACCGCGGCGTCTCGGTGGCATCCCCCACCATCGCCGACGTCATCGACATCTACCGCGCCCGCCGCGTGATCGAGTGCACCGCGCTGCGCCAGTCGGAGCCGGAGCACCCCGCGGTGCAGCTCATGCGCGAGGCTCTGGCCGAGGCCGAGGAGCAGCTGCCGCATGAGGACTGGCGGCGAATCGGCAGTGCGAACATGGCCTTCCACGACGCGATCGTCGCCCTCGCCGACAGCGCCCGTCTCGCCCGCACCTACCGTGATGTCGCCGCTGAGCTGCGGCTCGTCTTCCTCGAGATCGACGAGCCGCGGTCGCTCCACGAGCCCTATGTCCGCCGGAACCGCGCGGTGCTGACCGCCTTGCTGGAACAGGGCCCCGAGGCCGCCGCCGAAGAGCTCGAGCGCTACCTCACGGCCTCCGAGCGCAGCGTGCTGGGAGCCTTCGCCCGCATGGGTCACCCCTGACCCCCAACCTCTCGCAGACGCGGGCAGCACCTTCGACCAGAACAGCGTTCGGTATTTCTGACCTGAGTGCATAAATCTGTGAACGTGCCGGGAAATGCCTTGCCATCCCGTGAAAGCGGTGCTTACCGTGAGCGGACTTCGGACGGATCGGGGCGCAGAGCTGCTCCCCCGTTCACCCGGAGGCCGCGTACCGAGGGGGTGCGCGGAATCGTTCAGATCGAAAAGGACTACTACTTTGCGACTCACGAGAAAACTGGCGTTCGCCGCTACCGCGGCTGCTGCGCTCTGCCTCGGCACGGTCATCCCCGCTGCCGCCAACTCCGCACCGGACGCCGACGACATCCCCACCTTCCAGGAGTTCGAAGCGTCGACCTACCGAGACGTCGACGGCGCCTACGTCGTCAACGGTGACGAGGTGATCTCCAACCAGGGCGAGCTGCGGTCGTTCTACGAGCAGCTCCTCGGTGCCGACCCCGTGACCAACGGACTGATCGTCAACACGGTCAACAACATCGACGACAAGTGGTCGAACGCCCAGGTGGGCAACCTCACGTATTGCGTCAGCACCGCTTTCGGCGCTCGTCACGCCGACGTGGTGAAAGCGATGGAGAGCGGCGCCGCACTGTGGGAGGCCGCGTCGTCGAAGGTGGACTTCATCTACGACAGCAGCGCCGACGCCAACTGCACGACGCGTAACAACGCCGTCCTGTTCTCGGTCGAGCCGGTGCAGACGACGCAGTACATCGCCAGGGCGTTCTTCCCGAGCACGGCACCGCGCCTGCAGAACGTGCTCATCGACGACTCGATCTGGACCCCTGGGTCGTCCTGGACTCCGACGAACGTTCTCGGACATGAGCTCGGCCATGTTCTCGGCTTCCGCCACGAGCACACCCGCCCGGAGGCCGGCACCTGCTTCGAGGACAACAACTGGCGTCCGCTGACGCCGTACGACTCCTCGTCGATCATGCACTACCCGCAGTGCAACGGCTCCTCCGACGACCTGTCGATGACGAGCGTCGACACCGCGGGCGTCGTCTCGCTCTACGGAAACTGACACGCTCCGCATCGTCGGAGACAGCGGGGCCCGGTCGTTCTCGACCGGGCCCCGCTGTCTGCTGCGACATCAGAGCCGCGGGGTCGGCGCAGCCTCATCCGGGCGCAGGGCCGCTGTCGCCCGCGGCCGCGGTTCGCCGTCACGCAGCGGAGCCGGCGGCGCGATGGGGGCGGCGGGCTCTGGCAGTCCGTATCGACGGAACATCCACCGTCGCGCCTCCTCCAGCGGATAGGTCTCGCCGAAGACGGCGGACTTCACGAAGACCCCCTCGATCGTGCTGCGCAGCATGACCTCTTCCAGCGCCGGATCCTCGGCCCCGCGCGCGCGGAACAGGTCGCGGACAGCATCCTCCGCCGCGGTGGCGCCCGCCTCGTGCCGCGCCTCCGACTCCGCGAAGAGCCGATGCGTGGCCGGCTGCTGCTGCATCGCCAGCACGGCCCGCTGCAGGGGTATGGCATACGCCGTCGCGGTGAGGGCGCCGTCGATCACTGCGGCGAGCATCTCGTCAGGCGTGCCGTCGACACGGGCGAACCCGAGCACGGTCTCGAACCACCGGTCGATCACGGCGGCGACGAGCTGCTCCTTGCCGCCGAAGTGATAGTTCACGAGGCCCTGCGCGACGCCGGCCCGCTTCGTGATCTCGGCGATGCTCGCCCCCGCGACGCCTCGCTCGCTGAACGCCTCGATCGCCGCCTGCAGGATGTTCTCCCTGGCGCGCTCCCTGGCCACCCGGTTCTGCTCGTCGGAGCGTGCCATCGGCATCCACCTCCTGAGTCCCGCCGGTCTGTCTTTCCGAATCGCCCCCCGCCGTATAGATTACTCACTGAATGTTTGTTCAATCTATGAGCAGGCGCGGATTCACCCCCTCCCAGGAGCATCAATGCACTCTTTCGCGAGCGTCGACTTCAACAGCATCACCTCGATCTTCGAGTGGCTCGTCAGCCAGTGGTGGGCCTGGGCGATCGTCGGCGTCATCGTGCTGTTCTTCCTCGTGACCTGGATCCTCCCCGACGCCAAGGTCAAGGCTTCGCCGGAGTATCCCGCCACCGGTGCGGAGGCCGACGAGATCGCGCTCGGCTTCCTGCAGATCGTCAACCTCCCCTCCGGGCACTGGAACGATCCGACGGCCTCGATCCTCGGCGACCGCGAGAAGAAGGTGCTCGTCGACCAGTGGGGTGTGCACACACGCGAGGAGTGGCTGGCCAACATCGAGCGCCTCAGCACCGTGCGTCGACGCCGCGAGGTGTGGGTGCTCTACCTCGCCGTGCGCACCGAACTCGCTCAGCGTCTCGGCCGCGCGCCGAAGGCCAAGGAGTGGCTCGCCGCGATCGTGCAGGAGGGCGGTGACAAGCGCGACGCCCGCACCTTCGTCACCTCGGTCGAATACGCGGAGGCACAGGTGCGCAAGCGCGTGGGCAAGGACATCGTCACGCCCGACCTGTTCGTGAAGACCCTCGACGGCTACGCGATCGGCCAGGCCGTGGCGATGGCCACCTGGGGTGTCGCGCTCGGGCACGCCGATGTCGCCGAAGCGCGGGCGATCATCCACCGCATCAACGTCGACGGCCGACCGGCCTTCGAGTCCTGGGCCGACTTCGGGCTGAGCTACATCGTGGGTCGAGTCATGCACTGGTCGGACGGCAATGTCGACGAGAAGTCGTTCGAGAAGTTCGGAGACGGCTGGTCCGACTTCAAGGCCGCTGCGACGGAGAAGCGCAACGGCCCGTGGGCGACGCTGTCATGGAGCCTGTAGCCGTCGATCTGGAACCGCTGCGACGAAGCGCCGGCCTCCGCGACATCCTGACCTACGAGCGCATCTGCGGGATCCCGCCGCACCGCCGCTTCCTCGTGATCCTGGTGGCTGTGCTGCTGTTCGCCGTCGCGATGCTGACGGGGCTGTGGTTCCTCGGGCGCGGCGACATCCTCACGGTCGCGCCGATCCTGGGGATCTTCGTCATCGGGTACACGGTGCTCGCCGCCTTCGGCTTCCTCTGGTGGGCGGTGGGCCTGAGCCGTCGAGTCAAGATCGCCGCATTCGCGTGGCAGAACGGCTGGGCGTACGCCGACCTCCTCGAGCACACCCGTCGCCCCGGTGCGGCTTTCACCAGAGTCGTACACAGTCGCGAGCGAGCGGTCATGGCCTGCGACGACGCGCGGATGCCGTTCGAGCTGGGCATGCACCATTCGGTCTCGCGCGGGCAGGAGCGCGCGACGATCCAACGCCCGTTCGCCTTCATCGAGCTGCCGCTGCCTGCATCCGTTCCGCACATCGTGCTGGCGAACCGGAAGCACAGCATCGTCCCCACCCTCGGACTCGGACGCGGAGCAGCGCGCATGGAGTTGGAGGGGGATTTCGCGAAGACGTTCCGTCTTATCGTTCCGGAGGGGTATCAGCAGGACGCCCTGTACATCTTCACCCCCGACCTGATGGCCCGGGTGCTCGATCTCGGTTCCGGTGCCGAGATCGAGCTCGTCTCCGATCGCCTGTACGTCTACCTGCCGTCCCGCACACGGTTCGACCGCGCCGAGACCATGGCGGCCGCCGTCACCCTGGCCGAGGAGTTCCACCGGCGCTTCACCGCACGCACCGAGTTGTACCGCGACGACGACGCCGGAGGCCTCGCGGCCAGGGCCGGCGTCTCGATCGGCCTTCGCGGTCAGCGGCTGGGAGGTCGTGGGATCTCCGTCTTCGCCGTGGCCGGCACCGCCGCGGTGCTGCTGCTCTCGGCCGGCATCACCGCCTTGTCCCTGTTCAGCGGTGATCTGCTCAGTTCGCTCGTCGACTGAGCCCTCAGACGCACGGCTGCGGGCCTGGCCCGGAGGGGGCGCCAGGGCCGCAGCCGTGTCCTTCCCCTCGCGGACGGCCGCGGGGTGCTCAGGCGGAGCCGCGGACGACCAGCTCGGTCGGAAGGATCGTCGTGGTCGGCGGATTCTCGCCCGCGAGACGTGACAGCAGCACCCGCGCCATGGCCTCGCCCTGCGCGTACATCGGCTGGCGCATCGTGGTGAGCGGCGGGTCCGTCGTGACGGCGACCGAGGAGTCGTCGAAGCCGACCAGCGCGATGTCCTCCGGCACCCGCAGCCCTGCCGAGCGCAGGGCGGTCAGCGCGCCGCGGGCCATCAGGTCGCTCGCGACGAAGATCGCATCCGGACGCCCACCGTCGAGCAGTCGCCTCGCGGCCTCTGCCCCGCTGCTCTCGCTGTAGTCGCCCTCTTCCTCTGCGTAGGGGGTGAGCCCCGCCCCGGCGAGAGCGGACCGGAAGCCCTGTACGCGATCCTCCGAGGCGACCATCGTGAGCGGACCCGAGATCGTGGCGATGCGCGTGCGACCGATGTCGATCAATCGCTGGGTGGCATTCCTCGCCCCCGCGACGTTGTCGACGTCGACGACGTAGTCGCCTTCGTTTCGACGCACCGGGCGTCCGCCGAACACCACGGGCACCGCATCCGCTATCCGATCGACGAACGCATCGCTCGTGTGGTGCGAGACGATGAGCGCGCCGTCGACACCGCCATTGCGCACGAAGCTGGTCATCTTGTCACCGGGGTCGTCGCTCGCGATCAGCAGGTTGAGCAGGTAGTCCGAGCCGCCCAGCGCCCCGGTGATACCGGCGACGATGGCCGCGAAGAAGGGGTCCCCGAAGAAGCGCGTGGTGTCCTCCGGAACGATCAGCGCGATGGCGTGCGTCTGACGCGACGCGAGTGAGCGTGCCGCCCGGTTGGGCACGTAGTTGAGCTCGTCGATGGCTGCGCGCACGGCGGCAAGGGCCTCGGGACTCACGGCCGTCGACCCGTTCACGACCCGCGATACGGTCGACCGGGAGACACCGGCAGCCGACGCCACCTCTTCGATGGTCGCTCGGGGCGACATCAACGCTCGTCCTCTTCCATCGCCCTATTCTCACCGGTCGCACGGCCATCTCGCTTCGAATCACGCAAATGGTCGCATATCGACCGCGGATCGACCCATTCAGGCGATTCGAGAGCCGGGCGGGAGCTCCTCGACGTCGACGATCCATCCGACCCGTTGACGTCGACGCTCCGATGTCGACTCCTCCACATGGTCGGGCCGGACGGACGGCACCCGGTGTTCCTCGATGAACGGCACCCCCTGCACCGACACCGACCGAGTCGTGCCCGGCATCGGCTCGATCCGGGTTTCCTGCCGTGAAAGCCGCGCACCCGGGGCCAGTCCCTCCGGACGCCCTGCCTCGCCGGACGGTCGGGCACGGGCGTACGGGTCGACGAAGTGATCGAACCTGCGCTCGACGACCTCGCGGGTGACCTCGTGCACCGCGACGACCCGTCCGCGCACTCGGTCGGGATGCTCATCCTCATGGTGCGACTCCACCGCGTCAACGGTGTGGACGAGCTCCGCCCCGAGGCGATCGGCCAGAAACGAGGCATCTCGGGAGCTGATACCGAAGTCGACATCGTCGCCGACCTCGAACCGGTCCCCGCAGCACGCCCATTCCCACGGCGTGAGCCACACACGCGTCATGCCGTCAGACTAACCCGCCCCTGTCCGCTCAGAGCTCGCGAGCGGCGATGATGCGGGCGTACTCGTGGGCGGAGTCCTTGAGGGTGCGCTCCTGTGTGTCGTAGTCGACGCGCACGATGCCGAAGCGCTTGTCGTACCCCCAGGCCCACTCGAAGTTGTCGAACAGCGACCAGTAGAAGTAGCCGCGCACGTCGACACCCGCCTCCGCCGCGTCGAGCACGGCACCCAGGTGCAGCCGGAGGAACTCGGCCCGGTCGGCATCGTGCACGCATGGCTCGCCGTCTTCGACCACCACGACGTCGTCATAGGCGGCGCCGTTCTCGGTCATGTAGAGCACCGTTCCCGCGGGCTCGGCGTAGTCCGTCCAGACCCGCTGCAGCACACGGGTGAGCCCCTCGGGCTGCACCTCCCAGTTCTGCGCCGTACGGGGCAGACCTCGCTCGACCGCGTGGATGCCCTCGCTCGACGGATACGGGCTGCGGCGCACGCGCTCGGTGTCGGGCTCGGCCGAGACGGGTTCCTCGGTCGGTGCCGCGCCCGAGACGAAGTCGCCGTGGTAGTAATTCACGCCCTGGGTGTCGATGGGCTGCGCGATCGTATCGAGGTCGCCGTCGTGCACGGCCGCCTCGAACGTCGCGACGGCTTCGGCATCGACCGCGCGGATGTCCTCGACGATGTCGGCCGGATAGCTGCCGCGGTAGATCGGGTCGAGGAACCAGCGGTTGAACTGTCCGTCCACGCGGCGGGCGGCGTCGACGTCTGCCGGATTCTGCGGGTCGGCGGGATCGGCGACCGTGTGGTTGAGCGTGATGCCGAGGTTGAGCGCGGCATCGCGCCCCCGCAGCTCCTGCACCGTCTTGCCGTGCGCGAGCAGCAGGTGGTGCGCGGCGAGCAGCCCCTCCCCGATGCTGGTGTTCCCCGGCGCGTGCTCACCCGCCGTGTAGGAGAGGAACGACGAGCACCACGGCTCGTTCAGCGTGGTCCACACGTTCACCCGGTCGCCCAGCGCATCGTGCATGGTCCCCGCGTACTCGAGGAAGCGGTCGACCGTGTCACGGTTCGTCCATCCGCCGGCCTCCTGCAGCGCCTGCGGCATGTCCCAGTGGTACAGCGTCAGCCAGGGAAGGATGTCGGCGGCGAGCAGCTCGTCGACCAGGCGCTCGTAGAAGTCGACGCCTGCGGGGTTCACCGCTCCGCCGTCCGGACGCACCCGGGACCACGAGGTGGAGAACCGATAGGTCTGCAGGCCGAGCTGTTTCATGAGAGCGACATCCTGCGGGTACCGGTGGTAGTGATCGCACGCGACGTCGCCGTTCTCCGCACCGATCACGGCACCGGGTTCACGCGAGAACGCATCCCAGATCGATGCGGTGCGCCCGTCCTCGAACGCCGCCCCTTCGATCTGGTACGCGGCCGTGGCTGCGCCGAAGAGGAAGTTCTCGGGGAAGGGGCGGGTCATACGGGTCATCCTTTCACCGCGCCGGCCATGATGCCACTGACCAGCTGCCGCCCCGCGACCACGAAGAGCACGAGCAGCGGAAGGGTCGCGAGCACCGCGCCGGCGAGCACGATCGAGTAGTCGATGTAGTACCCCGACTGCAGCTGGCTGAGCGCCGTCTGCAGGGTCGGGTTCTGCGGGGAGAGCACGATCAGCGGCCACAGGTAGTCGGTCCACGCCGTCATGAACGTGAAGAGACCGAGGATCGCCATCGCCGGCCGGGCAGCGGGGAGTCCGACGGTCAGGAACGTGCGGAACTGGTTCGCGCCGTCCATGCGGGCGGCCTCGATCAGCTCGTCGGGGATCACGTCCACCAGGTACTGGCGCATGAAGAAGACACCGAATGCCGTGACCAGGGTCGGCACGATGACGGCGCCGATCGAGCCGGTCCAGCCGAGCTCGCGCATCAGCATGAACAGCGGGATGATGCCCAGCTGCGTCGGGATGGCCATGGTCGCGATCACGAAGATCATCAGGCCGTCGCGCCCCTTGAAGCGCAGTTTGGCGAACGCGTAGCCGGCGAGCGTCGAGAACGTGACCACCGAGACGGTGATGATGCCCGAGATGAGGAACGAATTGCCCAGCGCCAGCCAGAACGGGATCGCGTCGAACACCTTGGCGGCGTTGGCGAAGAAGTTGCCGCCCGGGATGAGGGGCAGCGTCTCCCCGCGCGTCGCGTTGGTACCGCTCGCGACCACGACCGACCACCACAGCGGATAGACGCTGCCGATGATGAAGGCCGCGAGGAGCCCGTAGGTGAGGAAGCCGGGGCGGCTGCCGATGCCGGCAGTGCCCCCGGTGGCGGCACGGCGCCGGCGGATCTTCTCGGGGACGCTCAGCGCCTGCGTGGCGGTCATCGCGCGTTCTCCTCGGTCGTGGTGGCGATCGTCGTGCCGGCTGCGGCTGCGGTCGCAGCGGTGCGGGCGCTCCGTCGGGCCGCGCGACTCTTGGGGGCGTCTCCGGTGGAGATGCGTCGGGAGATGAGGAAGTTGATCACGCCGATCAAGACGATCAGCACGAACAGCAGGATGGCGACGGCGGATGCTTCGCCGAGGTTGCGGCGGAAGAACGCCAGCTCCCACAGGAACAGCACCGTCGTCTGGAACTGGCGGTCGCTGCCCCCGATGCCCCCGGCCGTCGACACGTCGAACAGACGCGGCTCCGCGAAGATCTGCAGCCCGCCGATCGTCGCGGTGATGATCACGAAGATCAGGGTCGGACGGATCGTCGGGATCGTGATGGAGAAGAAGCGGCGAGCGGCGCCGGCCCCGTCGAGCGCTGCCGACTCGTACAGATCGCGCGGCACGGCCTGCATCGCCGCGAGCAGGATGAGGGCGTTGTAGCCGGTCCAGCGGAAGTTCACCATCACGGCGATCGCGATGTGCGACAGAGCGGTGTTGTGCTTCCACTCCTGGTCGGCGATGCCGATGAGGTTGAGCAGGTTGTTGGCCAGCCCGTCGGCCTCGTTGAAGATGCTCGAGAAGATGATGGCGACCGCGACAGGGGTGACCACGAACGGGATGAGCACGCTCATGCGCCAGAACGTCGGGGCGCGCAGCCCGCGGTCGAGGAGGTAGGCGATCACGAGGGCGACGGCCAGCTGGGGGATCGCGGAGAGCAGGAAGATGCTCAGGGTGTTGCCGATGGAGTTCCAGAACATCGCATCGCCGAGGATCTTGGCGAAGTTGCCGACGCCGACGAACTCCCCCTCGCCCTTGAGCAGGTCCCACTCGTGCACGGCCACCCAGACCGTGTAGAGCAGCGGGAACAGGCCGACCAGCCCGAACAGCAGGAAGAACGGCGAGATGTAGAAGTAGGGCGAGGCGTTCTGGTCGAACCGGGAGAGGCGGTGGCGCCAGGGGCGTTTCGGCGGAGCATCCGAGGTCGCGGATGCGGTGCGCTGCTGCTGCGCCGGCGGTGCGGTGAGAGTCATGAGGGTCCTTTGCCGGGCTTCGACAGGCTCAGCCACCCGATCTGCGGGGTCGCTGAGCCTGTCGAAGCGGAGATGATCAGCCGACGAGGTCGTTCAGCAGGCCGATGGCCTGATCCCAGGCACCCTGGGTGTCGGTGTCACCGCGGTCGAGGCTGCTGAGCGCCGGCCCGAACACGTTCTCCTGGATGACCGAGTCGTCGGCGCCCTTGAACTGCGCGACGACTCCCTTGGCACGCTCGGCGAGGATCGCGCCGGTGGGAGCGTCGTTGAAGAACGCGTTCGGCGTCGCGTCGGCCGCGAGCGTCTCCTGCGCCTTGATCGTCGAGGGGAAGTTGCCAGCCGCAGCGGACTGCTTCACCTGCTGCTCGGGCTGGGTCAGCCAGTCGGCCAGCTCGGCCGCCGCCTCCTTGTGCTGCGACGACTCCGGGATCGACAGGAACGCGCCGCCCCAGTTGGCCGCACCTCCGGGGAACACATCGGCGAAGTCCCATCCGGTCGACGCGTCTCCCCCGCCGGCCTCGACCTGCCCCTGCACCACACCGAGCATCCAGCCCGGGCACACGAAGGTGGCGAAGGTGCCGTCGACGAACGACTTGCCGCCGTTCCAGTCCCAGGCCGTCTGCGCGGCCGACTGCCCGCCCTCGGTCGCGGCCCCGAGCTGCTCGAAGCGCTCCTTGAGCTCGGCGTTGTCCTCGACGTTCAGCTTGCCGTCGCTCGTGTAGTAGCCCTCGTCAAGCTGGTTCACCATGGCGTTCCAGACGAAGCCGGAGTGGTCGTACCAGGCCTTGCCGGTCTTCGCGGTGTAGTCGGCGCCGACCTTGAAGTAGTTCGCCCAGTCGCCGTTCAGCAGCTCGGCCACGGACTCGCGGTCGCTCGGGAGCCCGGCAGCCTCGAACGCGGCGCCGTTGTAGCAGATGCCGCTCGGGCCGATGTCGGTGCCGTACCCGATCACGCGGCCCTCGGCGTCGGTGGCCTGGCCGTACTTCCAATCGACCCAGTCGTCCTTGCGGTCTTCGATGCCGTAGTCACGCAGGTCGACGAAGGTGTCCGAGACGTCCATGATCGCGCCGAGCCAGCCCTCCTCGATCGCGACGACATCACTGAGACCGGAGCCGGCAGCGATCTTGGTGAAGGCATCGGTGCGGGCATTGCCACCGGTGTCGATGTTCGTCGCCTCGATCTTCACATTCGGGTGCGCCTTCTCGTACTCCTTGTAGAGGTCCTCATAGCCGAAGGTTCCGAAGGTAGTCACGGTCAGTGTGACCTCTTCGTCGCCGTTCGCGTCACCGCTGTCGCCGTTGTTGCCGGAGCAGCCGGCGAGGGCGAGGGCGGATGCGGAGGCCACGGCGGCGATCGCGAGGATCCGGTGGCGGGCACGTGTGTTCACAGTTCACTCCTTTGTGGTGGTCGTGCGGTGTGGTGCTTCGGGACGCGTGGGAGCGCTCCCACGCATTGAGCAGCCACTCTATGGGAGCGCTCCCACGGTGTCAAGCCACGCCGGTACGGGCCCGGGGCTGTGCGCAACTCCTCAAGAATTCACTCGGGCACCACCTGGGACCCCCTCGAGGAGCGGGGCCGGTGTTTCTGAGGAGTTGGGCACCGGCGGTACCCTTGGGCAGTGCCCGAAGCCACCCTCTCCCCCGCCCTCGTCCGCGCCGAGACCCTGATCCGCAACGTGCCGGACTACCCTCAGCCGGGCATCATCTTCCGCGACATCACGCCTCTTCTCGCCGACGCCGAAGCCCTCCGCGTGACGACGGAGGCGATCATCGAGCCCTTCGCCGGGCAGTTCGACGTGATCGCGGGCATCGAGGCGCGCGGCTTCATCCTCGCCAGCGCCGCAGCCATCGCCGCAGGGGTCGGCCTGATCCCGATCCGCAAGGCCGGCAAGCTGCCCCGGCCTGCGGCATCCGTCGACTATGCGCTCGAGTACGGCACCGCCACGATCGAGATGCACGACGACCTGCCCGCCGGCTCGCGGGTGCTGCTGATCGACGATGTGCTCGCCACCGGCGGAACTCTCGCTGCCGGTCGCGAACTGGTCGAGCGCCTCGGCAGCCACGTGATCGGCATCTCCGTGCTGTTCGAGATCGACGGCCTCGGCGGCCGTGAAGCGGTCGGCGACCTCCACACCGTCTTCCACTCCGCCTGACTCCTCCACGACGCCGAGCGGATGCGGCGAGGGCAGTAGACTGGATGCGCCCCTCCGCCCGCGACTCTTGGAGCCGTCATGCCCACCATCGTCGTCGACGTCATGCCCAAGCCCGAACTGCTCGACCCGCAGGGCAAGGCCGTCTCCGGCGCCTTCGCCCGCCTCGGCGTCGAGGGCTTCACCGACGTCCGCATCGGCAAGCGTTTCGAGCTCACCGTGGAAGGCGAGGTCACCGACGAGGTTCTCGCTGAAGCCAAGCGCATCGCCGACGAGGTGCTCTCCAACTCCGTGATCGAGGACGTCGTCGGCATCGAGGTCGCGGAGTGACCGTCCGCATCGGCGTCATCACCTTCCCGGGCTCGCTCGACGACCGCGACGCACAGCGCGCCGTCCGCATCGCCGGCGCAGAACCAGTCGCCCTGTGGCACGGATCGCATGATCTCGAGGGCGTCGACGCGCTGGTCCTGCCGGGTGGTTTCAGCTACGGGGACTACCTCCGCGCCGGCGCGATCGCCGCGCTCTCGCCGATCATGAGCGAAGTCAAGGATGCTGCGGCCAAGGGCATGCCCGTGCTCGGCATCTGCAACGGCTTCCAGATGCTGGTCGAGGCGCACCTGCTGCCCGGCGGCCTGATCCGCAACAACCACCAGCACTTCGTGCGCCGCGACCAGAAGCTCACGGTCGAGAACTCCGACACCGCGTGGACCAATGCGTTCCGCACCGGTCAGGAGATCGTGATCCCGCTGAAGAACGCCGACGGCGGCTACATCGCCGACGAGCAGACGCTCGACCGCATCGAGGGCGATGGCCTGGTGGCGTTCCGCTACGCCGGGGTCAACCCGAACGGATCGCTGCGCGACATCGCCGGCCTCACGAACGAAGCGGGCAACGTCGTCGGCCTGATGCCGCACCCCGAGCACGCCACCGAGGCCGGCTTCGGCCCCGACACCGCGGCCGCGATGCGCAGCGGAGTCGACGGTGTCGACTTCTTCACGAGCGCGATCGCCGCAGTCGCCCGCGTCGCCGCCTAGCCTCCGTATCGCGAACCGGACAGACTCGACGCCGTCGACCGGTTCACGTCGGTCTGTTCACTCGGCCGGAAGGGCGAACGGGTTGTCGCCGACTGCGGCGAGCAGGTACCAGGCGGTCGCGCCGGTGTGCAGGCTCGCGTAGTACAGGTCGCCGAAACCGGAGTCGAGGCCGTCGCTCGACGTGGCGACGATCCCCTTGCCATCGCCGTTCGGAGCATCGCGCTGCGCCAACCGGATACTGCTCAGAAGCGTCTCGACACGGTCCGCGTCGCCGGCGGCGTCACGCAGTGTGAGTGCGAGAGCGAGGTGTCCACTGCCCTCGAACCACGCCTTGGACGTATCGACCTCACTGATCGACGGCCCCGTGTACGGACCGTCCGTCGCGAGCAGGTTCGCGAGCGTCCAATCGAGCGCCGCACCGTAGCGCGGGTCGCTCGTGGCAAGGAAGCTCCAGGTCTGGGCGTCCAGCGGGATCGGACGGGTGTTGATCGTCGAGCCGTCGAGGCCGGTGCCGGTGTTCACATGTCCGTCTGCGCTCTGCATTGCGGCGACGAAGTCCGCGGCGACCGCCGCCCGATCCGTCCAGATCCGGTCGCCCGTGAGCTGGCCGAGCTGAGTGAAGAAGCCTGCGATGTCGCTGTTGTGCTCGGTGGACTTCCACGTCAGCGAAGTGCCGTCTTCGAGCTGACCGCCCGTGTAGCCGTAGGGCGCCCTGGTCATGTCCGCCGTGTGGTCCTGGATCCACTCACCGATCCGAACCGCACCGTCGAGATATCGGGAATCCCCTGTCGCGTGTGCAAGACGGGCGAGGGCCAGCCCTACCCAGGCCTGGTTTCCGGTGAACGCCCCGGCTCCCGTGATCTCCACCCGCCCCTGACGGATGCCGTGCGGCTCGTACGATGCCCTGGTGCGCCCGTCGCCGATCGGATCGTTCTCCTGCACGAAGAGGAGGGCGTCGCCGATCGTCCGCGCGCGCCGGAGGTCGTCCGGAAGGCCGCGGGCGGTGTAGGCGATGATCACGAGGGCATCGTCGTAGACGAAGGAGGGCGTGAAGTCCCAGGTCGGGGTCGTGAAGAAGCCACCCTCGTAACTGCGCGGCAGGCAGCGGCCGTCTCCGTCGCAGAACTCGTCGGTGCGCGCATCCAGGAACTCATACGCCAGCGCGACCGAGGCTGCCGGGTCCGCGACAGGGTCCGCCGGGGTGTCGGCTCGCGCCGCGAAGGCATCCGACACCGCAGGCGCAGCACCCACGAGCACGGCTCCGACCACGAGCGCGGCGACGGTCACCCAGGGGGCGGATCGGCGGGCAGAACCGGACATCGTGACCTCTCGAAGGCAACAGGCCCCGTGGGCAGGACGCACGGGTGACACGGGGGACGATGCGAAGCCTGTCATGACAGCCGTCGATCGGTGAAGTGTCTTTCGGCCACATTTCGCCACGGGATGACGAGACCACGCCTCTCGTAGCGCAGGCGTCGTCCCCGTGCAAGGCGTTTGCGCGATCCACGCCCGGCGCTCAGCATGGTCACCCCGCCCCCGCACAGCCTCGAAAGGATCGCCCATGTCCCGCGACCAGTACACCTTCACCGACCCGTCCGCGCTCTACTCCGACATCGAACCGCGGAAGCAGCACATGCCGGAGCCGGGATTCGACGCGGATCTCACCCCGCGCGCCGACCTGGGAGAGGAGTCCTACCGCGGCACCGGGCGCCTGACCGGACGCAAGGCCCTGATCACGGGCGGCGACTCCGGAATCGGCGCGGCCACCGCGATCGCGTTCGCGCGTGAGGGCGCCGATGTCGCGATCTCCTACCTGCCGCAGGAAGAAGAGGACGCGAGCCGGATCGCCGACCTCCTGCGGGAGGCCGGGGTGACGGTCGCCACCATCCCCGGCGACCTGCGCGACCCGGAGTACTGCCGTGCCCTCGTCGCCGAGGCGGTCGAGAAGCTGGGAGGCCTCGACATCGTCGTCAACAACGGCGGCAAGCAGGTGTATCAGGAATCGCTGACCGACATCACGGACGAGCAGTTCGACGACACCTTCAAGACCAACGTCTACGCGACGTTCTGGATCACCAAGGCGGCCCTGCCCCATCTCCCCGCGGGCTCGACGATCATCAACACCACGTCGATCCAGGCCTACTCACCCTCCGGCATCCTGGTGGACTACGCCTCGACGAAGGCCACGATCAATGCCTTCTCCAAGGGCCTCGCGGAACAGCTCGCGCCGAAGGGCATCCGCGTGAACGCCGTGGCACCGGGGCCGATCTGGACGCCCCTGCAGCCCAGCGACGGGCAGCCGCAGGAGAAGCTCCCCGAGTTCGGGAAGGACACGCCCCTCGGGCGCATGGGCCAGCCGGCTGAGCTCGCTCCCGCGTACGTGTTCCTCGCCTCGGCGGAGTCGAGCTACGTGGCCGGGGAGACCTTGAACGTGAACGGCGGCATGCCGACCCCGTGACGCTGCGGGAGTCAGGAGGCGAGGGCCGGTGGCCACACCCCGATGAGCAGTGCCATGACCACGACCGTGACCAGCTCGTGCGCGATGTTCAGCGTGGTGAGCCGGGTCGATCGACCCTCGAAAGCGTCATGGGTGATGAAACGCGCGGCCGTGAACCCGGCCCACAGCGTCACCGCGGTGACGATCGTCCCCCAGAAGAAGGATCCGCCGTAGAAGTGCCAGGCGATCGACGAGGCGCCGGCGAGCACCCAGGCCGTGATGAAGCTCACGAGGACGGTGGTGACGATGGGCCACACCGCCGTCGCGGCAGGCCTGTCCATGTCGACGTTCGCGAGCTTCGACCAGCGCGTGCCGAACACCTTCGGGGCGTACCAGATCGAGCCGACGATCATGCTCGATGCGGTGGCCAGCAGGACCGCCCAGTAGTTGATCTCGGGAACCATGACAGCCTCCACTCGTCGGATGCCTCACCATACTCCCGGGTGGCACCTGCATGATCCCGAAACGGATGCATGACTCGGCCGGCCGGGACGCTCATGCACGTGAGGAACGGTCATGCAAACAGCCAGGGTGATCCCGAGCAGTCGGCCACGCCGAACCGATTCGATCCCCGCCCTGGCATGACTGTAAGCGTTTGCACTAGCCTGTTCCCATGGCACAGCTTGAGCAGATCGCAGCCCCCGGTTCCGAGTGGTGGCGCAGCGCCGTCATCTACCAGATCTACCCCCGCTCCTTCGCGGACGCCTCGGGCGACGGCATCGGCGACCTGCCGGGCATCACGAGCCGGCTCGATGCCCTGCAGGAGCTCGGCGTCGACGCGATCTGGCTCAGCCCGTTCATGACGAGCCCGCAGCGCGACGCCGGCTACGACGTGGCCGACTACCGCGACGTCGACCCGCTGTTCGGCACGCTGGGCGACTTCGACGACATGCTCGAGGCTGCGCACGCCCGCGGCATCCGCGTGATCGTCGACCTCGTCCCCAACCACTCGTCCGACCAGCACCCCTGGTTCCAGGAGGCGCTCAAGGCCGCACCCGGAAGCCCGGAGCGCGCGCGTTACATCTTCCGCGATGGCAAGGGCGAGAACGGCGAGCTGCCCCCGAACAACTGGGAGTCGGTGTTCGGCGGCGGCATGTGGCAGCGCGTGACCGAGGCCGATGGCACACCCGGCCAGTGGTACCTGCACATCTTCGACGCCACGCAGCCCGACTTCGACTGGAACAACGAGGAGGTGCAGGAGGAGTTCCGCTCGATCCTGCGCTTCTGGCTCGACCGCGGTGTCGACGGCTTCCGGGTCGACGTGGCCCACGGCATGATCAAGACCGAGGGTCTGCCCGACTACACACCCCCGACCGACGCGGACTCCATGGGCGGCGGCGAGTCGAACGTGCCGTACTGGGGCCAGGACGGCGTGCACGAGATCTACCGCGACTGGCACAAGGTGCTCGCCGAGTACGACGGCGACCGCGCTCTGTGCGGCGAAGCCTGGATGCCGACCCTCAAGCAGACCGCACTCTGGGTGCGTCCGGACGAGATGCACCAGACCTTCAACTTCCCGTACCTGATGACGGAGTGGGACGCGAAGAAGCTCGGCGACGTGATCCGCGAGTCTCTGGACGCGTTCGGCGAGGTCGGCGCTCCGAGCACGTGGGTGCTGTCGAACCACGATGTGGTGCGCCATGCGACGCGCCTCGCCCTCACCTCCGACAACCCCCAGGGCGAGGGCATCGGACCGAACACCCCCGACAAGCCGGACACCGCGATCGGACTGGCTCGCGCTCGTGCAGCGACGACCCTGATGCTGGCGCTGCCCGGTTCCTCGTACCTCTACCAGGGCGAAGAGCTCGGGCTGCCCGAGGCGATGGAGATCCCCGACGAGTACCGTCAGGACCCGACGTGGTTCCGCACGAACGGCGCACGCTACGGACGCGACGGATGCCGCGTGCCGCTGCCCTGGAACGCAGAGGCTCCGGCCTTCGGCTTCAACGACACCGGACTGTCGTGGCTTCCGCAGCCCGCCGAGTGGGCGACCTACGCCCGCGATGTGGAAGAGGTCGACCCCGCATCGACACTCGCGCTGTACAAGCGTCTGCTGGCCGGGCGGCGCGAGCACGGCTTCGGCAGCGGATCACTGGTGTGGGAGGACGCCGGTCCCGAGGCGGTGGCGTTCCGTCGTGGTGACGTGCACGTGGTCGCGAACCTCGGCACCGCCCCCATCGAGCTGCCGGCCGACGCCTTGGTATTGCTGCAGAGCCAGCCCTTCGAAGGAGCCGCGATCCCGGTCGACACGGCCGTCTGGTACACCACCGCGACCCACGCCTGACACCCTCCGGTCGCGGTTGTCGTCGCCCACGCCCGCGTGAAGCGACACACACCGCGACCGGAGCCTTTCGACAGAGGAACCATGGCCAGCATCGATGAGGTCGCCCGGCTCGCCGGGGTCTCCACCGCGACCGTCTCGCGCGCACTGAGCGGACGCGGCCACGTGTCCGAGTCCGCGAAGGAGAGGGTGCAGGCCGCGGCGCAGACTCTCGGCTACGTGGTGTCGTCCCGTGCGTCGAGCCTGGCATCGGGTCGCACCCGCAACGTCGGGGTCATCGTCCCGTTCCTCGACCGGTGGTTCTTCAGCACGGTGCTCTCCGGCGTCTCGGCGGCGCTGATGCGCGAGGGCTACGACATCACGCTGTACAACATCACCGCCGACAAGGACGTGCGCCGACACGTGTTCGACACCTTCCTGCGACGGCAGCGCGTGGATGCCGTGATCGCGGTGTCGATCGAGCTCGATGAGGACGAGACGCAGTACCTGCTCGACCTCGGGCTCCCCGTGATCGCGATCGGCGGTCCGAACCCGAAGCTCGACACCATGACCGTCGACGACGTCGCGGTCGCACAGCTGGCGACCGAGCACCTGATCAGTCTCGGTCACACCGACATCGCGCACATCGGAGCCAACCCCGAGTTCGACATCGACTTCCACATCCCGACCAACCGTCGTCTGGGCTTCGAGAAGGCACTGGCCACGGCAGGGATCCCCCTGAACCATGCCTTCCTCGAGCCCGCCGACTTCACGGTGGAGGGCGGCTACCGGGCGGCGAAGCAGCTGCTCGGCAGGCCAGGCCCCCGCCCGACCGCGGTCTTCGCGGCATCGGACGAGATGGCGATCGGAGCGCTGCTCGCCGCTCGCGACCTCGGCTTCAGCGTGCCGGAGGAGCTGTCGATCGTGGGCATCGACGGCCATGAGCTCGGAGAGTTCTTCCGCCTCACCACCGTCGACCAGTTCCCGCTGGGCCAGGGCGAGCGGGCCGCAGACGCCGTGCTCGCGAAGCTCGCCACCCCCGATGCCGTGCACATCCCGTCGGCGCTGCCGTACGAGCTGAACGTGCGCGGAACGACCGCCCGCCTGATCTAGCCGAGGGCCACCCGTGTCTGACTGCGGGCGTGCACAACTCCTCAAGAACCCTCCCCGCGGGCACCCTCTCAGGCCGTTCGGGCGCTCCCAGGTCAGGAAACTGCGGAGTTGTGCACGCCTGACGCGGAGCGGTCAGCTCGCGACGATGAGACCCTTCGTCGCGGTGCGTGCAGCCTCGAAGCAACGCTGCACATCGGGCCAGTTCACGAGGTTCCAGAACGCCTTGACGTAGTCGGCACGCACGTTGAGGTAGTCGAGGTAGTACGCGTGCTCCCAGACGTCGAGCTGCAGCAGCGGCGTCACGCCGAGAGGTGCGTTCCCCTGCTGGTCGAAGAGCTGGAAGATCACGGGGCGGGCGCCCAAGCTGTCCCAGGCGAGCACGGCCCAGCCCGATCCCTGCACGCCGAGCGCGGTCGCGGTGAAGTGCGACCGGAACGCATCGATAGATCCGAATGCGTCGACGAGTGCGGCCTCGAGCTCGCCCTCCGGAGCGCCGCCGCCCTCGGGCGAGAGGTTCTGCCAGAAGACGGAGTGGTTGATGTGGCCGCCGAGGTTGAACGCGAGGTCCTTCTCGAGCTTGTTGACGTTCGCGAGGTCGCCGGCGCTGCGGGCGGTGGCGAGCTGCTCGAGCGCGGTGTTCGCGCCGGTCACGTACGCCTGGTGGTGCTTGGAGTGGTGCAGCTCCATGATCTTGCCGGAGATGTGCGGCTCGAGTGCGGAGTAGTCGTACGGGAGCTCGGGGAGCGTGTAGAGAGTGGACATGACGTCTTCCTTTCGATGGTGCGATCAGTGGGTGCGGATCAGTGCTCTGGGTCGTGCGGGAGCGAGTGGAAGCGGCGGTCGAGGTAGACCAGAGGACGCCCGGACGGACCGGGCAGCACCTCGATGACCTCGGCGATGACCACGGTCGACGACCCCACGGCCACGGTCTGGATCGTGCGACACCGCAGCGCCGCCCTGGCCTCGGGGAGGTGCGGTTCTCCGGTCGGCAGCGTCGCCCAGCCCTGCTCAGGGGTGAAGCGCTCGGACCCGCTGACCGCGAAGCTCTGCGCGAGATCGGAGTGCTCGTCGTCGATCAGATGCACCACGAAGGTGTCGGCCCCGAGGATCGCCCCCGCGGAGCCTGTCGCCCTGGTCACGGAGAACACGATCGCCGCGGGGTCGACCGCCACCGAGGCGACGCTCGACGCCGTGAGGCCGACCGGCCCGTCCGGCGTGCTCGCGGTGATGATGGCGACGCCGGCGGGGTGCGTGCGGAACGCGGCCTTGAGCCCTTCGCCGATCGGGGTGGGCACGGGTGTCGCGGTCATCGACCGGCCTCCATCATCTGTTCCTGCTTCGCATGCGTCAGCATCTCCTCGCGCTCGACGATCTTCGTCCGCTCGCGGCCACGGTCGGCTCCCGCAGCGCGCTCCGCGGCGTCGATGCGCAACCAGCCGTCGAGGTCGACGGCGTGCGCCAGGTGGGCGATCGGATCATCGTCACGCACTTCCGGCTCGACCGATCCGAGGTCGTCGACGACGTGTCCGATGGTCTGCGCGGCATCCGACTTGGTCGAGCCGATGAGTCCGACCGGCCCGCGCTTGATCCAGCCCGTGGCGTACAGCCGGGGGATCGGGACGCCCTCCGCGTCGACGACTCGACCCTCGATGTGCGGCACGACTCCGAGCGTAGTGTCGAACGGCATCCCGGGCACCGGCGTCGACCGGTAGCCCACGGCGCGGTAGACCGCTCCGACGTCGTAGCGCAGCAGCTCGCCGGTGCCGACCATGCGACCGAGCTCGTCGGAGGCGGTGCGCTCCATCTCGATTCCCTTCACGGAATCGGTGCCCAGAAGCCGCACCGGCCGTTGACGCAGGTGCAGGTGGATGCGGCGCGAGGCCGTGCGCGTCGCGGGGTCGATGGCGGCCCATTCGGTCATGGTGCGCACGATGATGCGCCGCTGCGAGAACTGCGCCACCATCCGCTCGGCGTGCTCGTCGAGAGCGAGTTCTTCGGGGTCGACGATCACGTCGACGTCGTCCTGCTCGGCGAGCTCGCGCAACTCCATGGCTGAGAACCGCACGTCCGCCGGTCCTCGTCGAGCGAAGAGGTGCACATCGCGCAGCGGGCTGGCCACGAGCTGGTCGAGCACGGCATCAGGGGTGTCGGTGTGGGTCAACGCCGAGGCGTGCTTGGCCAGGATCCTCGTGACGTCGAGCGCCACGTTGCCGGCCCCGAGCACGGCGACCGACTCGGCGGCGAGCGGCCAGGTGCGCGGCGCATCGGGATGCCCGTCGTACCAGGCCACGAAGTCGGCGGCGCCGAACGACCCGGGCAGGTCGATGCCGGGGATGTCGAGAGCGACGTCGAGGTCCGCACCCGTCGCCACGATCACGCCGTCGTACGCGGCACGCAGATCGTCGATCCCGATGTCGACACCGATCTCGACGTTGCACCGCAGTCGGATACGCGGGTTCACCAACACGTCGTGCAGGGCATCGGTGATCTTGCGGATGCGCGGATGGTCGGGCGCGACACCGTAGCGGACGAGACCGTACGGCGCCGGGAGCTTCTCGAACAGGTCGATGGCTGCGGTGGGGACACGGTCGAGCAGGATGTCGGCGGCGTAGATCCCCGCAGGGCCCGCTCCCACGATGGCGATGCGCGGCTCCACGGCCGGTGACCCGGCGGCGGTCATGCGTGCTCCCCCTGGGGCGCGAGCGCGGCGATGATCGGGTGATCGAACGTCAGCATGCCCGTCTTCGCGGCACCTCCGGGAGAGCCGATCTCGTCGAAGAACTCGACGTTGGCCTTGTAGTAGTCCTGCCACTCGTCGGGGAGATCGTCTTCGTAGAAGATCGCCTCGACCGGGCACACCGGTTCACAGGCTCCGCAGTCCACGCACTCGTCCGGATGGATGTAGAGCGAGCGTTCCCCCTCGTAGATACAGTCGACAGGGCATTCGTCGATGCAGGCCTTGTCCTTCACATCGACGCACGGCAGGGCGATCACATAGGTCATCGCAGGGTCTTCGTTCGGGTCACGCTGTCCTCGTTCGGGTCGATCAGCCCTCGCCGGGCCACATGACTACCGTAAAACCTCAAGTACACTTGAGGTCAAATCGAAGGAAAGGCGGCCGGATGAGTCCGCATGCGCCCGACGAGCCGCTCACGATCGGCGAGATGACCCGACGTACGGGGGTCGCCGCTTCCGCGCTGCACTTCTACGAGAGCCTCGGCCTCATCGCGTCGACCCGCACGCCGGGCAACCAGCGCCGCTATGCACGGCACATGCTGCGTCGCGTCTCGCTCATCACTGTCGCGAAGCGTCTCGGCATCCCGCTCTCCGACGTGCAGACGGCCTTCGCCGACGTGCCGCTGACCGAGACCCCGAGTCACGAGGACTGGCAGCGGGCCTCCCGGCGCTGGAAGCGCGAACTGGAGAAGCGCCGCGAGGGCATCGAACGGCTCGAACGCGAACTCACCGGATGCATCGGCTGCGGCTGCCTGTCGATGAAGGCCTGCGGCCTGCTCAACCCCGACGACGCCCTCGGCACGCAGGGCGCCGGCCCCCACCGCCTGCAGGACTAGCCTGCTCCGGTCGCGATATGACACCTTCGAAGGCGATTTCAGCTGTCATATCGCGACCGGAGCGGGGTCAAACGACCTCGAAGGTGGCGGAGAGGAGAGCCTCGTCGCGGGAGCTCGGGCCCACGAGCAGCTCGAACGTGCCGGCCTCGACCAGACGCGTGCCCGCGGCGTCCACGATCGTGCAGTCGGACACCGGCAGCTCCAGGCGCACCCGCACGGACTCGCCGGGAGCGAGGTCGACCTGACGGAAGGTCTTGAGCTCCTTGTCGGTCCAGCTCACGCTGGTCACCGAGTCGCGCACGTACACCTGCACCGTCTCGCGCACGGGCCGCTCCCCGGTGTTCGACACCGTGATGTGACCGACGATCGTGTCGGACTCCCCCAGCGAGGTTTCGTCCAGCACGAGGTCGGAGTACTCCACGGTGGTGTACGACAGACCCTCTCCGAACGCCCAGGCGGGCGATTGCGTGAGGTCGGCGTACCGGTCGCCGTGCTGTCCGCGGATCTGGTTGTAGTACGTCGGCTGCTGACCCACGTGGCGGGCGAACGAGATCGGCAGGCGCCCGGACGGCTCGGCCGCTCCGGAGATGATGTCCGCCAGTGCGCGCCCGCCCTGCATTCCGGGGTTCGCCGCCCAGATCACGGCAGCCGCCTTCGACGCGGAGGCCGGGAGCACGAGCGGCTTCGAGGCGAGCAGCACGATCACGACAGGCTTCCCGGTCGCGATGAGCGCATCGATCAGGGCGTTCTGCCCGCCGATGAGTTCGAGGGTCGCGGTGGAGCGGCCCTCGCCGACGAGCTCGATCCGGTCGCCGACGACTGCCACGACGACGTCCGAATCGGATGCGGCGGCGACGGCCTCGGCGATCAGAGCGGCGTCGGGCTCGCAGGCCCTCACCACTGGCGGACGCGGCTGATGGTCCGGGAAGAACGCCCCCTGCGGGTCCTCTTCGAGCGTGAGGATGTCGGCGCCGCGGGTATGCGTGACGCTCCACCCGTCGATCGCCTGCAGCCCGTCGAGCACGGTCGTGATCATCTCGCGGGGCTGCCCGTCGAGCCAGCCCGCCTGGCCGGATCCGCCGGCCCAGTCGCCGAGCTGCGTCTGCGCGTCGTCGGCGAGGGGGCCGGTGACCGCGACCTTCAGCGCGGACGCGGGGTCGAGCGGTAGCACGCCGTCGTTCTCGAGCAGCACGAGCGAGCGGCGGGCGACTTCGAGGTTCAGCTCCGCGTGCTCAGCGCTGCCGACCACCGCGTCGAGCTCGGTGCCGGGCAGGCGCGGGTTCTCGAAGAGGCCCAGCTCGAACTTCAGCGTCAGGATGCGAGCGGTCGCGGCGTCGAAGGCGTCCTCGGCGAGCATGCCCTTCGCGACGGCGTCCAACGCTCCCTCGAAGAACCCGGGCGTGGTCATGATCATGTCATTGCCCGCCCGCACAGCTGCCGCGGCCGCGTGCGTGATGTCGGGCTGGATCCGCTGCTCCCACACCATGCGTCCGACGTTGTCCCAGTCGGTGATGAGCGTGCCGGTGTAGCCCCACTCGCCGCGCAGCACGTCGCTGAGCAGCCAGTCATTGGTGGTGATCGGCACGCCGTCGGTGGTCTGGTAGCCGAGCATGAACGTGCGGCACCCCTCGCGGGCGACGCGCTCGAACGGCGGCAGGAACCACGAGCGCAGCTTGCGGCGGGAGATGTCGGCCTCGCTCGCGTCGCGCCCGCCTTGGGTCTCGGAGTACCCGGCGAAGTGCTTGGCGGTCGCGAGGATGGCCGTGGGGTCGTCGAGACCGTCACCCTGATAGCCGCGCACCATGGCCGAAGCCAGCTCGCCGATCAGGAACGGGTCTTCGCCGAAGGTCTCGTCGATGCGACCCCAGCGCAGGTCGCGGGCAATGCACAGCACGGGCGAGAAGGTCCAGTGGATGCCGGTCACCGCGACCTCCTCGGCCGTGGCACGAGCGACGCGTTCGACGAGCGCGGAGTCCCACGACGCGGCCATGCCGAGCTGCGTCGGGTAGATCGTCGCCCCCGGCCAGAACGAGTGCCCGTGGATGCAGTCCTCGCCCACCAGCAGCGGGATGCGAAGGCGGGTCTGCGCCGTGAGCTCGTTCGCCCGCAGGATGCGCTCGGGCGACGTGTGCAGGATCGATCCCGCATGACGGCGGGCGATGTGGTCGTCGATGTCGTCGCGAGCGTCGAGCTGGAGCATCTGCCCGACCTTCTCCTCCAGCGTCATGCGACTGAGGAGGTCGGCCACGCGCTCGGGGATCGAGAGAGCGGGGTCCTGGTACGGGAGCTGCGTGGTCAGAGTCTGAGAGGTCATCACTTCGTGTTCTGGTTCGTGTTGTGGTTCGAGGCGTCGGCGGCGCGCGAAGGGTCGGACGAGGCCGCCGACGTTACGGGATCGGGGGCCTTCTTCGGGAGGGGCACGCTGCGGACGGCCGTGACGGCGTCGTTCACGTTGAGCCCCTTCTTCTTCATCGCCCTGGCTCGCTCACCCGCCGAGCGCAGGCGCGGGTTGACGTACTCGTCGATGCCGAAGTTGATGAGCGAGAGCGCGACGCCGATGATCGCGATGCAGAGCCCGGCCGGCACATACCACCACCACAGCCGCGGGAACGCGCCGTTCTGCTGCGCCCAGAACAGGATCGTGCCCCAGTTCAGGTTGCTGACCGGGATCACGCCGATGAAGGCCAGAGTGGTGAGGCCGAGGATGGCCGCGGTCACGGTGCCGACGAAGCTCGAGGCGATGAGCGCCATGAGGTTCGGGAGCATCTCGACCGTGATGATGCGGCGCAGCGGTTCACCGTTCGCGCGTGCAGCCTGGATGAAGTCGCGGTTGCGCAGCGACATGGTCTGCGCGCGCAGCACGCGGGCGCCCCACGCCCAGCCGGTTATCCCGAGCACCGCGGCGATCACGATCAGCGGCGGGTTCTCGAACTGCGAGGCGATGATGATGATGAGCGGAATGCCGGGGATCACCAGGAACACGTTGGTCAGCGCCGAGAGCGATTCGCTCTTCCAGCCGCGCACGTAGCCGGCGATCACACCGATCGTGATCGCGATGATCGTGGCGATGAAGGCCGCGAGGAAGCCGACGACGATCACTCCGCGGGTGCCGTAGATGATCTGGCTCAGCACGTCTTCGCCCATGTGCGTCGTGCCCAGCCAGTGCTCCCAGGAGGGCGGCTGACGCAACGCTGTGCGGTCCTTCTGGGTCGGTCCGTACGGGGCGATCCACGGGGCGAGGATCGCGATGAGCACGAATACCCCGAGGATGATGAGCCCGGCGATCGACTTGGGATTGCGGAACATCGCGAACGCCTGCGCGAGCTGCGACCAGAACGTCATGCGCGGCGGCGCTCCCGCCGGCGGGGTGCGCAGTGTCGCGGTCTCGGGCATGCCGGAGACGACGGCCGATCCGTCGGGCGCTGTCGTCGCTGCGGTGGTGGGAACGGTCATGTCAGGACTCCATCTGGCGCGTGCGCGGGTCGAGGTAGGCGTAGACGACATCGGCGAGGATGTTGGCCACGAGCACCGACAGCGTGATCACGAGGAACACACCCTGCATGAGGGCGAAGTCCTTGGCGTTGGTCGCGTCGAGCAGCAGCTTGCCGACACCCGGATAACTGAACACCATCTCCATCACGATGGTGCCGCCCACGATGAAGCCGATCGACAGCGCGAAGCTCTGGATCTGCGGCAGCACCGCGTTGCGGGCGGCGTAGCCCCAGAGCACCCGCTTGTTGGGCATGCCCTTCGCCTGCGCGACCGTGATGTAGTCGTCGTCGAGCACCGTCAGCATCATGTTGCGCATGCCGAGGACCCAGCCGCCGAGCGAGGCGACGACGATGGTCAGCGCCGGCAGCGTGCCGTGCATGATCACCTGGCCGATGAAGTCGAGACTCCACTCCGGCGACTGCCCCTTGTCGTAGGCGTGCGAGGAGGGGAACCACTTCAGGGTCGAGGAGAAGATCGCGATCGCGATGAGTCCGAGCCAGAAGTACGGGATCGTGTTGAAGAACGTCGTCACCGGGATGATCGCGTCGAGCCTGCTGCCCCGCTTCCATCCCACGACGGCTCCGAGCAGCGTGCCGATCGCGAACGAGATGATGGTCGCGATGCCGACCAGCCCGAGCGTCCAGGGCAGGGCGGCGGCGAGCACCTCGGCGACCGGCCGCAGACCGTGCAGTGTCGAGATGCCGAGGTCACCGCGCAGCAGCATCCCCCAGTACTCGAGGTACTGCTGCCAGATCGACTTGTCGGTGTCGATGCCGAGCAGCACACGCAGCGCATCTGCCGCCTCGGGGCTCACGTTGCGGTTGCGCGCGAGGTACGAGCTGACCGCATCCCCCTTCATGAGGCGCGGCAGGAAGAAGTTGATCGTGATCGCCGCCCACAGCGTGAACAGGTAGAAGGCCGCGCGACCGGCGAAGAAGCGCCACGGCACCGGCCGCCGGGTGCGCTCCGCCGTGGTCGCCGTGGTGCCGACCTCGAGGGCATCGCGGGCGACGAGGTCGTTGTCGTCGAGCTGGGGGAATGCCGTGCTCACAGGGCGCCTCCGTTCGATGCCGCCGCGGCGAAGTGCTTCTCCGGATCGGGAGAGGCCGCGCGCAGCTCGCGGGTGTACGGATCCTGCGGGTTGAGGATCACGTCGTCGGCAGTGCCGTACTCGACCACGCGCCCCTGGTTGAGGACCATGATCTCGTCGCTGAAGTGTCGAGCGGTCGCCAGGTCGTGCGTGATGTAGAGCACGCCGAGTCCCTCTTCGCGCTGCAGGTCGGCCAGCAGGTTCAGCACGCCGAGCCGGATCGACACGTCGAGCATCGACACCGGCTCGTCGGCGACCAGGAGCGAGGGACGCGAGGCCAGGGCACGGGCGATGGCCACACGCTGCCGCTGGCCGCCCGACAGCTCGTGGGGGCGGCGGTCGATCACCGCGTCCGCATCGAGGCGCACCCGGTCGAGGAGCCGACGCACCTCGTGCTCGGTCTCCTTCTTGGGCACCACGTCGTCGAGGCGGATCGGCCGCTCCAGGTGGTAGCGGATCGAGTGGTACGGGTTGAGCGAGGCGAACGGGTCCTGGAACACCATGCGCAGTTGCTGACGGTAGGTCCGCAGGCCTCTGCCGCGGCGCGGGATGGGCTTGCCGTCGAGCAGCACCTCACCGCTGGTCGGGGTCTCGAGCTGGGTGAGGATCTTCGCGATCGTGGACTTGCCGCTGCCGGACTGTCCGACCAGGCCGATCGTCTGCCCGGATGTCAGCGTGAAGCTCACGTCGTCGAGGGCTTTGATCTGGCCGGCGCCGCGCACGTTGTACGCCTTCGTGACGTGACGGAATTCGAGGGTGGTCATCGCACCAGCACCCCTCTCTCCCCGGTGAGCCGGGGGAACGACGACAGCAGGGTCTTCGTGTACTCGTGCTCCGGCTGCGTCCAGATGCGCTCTGCCGTATCGAGCTCGATGATCTCGCCTTCGCGCATGATCGCGATCCGGTCGCTGATCTCCAGCAGGAGCGGCAGGTCGTGGGTGATGAAGATCACCGAGAAGCCGAACTCGTGCCGCAGCTGGGAGATCTGCTTGAGGATCTCCCGCTGCACCAGCACGTCGAGCGCGGTCGTCGGCTCGTCCATGACCATCAGCTGCGGACGCAGCGCGAGGGCCATCGCGATCATGACGCGCTGCCGCATGCCGCCGGAGAGCTCGTGCGGGAACGAGCGGATGCGCTGGCGCCCGACCTTGACGATCTCGAGCAGCTCCTCGGCCTCGGCACGCCGCTGCTTGCGGTTCATGTCGGGGCGGTGGATCTCGAACACGTCCTCCAGCTGCGAGCCGATCGTCGCCACGGGGTTGAGGGCGTTCATCGCGCCCTGGAACACCATCGACACCTTGTCCCAGCGGAATCGCTGCATCGCGTCGACGTCCAGCGCGTTGATGTCGATGTCGACACCGGTCACGTCGTGGAAGGTCACGCTGCCGCCGGTGATGACGGCCGGGGCACGCAGCAGGCGCTGCACCCCGTAGGCGAGCGTGGTCTTGCCGCAGCCGCTCTCACCGGCAAGGCCCAGGATCTCGCCGCGCTGCAGTTCGAGGGTCACGTTCTTCACCGCCTCGACGGGCGGATCGACGTCGTACACGACGGAGAAGTCGCGCACGGTGAGCAGGGGATCTGGCATGGGGGTGTCCTTCGTCGACCTGGTCAGGGGAGCCCGACCCGTGTGACCGGGCTCCCCTGCGGGTGGTGCTTACTCGGCGGGCTTCAGCTTCGTGAGGATCTGCACGATGTTCGGCTGCGTCGGGTCGGCGGACGCGTAGGTGTCGTCCTCCGAAGGCCAGCCGACGTAGTTGCGCGTGTTGAACTCACCCAGCAGCGGGTGGGCGCCCAGCGGGATGGCCGGCACCTGCTCGGAGAAGATCGTCTGCAGCGTGTCGATGGCGGTGGTGCGCTCCTCGTCGGACGAGGCGTTGGCGTAGGTGTTCAGCGCGGCGGTCGCCTCCGGGTCGTCGAAGCGGCCGAAGTTGAAGCCGGCCTTGCCCTCGGGCGAGATCCACCGCGGATCCATGGTCGAGGTGTAGAGGCCGTACGCCGTGCCGCTGTCCTCCAGCCAGTGGATGATCGCAGAGAACGTGCCGTTGTCGCGGGGGTCGGCCCAGCCGCCCCAGTCGGGCATGTCGATCTTGACCTCGGCGCCGATGCTGTCCTTCACGTCCTCGGCGATGAGCTCCTGCGCCGTGTTCCAGTCGCTCCAGCCGGACGGGACGGAGAGCGTGAACGAGACGGGCGTGCCGTCGGGGTCGATCAGCGCGTCGTCCTTCCACGTGTACCCGGCGGTCTCCAGCAGGTCACGCGCCTTCTCGGCGTCGACCTTGTAGTCGACGCCCTCGAACTCCGGCTGGATCTCGTCTTCGAGGATCGACGACAGTCCGGTGACCGACCAGACCGGCTCACTGGCACCCTCTCTCGCGATGTCGACGTAGGCGTCGCGGTCGATCACCCAGGCGAGCGCCTGACGGAAGGCGGGGTCGTCGAACGGCTTCTGCTGCAGATTCATGAACAGCGTGGCGGAGCCGGTGGTCGGGGAGGCGAGGAATTTGTTGTGCTCGGGGTCGGCCGAGAGGAACTGCTCTTCGATTTGCGGGATGAACGCCTGCGCCCAGTCGGCGTCGCCGTTCGCGAGGGCCGTGGTGAGGGCGGTGTTGTCTCCGTAGGAGACGTAGTGCAGCTCCGGCACGGCGAGGTCGCCGCCCCAGTAGTCGTCGCGCGCGTCGAGCGTGACCGACTCGGTCGACCAGTTCGCCATCGCGTAGGGGCCGGTGCCGACGAGGTCGTCGCCCTTGACGGGGTCGGTGGCCGGGTCCTCGAACTTCTCCCAGATGTGCTTGGGGACGATGGGCACGTGCAGCACGCGCGCCTGGTTGACGTACTTGGAGTCGCCGAAGCTCAGCACGACCTTGTCGCCGTCGATCTCGGCCCCCTCGTACTTGAGGCCGGCGGTGTCGAGGGCGGGGATCGAGGCGGTCTCGAAGGAGAAGACGATGTCGTCGGCCGTGAACGGCTCGCCGTCACTCCAGGTGACGTCCGCGCGGGGGACGACCGTGAGCTGCGTGTAGTCGTCGTTCCATTCGAGGCTCTCGGCGAGCCATGGCGTGGTACCGCGGTCTCCCGTCTGGTTCACCAGGGCCAGGGTCTCGAACACGACCTTGGCGTAGCCGTACTTCGACGCGGCGGAGTCGCCGACGAACGGGTTGTTCGACTCGGTGGTGATCGCACCGTCGGGCTTCGCGATGGTGAGGGATGCGGATCCGGCGCCGTCGCCGGATCCACCGCCAGCCGAGCAGCCGGCGAGGGCCGACACACCGAGCGCGGTGATCGCGGTCACGGCGATCAGAGACTTTCTGAGCTTCATTGCTTCTCCTAGGCACGGGTCTTTGTGCTGTGTCGCCGGCGAACGGGGGTCCGCCGGCCGTCGTGATTTGCTTACTGTCGAGAAAGTAAGCTCCCGTGAGGTTACCGAGTAGTAAGTTTGACCGCAAGCACAGTCCGACGATGAAGAGGAGGCCGCGGTGGCAGACAGCGACCAGGCAGTGCGCGTGCGCCCGGCGACGCTCGAGAAACGCGAGCAGATCCTCAAGGCCGCGATCGAGATCTTCGGCAACAAGGGCTCGACCAACGGGACCCTGGCGGACGTCGCCGAGCAGGTCGGCATCACGCATGCCGGCGTGCTCCACCACTTCGGTTCGAAGCAGAAGCTCCTGCTCGAGGTGCTCGCCTACCGCGACAGGGACGATGTCGCCGGCCTCGCCCAGAAGCACATCCCCGGGGGACCGGAGCTGTTCCTGCACCTGGTGCGCACCGCCTTCACCAACGAGAAGCGGCCGGGCATCGTGCAGGCCTACACGGTGCTCTCAGCGGAGTCCGTCACCGACGAGCATCCTTCGCGCCCGTTCTTCGAGGAGAGGTACACGACGCTGCGCCGCGAGGTCACGGCCGCGTTCCACGAGCTGTGCGCCCAGGAGGGTGTGCGCGACCCCGACTCGATCGCCGCCGCCTCCGCCGCGATCCTCGCCGTGATGGACGGGCTGCAGTTGCAGTGGCTCCTGCACCCCGGGGCGATCGACCTGGGCGCGACCAGCGAGTTCTCGATCCGGGCGATCGTGAACGCCGTGCTGCACCCCGGCCCAGACCTCACGACCTACGCACCCCCCACCTAATCCCCCCTCCCCTCTCCTCCTCCCCGCGGCGCCGAAACCCATGCGCCGCGCCGAGACCCATGCGCCGCGCCGAGACCCATCGAGCCAGGCGCTTGTGGCCGTGGGTCTGGGCGATGCCCGTGGGTCTCGGCAACGCAAGGACGCCCGGCTAGGCTCGGGCCATGACGATCGACCTCGAAGCGCTCTACATCGACCTGCACCAGCATCCCGAGCTCTCGTTCCAGGAGACGCGCACCGCGGGCATCGCCGCCCAGCACCTCTTCGACCTCGGCCTCGAGGTCGAAGAGGGAGTCGGCGTCACCGGCGTCGTCGGAGTGCTCCGCAACGGCGAAGGGCCGGTGGTGTGGGTGCGGGCCGACATGGACGCGCTCCCCGTCGAGGAGCAGACCGGCCTGTCGTACGCCAGCACCGCGAAGGGCGTCGACCCCGCGGGGACGACCGTTCCCGTCATGCACGCCTGCGGCCACGACATGCACGTCACCGCCATGATCGGCGCGGTCGAGAAGCTCGTCGCCGAGCGGTCCGACTGGTCGGGAACCCTCGTCGTGCTGATCCAGCCTGCCGAGGAGTACGGCGCCGGGGCACGCGCGATGCTCGATGACGGGATCCTCGACCGCTACCCGAAGCCCGATGTCGTGCTCGGCCAGCACGTGACCCCGCTCCCCGCGGGCGTGATCGGCGTGCGCAGCGGGACGCAGATGGCCGCCTCCGACGGACTCACCGTCACCCTGCACGGCCGCGGCGGCCACGGCTCGCGCCCGCACGCGACGATCGATCCCGTCGTGATGGCCGCGGCCACCGTGATGCGCCTGCAGACCATCACGTCGCGGGAGATCGACCCGCAGGGGGTCGCGGTCGTGACCGTGGGATCGATCCACGCGGGCCTCAAGAACAACATCATCCCGGCCGAGGCGAAGCTCGAGCTCAGCCTGCGCTACCCGGACGAGGAGACGCGCGACAAGGTGCTCGCGAGCGTCGAGCGCATCGTGCGGGCCGAGGCCACCGCCTCCGGGGCCGAGCGCGAGCCCGAGATCCGCACCGACCACACGCTGCCCGCCACCATCAACGACGAAGAGGCCACCGCCCGCGTCTCCGCAGCCCTGCAGCGCGCCCTGGGCGAGGCAGCCGTCATCGACCCGGGCATGTTCACCGGCAGCGAGGACGTGTCATGGTTTGCCCGCGATGCCGGAGCACCCCTCGTGTTCTGGTTCTGGGGCGGTATCGACCCCGCCCGGTTCGCCGAGGCCGTCGCCGCAGGACGCTTGGGAGAGGACATCCCGACGAATCACTCGCCGTTCTTCGCGCCGGAGATCCACCCGACCATCGAGGTCGGCGTCACCGCGCTGTTGGCCGCGGCCCGGGAGTTCCTCGCCTAGGGGCCGTCGGGGATCGACTTAGAGCTCGTCGAGGTACTGAGCACGGGCTTTCATCGCGTGGATGATCAGCTCGTATCCGTCGTCATAGATCAGGGAGACGAGCTCAAGCAAGCGGCCTGCAGGATCGGTCCCGATCATGAGCCACCTACGCGGGTCCTCGTCGTCATCTAGAGGCCGTGAGTGCAGGACGTGCGCTGCGGCGTAGCGCACGTCAGCATCGTCGAGTTGGTCCCGTCGGTAGTGCTTGCGAGCTGACCCGTGAAGTTCAGGCAACGTGCGCCCATTCGCGCACGGCGGCGCGAATCGCGTCAGAGCGCGTGGCGATGCCCTCAGCCTCAGCACGCGCCGTCAGGGCAGCAATGGTGGATGCGTCGAGCCTCACCGGGATCACCACCCCTGGCCCATCACCTACGGTCGGACGACCACGACGCGGCTTGGGGAGTTTCGACACGTCGTAACCTGCCTCAGCCTCATCTGCCCACGCCTGGATCTGCTCGTCGGCCACAGGCCTGCCATTCAACAGGTGCTCACTCATGCTATTAGCGTATACGAAAATCCTGGATTTGTGTATACGAAAAGAACTTACTGCTTTCTAGATGCGCGACTCATGCCGTCGCAGCATGATCCCGCAGGAAGATGTGCAGGCCAGGGGCCTTTCGGCCGGACGGCGTCTCCCTGAGTAGGTGACGTCGCAGGAGTGCCGCGATCGCCGCCGGAATCGGATCGATCGCGTGGTTCTTCTTGGTGTCTTGAGAGCCGAACCCGGCCAGGAGCGTCACAGACCTGCCGTCGATGTCCCTCACCTCGACGCGGGCGTAGTCGGTGTCGAGGCGGATCAGTACTCGAGAGATCGACGTCCAGGGGAACGATCGCTCCGACCCGGCTCCGACGATTCGCATCCCCTCGTCATCCCACTCGATGACGTAGCGCTTCCTCCGCCAGGCGAAGATCCACAGCAGGGCGAGCACGATGACGATCCCCAGGCCGCCGGCGACCAGGACGACACCGGATCGGCCGAACATGACATCGGTCTCCAGCGAGATCGCGATCAACGCCGCCGCGGCGCCGGCTCCTCCCACCACGACGCAGCCGACGATGATCACGACGAGCTGGATCATGGAGACCCGTGTCGCCCGGATCGTCAGCCGGTATCCGTCGGTCCCCGGCCGGATCGTTTCCCACATACGTTCACTCCCGATTCCGACGCAACGTAGGCCGGTCGAGGACCGTGTTGTCCCAGACCCACGTGGGCCGCTCCTGTGGCCGGGCTTCCGCGAGGTACAGGCGCTGGCCGCCGACGTACCTCCGGTTGGACGGAGCCTCCGGATCAGGATCGTGATTCCCCGGGAATCGAGCGTTGCCGCGGGGGACACTGACCTCGAACGGCGCATGGACCCAGACCGTGGCATCCCACACGCCGTCGAGTTCCGGGCGCTGGAGGAAGATGCCGTCGACGAGGACGACCCCCGTCGGAGGAACGGCGATCGGTACCGGGGCGACGGGTTCGTCCCGACCGACGTCCCAGACGCCCGGGGTGACCGAGCCACTCACGCGCAGAGAGTCGACGACACACGCGGAGAAGGCGTCGTATCGGTAGGAGCTGGAGTAGAAGCCCTCCGGCCCCGCACCCGACGCGACACGGTCGGCTTTCGGGCGGTGGAATCCATCGATGCTGACGCAGACGACCGGCCGGCCTGCGCTCTGTCCGGCCTGCTCCGAGAGTTCGCGGGAGAGGTGCGTTTTCCCCGCACCATCGAAGCCGTCGAGGGCCACCAAGATCCGATCGTCCGGACGAAGGCTCTCGATCTCGTCCCAGAGCTGCGTCAGCACAGCCGAGCGTGCGTCAGTCGTGCGCACAGCCCCGCTCAGCCGCCGATCGCGTTCATACCGCGCGCGGGCTGCAGGAACGAAGGGTCGTCGATCGCGTGCCCGGGCAGCTTGCCGTGCACGCACGAACGCAGCAGCGCGGCGATCTCGTCTGCACGCTCCCCCGGCGCGGAGGCCGATTCCCCGCGCAGCAGCCCGGTCAGGTCGTACTCGGCGAGCGAGAACAGGCAGTTGCGCAGCTGTCCGTCGGCGGTCAGCCGCAGACGATCGCAGGCGCCACAGAACGGAGCGGTGACCGAGGCGATCACGCCGACCTCGTGCGGCCCGCCGTCGATCCGCCACTTCTCGGCGGGAGCGCCACCGCGACCCTCGACCGGGTCGAGCTGCCAGCGCTCCCCCAGCGACGCGAGGATCTCTTCGCGCGTGACCATCGAGGCGCGGTCCCAGGTGTGCCCGGCGTCCAGCGGCATCTGCTCGATGAATCGAAGCTGAGCGCCGACGCCCATCGCGAACTCCACGAGATCGACCAGCTCGTCGTCGTTCACGCCGCGCATCGCGACCGCGTTCAGCTTGAGGGGACGTAGAGACGAAGCCGCAGCCGCCTCGATACCCGCGAACACGTCGTCGAGGCGGTCGCGGCGGGTGAGGTCGGCGAAGCGCTGGCGGTCGACCGTGTCGATGCTGATGTTGAGGCGCGTGAGCCCGGCATCGATCAGAGCCGGGAGCTTCTGGGCGAGGCTGATGCCGTTGGTGGTCATCGCCACCTCGACAGGGCCCTCCTCCCCCTCGATGCGCGCGATGCGCCGCACGACGTCGACGATGTCGGTGCGCAGCAGCGGTTCGCCGCCGGTGAGGCGGAAGGTGCGGATGCCGAGTGCTGCGGCGACCTCCGCCACCTCGACGATCTCGTCGGTGGAGAGGATGCTCGTGCGAGCGAGCCACTCGTTGCCCTGCTCAGGCATGCAGTACGTGCAGCGCAGCGAACAGCGATCGGTGAGGGAGATGCGCAGATCGCGATGCACACGGCCATGCGTGTCGACGAGACCTCCCGAGAGGCCGGCGGCATGAGATGCGGGCTCGGTGCGCGGCGCGCGCATGCCGATAACCACCGGCACGGCCGTCACGGTGCTCCCCCGTTCCCCGTCATGTTCCGAGACTAACCCCCGGAGCACCGCGCGGGGTCGGCTCGGCGGCGACGACCGGCACATTGCCAGCGTTCCGTCCACGACCGTCCGGGGCGACGGCTCAGCGCAGGGGGACGAACCGCACATGCTCGGGCTCGATCCGCAGCTGGACGGTATCGCCGACGAGCAGTCCGGCGGCATCGGAAAGAGAGAGGTCGACGACGCACGACCCGGTCTGCAGCCGGACGCCGGTGACCGTGGGTTCGAGCCGGTCGACCTCGGCGATCCATCCACCGCCGTCCGAGTCTTCGACCAACCGCACGTGCTCGGGGCGGAACACGGCGACCAGCGGCGTTCCATCGTCCTCGGCGAGCGCGCGCGAAGCGGGATCCGCGCTGGTCAGCCGCACCTCACCGCCCCGCCACGTGCCCCCACTCGCGACGCCGACCACGCGGTTGACGCCTGCGAGCGATGCGACGAAGCCCGACGCGGGTGCCGACAGCACGTCGCGGACCGGTCCGCTCTGCGTGACCCGCCCCGACTCGATGACCAGGAGACGCTCGGCCAACGCGACCGCATCGGCGGCATCGTGGGTGACCGCGATCGTGGTGATCCCGGCGAGCTGGTCGCGCAGCATCTGTCGGATCTCGCCCGCCGTCACCGGATCGAGCGCCACCAGCGGTTCGTCGAGCAGCACCGCGCGCGGAGAAGCGGCGAGCGCCCGGGCGACGGCGACGCGCTGCCCTTCGCCACCCGAGAGCTCACGCGGCAGCCGGTCCCCGGACCCGGCGAGCCCGACGCGTGCGAGCCACTCATCGGCAGAGTCTCGCGCCGCACGGGCATCCCTCCCGGCAGCACGAGGCCCGAAGGCGACGTTCTCCCGGACGGACAGGTGCGGGAACAGACGCGCATCCTGGCCGAGCAGCACCACGCCGCGGTTCATCGGCGGCGTCCGCACCCGTGGTGAAGCGACGCGGTCGACGATACGGCCATCGACCTCGATCTCTCCGGCGGTCAACGGTTCGAGGCCCGCGAGAGCCTGCAGCAGCGTCGATTTGCCCGCACCACTGGGGCCCATGATGGCCATGGTCTCCCCCACCGCGACCTGCAGTGCGACGTCGACGGCGAAGTGCTCGCGATCGACAACGATGTGTGCGCGCAGCCCCGACGACTCGGCCCGGCCCTCCGCGCCCGTCATCGCGCGGCCCCCGGTCGCCAGCCGCGCACGAGCAGCAGCACGACGATGGCGGTCGCGAGCAGCAGCAGGGCGAGCGCGACCGCCGTGCCCTGCGAGACTCCCGCGCCGTTGAACGCGGTGTAGATCGCGAGCGGCATCGTCTGAGTGACTCCCGGGCGGTTGCCCGCGAACAGCGCCGTCGCGCCGAACTCGCCGATCGCCCGCGCGAAGCACAGCACGACGCCTGCCACGATCCCCGGCGCCGCGAGCGGCAGGGTGATGCGGCGCAGGATCGTCCACCGCCCGGCCCCGAGCGCTGCAGCCGTGCGCTCGTGGTCCACTCCCGACGTGCGCACGGCGCCCTCGACGGCCAGGACCAGGAAGGGCAGCGCGACGAAGGTCTGCGCCAGCACAACGGCCGGCGTGCTGAAGGAGAGGCCGAGCCCGCCGAGCCACCCCGCACGTCCGAACAGATACAGCAGCGCGACGCCGCCCACCATCGGCGGCAGCACCAGCGGCACCGTGACGACAGCGCGGAGCACCGCGGCGAGCCGGGGCCCGGAACGGGCGATGTACAGCGCGAGCGGAACGCCCACGACGATGCAGAGCAGTGTGGCGACGAGGCCGGTGCCGAGCGAGAGGAGGAGAGCTGAGAGTGCTGTCTGAGACGTCACATCGGCCAGGAACGTCGACCACTGCACCCGAGCGACAAGAGCGATCAGCGGCAGGATCAGGAAGGCCAGACCGATCGCGGCGGGGATGGCGAGCGCCCGCGGAGCGTACCCTCGACCCCCTGCTGCGCTCATGGGGCTCCGAAGCCGAAGTCCGCCAGGATCTTCTGTCCGGCGTCCGACAGCACGAACGCCACGAACGCATCGGCCGCCTCGGCGTTCGGTGCGTCCGAGAGCGCGGCGATCGGGTACCTGTTGACGACCTCGTCCGCACCATCGGGCACGACTGCCTCGACATCGGAACGCCCGATCACGTCGGTGGCGTACACGAGTCCGGCATCGGCCTCGGATGCGGCGACCTTCGTGAGCACCGCCGTCACGTTCTGCTCGAGGCTGGACGCATCGACCGTCACATCCGCGGCGGCGAGCAGCTTCGCGGAAGCGGCACCGCACGGCACCTCCGGTGCGCACAGCACGGTGGTCACGTCGGCCAGATCGGCGAGCGTCTCGACTCCGCCCGGGTTCCCGGAAGGTACCGCGATGACGAGGGTGTTGGAGGCGAACAGCGTGGGATCGACGGCGACATCGGCGGCCTTGTCCATGTTCGCCTCGTCGGCTGAGGCGAACACATCGGCTGGTGCGCCTTCGAGGATCTGCGTGACCAGCGTGGACGAGCCGTCGTACACCGGGCTGAACCGCACCTCCGGATTCTCGGCGACGAACGCCTCGCCGATGGCGTCGAAGGCGCCGCTGAGCGATGCCGCGGCGTAGACCGTGAGGTCTCCGTTCAGGCTGCTCTGCTCGGTGGTGGCCGATGGCGACGGCGTGCTCCCTGCCGTACTCGCACAGCCGCCCAGGGCGAACACGGCGGCGGCGAGGACGAGGACGGTGGAGCGGCGGAGCGTGCGGTTCATGTCAGTCTTTCGGGACCTCGACGACGACCTGCGTCGCCTTGACGGATGCGGTGGCGAGTGAGCCCACCTCGAGCTGCAGGTCACGGGCGGCCTCAGCGGACATGAGCGAAACGACGCGATGCGGCCCGGACTGGATGTCGACCTGCGCCATCAGCCCGTCGATCTGCACGCGCGTCACGATGCCGAGGAAGCGATTGCGGGCGCTGGAGAGCACATCACCGGCGTCCTTCGCCTCCTCCGCGAGCGCCACGGCTCGTGCCGCGACCGCATCACCGGGGATCTCGGCCGGCACCGCGTCGGTGACCGGCAGCAGCCCCTGCTCGATCCAGCGGCGGACGGTGTCGTCGCTGACCCCGAGCAGTTGCGCGGCTCGAGCGATCCGATAGGTCTGCATGACAGGAATCTACCGCACGCGCGGAGAAATCCGGTTGATAGTTCCGATTCTGCGAAACTCCGTCGTGTCCCCCGAATGGCCGATACCGCGCGGCCGGGTTCTCCGCCATGATGGCTCTCGATGACGGCGCCGAATCAACCACAGGACGGGCTGTCCGACTTCGCGGAGCTGATGGCCCGCGAACAGGAGTTCTCCACCCCTGATCTGATCCCCCCGGAGGTACGCAGACGACGACGGCGCCGAGGCCTCATCGCCACCGCCATCGTCGTCGTGCTGGTGCTTGCCGCAGCGGGCGGCTACGTCGGGTGGGCGCTCACCGCTCCCGTGAGCCCGCCGGCGGTGTCGACACAGATGCCGCAGGTCCCGGCAGCCGCTCCGGCATCGATCACCACACCCCCGGCAGACGCCTCGGCGCTCAGCGTCGCGGGTGCGGACACCTATCTCGGCGAAACGGCGAACGGCGTCTGGTCGTCGAGCGGGACGGGCGAGCCCCTGCCCATCGCAAGCATCACCAAGCTCATCACCGCCCTGGTCATCCTCGACGCCTCCCCGCTCGCCTCCGCCGACGACCCGGGTCCCACCATCACCTTCAGCAAGGCCGATCACGACCTCTACGACCGGTACTACGTGCTGGGGGCGACGATCGCCCCCATGCCCACCGGCACCTCGATGTCGCTGCGCGACGCCCTGTCCGCCATGCTCATCCCCTCGGCCAGCAACTACGCCGACGCACTGTCCTCCCGGATCTTCGGATCGCAGACCGCGTTCCTCGGCGCCGCGCGAAACTGGCTCGCCGCCCACGGACTGACCGGCACGACGATCACCGAGCCCACGGGCATCAGCCCCCGCAACACGAGCACGCCCACCGATCTCCTCACGATCGGCAAGCTCGCCGCGGCCAACCCTGTCATCGCGCAGATCGTGGCGACTCCATCGATCACGCTTCCCGGAGCCGGCCTGCTCCACAACACCAACGGCCTCCTCGGGACGACGGGGATCACGGGATTGAAGACGGGCACGTTGGGCGAGGGCACGTACAGCCTGCTCTACACGGCGAGTCTCTCCGTCGGCACGGCCGACCCGCTCGCGGTGACCGGCGTCGTACTCGGAGGAGCGTCGCGCGAGTCGGTCAACGCCGGTGTGCTCTCCGTGCTCGACAGCATCCGCGCCGGATTCCACCAGGTGCCGGTCGCGTCGGCCGGGCAGGAGGTCGGCACGATCACGACACCCTGGGGAGACACCGCCCAGCTGCTCATCGACGACGACGTGACCATCTTCACCTGGTCGGATACGCCGATCGTCGTGACCATGGACATCAAGACCCCGCCGACCTATCGCGACGGCACGGAGGTGGGAACCGTCACCTGGACCGCCGGCCCGAACACCGTCACCGCTGCGGTCACCCTCTCGGGCAGCATCGACCAGCCGACGGAGTGGTGGCGGCTGACGCATCCCTCCGAGCTCGGCGCGATGACGGATACGGGCTGAAGACACTCTGCACCTGCGGCCATAAACCTCGGTTCTCCACCATCGCCATGATGGCGTCTAGGGGGACTCAACGTTGACTGTCTAGGGGGCATAAATTATGCTCATGGTCAAGCCGATGAGATATGCCGCCCGCACCGCTCTGCTCCGGGCCGCCGGTTTCGTCTCGCGACAGGGAAAGGGCGATCAGGAGGTGTGGACGAAGGCTCACCACAGGGTCTCGATCACTCGGACTCGAGATATCTCCCCGGACTCGTCCGCAAGGCGCTGAAGACGATCGAAGCATCGACAGAGGATTGATCATGGACATCACCGCCACTGCTCGCAAGTGGGAACACGGCTGGGAGCTCTGGCTCGACGGAGAAGCCGCCACACAGACCTCCACGCTCGATAAGGCCGAGCAGCAGATCCGGGATTACCTCGACACCGAAGAACCCGGCGTCGACCACAGCGCGTGGAACATCACCGTGGTTCCCGACATCGGCCCTCTCGGTGATGAGGTCGCCGCGGCTCGTCTCGCGACGGAAAACGCGATCGCAGCCTCCGCCGCAGCCGCGTCGGAGTCGCGTCGCGTGGTGCGGCATCTTCGGGAAGCAGGGTTCTCCGTCACCGATTCGGCGGCGATCCTCGGCGTCTCACGCGGGCGAGTGTCCCAGCTCGTCAGCAGCTGAAGACACAGTCGGCGGACCGGGCATACGCTGAACACATGCAGCCCCTCGTCGCCCCATCTGCCGCGCTGGCGCCGGAAGAGCTCGTCCGCACCGCGCGGCATGCGGTCCTCGCCGGCATCGGCGAAGAAGGCCAGCGCCGCCTGAACGCGGCTCGTGTCACCGTCGTCGGTGCGGGCGGGCTCGGTTCCCCCGTGCTGCTCGCCCTCGCCGCCGCGGGAGTCGGCACGCTCACCGTGATCGACGACGACGTGGTGGAGCTCACCAACCTGCAGCGCCAGCTCGCCCACCGGGTGGAGGACATCGGCATCGCGAAGGTCACATCCGCCGCGCGTGCGATCACCGACCTCGCCCCGCATACCCTCGTGAACGCGGTCTCCGAACGCCTCGACAGCGCCAACGCCGAGCAGCTCCTCGCGGGCGCAGATCTCGTGGTGGACACGAGCGACTCGTTCGCGACCCGCCGGGATGTGGCCGCGGCGGCCGAGGCGCTCGGGCTCCCGCTCGTGTGGGGTGCCGTACAGGAGTGGCACGCGCAGGTCACGGTCTTCTGGTCTGCGCCGCCGGAGGGAGAACCGGTGGTGCTCGCGGACCTCTTCCCGCTGGGCACCGAGGGCGAGCCACCCAGCTGCGCCCAGGTCGGGGTGCTCGGGGCACTGTGCGTGCAGGTGGGCGGGATGCTGGCCGGCGAGGTGATCAAGCTCGTCACCGGCGCCGGTGAACCGCTGCTCGGGAGGCTCGCGATGATCGATGCGCTGACCTCCCGCCAGCACGAGATCACGATCCGCCCGGCATCCACGGTCACCTCCACGGTCACGACAACCTCCCCGGTCACGATGACGGGAGCACGCGCATGACCGGCCGCCGCACGGTCGAGGAGCAGCTCTCCCGCGTGCTCGACGCGGTTCGAATCGTCGAGCAGGCCACGGTCCCGGTGGCGGATGCCGCGGGTCGCACGCTCGCAGCACCTGCGGCCGCCGCCCACGACATACCCCTGTTCGACAACTCCGCGATGGACGGGTTCGCGGTGCGCGGTGCGGACGTCGCATCGGCCTCCGAGCAGAACCCGGTGACGCTGCGCGTGGTCGCCGACCTCCCCGCCGGCGTCGCCCTCGACCCAGCACTCGGCCCTGGCGAAGCCGCCCGCATCATGACCGGTTCTCCCCTGCCCACCGACGCCGACGTGATCGTGCCCTTCGAGGACACGACCGGTGGCCTCGCCGACTCCCTCGGGGAGGTGACGGTGCTGCGTGCCCCCGCCAGGCCCGGCGTGTTCGTGCGCCGACGCGGCGCCGACCTGCACGCAGGCGACGATGTCGTGCACGCGGGGGAACGCCTCGGCGCCTATCAGCTCGCCGCCGCGGTCGCCGCCGGTGTCGATGCGGTCTCGGTCACCCGTGCGCCTCGCGTGGTCGTGGTGTCGACCGGAAGCGAACTGCTCGGACCGGGAGACGCACCGGCGCGCGGGCGCATCCCGGACTCGAACGGCCCTCTGCTCGAGCAGCTGGTCGCCGACACCGACGCCGACGTCGTGCTGGTCGCCCGCGTTCCTGACGAGCCCGAGGCCGTCGGAGCCGTCACCGCCGAAGCCGTGAGCCTCGGCGCGGACGCGATCGTCTTCACCGGCGGGGTGAGTGCAGGCGCCTACGAGCCCGTGCGCGGGGCTTTCGACGGCGGCGGACAGGTCGAGTTCAGTGCGGTCGCCATGCAGCCGGGCAAGCCCCAGGCCTTCGGAGTGCTCGAGAGCGGGTGCCTGGTGTTCGGCCTGCCGGGAAACCCCGTCAGCGTCGCCGTGTCGTTCGAGGTGTTCGTGCGACCCGCGCTGCTCGCGATGCAGGGACGGAGCGACATCCACCGCCCGCGTGCGCCGTTCACCGCGGATGCATCGTGGACGCCTCCCCCTGGCCGCCGCCAGTATCTTCCCGCCGTCGTCGACCTCGCCGCGCGCACCGTGCGTCCGGCGACCGCCGGCGGGTCGGGGTCCCACCTCGCCGGAGGCCTCGCTCGCGCGCACGCGTTCGCGATCGTGCCGGCCGAGGTCGAGACGGTCGCCGTCGGCGACGTGATCGATGTCATGCTGGTCGGATGAGTTTCCCTCACCTCGACGCGGCCGGTCGCGCGCACATGGTCGACGTGACCGCGAAGCAGCCGACGGTCCGCACCGCAACCGCCCGCGGCTTCGTGCGCTGCAGCACTGATGTGATCGCCGCTCTGCGCGACGGGACGATGCCGAAGGGCGACGTGCTCGCCGTGGCGCGCATCGCGGGCATCCAGGCGGCCAAGTCCACCCCTGCGCTGCTGCCGCTGGCACACGTGATCGGGGTGCACCGGGCGAGCGTCGACCTCGAGATCGTCGACGACGGCGTGCGCATCGAGGCCACGGTGGGCACCGCCGATCGCACCGGGGTGGAGATGGAGGCGCTCACCGCCGTGTCGGTCACCGCTCTCGCCGTGGTCGACATGATCAAGGGCATGGACCGCTCCGTGGTGATCGAGGATGTGCGGATCGTGGCGAAGTCGGGTGGACGTTCCGGCGACTGGGTGCGTCCCGGCGAAGCAGACCCCGGACAGACCCACGCCGACGGAGACGCCCGATGACTCGGGTGCGCTACTTCGCCGCGGCCGCGGAGGCTGCCGGTGTCGACTCCGAGGAGCGCGCCGAGACGACACTCGTCGCGTTGCGCGCCGCCGTGGTCGCCGAGCATCCGGCGCTGACCGACATCCTTCCGCGCTGCGCCGTCATGGTCGATGGTGTGCGCAGCGACGACGACCTCGCCCTCGACGACGCCGAGCTCATCGACGTTCTCCCGCCCTTCGCCGGCGGCTGACCGCACACCTGCCGCATCCGCTGGTCACATGCATGACCGGGGAACACATGCATGATCTATGGTCGGCGTCTCCTCGTGCAGACGGCAAAAGCTCATGCAGGTGGCACGTCGCGGGGCGGCGGTGCCGGAGCTGGTCAGCCGCCGATGCCCTTCCACGACGACGTCCCGTCGACCTCGAGCTGACGCTTCCACACGGGGAGGTCGCTCTTGATCGCCTCGATGACCGCCCGGCACACCTCGAAGGCCTCGGCGCGGTGTTCGGAGGCGACCGCGATCACCACAGCCGCATCGCCCACATCGAGCCGCCCGATACGATGACTCACCGCCACCACGGCAGGGGCATCCGATCCGGCCCCCGCTTCGGCGGCGATCCTTCGCAGCGCGGCTTCGGCGTCGGGATGGGCGCTGTACTCCAACCCGACCACGGGTGTCTCGGCATCCGGGTCGTTGTCGCGCACCCGACCGACGAAGGTGGTCACCGCGCCGAGTCGAGGGTCTTCGACCGCGGCGAGATGCGTGTCGAGGTCGAGGCGCTCCTCCGTCACCGCAGCGATTCGTACGTCGTTCATGAGTGGTCTCCGCCCTCCACCTGGTCCAGGATGTGCCCGGCGACGCCGAGCACCACGGGTACGCCGGAGGCCACGGCTCGCGTGGATCCGGGAAGGTTCACCACGAGCATGCCCGCGGGGTCGACGATGCCTGCGAGCCCACGAGAGAGAACCGAGAGCGGGGTGTCGGCGAGTCCGCTGCGACGCAGCTCCTCGGCGATCCCCGGGATCTCCCTGGTGATCACGCGCCGAGTGCCCTCCGGCGTCAGGTCGCGCGGCCCGACACCGGTCCCGCCGGTGGTCACGACCAGGCGGATGCCGCGGGCGACGGCTCTGCGCAGGGCATCCGCCACCGAATCGACCCCGTCCGCCACGATCTCGGCGTCGGGGCAGTGCCATCCCGCGTCACGCAGCATCCCCACGGCGATCGGGCCTCCCCGATCCTCACGCTCTCCCGAGAAGGATCGGTCGGAGACCGTGATCACGAGTGCGGGGAGCGGGCCCATGGCTCCCACCCTAGGCCCGCGAGGTCGGCTGTGCACCGGCCTCAGTTGACCCGGATGAGCGAACGCTGCCACCCCGAAGAGCCGTTCGGAGCGATCGGGGCGCGTTCCTCGATCTGCAGATCGCCGTTCTTGTTGACCGCGCGCACGGCGACGTAGTGCGTTCCGGGGGTGGCATCCCACTCCATGAACCACTGCACCCACGTGTCGTCGTTGATCGGAGCCGACAGCGTCGCCGGCATCCAGTCACCGTTGTCGATGCTGACCTCGACGCGTTCGATCCCGACCGACTGAGCCCAGGCGACACCGGCGATCGGGATCTTCCCCGCCGCGACCGCCTCACCGATCTTGGGGGTGTCGACGCGCGAGGCGAACTTGATCGGGGCCTCGGCACTGTACCCGCGGGGCGTCCAATACGCCTCGTCCTTGGCGAAGGTCGTGACCTTCAGCTCGGTGAGCCACTTGGTCGCCGACACGTAGCCGTAGAGCCCCGGCACCACCATCCGCACCGGGAAGCCGTGCTCGAGGGGCAGTGGCTCTCCGTTCATGCCGACCGCCAGGATCGCATCGAGGTCGGGATCGGTGAGTGCCGAGAGCGGGGTGCTCGCGGTATAGCCGTCGACGCTGCGCGAGAGCACCATGTCGGCACCGGACTTCACGCCGGCCTTCTTCAGCACATCGCGCAACGGCACACCGAGCCACTTCGCATTGCCGACGAGCTCGCCACCGACCTCGTTCGACACACAGGTGAGCGTGATCGCATACTCGTCGAGCCCCATGTCGAGGAGGTCCTGGAAGCTCATCTCCACCCGCTGATCGACCATGCCGTCGATCACGAGCCGCCAGGTGTCGGGGTCGATGGAGGGGACGGTGAGCGCGGTGTCGACGCGGTAGAAGTCCTTGTTCGGGGTGAAGAGCTTGCTGAGGCCGGGAATGTCGAGCTCGGCACCCTGCGGCACCGTGACCGTGGTCTTCGGGGCGGGGAGCTTGAGCGCGCTGCGGATCGCCTCGACCGACGACACGGCCATGCTCACCGTCCGTGCCGTGATCCCCACGACCAGTGCAGATGCTCCGGCGAGCGCGGCGAGGACGAAGAATCGGCGTCGGTCGATGCCGGGCCGAGCGGGCTCGACATCCGCCGGCCCGACACCGCCGTCCTCCGGCTCGGCGATTACCGCGCCGGAGTCATGGGCACCGGCGCCTTGCGCCCCGGCGGTGCCGGCGCCTTGCGCCCCGGCGGTGCTGCCGGCTTCCGCCCCGGCGGTTCGGCCGGCTTCCGCGACGGCGGTGCGGGCGTCCCTCCACCCGCGCAGACGGCGGCTGAGGAGCACGAGGATGATCGACCCGGCGACGGTTCCGAGTACCGGAGGCAGGAAGGCCAGGGGCGACACGGCCGCCCTGGTCACGATGGCGGCGGTGGAGAGAACACCGGCGACGACGAGAGCGATCACGCCGAGCGGCGGGCGCACGAACTGCAGGATGCCGGCGATCGCCGAGGCGATGAGCACAGCGAGCCCGAGCCCAGCCAGCAGCGCGATCTTGTCGTACTCGCCGAAGGTGGCGATCGCGAACTCCTTGAACGGCTGCGGCACGATGTCGATCACGAACCCGCCGACGGCGAGGATCGGGCTGGCCGCACGCGCGAAGAGAAGAGCGAACAGCTCGGCCGTCGCGAGGAAGACCCCTCCGCCGATCACCCCGGCGAGGGCCGCCCAGACGAGGAACCTCTTGCCACTGCGGCGCTGCGCCATGATCGTCTCCTGTTCCACCGTCTCCGATGTGCTCCCCGCTTGTTCGGAGCGACGGCGAGATCGGATGTGACCGATCAGGAGTCGGTGCCCGCGGGTCAGAGGCGGCGCACGGTGATGGCCTCGCGTCCCTGGAACTGTCGCAGCGTGCGCATGCACCTCGAGCACAGGATCTCGACGCGACGCGGGTGACCCTCGCCACACACGCAGTCCACGGTGACGCGCCACTTGGCCTTGCGTCCGCACGGCTGGTAGCCGTCGTCGTCGCCGTGGTCGCACTCGCATCGCTGCGACCCACGGTCGATGCCGGGGAGGTCGTCGATGCCGGGCAGGTCGTCGACGTCGGGTCGCTCGTCGACGGCCCGATCACCGACGACGGCTCGATCAGCGACGACGGACACGGATTCCTGCGTTCTCACCACCTGCCGATGGTGCCAGGACCGCCCCGTGGGCGCAACAGCGTCGCGCACGGGCGCGCCCCGGTCAGACTCCGACGACGCGGGGGCTGGAGGGTGCGTCCGGGGTGGACCTCGGAGCCGGAGGAGGCGGGGGCGCGAGCTGGCGCTGCGGCACCCCGTGCGCCTCACGGTGCAGGCGCTCCATCCGGCTGTCGAGCTCCGACGCCGCCTCCGCTGCATCCGACAGACTGTCCACGAGGTGCGAGGGCACCTGGTTGGAGAACTTGTAATAGATCTTGTGCTCGAGGCTCGCCCAGAAGTCCATGGCTATCGTGCGGAACTGCACCTCGACCGGCACCGAGAGCGCACCGGTCGACAGGAAGACGGGCACCTCGATGATCGCGTGCAGACTCTTGTAGCCGTTGGCCTTGGGGTGGGCGATGTAGTCCTTGACCGTGCGCACGGTGACGTCGTCCTGTGCGGTGAGCAGGTCGAACAGACGGTACACGTCGGCGACGAAGCTGCAGGTCACGCGCACGCCGGCGATGTCTGTGATGTCGGCACGGATACGGTCGAAGTCGGGCTCGTCGATGCCCTTCCTCGCAAGCTTCTCGACGATGCTGTCCGGCGACTTCAGACGGCTCTTCACGTGCTCGATGGGGTTGTAGGCGTGGTCGTGCGTGAACTCGTCTCGCAGGATCGAGATCTTCGTCTCGACCTCGCGCATCCCGAACTCGTACTCGCGCAGGAACCGCTGCAGCTCGTCGCGCAGCTCGCGGGCCTGGTTGATCGTGTCCTCGGTGACGTGAACGGTCGTCATGTCACCGACGTTACGGCTTCGTGATCGGAAACCGCTGTGGATGCCCGATGTCCTCACGGTTCTCGAACGGGTTGACGCGGCCTCGACCACGGCCTAGAACGGAGCACATGACGACAGCAGGCGAGAACTGGACCAGGGCCTACATCGAGGCGTGGAGGTCGAACGATCCGGAACGGATAGGGGCGCTCTTCACCGACGATGCGCGCTACCTCACGAGCCCCGACTCGCAGCCTCGGACCGGGCGCGAGGCGATCGTGTCCGGATGGCTCGAAGACAGCGACGACCCGGGCACCTGGACCTTCGAGTGGGAGATCCTCCACGAGACCGGCGACTTCGTGGTCGTCCAGGGCCGCACCCGGTACCCGGCCGAGCGCGACTACCTCAACCTCTGGATCATCCGGCTCGCACCCGACGGGCGTGCGACCGAGTTCACCGAGTGGTACATGCCGCGCCCCCACGCAGAGGGCTGACCACCGGTCAGCAGGTTCCGCCGTCACGCATCGCGCGGAGGAGAGGAACCATCCACCACTCGCGCCGACGCCCTCGCGTCGGTGAGCTGCTGCCCGGACACGACTCCCGGCAGTCCTCGACCGAGACGGGTGGTGAACAGCATCACGACCGCGACGAGGATCAGGATCGAGCTGGCGAGGTCGAACAGGTTGCCGCCCAGGGCGAGCGCGCTCAGGCCGCCGATGCCCCCGGCCCAGCGCAGCAGGCGGGCGAGCGGGGCGGGCAGCCGCGAGCCCGCGTAGCGCAACTGCACGGCGAAGTCGCCGACCGAGCGTCCGGTCGCCAGGATCAGCACCAGGAACAGGCCGGCGGGGACGACGGCTCCTGCGGTGGAGGCGATCGACCCGTCGAGCACAGCCGCCCTGTCGCGCACGACATACTCCAGCCACACCTGCACGGTCACGCCGATGCCCGTGCTCAGGAATCCGTAGGCGAGGGCGTCGCACAGCATGGCGAGGGCACGACGACCGCGGGTCACCGGGCGCGGGAGGTCGGCGTCAGGGCTCGCCTTCGCGCCACGAAGCGTCCGCGGCACGACGAGCGCCAGCGTGCAGCCGACCACCGCGCCGAGGGTGTTCGTCATCAGGTCGCCGACGTCGAAGAAGCGGTAGGCGCACGGGTAGACACCCCACACACCGGTCAGCTGCGTCGTCTCGACCAGCAGCGACAGCCCGAACCCGGCGGCGAGCGCGGTCACCACGCCGCGCCCCGCGAGAACGCGGACGAAGAACCCGAGCGGCACGAAAAGCAGCACGTTGAACACAAGCTGCAGCAGAGCCGGCTGCCGCAGGGGATTCCCCGGCGCCGCGAAGGCCTTCTGCACATCGCGCACGACCGACATCGGATCGGTGATCGCGCCGACGCAGCGGATGGTGTCGGGGTCGGGCAACGGAAGCAGGGTGTACGTCCAGATCGCCCAGAAGTAGATCAGCGCCGCGAGCCACAGCACCGTGCGACCCAGACCGAGACGCCCCCGCCGACGGTAGCTGACCGCCACGAAGGGCACGAACAGGAGGATGCCGAAAGCCACCCCTATCGCGATCGCGATGAATCCGAGCAGCACCTGATCTTCCACCGCGTGCCAGTGTAGCTTTGCGCGTAAGGATTCCGTGAGGACCGCGCCATCCCACCGTAGGGATTCCGTGAGGATCGCGTGAGGATGTCATCGGGAGGCGTAGTGTCGCCGGACGTGTCAGACGAAAACAGGGAGGGCGCGGAGGCACCGCCACGCGCCAAACGCATCCTCATCGGCGAACCGCTGACGAGCCAGCAGGTCGACGACCAGCTGCTCCCTAAGCGGATGGCTCTGCCCATCTTCGCGTCCGACGCCCTCAGCTCGGTGGCATACGCCCCGCAGGAGCTCGTGATGATCCTGCTGATCGGCGGGCTCACCTTCCTGTCGTTCACGCCGCTCGTCGCGGGCGCCGTCGTGGTGCTGCTGGTCGTGGTCGTGCTCAGCTACCGCCAGCTCATCAAGGCCTACCCGTCGGGAGGCGGTGACTACGAGGTCGCGTCGAAGAATCTCGGCGAGATCCCCGGGGTGATCGTGGCCGCGGCCCTCCTGGTCGACTACGTGCTGACCGTCGCGGTGTCGGTCGCCTCCGGTGTCGACAACATCATCTCGGCGGTGCCGGGCCTCGACCCGTTCCGCGTCGAGCTCGCCGTCGGCTTCGTGATCCTCATCATCGTGGTGAACCTGCGCGGCGTGCGCGAGGCCTCTCTGGTCTTCGCGATCCCGACATACGTGTTCATCGGGTCGGTCGGCATCATGATCGTCACCGGCCTCATCCGCACCTTCCTCGGCGACGCACCTGTGGCCTCGAGTCACGATTTCAGCGTGCAGGCGGAGAGCCTCGGCCAGGCGGCCGTGATCCTGCTGATCCTGCGCGCGTTCTCGAGCGGATGCTCGGCCCTCACCGGTGTCGAGGCCGTCTCGAACGGGGTGCCCGCCTTCCGCGCACCGAAGATCCGCAACGCCCAGTCGACCCTCGTGCTGATGGGGAGCATCGCCGCGTGCCTGTTCGCCGGTCTCACCGCGCTCGCCCTGATCACGGGTGTGCACTACGCCGAGAACCCGTGCGACCTGGTCGGCTTCGACTGCACGAACCCGCAGCCGAGTCTCATGGCGCAGATCGCCGCCGCGACGTTCGGCGGAGGCAGCATCCCCTTCTTCATCATCCAGGCCGCCACCGCGTGCGTGCTCCTGCTCGCGGCGAACACCGCGTTCAACGGCTTCCCGCTGCTGGGGGCCGTGCTCGCGCGTGACGGCTACGCGCCCAAGTCGCTCAACACCCGCGGCGACCGCCTGGTGTTCTCGAACGGCATGATCCTGCTCGGCATCGGCGCCATCGTGGTGCTCCTGGTGTTTCAGGCGAAGCTGACCACGCTGATCCAGCTGTACATCATCGGAGTGTTCGTGTCGTTCTCGCTCGGCCAGATCGGCATGGTGCGGCACTGGCGACGAGTGCTGCGCGGGCCGACGGAGGAGAAGGCCGGCCCGGGGATCGACGGCGCCTCGGCCGCGGACCGCCGCTCGGCGAAGGTCGGGCTCATCATCAACTCGACCGGTGCCGTGATGACCGTGCTGGTGCTCGTCATCGTGACGATCACGAAGTTCACGCACGGCGCGTACCTGGTGTTCTTCGCCATCCCGATCCTCGCCTTCCTGATGCTGGGCGTGAAGCGGTACTACCGGGACGTCGAGCACGAGATCGCGATCGACGACACCACGAAGTTCGGCGCGACCGGCGACCTGGCGATCGTGCTCGTCAACCGTCTGCAGAAGCCCGTCGTGAAAGCCATCGACTACGCGATCGCAGCGAAGCACGGCAAGACCCTCGCGGTGCACGTGGCCGTGGCCTCCGACGACGCGGCGCAACTGCAGAAGGACTGGGCCGACCACCTGGTGCCGATCCCGCTCGTGATCGTCGAGTCGCCGTATCGCTCGTTCGCGCAGCCGGTGACGCAGTTCATCAAGCAGTACCGCGAGAAGCACGGCTCATCCGTCGTGACCGTGTACCTGCCGCAGTACATCGTGGGCCACTGGTGGGAGTCTTTCCTGCACAACCGCCGCGCCCGCCGCCTCGCCAACCAGCTCATGCTCGTGCACGGGGTGTCGATCACCCTCGTGCCGTGGCTGCTCGATTCGTCGGAGCTCATCTACGGTCGCCGCTCCCGTCCGCTGCCCGGTCAGGAGCGCGGGGGTCGCCCGGTGGTCGTCAGCGGTCGGCGTGCGCACCGTCCCGCCGGTCCGCCGCAGGACGGTGCGCCCGAAGCGTGAACTCTTCGGGGCGGATCGCGCAATACAGAGTATGAGCACTCTCGACGACGCGATCTTCCACCCGGCCCTCGACCCTGCCTCCGTTTCGCTGCCGCAGACGACCTCGGTGGATCTCGCCTGGCTCTGGGCCGACCTCGGCACGAAGCCGGAACAGCGCTGAACGCCCTCAGGCTCCGTCGAGCACGGCGCCCAGGATACCGGCGGCCTCCGCGAAGCGGGCAGGGTCGGCGTTGGCGTAGTTGAGGCGCACGTAGGAACCGGACGGTTCGGCGGGGAACCACTCCGGCCCCGGCGCGATGATGAGTCCGCGCACCTCGCACTCGCGCACGACCTGCACGACATCCGTCCCGTCTGGCAGCCGTACCCACAGGTTGAGGCCACCCGCCGGAACACCCTCGACGTGTGCAGAGGGCGCGTGCGTCGCCAGGCTCGAGATCAGCAGGTCGCGCCGCGCACGCAGGTGCTCCCGGAAACCGCGGAGGTGGGTGCGCCACGCGGGCTGGGTGACCACGTCGAGCGCGGCGGCCTGCAGCAGCCCGCTCACGTACATGGACTCGGCCGCCCGGTCGGCGAGGATACGGTCCCGTGCCGGCCCGCGCGCGATCACGGCGGCGACGCGCAGGGCGGGCGAGGCGCTCTTGGTGAGCGAGCGCAGGTAGACCACATGGCCGTCGTCGTCGGACGCGGCGATCGGACGCGGGTCGGCGTCGATCCCCAGGTCGTGCGCCCAGTCGTCTTCGATCAGGAAGGCTCCGTGGCGGCGGACCGACTCGAGCACGGCCTCGCTCGTCGTGATCGGCCACTGCGCCCCGGTCGGATTCGCGAACGTCGGCTGCGCGTAGAACGCCCGAGCCCCGGTCTGCGCGAACGCCCGCTCGATGTCGTCGGGATCGGGGCCGTGCGCGCCGGAGGGGATCGGCACCAGCGTCACACCGGCCTGTGCCGCGGCGAGCAGCGCTCCCCAGTACGTCGGCGACTCGATCAGCAGCGGCTGCCCGACGCCTACGACCGCACGGAAGATCGAGCTCAGGCCGCTCTGGCTGCCCGAGATCACGAGCGCGTCTCGAGCGGAGGCCGGGGTGATGCCGACGGGAGTCGCCGATGCGAGCTCCCCCGCGAACCACGCCTGCAGCTCCGGAAGACCCGCAGCGGGCGAACGGGTCAGGGCCGCGTCCGAGCGGGCCGCGCGCACGAGTGCCTGCCGCACGAGCCGCTCCGGCAACAAGTCGACCGCGGGATAGCCCGAGTGCATGCCGATCGCGTCGGGGGCGACGGTGCGCTGCGTCGATGACAGGCCGACGAGGCCCGCGGGCGCCGTGCCGAGGGCGGCCGTCTGCCAGCCGTAGTCGACCGAGCGGGCACGCGGCACGGCACGCACGAACGTGCCCGCACCTGGACGCGACTCGACCAGGCCGAGTCGGATGAGCCGCTGCATCGCCTTCTGCACGGTCACCGGGCTCGCGCCGTACTCGGCCGTGAGCGCCCGGTTCGACGGCACCCGTGCGCCCGGTGACGCGGAGGCGATCCACGCACGCACGCCGGCGACGATGCGGTCACTGCTATCCTGACTCATGAAAGTAGACAGTAGCGTTATCGCTTCGCGATCGACAGTGCTATCGACACGCGCGGGCGTGTGGTGGGGGTTCCTGGGAGTTCTCGCCTTCTCCTTCACCCTCCCGTTCACGCGCATCGCGATCGGCGGGCTCACACCGCTCTTCATCGGATCCGGCCGCGCGGTCATCGCCGCCCTCCTCGCGGGGATCGCCCTGGCCGCGACCCGCCAGCGGACACCGACCAGACGGCAATGGGCACGCCTCGCGATCGTCGCCGGCGGAGTGGTGGCCGGCTTCCCCCTGCTCACCTCGTTCGCGATGACCACGACCCCCGCTAGCCACGGCGCCGTCGTGATCGGCCTGCTTCCCGCCGCGACCGCGGTCGCCGTCGTGCTCCGCACCGGGGAACGCCCCGCCCGATCCTTCTGGGTGTTCGCGCTCCTCGGCGCCGTCGCCGCCGTCGTCTTCGCCGCGCTGCAGAACGGCGGGCTCGGCTCCCTCACCGGTGCCGACCTGCTGCTGTTCGGAGCCGTCGTCGCCGCGGCGATCGGATACGCGGAGGGAGGGCTGCTCGCCCGCGAGCTCGGCTCCTGGCAGACCATCTCGTGGGCGCTGATCGTCGCTGCTCCGCTGATGGCCGTGCTGACCGTGGGGGCGGCGGTCCAGCAGCCTCCCGCAGCGACACCCGTGCAGTGGCTGGCGTTCGCGTACCTCGCCGCGGTGAGCATGTTCCTCGGCTTCTTCGCCTGGTACCGCGGGCTCGCGATCGGTCCGATGGCGCAGGTGAGCCAGATCCAGCTCGTCCAGCCCGTGATGAGCATCGCCTGGGCTGCACTCCTGCTGCACGAACCGATCGGCTGGGCCACCGCGGTCGGCGGACTCGCCGTGATCGCGTGCGCCGCGCTCGCGGTGCGCACCCGGCTGGCCAGCCACCGGACAACCCGCCGGACGACGACCCGCACGAAGGAATCCTGATGCGTCACACACCCCGCTACCTGATGACCGACCCCGACGAGGTCAAACGCCTGATCCGCGGCAACCCCTGGGCGACGTTCGTCTCCCCGACGAGCACCGGACTCGTCGCCTCGCACTACCCCGCGCTGCTGGTCGAGGACGAAGGCGACATCGTGATCGCGAGCCATTTCGGCCGGCCGGACGAGCAGCTCCACGAGCTCGGAGAACATGAGGTGCTCGTGATCATCCAGGGACCGCACGGCTACGTATCGCCGAGCCTCTACGCGCCCGGCGACCTGGTGCCGACCTGGAACCACGTCACCGCGCACCTCTACGGCATCCCCGAGATCCTCAGCGAGGAGGAGAACTACGCCATGCTCACGCGGCTGACAAACCACTTCGAGGATCACCGGGAGCACGGCCGCCACCTGTCGGAAGACGAGGCGGGCACACGACGAGCGGCGAAGGGGACGGTCGGCCTGCGGATGCGCGTGACCCGCTTCGATGCCCGCGCGAAGCTCAGCCAGAACAAGTCGCCCGAGGTGCGGGAGCACATCACCGCGCAGTTCGCCGAGACCAATGCGGCCCTCGCGGCCGAGATGCGCCGCGTCGGCAAGGCTCCCCGCTGACCGGGTCGTGACACAAGTCACCGCAGCCGGTGACGGCGCGACACTTCCCGGCAGGACCGAGGTCGGATGGACTGGATCCCAGACGCGGAATCCGATCCGCCGATCGAGAAAGAGCACCATGCGCAAGCCCTGGAAAGTCGTCCTCACCACCCTCGGAGTCATCGTGGCGGTGCCCGTGCTCGCCATCGCGGCCACCGCGATCGGCAACGTGATCGCGACGAAGGTCGAGGCGTCCACCTTCACTCCCTACGGCGAGACCGTGACGGTCGACGGCAAGGCGATGAACGTCGTGGTCGCGGGCGAAGGAGACGAGACGATCGTGCTGCTGCCCGGCCTCGGCACGGCGGCTCCGGCACTCGACTTCCAGCCGCTGATCGCCGAGTTGCAGGACACCTACCGGGTCGTCGCGGTGGAGCCCTTCGGTACCGGACTCAGCGACCAGACCGACGAACCCCGCACCGCCGAGAACATCACCCGCGAGGTACACGAAGCGCTGCAGCAGCTCGGCGTCGACCGCTACACGCTGATGGGGCACTCGATCTCCGGCATCTACGCGCTCACCTACACCGCCGCGTACCGTGACGAGGTGACCGCCTTCATCGGCATCGACAGCAGTGTGCCCGACCAGCCGGGGTGGGACGACGAGATCCCCACCTCGACGATCGGCACGATGTCGGCCCTGGGCCTGACACGGCAGCTGAGCGGGCTCGCCGGCGACGCCTACGCGGGCCTTCCGTACGACGACGACACGAAGGACCGGATGCAGGTGCTCAGCAACCGGAATGCGGCCGCGCCCACCCTGCTCGACGAGATGGACCGCGCGCCCGCGAACTTCGCCTCGGTGAGTGGGACGACGTTCCCCGCAGACCTGCCCGTGCTGCTGTTCGTCGCGGAGGGCGACGGCGATGTGCCCGGCTGGCTCGAGCTGCACGACGCACAGGCGGCGACGGTGGATCGCGGCGAGGTCGTCCGCGTCGACGGCGGCCACTACCTGCACCACACGCAGTCGCCCGAGCTCGCCGCCCAGACGCGCACCTTCCTGGACGCCCTCGCGGCGGACTGATGCGGACCGGCTAGCCCGCGACCAGCGTCAGCACGAGCACCGCGGCGAGCACGGTCGGGACGGCGGCCACCACGCCCCACAGCATGAAGCGGCTCCACCGGATCGTCACGCCCAGCGCGACGATCCGGTTGTGCCAGAGCAGGGTCGCGAGCGACGCCCACGGGGTGATGAGCGGTCCGACGTTCACGCCGATCAGCAGCGCCATCAGGGCGACCGGATCACCGGCAGCAGGCTCGAGCACGAGGTACGCCGGGAGGTTGTTGATCGCATTGGCGCTCACGGCTCCGAGCGCGGCCAACCGGAACAGGTCGCCCGGAGAGTCGCCGCTCGCCGTGGGCGAGGTCAGGAAGTCGAGCAGCCCCTGCGCGTGCGCGGCCTCGACCAGCACGAACAGCGACGCGGCGAGCGCGATCGCCTGCCACGGGACGAGCGAGAGCCGCAGGACGCGGCGTCGACGGACGGCGAACAGCACGATCAACGCGAGAGCCGCGACCGTGGCCGGGATCCACACGTCGTGGGTGAGCGCGAGCAGCGGCATCAGCACGAGGAGGATGCCGGTGGCGCTCCAGAACAGCGTCGGGTCGGCCGGCCGCCGCGGCACGGGCGTCTCGTACGCACCGAAGACCGTGCGCCGATGCAGGACGGTGAGGATCGCGACCGGCACCAGGATCCCCACGAGCGTGGGCGCCCAGCTCAGCGCGATGAACGCTCCCGGCCCTTCCCCCATCGCGGGGGCGGCGAGCAGGTTCGTGAGGTTCGAGACCGGCAGTGCGAGGGATGCCGTGTTGGCGAGCCAGACGGTGGCCAGGGCGAACGGCAACGGGGAGACGCCGATGCTCTGCGCCAGCACGACGACGACCGGGGTGACGATCACAGCGGTGGTGTCGAGCGAGAGGAACACGGTGCTCACCACGGCGAGCGCGACCACCAGCGCCCACAGCACCAGCACCCGCCCTCGGCCCCAGCGGGCGAGTCGCTGCGAGACGACGTCGAACACCGCCGCGTCGCGGGCGAGCTCGGCGACGATCGTGATCGCGACGACGAACCCCAGCACGGGCGCGATCCGTTCGCCGAGCGCACCGGCTTCCGTGCGCGGCAGGAACCCCGTGAGCACGCACACGAGCGCCACGACCACGAGCGCCGCGACGATCCACGTCCCGGTCCCGATGCGCATCCTTCTGATTCCCACCCCGTGAGCATAGGGCCGAACCGTGAGCAACCCGCATGCATCGGGGCGGAGGGCGTAGGGGAAGCGTGAGGATGGCGTCCGCGAACCCCGCGCGGGAGTTGTATCGGATCCGTGCTCGACATCATCTACATCGCGCTGACTCTCGCGCTGTTCGCCCTCGTATCCCTGGCGGCCAAGGGGGTGGAGCGACTGTGATCGTCTTCGAGATCCTCGCGGCCGCCCTCGCGGTCGCCGCCGTCGTCTACCTCGTGGTCGCGCTCGTCGCCCCGGAGAGGTTCTGATGGACGCGACGATCTTGTTCGGCATCCTGCAGGTCGCGGCCGTCGTGGTCGTGCTCGTGCTCCTCTACCGCCCCCTCGGCGACTACATCGCCCACGTGTACTCCTCGGCGCGTGACCTGCGGGTCGAGCGCGGCGTCTACCGACTGATCGGAGTCGACTCCTCGTCGGAGCAGACCTGGCGCGCGTATGCCCGCAGCGTGCTCGCCTTCTCGGTGGTCGGGGTTCTCCTGGTCTACGGTCTCCAGCGACTCCAGGCCTTCCTCCCCCAGTCGCTCGGGCTGCCGGCCGTGCCGGAAGGGCTGTCCTTCAACACCGCCGCCTCGTTCGTGGCCAACACCAACTGGCAGTCGTACTCCCCCGAACAGACCATGGGCTACACCGTGCAGCTCGCGGGCCTCACGGTGCAGAACTTCGTCTCCGCGGCGGTCGGTCTCACCATCGCGATCGCCCTCATCCGCGGTCTCGCCCGCCGGGGTTCGACCACCATCGGCAACTTCTGGGTCGATCTGATCCGCGGCCTCGGCCGCATCCTCCTCCCGATCGCGCTGATCGGCGCCGTGGCATTGCTCGCGGGCGGCGTGATCCAGAACTTCGCCGGCTTCACCGACGTCACCACCGTCTCGGGCGGTACGCAGAGCATCCCCGGCGGCCCTGTGGCCTCGCAGGAGGCCATCAAGCTGCTCGGCACCAACGGCGGCGGCTTCTTCAACGTCAACTCCGCGCACCCGTTCGAGAACCCGACCGGCTTCACGAACCTGCTGCAGGTGCTGCTGATCCTCGTGATCCCGTTCTCCCTCCCCCGCGCTTTCGGCCGCATGGTCGGCGACCACCGTCAGGGCTACGCGATCGCCGCCGTGATGGGCACGATCTTCCTCGTCTCGACCTTCGCCCTCTCGGCGCTCGAGCTGGCCGGCCGGGGCACCGCTCCCGAGCTCGCGGGGGCCGCGATGGAGGGCAAGGAGGTGCGCTTCGGCATCCTGGGTTCGGCCCTGTTCGGCAGCGCGAGCACCCTCACCTCGACGGGCGCGGTCAACTCGATGCACGACTCGTACACGGCGCTCGGCGGCATGATGCCGATGCTGAACATGATGCTCGGCGAGGTCGCCCCCGGTGGTGTCGGCTCGGGGCTGTACGGCATGCTCGTGCTCGCGATCATCGCGGTGTTCGTCGGCGGACTGCTCGTCGGACGCACCCCGGAGTACCTCGGCAAGAGGATCGGGCCGCGCGAGATCAAGCTCGCCAGCCTGTACATCCTGGTGACGCCGACCCTGGTGCTGGTCGGTACCGCCTTGAGCTTCGCGATCCCCGGCATCCGCGAGGACGTGGAGTCCACCAGCATCCTGAACCCCGGTGTGCACGGCATGAGCGAGGTGCTCTACGCCTTCACCTCGGCGTCGAACAACAACGGCTCCGCGTTCGCCGGACTCACCGCGAACACCCCGTGGTTCAACACCGCCCTCGGTATCGCGATGCTGCTCGGCCGGTACCTGCCGATCGTGCTCGTGCTGGCCCTTGCCGGCTCGTTCGCAGCGCAGGAGCGCATCCCCGCCACCTCGGGAACCCTGCCGACGCACCGACCCCAGTTCGTCGGTCTGCTTCTCACGGTGACGGTCATCGTCACCGCGCTCACCTACTTCCCCGTGCTCGCACTGGGCCCGCTCGCTGAAGGACTCGTCTGACCATGACCCTCATCACCACCCCCTCGGAATCGCCCTCCGAACAACAGGATGCTGCGGCATCCGCCCCCACCCGACCACCGCGCTCCTTCGGCTGGTCGCAGCTCGTGCAGGCCCTTCCCGGCGCCGTGCGCAAGCTCAACCCGACAGCCCTGGTACGCAACCCGGTCATGCTGCTGGTCTGGGTCGGTGCGGCCTTCACGACCGTGCTCGCGATCGCCGAGCCGTTCCTGGGCGGCCCGGCGGACTCCGGCGGCACCCCGGTGCCCGCGCCCTTCACCTGGGGGATAGCGATCTGGCTGTGGCTGACGGTGCTGTTCGCGAACGTCGCGGAGTCTGTCGCCGAGGGCCGCGGCAAGGCGCAGGCCGCGAGCCTGCGCAAGACCCGCACCAGCACGATGGCCCGTCGCGTGGTCGGCTACGACGGCACGACGGATGCGGCGGCCGAGCACGCAGCGACCGCCCAGGTCTCGTCGGCCGAGCTGCAGCGCGACGACATCGTGATCGTCACGGCGGGCGAGTTGATCCCCGGAGACGGCGACATCGTCTCGGGCATCGCCACGGTCGACGAGTCGGCCATCACGGGCGAGAGCGCCCCGGTGATCCGCGAGTCCGGTGGCGACCGCAGCGCCGTCACGGGCGGCACCCGGGTGCTGTCGGACCGGATCGTGGTGCGCGTCACCTCGAAGCCGGGTGAGACGTTCGTCGACCGGATGATCGCTCTCGTCGAGGGTGCGAGCCGCCAGCGCACCCCCAATGAGATCGCCCTGAACATCCTGCTCGCGAGCCTGTCGATCATCTTCGTGGTCGTGGTGCTGGCCCTGAACCCGATCGCGTCGTACGCCGCATCCCCTGTCAGTATCCCGGTGCTCATCGCCCTGCTCGTCTGTCTGATCCCGACCACCATCGGGGCGCTGCTCTCGGCCATCGGCATCGCCGGGATGGACAGGCTCGTGCAGCGCAACGTGCTCGCGATGTCCGGTCGTGCGGTCGAGGCCGCGGGCGACGTCACCACGCTGCTGCTCGACAAGACGGGCACCATCACGTACGGCAACCGCCGCGCCCACGAGGTGCTGGCTCTTCCGGGAGTCGATGCGGACGAGCTGCTGCGCGTCGCCGCATTGTCGTCTCTCGCGGACCCCACGCCGGAGGGAGCCTCGATCGTCGAACTCGCCGCCGTGCAGGGCATCCGGGTGATCGCCCCCGATGACGCCGTGGTCGTTCCGTTCACGGCACAGACCCGCATGTCGGGCCTCGACCTGGCCGACGGCACGCAGATCCGCAAGGGTGCCGGCTCCGCTGTCCGTGCCTGGCTCGGACTCGACGGCGACGACCTCGAGCTCACGAGCCGCACGGACGCCGTGGCCGAGAGCGGCGGCACACCCCTGGTGGTCGCGGTGAAGGGCCCGGGAGCGGACGCCCGCGTCCTCGGGGTCGTGCACCTCAAGGACATCGTGAAGGACGGCCTGCGCGAACGCTTCGACGAGCTGCGGGCGATGGGCATCCGCACCGTCATGATCACGGGCGACAACCCGCTCACGGCCGCCGCCATCGCGCAGGAGGCCGGCGTCGACGACTTCCTCGCCGAGGCGACCCCCGAAGACAAGCTCGACCTCATCCGGCGGGAGCAGGAGGGAGGACGCCTGGTCGCGATGACCGGCGACGGCACGAACGACGCCCCCGCCCTCGCGCAGGCGGATGTCGGCGTGGCGATGAACACCGGAACCTCGGCCGCGAAGGAGGCCGGCAACATGGTCGACCTCGACTCCGACCCCACGAAGCTCATCGACATCGTGCGCATCGGGAAGCAGCTGCTCATCACGCGTGGAGCGCTCACCACGTTCTCGCTCGCGAACGACATCGCCAAGTACTTCGCGATCATCCCGGCGATGTTCATGGGGGTCTTCCCCGGACTCGCCGCCCTCAACATCATGCAGCTGCACTCACCGGCGTCCGCGGTCACCAGTGCGATCATCTTCAACGCGATCGTGATCGTGTTCCTGATCCCGCTGGCTTTGCGAGGGGTGAAGTACCGCCCGGCGAGCGCCTCGCAGATCCTGCAGCGCAACCTGCTGATCTACGGTCTCGGCGGCGTGATCGCCCCGTTCATCGGCATCAAGCTCATCGACCTCGTGATCAGCCTCATCCCGGGCTTCTGACCCGGCTCTGAAACGGAATGCAGAACATGTCATCCACTCGCACCACCCTCCGCACCACCGGTGTCGCCGTCCGCGCGATGCTCGTGCTCACCCTCGTGCTCGGTATCGGCTACACACTCCTGGTCACCGGGGTCGGCCAGCTGCTGCTCCCCTGGCAGGCCAACGGATCGGCGCTCCCCGACGACAGGGGCAGCGCGCTGATCGGTCAGTCCTTCGCGGATGCCGACGGGGAGGCGCTCCCGGAGTACTTCCAATCGCGCCCCTCCGCCGCGGGTGACGGGTACGACGGCGCCGGCTCCAGCGGCAGCAACCTCGGACCCGTGAACGCCGACCTCGTCGCCGCGATCGCCGAGCGCAAGGCCGCGATCGCGGAACGCGAGGGCATCGACCCGTCGGAGATTCCGGCCGACGCGGTCACCGCCTCGGGGTCGGGCCTCGACCCGCACATCAGCGTGGCGTATGCGCTGCTGCAGGTGCCGCGTGTGGCCGAGGCCCGCGGGCTGTCCGCGCAGGAGGTGCGCGACCTCGTGGAGTCTAGGATTCAAGGGCGGGATCTGGGATTCCTCGGCGAGGAGCGCATCAACGTCGCCGAACTCAACCTCGCGCTCGATGACCGGGAGGGCGAATGACCGCAGCACCTCTTCGTCGAGCCCAGGGCCACCAGCGCCGGGGGCGGCTCCGAGTCCTGCTCGGAGCCGCCCCCGGCGTCGGCAAGACCTACGAGATGCTCGCCGAGGGACGGCGGATGCTCGACGAAGGCCACGATGTCGTGATCGCGATCGTGGAGACGCACGAGCGCGCTGCGACACGGGCGCAGACCGTGGGGCTCCCCGAGGTTCCACGGCGGGTCGACCTGCACCGCGGAGTCGCGCTGACCGAGCTCGACGTGGACGCCGTGCTCGACCGCGCACCCGAGATCGCCCTCGTGGACGAGCTGGCGCACACGAACGCCCCCGGCTCCCGCAACGCGAAGCGCTGGCAGGACGTGGACGAGCTGCTGGACGCCGGCATCGACGTGGTGACCACGGTCAACGTGCAGCACATCGAGTCTCTGAACGCCGTGGTCGAGAAGATCACCGGCATCGCACAGCAGGAGACGATCCCGGATGCCGTGGTCCGTGCCGCCGACGAGATCGAGGTCGTCGATCTGGCCCCGCAGACCCTGCGCGATCGGCTCTCGGCAGGACTCGTGTATCCCGCCGAGCGGATCGACGCCGCCCTGTCGAACTACTTCCGCCTGGGCAACCTCACTGCTCTGCGCGAGCTGGCCCTGCTCTGGCTCGCCGACGAGGTCGACAGCGCGCTGCGCAGCTACCGGGCCGAGCAGGGCATCGAGGGCACATGGCAGGCCAGGGAGCGCGTGGTCGTCGCCCTGACCGGAGGGCCAGAAGGCGAGACCCTGCTGCGACGTGGTGCCAGGATCGCCGCCCGCTCCGCCGGTGGGGAACTGCTCGCCGTGCACATCTCCGCGCAGGACGGGCTTCGCGACGAGACGCCAGGTGCCCTCGCCGCACAGCGCACCCTCGTCGAATCGCTCGGCGGCACCTATCACCAGGTCGTCGGCGACGACATCCCTGCCACGCTCGTCGAGTTCGCACAGGGCGCCGACGCCACGCAGCTCGTGATCGGCGTCAGCAGGCGCAGCCGACTGGCCGCCGCTCTCACCGGTCCCGGCATCGGCTCAGAGGTCATCCGACGCTCCGGCGACATCGACGTGCACATCGTCACCCATGCCGCGGCGGGCGGACGGATGGTGCTCCCGCGTATCAAGGGTGGGGCTCTGGGCTGGCGGCGACAGCTGCTGGGGTTCGGCGTCGCGCTCGTGTTCGGCCCGATCCTGTCGTGGATCATGTACACGTATCGCAGCCCCGAGTCGATCACCGCCGAAGTGCTCGCGTATCAGCTGCTCGTGGTCGTGGTCGCCCTCATCGGCGGCATCCGTCCCGCGGTGTTCGCCGCCGTGCTCTCCGGCATCACGCTCGACTTCCTCTTCGTCGCGCCGCTCTTCACGATCACGATCGCGCACCCGCTGCACGTGCTCGCCCTCGCGCTCTACGTCGTGATCGCGATCCTGGTCAGCATCATCGTCGACCAGGCTGCCCGTCGTGCCCGCACCGCCCAACGTGCAGCCGCCGAAGCAGAGCTGCTCGCGGCCGTCGCCGGCAATGTGCTGCGCGGTGACAACGCCGTGCTCGCCCTCGTCAGCCGCACCCGAGAGGCGTTCGGCCTGAGCGGCGTGCGCCTGCTCGCGCCGGACGGCGAGGTGCTGGCGAGCGACGGCGAGCCCGTGGCCGACGGACGCGCCACGACCATCCCGGTCGGGGTGGTCACCGGTGGCGGCCCCCGTGCGGTGCTGGAGCTGAACGGAGAGCCGCTCGCCGGTCCCGAGCGGCGGCTGCTGGATGCGATCGTCGCCCAGCTCGCCGCCGCGATCGAGCACACCGATCTGCGGGCCACCGCGAGGGAAGCCGAGGCTCTGGCCGAGACGGATCAGGTGCGCAGCGCTCTGCTGTCGGCCGTGAGCCACGACCTGCGGCGTCCGCTCGCCTCCGCGGTCGCCGCCATCGGTGGTGTTCGGGGCGCCCACGGGCTGTCCGAGTCCGACCGCGCCGAGCTGCTCGCCACCGCCGACGAGAGCCTCGCGACACTGTCGACGCTCGTCACGGATCTGCTGGACGTGAGCCGCGTGCAGGCCGGAGTGCTGGCGGTCTCATCGTCCCGGATGGACGCGGCAGGCATCGTGCTCGCAGCCGTCGACGAGCTGGGTCTCGGTCCGTCCGACGTCGAGCTGGCCCTCGACCCCGATCTGCCCCCGCTGCACGCCGACCCCGTGCTGCTGCTTCGCGTGCTGGTCAACGTGATCGCCAACGCCCACCGGCACGCCCCCGACGGCTCACGCATCATCGTCTCCACGAGCGCTCTCGGCGACCGCGCCGAGATCCGGATCATCGACCGCGGGGAAGGCGTCTCGCCCGAGCGACGCGACCGCATCTTCCAGCCGTTCCAACGCTTCGGCGACACCGACAACACCACGGGACTCGGTCTGGGACTCGCCCTGTCGCGCGGGTTCACCGAGGGCATGGGCGGTACCCTGACACCCGAGGACACCCCCGGCGGCGGCCTCACGATGGTCATCTCCCTGCCGCTGGCCGCAGGATCCCGCGACATGGAAGGCACGGAGTGAAGCTCCTCATCGCCGACGACGATCCGCAGATGGTCCGCGCCCTGCGGATCACCCTCGCCGCCCACGGTTACGACGTGGTGGTCGCCCCCGACGGTGCGGCCGCGATCGCCGCAGCCGCTCAGACCCACCCGGACCTCATCATGCTCGATCTGGGCATGCCTCGACTCGACGGCATCGAGGTCATCCAGGCCCTTCGCGGCTGGACCAACGTGCCCATCATCGTGGTGTCGGGGCGCACGGGGTCCGCCGACAAGGTCGAGGCACTCGACGCTGGAGCCGACGACTTCGTGACCAAGCCGTTCCAGGTGGATGAGCTGCTGGCGCGTCTGCGGGCCCTCTCGCGACGGTCTGCTCCGGCGGGCGGCGAGTCCACGGTGGCTTTCGGCGATGTGGTGGTCGACCTCTCGACCAAGACCGTCACCCGCGGCGGCACCAGGGTGCATCTGACGCCCACCGAGTGGCGCATGCTGGAACACCTGTCCCGGCACCCGGGTGCACTCGTCACCCGCCAGGATCTGCTGAAGGAGATCTGGGGCAGCGAACAGGTGTCCGACTCCGGCTACCTGCGCCTCTACATGTCGCAGCTGCGCAAGAAGCTGGAGCAGGAGCCGGGTGCTCCGGTGCATCTGCTCACCGAATCAGGGATGGGCTATCGGCTCGTCCTCTGAGCCCCTGCGCTCCCGCGTGCACAACTCCTCAATTACTGGGAACATCGCCCCCGAAAGCCGATGCGGGCGGGCTCAGCGCGCAGGTTCTGAGGAGTTGTTCACGGCGCGTGACCGGCGCACAACCGCCGCGACCCCGGTGAGGACGAGCAGCACGGCCACGATGATCGCGGCGATCGCGGTCGGGGTGCTCTCGGGCTCTCCCGTGAGCCGTCCTACCGCGAGCCAGGCGAGACCCCAGGCCGTCGCGAGGGCAGGGGAGATGCGTCCGGTGGCCCACGCCGCGGCAGCCCCGATCACCAGGACGACGACCAGCACGGCGATGGCCCAGGCGTCCGCGGCCTGCGCCCAGCTCTCCGGGGCGATCTGCGTGAACCACGCGGCCGTGTTGGCCACCGTCGCGATGGTGACCCAGCCGAAGTGCAGGCCGTTCGCGCCGTCGGTGAGTATGCGGTCCGCGAGGTTCCGGGAGGGAAAGCGGCCGAGCAGCACGATCACCCGCGCGAGCACGGCCAGGAGCGCCGCGATCACGACGACGGTGAGCCACAGCGTCAGGAACCGTGCGGTCACCAGCCACAGCCCGTTCAGCACCATCGAGGCGGCGATCCACCCGCCCACGGCCTGCTGACGCGGATCCTGCCGCTGCGCCGGGAACGCTTGCCACACCGTGTATGCGATCAGCCCGAGGTAGATCAGCGACCAGATCGAGAATGCGGGGCCTGCCGGCGCGAGGTACGAGCCCTGAGCCGAGAGCGCCCCGTCCTGCAGATCGTCGACGGACGCGCCGCCGAATGCTCCTGCCCCGACAGCGGCGGCGATCACCATGAATGTCGCCGCCGCGATGATCAGCGTCTGACGACCGATGCCCTTCGTGCGTGATTCCATGCCCCGAAGGCTACGGCTGCGCTTCCTCGGTCGCACCGGCCTTGACAGCGATGCCGCGTTTCGCTAACCAGGTTAGCCAAAATATGGATGATGCACCGGGTGAGAGTTCAGACGCGGGCGAAAGCCGCATCGATCAGCACCTCGGCCGCACCCCGCGCCTGTGCGGCGACGGCCGGATCGGCGGAGATCGCCGCGGTGCTCTGCGCGCCCTCGGCGAGGATCGACAGCTGTGCGGCGAGCGCGGACGGAGCGCCGGTGTCGGCGACCAGGCCGGCCATGTACTCCTGGAACGACGCCTTGTGCGCCCGCACGATCTCCGCGACCTCCGCATTGGTGCCGCCGAGTTCGCCGAACGCATTGATGAAGGCGCAGCCGCGGAAGTCGTCGGCGCAGAACCAGTTCTCGAGGTACCCGTAGACGGCCAGGATGCGCGCACGGGGGTCATCCCCCGCATCCGCCACCGCCCCCGAGAGGCCGGACTCCCATTCCGCGTGCTTGCGCGCGAGCACCGCCGCGACGATGTCGCTCTTGGCGGGGAAGAGCGCGTAGAGGCGGCGCAGCGACACGCCTGCGGCCGAGCGCAGCTCGTCCATGCCCACAGCGGCGTAGCCCTTTCGGTAGTAGAGCTCCTCCGCGGCGGACAGGATGCGCTCGCGAGCCTCGTCTTCGGTCATGTCCAGAAGTCTACTTGACACGAGAACGAACGTTCTCTAGATTGAGGACATCGAGCGAGAACGACCGTTCTCACCGGGACCGAAAGGATCAGGACCATGGGCTACATCACCGTCGGAGACGAGAACAGCACCGCGATCGAGCTCTACTACGAAGACCAGGGAGCCGGCCAGCCCGTCGTCCTGATCCACGGCTACCCGCTCGACGGGCACAGCTGGGAGCGCCAGACCCGCGAGCTCCTCGCCCAGGGCTACCGCGTCATCACCTACGACCGCCGCGGATTCGGCCAGTCCTCCAAGGTGAACACCGGCTACGACTACGACACGTTCGCCGCCGACCTCAACACCGTGCTCGAGACCCTCGACCTGCGCGATGTCGTGCTCGTCGGCTTCTCGATGGGCACCGGAGAGCTCGCCCGCTACGTCTCCCGCTACGGGCACGAGCGCGTCGCCAAGCTCGCCTTCCTCGCCTCGCTCGAGCCGTTCCTGGTGCAGCGCGACGACAACCCCGAGGGCGTGCCGCAGGAGGTCTTCGACGGCATCGAAGCCGCGGCGAAGGGTGACCGATTCGCGTGGTTCACCGACTTCTACAAGAACTTCTACAACCTCGACGAGAACCTCGGCTCCCGCATCAGCGAGCAGGCTGTCACCGGCAGCTGGAACGTCGCGATCGGCAGCGCGCCCGTGGCTGCCTACGCCGTCGTGCCCGCCTGGATCGAGGACTTCCGCTCGGACGTCGAGGCTGTGGCGGCGGCTGCGAAGCCCACGCTCATCCTGCACGGCACGAAGGACAACATCCTCCCGATCGACGCCACCGCGCGCCGCTTCCACCAGGCGGTTCCGGAGGCCGACTACGTCGAGGTCGAGGGCGCCCCGCACGGCCTGCTCTGGACCCACGCCGACGAGGTCAACGCCGCGCTGAAGACCTTCCTCGCGAAGTAACCCCTCCCCCGCCAGCCGTCCGCTCCCCGCAGGCAGGCCGAAACGGAGACGACCCGGCACCCGGGCGGCGCGTCCACACAAGACACGCCGACGGATGCTCGGGTCGTCTTCGTTTTGGCAGGGGGAGGAGGGCAGGGGGAGGAGGAAGAGGAAGGGGTCAGCCGCGCATGGCGACACCGCGGCGCCAGTAGCCCATGAAGGCCACCTGCCCACGGTCGATGCCGAGGTCCTTGACCAGGTGGCGACGCAGCGTGGTGACCACGCCACTCTCCCCCGCGATCCAGAAGTAGCGTTCGCCCGGAGCGTCGGCCGTGGCGATGTCCTCGCCGAGACCGGAGTACTCCGGCGTCTCCCACAGCAGGTCCTCGCCGTCGATGTCCTTCACCCGGATCTCGTCCGCAGCGTCCGCGTCTCCGAGGTACCCGAGCACCGCGGGGATCAGTCGCAGCCCGTGCGGCTCTCCGGCATCACGGGGCAGCCAGTGCACCTCGACGCCCGCAGGCACGTCGATGCGCAGGATGTCGGCGGGAGACGGCACCTCGATGAAGGCGACACCGCGCAGGTCGCGAGGCGCGTCCTCCAGGATGCGGGCGATCGCCGGAGCAGCAGTCTCGTCGCCGGCGAGCACGACCGATGCCGCAGCACCGGGGGCGAACTCGGCCCCTCCGTGCGCGTCCACATCCACGCCACGACGCGGACCGACGAGGTACAGCTCCTGTCCGACCGCGGCCTGGCTCGCCCACAGCGACGCGGGACCGGTGAGCCCCGGCTCGAGGTGCAGCACGAAGTCGACGTCCACCTCCGTACCCGCGGCAGGGTCGACCCGAAGCTCGCGCACGGAGTAGGTGCGCATGGACCCGCGCTCCTCCTCCGGCACCGCGAGGAACGCCTGCCACCAGTTGTCCGATGCCCTGTCGAGGTCGGGCAGCACTCCGGACGCGGGCGGGAAGACCAGCTTGATGCGGCTGTCGAACACCTCACCCGGTGTGCCGAACTCGAACAGCTCGTCTCCACCGAAGGTCACCCGCACGAAGGAGGGCGAGATACGCGCGACGGCCCGCACCTCAGCGCGGGTGAGGATGTAGGTCGGGCGCTCGGTCGTGGTCGTCTCAGCGGACATGGTGCCTCCCGATGGGTGTGACCATCGGCTTGCCGGAGACCGGATCGATGGTGATCTGATTGGCGAGGCCGAAGACCTCTTCGACGAGCTCGGCGGTGACGATGTCCTGGGGTGCGCCCGTCGCATGCACGCGCCCGTCCTTCATGGCGACCAGCTCGTCGGCATAGCGAGCGGCGAGGTTGAGGTCGTGCAGCACCATGACGATGGTCGTGCCGCGCGAGACGCTCAGGTCGGTGAGCAGGTCGAGCACCTCGACCTGGTGCGCGACGTCGAGGAAGGTGGTCGGCTCGTCCAGCAGCAGGATGTCGGTCTCCTGCGCGAGGGCCATCGCGATCCACACACGCTGACGCTGACCGCCGGAGAGCTCGTCGACGCTGCGGTCGGCGAGGTCGGAGATTCCGGTCGCGTCGAGGGCGTCAGCCACCACCTCGTAGTCGTGGGTGCTCCACCGGGCGAGCATCTTCTGATGCGGGTGCCGTCCGCGGCCGACCAGATCGGCGACCGCGATGCCCTCCGGCGCGACGGGCGACTGCGGAAGCAGCCCGAGGATGCGCGCGACCTCCTTGGTCGGGCGTGCGTGTACGGACTTGCCGTCGAGCACGATCTGCCCGTCGCTCGGGGACAGCAGGCGGGCCAGCGAGCGCAGCAGCGTCGACTTGCCGCATCCGTTCGCTCCGACGATGGTCGTGATGCGGCCCGGCGCGATCTGCAGGTCGAGACCGTCGATGATGGTGCGGTCGCCGTAGGCGAGCGTGACCCCCTCGGCGGACAGGCTGTGCGAGACGGTCATAGCGAACCCCCGGAGCGGTTGGTGCGGATGAGCAGGTAGATCAGGTACGGAGCCCCGACGACGCCGGTGACGACGCCGACGGGGTAACGGGTTCCGAAGGCGAACTGGCCGATGAGGTCGCCGGCGAGCACGAGCAGAGCCCCGACGAACGCCGACGGCAGGAGCAGGTTCGCGCCTGGACCCGTGATGCGCGCGGCGATGGGCCCCGCCATGAACGCGACGAAGGCGATGGGGCCGGTGGCGGCGGTCGCGAACGCGAGCAGCGCGACCGCACCGAGGATGAGCAGCAGGCGGGTGACGTTGACGCGGATGCCGAGTCCCGCAGCGGAATCGTCTCCGAGCTGGAGCGCTCCGAGTGCCCGGCCCTGCGACAGCATCAAAGGCACGATGATCAGCGCGGCGATCGCCATCGGCAGCACCCGCTCCCACGACGCGTTGTTGAGGCTTCCGGTGAGCCACTGCATCGCGGTCTGGATGTCCCAGTTCGCCGCGCGCGACAGCAGGTAGGAGATGACGCTCTGCAGCATGGCCGCGACGCCGATCCCGATCAGGATGAGTCGCGTGCCGGCGAAGCCGCCCTTGATCGAGAGGAGGTAGATCACGAAGGCCGTGACCACGGCGCCGACGAGCGCGAGCAGAGACACGACCGGCCCGTTGACGGACAGCACGATGATGCCGAACACGGCTGCAGCTCCGGCGCCGTTGGAGATGCCGATGATGTCGGGCGAGGCGAGAGGGTTTCGCAGCATCGTCTGGAAGCAGACCCCCGCCATGCCGAAGGCGATTCCGGTGAGGACCGCGAGCACCGCGCGCGGCAGCCGCAGGTCGCCCACCGTGAACGACGCCCCTGGCACGGTCTCGCCGAGGATCACGCGGATCACCTCATCCGGCGTGTAGAACGTGTTCCCCACCATGAGAGCGACCGCGAAGAGGGCGAGGACCAGGACGCCGAGGACGATCGTGGCGATCGCGTGACGACGGTGCCGCGAGCGCCGGCCCGCGACGATCCGGGCGATGCGGGCGGTGGCCGACTCCTCGGCGCGTTCGAGGGTGTGCTCGGTGTGCTCGGTCGTGCTCACAGCTCACGCACCTTCTGCCTGCGGACGATCCAGATGAAGAACGGCGCTCCGATGATGGCGGTGATGATGCCGACCTGGATCTCCTCGGACGACGGGGCGATCACGCGACCCACGATGTCGCTCGCCGTCAGCAGGGCGGCGCCGGCGATGGCCGAGAACGGAAGCAGCCAGCGGTGGTCGGTGCCCACCAGCATGCGGCACACGTGCGGGATGATCAGCCCGACGAATCCGATGGGTCCGGCGATCGCGGTCGCGGCCCCGGCGAGGATCACGGCACCGAGTGCCGAGATCAAGCGGGTGCGGAACACGTTCTCGCCGAGGCCCTTGGCCATCTCGTCGCCGAGGGCGAGGGAGTTCATGCCCCGCGAGCACAGGAAGCAGATGAGGGCGCCGACGGCGAGCACCGGCGCGGTCAGGGCGATGCGCGGCCACTCCGCACCGCCGACGCCGCCGATCTGCCAGGACTGGAACGTCTGCAGCAGGTCGACGCGGGGCAGCATCACGGCGCTGATGAGCGAGGCGAAGGCCGCCGATGTCGCCGCCCCCGCGAGTGCGAGCTTGAGAGGGGTCGCCCCCCCGCGCCCGAGTGAGCCGACCGTGTAGACGAAGACGGCGGCGACGCCGGCTCCCGCGATCGCGAAGGCCATCTGGCCGTAGGGGTCGGCGAGTCCGAAGAAGGCGATGCCGCAGACGACGGCCAGGGAGGCGCCGTTCGAGACGCCGAGGATGCCGGGGTCGGCGATCGGGTTCCTTGTGACCGCCTGCATGGTCGCTCCGGAGAGCGCGAGTGCAGCGCCGACGAGGAGGGCGAGCACGGTGCGGGGGATGCGCTTCACGATCGCGGCTTCGGCGATCGTGTCGGTGTTGCCGGAGAGCGCGGCGACGATGTCGTCGAACGAGACCGCGCGCACGCCGAAGGAGATCGACAGGACGCTGAGGACGACGAGCACCACCAGTCCGACCAGGAGCCATATGGTGCGCACCAGCACCGGGCGCCGCAGGTCTGCGGCGCCCGGTGCTGGTGCGATGACGGTTGCTGAGGTCACTGAGCATTCACTCCGCTGCTGCGGATGGAACGGCTACTTGGACAGCGGTGCGGCCAGGAGTGCGAGGTAGTCGCTGAGACCCCACGGGATCGACAGCGGCGACGGGTTCGCGGAGGCCGCGATCGGGGTGGCGTCGGGAAGGACGGCGATGCGTCCCTCGGCGATGGCCGGGATCTTCGACAGCAGCGGGTCGGCCTGCAGGAGCGGGATGATCGACTCGTCGCCGTAGGTGATGAACAGGTCGACGTCGTCGAACTTCTGCGCCTCTTCCGCGCTCACGGTCAGGTAGAACTGGTCACTGTCCTTGTTCTCCTCGACGATCGAGGGGAACGGCAGGCCCAGGCCGTGGAGGTAGCCGGGGCGGGTGTCGATCGCGGTGTAGTAGCCGATCTGGCTGAGATCGGTCGGGTCGATGTAGGAGAACAGGACCTTCTTGTCCTTGAGCACGCTGTTCGCTTCGACGGCCTCCTGCGCGTCGGCGTCGAGCTGCTCGATCAGGGCCTTGCCCTCCTTCTCGAGGCCGAGGGCCTTGGAGTCCATCTCGATCATGTCGTCGACCGAGGTGCCCCAGGCGACCTTCGGGTAGGCGATGACCGGGGCGATCTTGGAGAGGGTGTCGTACTCCTCCTGCGTCAGACCGGAGTAGGCGGCGAGGATCACGTCGGGCTCGGTGTCGGCGACGGCCTCGTAGTCGATGCCGTCCGTCTCGTCGAACAGCACCGGCGTCTCGGCACCCAGCTCATCGAGCTTCTCCTCGACCCACGGCAGCACGCCGTTGTCGTCGTCGTCGCCCCAGGCGGCCTTGCTCATGCCGACCGGAACGATGCCCAGTGCCAGCGGCACCTCGTGGTTCGCCCATGCCACGGTCGCGACGCGCTCGGGCTTCTCGGTGATCGTGGTCTCGCCGTAGACGTGCTCGACGGTGACGGGGAAGACGTCGTCGGAGGCGGGGTTGCCGCCGGCGGTCGAGGTCGACTCCGGCGCGGACGATGCGCAGGCGGAGAGGCCGATGGCGAGCGCGGCGGCCGCGCCGATGGCGAGGATTCGAGAGGTGCGCACAGGCGTTCCTTCGGTTCGGGGTGAGGGGGCGGCACGGGTGATGCGCCCAGCCTTTGGTAAGCCTGGCCTAATCTAACACGGAGGTTAGGTGATCCTCACCCTGAGATTCCCCCGTTCGAATCGCGCGAATGGGTGTGAACTGCGGCCGGAGGGAACCGCCCGCGCGATTCGAACGGCGGAAGGCACGAAAAAACCGGCCGGATCCGTGAGGATCCGACCGGCTTCAGGAAGTCAGCGCGCGCTCAGAGAGCGCGGATGTTCGCCGCCTGCATGCCCTTGGGGCCACGCTCAGCGTCGAATTCGACCTTCTGGTTCTCGCGGAGCTCCTTGAAACCGGAGCCGGCGATAGCCGAGTAGTGGGCGAAAAGGTCGTCCGAGCCGTCATCGGGAGCGATGAAGCCGAAGCCCTTTTCCGCGTTGAACCATTTCACAGTGCCAGTGGCCATGTGTTTCTACTTTCTGTTGACTTAGCCGTTTACACGGCCTACGCCGACCCGGAACATCCGAGACGCGCGCACTGTCACGCTACCACGGCAGGCTCCGCCGCAGTACGGGGCTGTTCATTCTTCTTCAGGAGAGCTGCTTCGGTGCGTGTGCTCACGCCGAGCTTGCGCAGGACGGCGGAGACATGCACGCTCACGGTCTTCACACTGATGAACAGGCGCTCACCGATCTGGCGGTTGCTCAGGCCTTCGGCGATGAGCTCGAGCACCTGCCGCTCCCTTGCGGTCAGCGGGTCGGTGTTCGACGCCGACACCGCATCTCCCCTCAACCCGGCGTCTGTGGCGAACCGGGAGACGGCGGACTGGAGCTGAGCGTTGCCGAGGGACTCCGCGAGGGCGTCGGCCTCGGCGACCACGGAGCCCGCAGCGATCCGGTCTCCATCGCGGACCAGCACGCGGGCCTGCTCCAGACGGAGGACGGCACGGAAGATCACCGGCACGTCCTCCCCTTCCGCGCACCGCAGCGCCTCGGCGAGCGCATCGGGGCGGGGATCGAGGAGGGCGTCGAGGATCGTCTCCCATGCGTCGTGCTGCAGCTGCGTCGGCTGGGCGGACCACGCGGCACGGATCGCGGCAGATGCCCCTGACACGTCGACTCCCGCCGCTCGCAGCTCGGCGATGATCGCACCTCCCTCCAGCAGCAGTCGACGCTGGTGCAGCAGCGCCGGCTCATCGCTCTCCAGCATCTCGAGGATCGTGTCGAGCGCCCCGCGGAGGTCTCCTCGACTCTCGGCGACGGCGACGATCATCATCACGCGGTCGTACCAGATCTGCCTTTCGGAGACGCCCGTCTCCTCGAACGCGGGAAGCCAGGCCTGCAAGAGCTCTGCGGCCTCCGCCGACCGCCCCCGCCAGGCGAGCACCCGCACGCGCGTCATGCTCATGTACATGCGGAACACGCGCAGGGTCCCCTGCACGAAGTCCCTCGACAGCATCTCCTCGACCCGATCGATCTCGCCGAGTTCGAGCAGAGGGACCACCATGTTCTGCGCCATGATCGACCCCGAGGTGCGTTCGACCCTGAGTTCGCGGGCGCGCCGTAAGCCCTCCTCTGCGACCTCGACGGCCTCTCGGTAGCGCCCCAGCAGCGTGAGCAGGTCGGAGTAGTTCACCCGGTATCGCATCTCGGCGTTGGAACCCGTCGCGAGCTCACGCGCACGCTCGTACTCGCGCACGCCTTCGTCGATGCGACCCAGGTGCGCCAGCGAGCCTCCGCGCACGTTCGCGGCGATCGACAGCTGATCCGTGGATTCGGCTCCGGCCGCCCCACGCTCGGCTTCGTCGGCGAGCCGGATCGCCTCCTCGCGATCGCCCGCGATCATCCGGCGGCTCGCCAGCTGATTGAGCAGCTCGGCGCGGAACACCTCATCGCCGATCCGCTCGTCGGCGATCGCGAGAGCCTGCTGCAGCAGCGGGATGGCCCCGAGACGCCCCAGGTTGACGAGATACAGCGCCTTGTTGCGGAGGAGGCGAGCATGCAGTCGCGGATCGACCGTCTCCGGGTCGACCTCCGCGAGCGCGACGTTGGCCACGGCGAGCGCCCGTTCACCGTCGCCCGCATTGCGCAGGATGGAGCCGAGCACCAGCAGCAGGTCGAGACGCTCGATGCGGGCCGCGTCGGCGGCGTCGGGCACGAGCGGCCAGAGCTCCAGCGCCAGCTCTCCGAAACGGGCGGCGCTCGCGAACGCGTACTGTCCCTTCGCGTGACGCATCGCGTCGGCGGCGGCGACCAGTGCCTTCCGATCGTCCTGCGCCAGCTGCCAGTGGTACGCGAGCGCGGCGGCGTCGCTGGAATCGGACCCGGCACACTGCGCTTCGAGCGCCTCGGCGTATGCGCGGTGCAGTCGTGCCCGCTCGCCGGGGAGCAGGTCGTCGTGCACGGCCTCGCGCAGCAGCGCGTGCCGGAAACGGTAGTCGTCGTCGCCGATCACGAGGATGCCGCTGCGGGTCGCCTCGCGGATCGCTTCGTCGAGCCTCTGCTCCGGCAGCTCGACCAGGCTCGTGATGAGCGGATGCGAGAGCGGGCGTTCCGCACCGGAGACGACCTGCACGACATGGCGCGCGTCGTCGCCGAGTCGGTCGAAACGGGCGAGCAGCAGATCGCGAAGGCCGTCAGGGAGTGGGCCGTTCGAACATCCGGCGATCTCCTCGATGAAGAAGGGCACGCCCTCGGCCCGCTCCTGCATGCGATCGAGCGCACTCGCGGTGAGCGCACGGCCGGTGATCTGCTCGGCCAGCTCTCGGACAGCGGTCTCGTCGAGGCGGCCGAGCGTGAGGCGCTCGAGCAGCCGTGCTCTGGTGGCCTCCCCGATGAAGCGGCTCACGGCGTCGCCACGGCGCACGTCGTCGGTGCGACAGGTGAGGAGCAGCAGGATGCGGCCGCGACTGAGGGCCCGCAGCAGGAAGGAGAGGATGGCGAGAGTGGACTCGTCGGCCCAGTGCAGGTCTTCGACCACGAGCACCTGAGGGGCACGTTCGGCCGCCGCTTCGATGAGTGAGGCGATGGCGTCGCGAAGACGCTCTGGGCTCGTGCGGTCGCGATCGGTCGGGGCGTCGACGAGTTCGGGCAGCAGCATGCCGAGAGCCTCGACTCCGACACCTACCGACTCGCGCACCCGGTCGACCCCCATGCGCAGGACGATCGAGCGGAGGATTCCGGTGAGGGGGCCGTACGGCGTGCGCGAAGCGCCGAGGTCGAGGCACCACCCCACGTGCACGTCGGCGGTCGGCGAGATCTCGGTGGCGAACTCGCGCAGCAGTCGCGACTTGCCGATGCCCGCCTCGCCCTCGACGAGCAGGGCCGCCGGGATGCCGTCGCGCACGCCCGCGAACGATCGACGCACCTCTGCCAGCTCGGCCTCACGGCCGACCATCGCAGCGCTCGATGCGAAAGGGGGCATGGACTCATCGTCCCACCCCCGACCGACATTCGGGTCTGTCGGATGTTCGCCGCGCGCGATGACTCTGCTCACCGCGCGTGCGCCGCCGTTGCCGAGTCGCACGCGGCCGCGACCCGCGCCTTCCCCGGCACCGCCGTGGCATCGCCCGCCGAGCGACCGAACGCATGACGAAGCATCCGACGGATCGCTCCTTCCGGCCGCGGCACGATCTGGTCGGCGTGCTCGATCAGGGTGAGGCGCCTCGCAGCGGCGCGCTCCATCTGCTCCTGGTCATGCCTGGTGAGCTGCTGGTGGAGATAGGGGTGCTCGAACATGGGGTTCTCCTCGACGGTTCGCTGTATCCCTACACTCCGCTCTGAGGTACCCCTGGCACATCGGACAGATGCCCTATCTTTCCCCCGGCCCCGCGCCCGACGGTGCGCGCGCCCGCATCAGCCGCAGACGCCCGGACGGTCGAGACCCGGCCGGCACCAGGATCGCGAGCACACGCACGAGTGTCGCCATCCACAGCAGCCCGAGTCCGACGACGATCGCCTCGACGGCAGTGGTGGAGTACACGCCGAAGGGCACCCACAGCACCAGGGCGATCACGACCAGCAGGCCCACACCGATCGAGGTGATCGACAGCGCGCGAGGATGTCCGGGGACCCTCGCGACCGTGGTGGCGGCCGCCGCGGCGAACAGCACGAGCGCGCCGAGAGCCGCGATGTCGTGCGGAACCGGCACGCGGTGCAGCGGCAGCAGCCCGACAGCGGCGAGCGCGATCCCGGACGCCGCCCACAGCGCCACGACGAGGGCGATGCGGGAGAGCACGGCGTCGCCGAGCATCCGGTGCAGGTCGCGGCCGATGTACGAGCCGACGGTCGCGACGAGCAGACCGGCGACCACGAGGGTGCCGTTGAACGCCCACCCGACGCCGAGCTGGGAGAAGTTCTGCTCCCACCAACGGGGATCGGCGGCGGTGACCATCGCGAAAAGCGTGCCGATCACAAGGAAGCCGAACAGGAGCGCAGCGAGGTCGGACGTGCGCAGGTCGATGCCGGCCCCGAACGCGAAGCGCCCGCCGACCGCCGCGGCCACGCCGGTCAGGACACCGCCGCCGACCGCCGCGAGCTGCAAGCCCTGGAGACCGGCCGCCAGCACCTCCGCGGCGAGCAGCACCCCCATCACGGTGACGGCCCCGAACGCGATGGTCAGGGCTCCGGTCGAGAGATCGGACACCACCGCCTGCCACCGCGGCATCGAGGCGGTCTCGCCGCGGCGGTGCATCAGGGTGCTCGCGAGGAATGCCCCCGCGGCGATCACTCCGGCGACCACCGCCGCCGGCATCGCGAGCGCACCTACCCCCGTGAGCGGGCGCGCGTCACCGCCCAGCACGAGCATGCCCGCCACTGCACCGACCACGAAGCAGACCACGGTCGCCCAGATCGCCCTCGTCTCGCCGCGCAGCTTCGCTTCCTGCTCCATGCGCCCATGCAAGCACGCGCCTCGGACGGGCGGAACCCCACCCGTCCGAGGCGTGCGGCGGGGACGTCAGGCGGCCAGGCGCCCCACCGCACGCGCGCGGATCAGCACGGCCGTGCCGTCGGAGTACGCGACGGGCAGCTCCTCCACCGCGACGACCTCGATCGTCGCCGGGTCGGCACCAGCGAGTCGGGCACGCTCTGTCGCCTCCGCCGCGGCATCCGCCCGCGAGGCCCGCTGGTCGGCGGAGTCAACGCGGTAGATCTTCTCGATCTGTCCGGCGACCTCGCCGAGGGCGGCGCCGACCGCGTTGGCAGCCCCGAAGTGGTCGGGACGGATCAGTTCGGCGACGCCGTCGAGCACGGTCGGGGCGATGATTCCCCCGCCACCGACGAGGATCACCGGGACGGGTGCGGCATTCGGTTTCATCCGGTCGATCGAGTCCTCCAGGATCGCCCGCATCGCCCTCCAGGCCTCCGCACCCACCGCTGTGGGGACGACGGGCGCGTCGATGCCGTCGATCGCAGCCCCGCCGACCGCCAGGGCGACGTCTGTCGCCGTGAGAGTGGAGCCGCCGAAGGCGAGTCCCTCCTGCGGGAGCCGGTAGCCGACGCTGTCCGGACCGACCGCGGCACCCGCCGGGGTCTCACGGACGATCGTGCCGCCGCCGAGGCCGACCGACAGCACATCCGGCATCCGGAAGTTCGTGCGGATGCCGCCGATCTCGACCGCGTGCGCCGACTGCCGCGGGAACCCGTCGACGAGCACACCGATGTCGGTCGTCGTGCCGCCGATGTCCACGACGAGGGCATCGGTCGCACCTGAGAGGTGCGCGGCTCCGCGGATGGAGTTCGTGGGGCCGCAGCCGATCGTGAGCACGGGGAACTCCAGCGCGTACTCGAGCTGCATGAGGGTGCCGTCGTTCTGGCCGAAGTACGGCGTGGCGGGGATGCCCCGCTCCCGCAGAGCCGCGACGAAGCCCGCGGCCATCTGCCGGAGCGTCTGCATCAGCGCGGCATTCAGCACGGTCGCGTTCTCACGCTCGAGCAACCCGAGCGAGCCGATCCGTGCCGACCGCGAGACCGGGACGCCGAGCTCCTCGACCACGATCGCGGCGACGCGCTCCTCCTGGCTTTCGTCGATGGGGGAGAACACGCCGACGACGGCGACCGCGTCGACCTCGCCGCGCACCTCCCGACAGGCTGCGCGCACCGCCTCCTCATCGACCGGCGAGAGCACGCGCCCGTCGACCTCGAATCCGCCGGCCAGCAGGTGGACGTGCTCGCCGATCGCCGCCCGCAGATCGTCCGGCCACCCCTCCAGGGGAGGAACAGCCGTGGTGGCCGGTGCCCCGAGACGGAGGATGCCGACGCGGCCGAGACCGCGACGTTCGACGATCGCGTTGGTGCAGTGCGTCGTCCCGAGCATCGCATGGCCGATGAGCGTGGCGTCGACACCCGAGGCCGCCAGCACGGCGTCGATCGCGGCAGCCACTCCATCGCCCGTATCGGCCGTGGTCGGACGCTTGACCGAGGCCACCACCTCGAGGCGCTCATCGAGGATCACGGCGTCGGTGTTCGTGCCGCCGACATCGATGCCGATGCGATATCTGCCGGCCATCACGCGACCTCCCCATCCGTCGTGCGCGCAGCGGAACGCTGCGCGATGTGCTCCACCGGAACCCACTCCACGTCGTAGCCGAAGTGGGCGGGTCCCGCCGTCTCCAGGCCGATCGGAGTGCGCCACTTCTCGTGACTGGGGATCGCGATGACCGCGACCCGGGCGCCGTAGCGCAGGGACTCGGTCGTGATCGGCATGCCCGTGGCCAGGTCGAGCACCGCGATCAGGTCGGGAGTGACGGCAGCCAGCACACCGTCCCTCCGTCCGAGCAGCATCTCGTTCTGGAAATCGAGCCGGAACGCGCTCCCCCGGTCGTCGCCGACACCGACGAGCTCAGCCGCACCGCGGGTGAAACCGCCGTCGACGGCGCGCTGCAGGTCGGCGACCTTCCCGTCGAACAGCCGCACGGCGTCGAGGTCGGCACAGAGGGCATCGATGCGCTCGTCGTCGCGCAGCTCTCGCCCGGACGAGTCGCGTCCGCGGAGGATGCGTCCGATGCGCTGGGCGAGCCCGAGCGTGCCGGGGATGGCGCACTCGCGCACGACATCGCCGCCGTAGGCGTAGTCGATCATGGTCGCACCTCCCCCCATCTCGACGGTGACGGACCGCGCGATGCGCTCCGACCATGCACCGTCGACAGGACGGCTGACCACTTCGTTGCCGTGATGGTCGACGAGCACTGTCGTCCCGGGCCCGTAGCCGGCGAGGTGGAAGGTGACCATCTGCGCCTCGGGGAAGGCACGACCCATGGCGTCGCCGTCGACCACCGGCAGCCCGGCGAGGGCGGCCGCGGCGATCGGGATCATCGAGTTGCCTCCGCCGACCTCGATGGGCATCACGGCCGTGGGCGTGCGACCGACCGCGCGTTCGATCGCGTCCAGTGCTGCCCGCAGCTCGGACTCGGCCTGGATGCGCTCCACGCTCACCGAGGGCGCGCCGATGCCCCCGATCGGGATGACGAAGTCGTCGTCGGTCAGCTCGTCGACCGCGAGCAGTCGTACGGGTCCGTGCAGGCGGATCAGCCGCTTGGCCATGAGCGATCCCACGTGCGGGTCTCCTCCACCGCCGGTGCCGAGCACGGCGGCACCGAGCGCGATCTCGTCGATGTCGGCCTCGGTGATCATGGGCGTCGTGACGACAGCGCTCATGCGCTCACCTCGTCCGTGACGGGAGCAGGCGCATCGGGAGCGACGCGACGGCGAAGCGGAAGCAGCACGAGGTACGCGACGAAACCGACGAGCAGTCCGTCGAGGGCCGAGATCGACGTGAGGGTGAACCACCCGAAGCCGGGTCCGTCCGCCGGGTTCGTGGTCGCGACCGCCACGAAGATGCCGACCACCCAGGCGGCGATCGACCAGCCGTCGACCATCGGCACGGTGGCGCCATGGGACCAGCGCGCCGTCTTGCGGCCCGTGAAGAACGATGCCAGATACACGCCGCCGTAGGGGGCGATGATGGTGCCGATGACGAGGATGAACTGCACGAAGTAGTCGGCGGCCCCGATCACACCGACGACGATGCCGATCACGCCGAGCACGACGGTCACGGTGCGTCGGCTCAGCCGCTCGCTGATCGACGCGAACGAGAGACCCGCCGAGTAGAGGTTGGTCGTGTTCGTGGTCCACTGCGCCAGGATCAGCACGATCACCGCGACGCCACCGAGGCCGAGCGCGAAGAAGATCGCCATCAGCTCGGTGCCGTCCATGATGCGGGCGAGCAGGATCGCGACGACCAGGATGATCGAGTTGCCGAAGAAGAAGCCGACGAAGCCGGCGATCATGGCCTGTCTCGGGGTCTTGGCCCAGCGCGCCATGTCGGGGGCGAGCACGACGCCCAGGATGAAGATGCCCATGACGAGCGAGACCGCACCGCCGAACGTGAACGTCGCCTCGACCGGAGCATCGAGCCCCGCCGCACCGTTCACCGTGAACGCGACGATGACGCCGACGATGAGCAGCAGGAGCAGCAGCGGCACGGCGAGGGTGCTGAGGCGGTTGATCGAGCGGTAGCCCCAGAACGCGGTGATGGCCATCAGCACGCCGCCGATCGCCGTGAACACCTGCACGGGGACATCGATGCCGGTGAACTCGGCGAAGGCGATCTGCGCGTTGGCGCCGAAGAAGCCCGCCTGCACGGCGTACCAGCCGACGAGGCTGATGGCGATCGCCAGGGCGAGGATCGCTCCACCGACCCGGCCGAACACGGCGCGCGAGATCATCGCCGTGGAGAGTCCTGTGGCCGCTCCGACGTAGGCACATGCCATCGCGAGCAGTCCGAGCAGGAGCGAACCGAGCATCGTCGCGCCGATCGCCGGCCAGAAGGCCATTCCGGATGCCAGCGAGACGCCGAGGAACGCCCCGGAGAGGTCGATGCCGATCGCGATCCACACGGTGGCGATCGACAGCCAGCTCTTGCGCTGGTCCTGGGGCACGACGCCGTGCTCGTAGTCGGTGGTGGTCATCATCATTCCTTGGGATGTGGCCCTGCGAGTGCGTCGGCGGGGATTCGGGTTCCCGGGGTGCGGACGCCTCGCAGGGCGGGTCGGGGGTCGGGTCGCGGTGCGGCCGGGTGACGCGGTGCCGAAGGGAGTTCGTGGCTCCCTGCCGGCGATCGTCGAGGGTCACCGCATCTGTGCGGCGGGGTTCATCGGGACAGGATCGTGGAGAGGTGTCGCCAGGCCTGGTCGAAGCGCTCGCGGTAGATCTCCGGCGTGTAATGGGTGAGTTGCAGGAACAGGCCGTCCATGACGACGAACACCAGCGCGGTGAAGCCGTCGGCATCGCCGGGGATGAACGCGCCCGCCGAGACGCCGTCGTCGTAGGTCTCGCGCACGGCTGCAGCCAGGGTCGATTCCGAGTCGAGGAAGATCTGACGCAGCTGCTCGCCACCTGGCCCGTACTCGGAGACCGCGGCCCTGAGGCTGAACTCCGCGAGGTCGGGACGGTCGCGGTAGTACGCCTCGATCCCGCCCAGCAGGTGCTGCAGACGAGCGAGCGGCTCGAGAGTGCTGCTGCTCCGCACGAGCTCGTCGAAGAAGGCGGTGTGCTCGATGGAGACCGCGGCGTACACCTCCGCGTACAGCGCCTCCTTGCTCGGGAAGTGCGCGTAGAGCGAGGGGGTCTTGATCCCGACGGCCTCGGCGATCTCGCGCAGGCTCGTCTCGGCGTAGCCCTGGCGCGCGAAGATCGTGCGCGCTTCCGCGAGGCCCGACGGCTGAGCCGTCGGGCCTTCTCTGCATCTGATCTCCGGTCAGGCTTCCACGTCGCCGCGCCACGAGCCGGTCTCGACTCCACGGCCCTCGATGAACTCCTTGAAGTTCTCGAGGTCCTTCTTCACGGCGTGACCCCCCACGCCGACCAGCGAGCCCAGCTTCTCGAGCAGCCCCTCAGGGGCCCAGTCGAGCTGCACCGTCACCCGCGTCGAGGTGTCGGTGAGCGTATGGAACGTCACCACTCCCGCGTGCTCGGTCTCACCACCCGTGCTCTTCCACGCGACGCGCTCGTCCGGGTGCTGCTCGGTGATCTCGGCGTCGAACTCGCGGGTCGCGCCACCGACCTTCACCTTCCAGTGGGTGTGCGTGTCGTCGATCTGGGTGATCGATTCGACCTCGTCGAGGAACTTCGGGAAGCTCTCGAACTGCGTCCACTGGTTGTAGGCCGTGCGGACGGGAACGTCGACGTCGATGGTCTCGATGATCTGCACCATGGGATGCTCCTCACTGCTCGTCGTTCGTGTGATCCCATTCAGCCGCAGATCGCGGGGATCGGCGACGGGGTTGACATCCGCCGCCGGTTCCCCGACATTCCCTCAGCCTGCCGACATCCGGCCGAACGTCGCGTCGATGTCGGCCATCTCCATCTCGGCGGTCGCCTGGATGAGCGCCTGGAGTTCCGCGTCCGCGCCGGGCGAGAACTCCTCCGGTCGTTCCGGAGCGATCGTCGACGGCACTCCCTCCGGAGCCTGCTCGTCCGCCACGAGCTCGGTCCCGTCGCCCGACGGAGACATGCCCTGGAAGATGCGCCCTGCCTCGGAGCGGTCGTCGAGATCGAAGGAATACTGCTTGCTCTGCAGTCCGAGGTCGAGCAGGCGCTTCACCTCGGGGAAGCTCTCCGCGTTCGTCTTCGGGATCGGCAGACTGGTCCGCCAGTTCACACCGAGCGTCTCCAGTGCCTTCGCGTACGCGTTCTCGTGTGCCTGGTCGCGCACGATCAGGTACGAGATGGTCGAGCGGGCCGTCTTGTTGGCGGTCATCTCGTAGAGCCGACACTTCTGCAGCCGGCCCGTCGACTCGAGCATCAGGTTGTAGAGCAGATCGAGCACGAGGTTGCCGGAGTTGTAGACGTAGCTGCCCATCCAGGGATTGCCCGCCGCGTCGACGGGGAGAGCTCCCTGCGCACCGACCAGATAGTGGTGGATGTTGCTGTGATCCAGGGCGATGCTCAACGGCACCGCGCCTCCCGCACCCGGCGCATCGACCGGATCGCCCTTCGTGCCCTGATACGCGGGCGAGCCGTCGAGCAGCCGGGAGATCGTCGTGCCGATGAGCTCGACGTGACTGATCTCCTCGGTGCCGATGCCCTGGATCAGGTCGCGATACGGCTTGCCGTCCGGTCCGCGGAAGTTGATGCTCTGGAAGAGGTACTGCATCATCGTGCGCATCTCGCCGAACTGACCGCCCAGACCTTCCTGCAGCGCATTGGCCGCCGCAGGATCCGGTTCGTCGACCTCGATCGGGTTGATGAGCTGCTGGAGATGGAAGTACATGTCGGCCTCCTCGCCGTCGGGGATGAACGGCCCACTCTGCGCCCGTTCCGACGATCAGCCACCCCGATGGACGACGCCCCGGCCCGCGCGTATCATCGCGCCGTGCGCGCGCGACCGGCGACTCTCAGGGGATGGTGACGACGGTGCCCTGCCTCCTCGCCTCCTCGGCAAGCCAGACGATCCGGTGGGTGGCGAGGCTCTCCTCGGGACCGGAGAGCAGCCCGGAGCGGTCCCCCGTGCGCAGCGCGTCGAGGAAGGCGTGAACGAGGGCATCGTCCGCCCCGCCGTGCCCGTCGGCCGCACTCGCGTTGCCCCGGGTCTCCGGGACGACCTCGTACTTCTCGTCGCGCACGAAGTCATGCACGACGAGGGTGCGCCCGTCGCCCTCGATACTGCCCGTGGTCCCGAACAGGCGGGTCTTGCGGAAGTCGAGTTCCGTGAAGGCGGTGACGGTGAACGATGCGGTGACCCCACCGCCGTACTCGATGTTGACGACCTGATGATCGACGACGTCGTTCTGCCCGTCGTACACGCAGCGGCCGTACGGGCCCTCACGGAGTGCGCGGTCCACCCCGGCAGCGGTGACGTCCGTGGTGAGCACGGCGAGCGGCCAGCGCTCGAACGTCTCGTCGCCGAGGAACCCGCGGTAGATCGTGGTCGCGGAGTACGCGCACGTGTTCTGCAGCGGGCAGTCGAGGCAGCGCGCCGCCGCATCGGCGGGCTTGTTCTCCGGGCGGAAGTGCAGCAGGCTGCCGAACGACGACACCCGCTCTGCCGGCAGCCCGACGATGTAGGAGAGCCAGTCGATATCGTGACTGCTCTTCGTGAGCAGCATCGGGCCGGAGTCCTCTTCGCGTGCCCAGTTGCCTCGCACGTAGGAGTGCGCGAAGTGCCACCAGCCGATCGGCTCGAGGTGTTCGACCGAGACGAGCCGCCCGATCGCCCCGTCGTCGAGCAGACGCTTGAGCGTGCGGGAGTACGCGGAGTATCGCATCACGTGACATACAGCGAGCATCACGCCCGCGTCCTCAGCGGCACGGACGATGCGGGCGGATTCCTCCTCGGTCGGCGCGATCGGCTTCTCGAGCAGGAGGTGGTATCCGGCTTCGGCGAGCCCGATCGCCGGATCCGCATGCAGGCGATCCGGGGTGGCGACGACGACCGCATCCGCCACTCTCTCCGCGCGCCCCGCGATGTCCTGCCAGGTGTCGAACCGCTCGATCGGCTGCCCGGAGAACTCCGTCAGGAACGCCGCCAGACGCTCCGGGTCCGGCTCGACGACCGCCGTGATCGTCGCCCCCTCGGCCACGGCGCGACGGGCATACCCGGTGCCGCGCGATCCCGCCCCGACGATCGCGAGACGGAGAGGGACGGGGACGGTCATTTGAGTGCTCCTTGGACGAGACCGGCGACGAACTTGCGCTGGAAGATGAAGTAGAGGACGACGATCGGAACGATCACGATGATCGTGCCGGCCGCGAGCAGGGGGATGTTCTCGCCGAACTGCTGCACGAAGGTGCCGAGTCCCGACGGCGCCGTCCGTCGCGCGGGGTCGCGGATCAGGATCAGCGCGAGCAGGAACTGGTTCCACGCCCACATGAACGTCAGCAGCGCATAGGTGATGATCGCCGGTTTGGCGCCGGGGATCAGGATCTGGATCAGCGTGCGGAAGCGACCCGCGCCGTCGAGCTGCGCCGCTTCGATGAGCTCGTTCGGCACCGACTCGAAGTGGGTGCGCATCCAGAAGATCCCGAACGGCATGAACGCTCCGACCAGGGGCAGGATGACGGCCCAGTAGGTGTCGATCAGCCCCGTCGAACGCATGGAGAAGTAGAGCGGGATGACGATGGCCTCATACGGGAGCGTGAGCCCGGCGAGGAAGAACGCGAACAGCGCCCCCTTCGCCGGCATCTTCATGGTTCCCATGGCGTAGCCCGCGAGCGTGGAGCAGATCACCGAGATCGGCACCACGACGACGGCGATGATCGCGCTCGATGCGAGCAGCGAGCCGAAGCCGGCCATGGTCCATGCGCTGAGGAAGTTCTCCCAGTGCGGATCGGTCGGCCAGGTGAGCCGCGGCACGAGCGTGCCGGAGGGTTGCAGCGCGGCGGAGACCAGCGCCAGGAACGGGAGGACGACGCTGAGCACCGCCACGAGGAGGAAGCCGGCGGATATCAACCGGGACGTGCGTGATCTCATGCGTTGCGGCGTCCGATCCTGCCGATGACGGCGACGAAGACGAGGATGATGGCGCTCAGCACGGTGGCGAGTGCGCAGGCGAGCCCGACCTCGTTCGAGGTGAAGACGAGTTTGTAGATCAGCACGCCGGGCACGATCGTCTGATATCCGGGGCCTCCGCCGGTGGTGACGTAGACGATGTCGAAGCTGGCGAGCGCGGCGATCAGCGTGACCGTCGCTGCGACGACGATCTCAGCCCGGACGCCAGGGACCGTCACGTGCCAGAACTGTCGGATCGGGCCGCATCGGTCGAGCCGGGCGGCCTCGTACAGCGACGGATCGATCTTCTGGATGCCTGCGAGCAGCAGCATCATGCACAGCCCTGTGGTCACCCAGGTGCCGATCACCCCCACCGCGGGGTAGGCCCAGGTGAAGTCGCCGAGCCATGCCCGAGCGAGATCCCCCATACCCAGGGCGGTGAGCAGTTGGTTGATCGGGCCGTCGGCAGCGTAGAGGTAGCGCCACACCACGCCGACGGCGACGAGCGGCAGGATCTGCGGGAGGAACAGCACCGTGCGGACGAACCCGGACCCCCGTCGAGGGCGCGCGGCGATGACCGCGGCGATGATGAGGCCGAGGATCACAGGGAACACGGTGTAGAAGATGATGAACCCGAGGCCGTTGCGCAGTGCCACGAGCAGCCGCTCGTCGGTCGCGACCTTGACGTAGTTGTCGATGCCGGCCCAGGTGGCGGCACCGATCCCGTCCCACTCCCAGAACGAGAGCCAGATGCTCTGCACCCAGGGCGCGATGGTGAAGGTGCCGTAGAACGCGAGCGCTGGCAGCAGATAGAGGAGAGCGCTCCATCCCCGACGCGGTCGACGGGGGGCTCCGGCCGTGCGACCGGAACCCTCCCGCGACCGCGGTGACGTGGTCGTCATCGATCAGCCGGCGTGGGCGGCGGCCCAGTCGGCCTGGACGGCGGCGAGGAAGTCGTCGACGCCCGTCTGACCCGCGATCAGCTGCTGCGTGCCGGCCTTGAGCACGTCGTTCATCGTCGCGGTCGCGTTGTTGTTGAACGCGACGAGACCGTCGGCATCGGAGACCTCAGCCCACGCGGCCACGATGTCGCCCTGGAGTGTTCCGTCTTCGGCGACCGCGACCGTGGGATCGTTCGGCATGAACCCCTGTGCGAACTGCTGCTCGCTGGCTTCGGGGGATCGCAGGAAGTCGAGGAACGCGGCCGCCTCGTTGGGGTGCGCGCTCTGCGAGGAGATCGCGTAGGCCACCGAGGTGCCGATTCCCGTCACGTTCTCACCGGGGAAGGCCAGGAACCCGGCGTCCGCCCCCAGGGCGTCCCCGATCTTGCCGGCGTCCCAGATGCCGTCGACGAGGAACAGCCCCTTGCCCGCCGTGAAGTTGTCGACGGCTCCCTGCAGATCGGTGCCGTTCACCGTCGTCGGGTCTCCGAGGTAACCGGCCTTCTGCCAGTCCACCAGCGTCTGCGCCGCCTCGCGGTTCGCGTCGGTCTCGAACGTCTCGCCCTCGTGGCCGAAGGCCCAGGCGTTGGCCACGTCGGCCCCGGATGCCCCCTGGCCGAGGAGCTGGACGATGAACGCGGCGTGTCCCTCGGCGTTGCCCACCTGCACCGGCAGGGCGCCGGCGGCCGCAGCGGTCTGCAGCGCCTTCTCGAAGTCGGCCGGCGACGTCGGAGCGTCGATCCCGAGCTGCGCGGCGAGCGCCTTGTTGTAGTACGCACCGACCAGTGAGAAGCCGGCGGGCGCGGCATACAGCGCGCCCCCGTCTCCGAGCGTGCTGCCGTCCTCGGCGACCCGCCACTGATTGAGCTGGTTGGCGGGGAAGAACTCGTCCCACCCGTAGAGGCCGGCGTAGTCGTCGAGCGGGAGCACCAGCTTGTTCTTCACGGTGTTGGCCACGGCGTTGAGCAGGACGATGTCGGGCGACTGGTCGCCGGACAGGTTCAGGTTCACGCTCTGGTTGTAGTCGTCGTAGTTCGTCTGGGAGTACTCGATGGTGATGTTCGGGTGCTCCGCCTCGAACGCAGCGATGGTGGCTTCCGTCGCTGCGCCGGATTCGGGAGTCGACATCAGGGTCAGGGTGATGTCATCGGTGGTCAGCTCGGTGCTGGCGTCGACATCGGCGCCGGTGCCGCTGGTCGTCGCGCCGGGTGCGCAGGCGGTGAGAGCGAGGCCGAGAAGCGTTCCGGCCGCGAGCGGCGCGAGGACGAGTCGGGTGCGTCTTTGCATGGTTGTGTCGCCTTCGGGTGAGGGAGGGAGTATTTTGCAACTCTCCGTGGTAATTCATAATTTAGGGCGGAGCAGTCACGGTGTCAAGCGTCCGGATCGCCGGATGTGGTAGTCAGGACTCGTGACATCCCAGCCGCTCGGCACCGACCTCGCAGCCATGCGGCGACTCAACGATCACGCCGTGCTGACCACCCTGTGGGAGGCGGACGGACCGTTGACCGCCACCCAGCTCGCGTCCGTCACCGGCCTCTCCCGCACGACCGTCGAGGCCGTGCTGCCCTCGCTGCTCGAGAACGGACTCGTCGCCGCCGAGCAGCTGCGCCCCCACCGGGCGGGCCGACCGGCGCGTGGCTACAGCTTCGCGGCCGCGCACGGCATGTCGGTGGGAATCGACATCGGCCCGCACGGCATCGCAGGCATCGCCGGCGACCTGCGCGGCACGGTGATTGCACCGCATCGCCGGATCGAACAGGACCTCTCCGGCGGTGAGGATGCAGCTGCCGCAGTGATCGACCTGGTGGCCGCGCTGCTCGACGAGGCGACGGGCGCTCGGGAGATCGCCGCGCTCACCGTCGGCATCCCCGGCATCGTCGACGCGGACGGCCACCCCGTGAAGACGACCGTCGTGCCGGACTGGCTGGAGGCGGATATCGACGCGCACCTGCGGCGCGCGTTCCCCGACGCACGGATCTCGTTCGACAACGACACCAAGCTCGCAGCCATCGCCGAGATCGAGAGCGGAGCCGTCGGCGCGGACGAGACCGCCGTGCTGTTGCGGATCGGCAACCGCATCTCCGCAGCCTCGATCGTCGACGGCCGGGTCGCCCGCGGGGCCCACGGCGCTGCGGGCGAGATCGGGGCGCTGGGTCGCGTGGCGTGGCCTCAGGCTCAACAACGCCTCACCACCCGCGCCGCCGGCCAGATCGAACGCCTCTTCCTCGAGGGCGACGGTCTGTCCGCGCAGGCCCATGCAGCGGTCTCAGACTTCGCGGCGGACATCGCTGACGGGCTCGGGGCGCTCGTCCTGGCGATCGATCCGCACGCCGTGGTCATCAGCAGCAGCATCCCGGAGGCGTCGACGCGGCTCGCCGCAGCGCTGAGTCGGGAGCTCGACGGTCGCGCCCTCTTCCTCCCCGAAGTCCGGCCGTCGGCGCTGGGAGCCGCCGCGCCCTGCCTCGGTGCACTCGCCGTGAGCACTGCGGCCGTGCACGAGCAGCTGTTCGCTCGCGAGTATTGACAATTACGACAGAGTCCGGGTTAATTGCCTCGCCGGCCGTGTTCGTCTGATCGCGTCCGGGTGAAGATCACCGTCGATCCCCGAGGAGCATGATGACACGCCCGCAATCCGTACGTCGCCTCACCGCGGCCGCCGCCGTGGTGGCCTCCGCAGCCGCCCTCACTCTCGCCGGCCCCGCAGCCTGGGCCGCCGACACGCCACCCAGCCCGCTCGACAAACCCGGATACACTCTCGACTTCAGCGAGGAGTTCACCGGCACGACGCTCGACACGAACAAGTGGCTGCCGAACTATCTGCCCCACTGGGTGCCCGCCGAGGACATCGCCGACACCGCCGCGCGCTACACGATCTCCAACGGCACCATCAAGCTCCGCGTCGACAAGGACCAACCGCCGTGGAACCCCGATCAGGACGGCACTGTGGTGTCCTCCGCGATCCAGACCCACAACCAGAACAACTGGCACCCCTTCAACGGCAGCGCCGTGAACCGCAACAACCTGCCGACCTTCGACGGCTACTCGACCAAGTACGGCTACTTCGAGGTGCGGGCGAAGAACTCCAACGCGGGCGGCGGCGGGCACCAGGCCCTGTGGCTCGTCGGCACCAACACCACCGGCGGCCAGTCCGAAATCGACATGATCGAGACCTTCTTCAGCACGCCGAACAGCTGGCGCATCGCCGCCTACGGCTGGGGCGACCCGAACTTCCTCTCATCGTGGTCGCTCGACACGGTTCCGGTGTCCGGCTCCCCGACCACGGAGTTCCACGTCTACGCCATGGATTGGACTCCCACCCAGCTGCGGTTCTACTACGACGGCCAGCTCGTGAAGACGCTCAACGATGCGCCCAACACCGCGATGGGCATCATCATGAACATCTACACGGGCGCGGGCTCCGGCCAGCCGAACAGCGTCTGGCCCAAGCAGTGGGAGGTCGACTACCTGCGCGTGTACAAGGACAACGCCGGCTACTCCGAAGCCGTGTCCCCCACCTGGAAGCTCATCAACAACCGTCACCGCGCCGGCGCGATCAACATCGAGCCGAACGACGGGGTCGTCCGCTTCGGCGAGGTGCCGACGAGCTACTGGAGCGCGCAATGGGTTCCCGAGACGTCGTCCGGCACCACGAAGTACCGCAACCGCTGGACCAACCAGTACCTCTACGTGGACGGCACGACCGTGCGACACGGGACCGCAGCGACGGCCGGTGCCTCCGCCTCCTGGTCGACACCGGACGCGGGCGGAGGGTTCACCCGGATCCAGAACGCATCCGGCGCGCTGCACGTCGAGAACAACACCGGCAAGGTCGAGTTCGGCAACGTGTCGAGCAGCTGGTGGTCCTCGCACTGGCAGCTCAAGGCCGCGCCCGCGAACTGAGCACGACACCGGGAGGGGGACCGACCGGTCCCCCTCCCCTTCGAGGAGACCCCCATGCGCACGACACCATCCCGATCCACGTCTGCCCTCCTGCTCACCCTCGCACTGCTGGCGGGGAGCATGAGTCTCTCCGGCTGCACCGAACCGACCCCACCGGCCGCATCGAACGCGCCGAGCGCGACACCGACCCCGGGGTTCGACCCGGACGCCACCCTGTGGACCCTCACCTCCACCGGAGAACAGCTGCCGCTCGACGACGCGGATGTGCAGGCCGTGCAGCAGGTCGTGGCTCTGCACTCCGGGGCCTCGGACAACCGCTCGCCTGCCAGCGTGGCCGACTCTATCGTCGCGGAAGAGGCGTTCTTCACGCCGCTCTTCGTCACCAAGCTGTCAGACACCGGGTACCGTGACGCCCTGGTGGCGATGTATGTCGACAACGACCTGACGATCGAGCAGACCGGCGTCGCGTGGACTCCATCGAGCATCGACGAGAGCCGCGCCAAGGCGACGGTCGGGTTCGAGTCCCTGTTCCGGATCGTCACCGCCACCGAGGGATACCTCCACGAGCTCGGCGCCGAGGCGGGGGCGGAGTTCGCACAGCCGCGCGAGTACACGCTGACCAAAGTCGACGGCGAATGGCTCATCGACGACATCGCGAAAGGGCCTCTGCGCTCGACATCTCAGCCGGCTCCGTAGCGGCGCACCCCGACGCGCCGACCCGCACGACTACCGTTGAGGTCATGCGCATCCCCGCCGCGATCCGTGCCTCACAGCGCTCCCCGCTACTGCAGGTCGTGAAGTCGGCCGCCGCGACGATCGCCGCATGGCTCATCGCCGGATGGGTGTTCCCCGCGCAACTGCCCGTCTTCGCCGCGATCGCCGCCCTCCTGGTGGTGCAGCCCAGCGTGAACCAATCGCTGTCGAAGGCGCTCGAGCGCAGCATCGGGGTGATCGCCGGCGTCGTGATCGCCGTCGCCCTGGGGCTGCTGCTGGGTTCGCCGAGCTGGATCGTGCTGCTCGCGATCGTCGTCGCGATGCTGGTGGCGTGGATCTTCCGCGCCTCTCCGGGCACCGGAAACCAGGTCGCGATCTCCGCGATGCTCGTGCTGGCGCTGGGGTCGTCCAGCCCCGAGTACGCATTCGCCCGCATCGTGGAGACGCTGATCGGCGTGGTGATCGGCATCGTCGTGAACGCACTCATCGTGCCACCGGTGCTGGTCGCGCCCGCCCGCCGGGACGTGGGGCTCCTCGGCCTCGAACTCGCCGCGAGCCTGGATCGCCTGGCCGACGCACTGCCCGAACCGCAGACGCCCGCGAAGCTGCAGGAGCTGATGCTGGAGGTGCGGCTGCTGCGCCCGATGAAGGAGGCTGCAGAAGCATCGATCGCCGCCGGAGAGGAGTCGCTCACGCTGAACCCGCGGCGCTCGACCCACCGCGCCGACCTGCGCGAGATGCGGGCGCTGCTCGATCGCCTCTCCCCCATCGTGACGCAGACGATCGGCATGACCCGCGCCTACTTCGACCACTACGACGACGAGATCGGCGAGGAGCCCGCGGTCACCGCGATCGCCGAGCAGCTGCGGCGAGCCGGGCACGACGTCCGCCTCGCCGTGCAGGTCGCCGATGCCTCGCCGGAGCCCGACACCATGACGTCGGCGATCCCCGCCCTCACCGCTCCCCTCGTGATCCGTCCGCCGTCATCGCAGCACTGGATCCTGATCGGGTCGCTCATGGAAGACCTCCGTCGCATCCGCGGCGAGCTGGTCGACGAGGACTGACCCGTCTTCGAATCACGCAACCGGGGGTCTCCGGCGCCGGAATCGAACCGTTCGCGCGATTCGAAGCGGCCTACGCTGGAGACATGTCAGACATGACCGTGGGGGAAGCGCTCGGGGAACTGGCCGCGCTGGAAGACCCGAAGGTGCGCGCAGCCAACGAGAAGCGCGGTGACGACCACGGCATCAACCTCAGCCGAATGCGTGCCCTGGCGAAGCGCATCAAGACGGATCAGCCCCTCGCTGAAGATCTGTGGGCCACGGGCGAGACGCCTGCGCGGCTGCTCGCCCTCCTGATCTGTCGCCCCAGGGACTACAGCGCCGACCAGCTCGACGCCATGCTGCGCGAGACCCGCGCACCCAAGGTCAACGACTGGTTCGTCAACTACGTCGCCAAGAAGACTCCGCTCGCCGAGGAGCTGCGGCTGCGCTGGTTCGACGACCCCGACCCGACCGTCGCCGCCGCCGCGTGGTCGCTCACGACCGTGCGCGTGATGAAGGACCCCGAGGGGTTGGAGCTTTCGCACCTGCTCGACCTGATCGAGCGGGATCTGGCGACGGCGCCTTCACGCCTGCAATGGGCCATGAACGAGACCCTCGCGAACATCGGCATCTTCCACCCCGAGCATCGCGCCAGAGCCCGAGAGATCGGCGAGCGCCTGCAGGTACTCGCCGACTACCCGACCGCCCCCGGCTGCACCTCGCCGTTCGCTCCGCTCTGGATCGACGAGATCGTGCGCCGCCGCGAGGGCTGAGCCGCACCGGGCGATCACTCCTCGCCAGGCGTGTCCGGTCGCTGTCGCTCAGCACAGTCGGTAACGTTATACACTTTATCCGTTCGTCTGCGCACTGGGGGTGCCCGCACGGTGCGGTCACCTGCGCGACGACGGAACTGGGGATGCATCATCATGGCCACGCAAGATCAACTGAACGCACTCATCGCCGACATCGCGAACGACATCAACGGGTTCATCGGCGCCTCCGTGGTGGACGTCGAATCGGGCCTGCCGCTCGCCTCGAATTCGGTCCGCCCGGACTTCGACCTCGATGTCGCCAGCGCGTACAACAGCGAGATGGTGAAGAACAAGCGGAAGACGATCGAGGCGCTCCGCCTCGAGGCCACGCTCGAAGACATGCTGCTGACGCTCGACACGCAGCTCCACCTTCTCAAGATGATCGACGACGACACGTTCATCTACCTCGCCGCCGACCGCCAGGCGACGAACATCGCCCTGCTCCGGTCCGCCGTGAACCGCCACGTGGCGGCCTTGAACGCTTGATCGGCTCCGAAGCCTCGACCGTCGATACCGCCGCACAACCGGCGGCCAGACGGGTGCGCCGACGACGACGGAACCTGCCGACGAGGTTCCGTCTCGTCTTCGCGGGGCCGGTCGGTGCCGGGAAGACCACGGCGGTCCGGGCGTTGAGCGATGTCGTCACCGTGGATACCGACGTCCCGATCTCGGCGGGCTCAGCCGAGTACGGCGATGCGGACAAGACGACGACAACGGTGGGGCTCGACTACGGCACGTGGAAGCCCACGGACGAGATCTCGGTCGCGCTCATCGGGGTTCCCGGCCAGGACCGCTTCGCCCATGCCCGGCAGAGCGTCTCCTCCTCCGACACCCGCATGCTGCTGTGGTTGCGTGCAGACCGCGGGAGCATCACTGCGGACGCCGCCGAGTGGCTGGCGCGACTCGCCGGCGACCACGAGCAGACGGTGATCGCCGTCACCCACGTGGCCGACGAAGCCCTCGACGAGGTGCGCCGCGCGCTCGGCGAGAGCCTCGAACGGCATCGGATACCCCTCACTCGCGTGCTCGCCGCCGACGCGCGCGACCGCGAGAGCGTGATGCGGGTGGCGTGCGCAGCCCTCGACCTCCCGGGAGGAGAGTCATGAACGTCCCCATCCGATCGGACGATTCCGCGTCGACCGGTGAGTCCGGCCCGACGCAGGACGGCACGCTCATGCATCCGGATCTGGCCGCGAACTGGGCGCTCTGGGCGGGCGTCGTCAGTCAGGCCGCACTCACTCGGCTGCGTCATCTCGAGGAGCGCTTCCCCGAACTGACCACGGCAGTGCTGTCCACCGCCGACGGTCTGCACATCGCGTCGGTCGGAGCGCTCGGTGAGACCGGAGACCGCCTTGCCGCCATGAACGGCTCGCTGTTCGCGGTCGCCAGGGCCGAGGCCGAGATCATCTCCCGGGGCACGGAGCCGAGCCTCTCCGCCGTCGTCTCGGTGTCGATCGGGCAGAGCCAGCTGTCACTGCTCAGCTTCATCCTCGCACCGTACGGTCAGCTGCTCCTCTCGGTGTCCGCGAAGGGGGTGCAGGTGGGCACCGTGATCGTGCAGGCCCGCTCGGCCGCATACGAGCTCATCACCGCGCTGGGGCTCGCGGGCGCTCCCGGGTGAGGCTGACTACGCTGAGGCCATGAGCACGCACATCGCCGCAGAGCCCGGCCAGATCGCCCCCATCGTCCTGTTCCCGGGCGATCCGCTGCGTGCGAAGTGGATCGCCGAGACCTTCCTCGACGATGCCGAGCTCTACTCCGAGACACGCGGCATGCTCGGCTTCACCGGCACCTGGGAGGGGCATCGCGTCTCCGTGCAGGGCTCGGGCATGGGGCAGCCCTCGATGGCGATCTATGCGAACGAGCTCTTCGACGCCTATGACGTGCAGACGATCGTCAGGGTCGGTTCCTGCGGAGCGCTGACGGAGCGGGTCAAGATCCGCAACATCATCATCGCGAACGGCGCCAGCACCGATTCCGGCATCAACCGCGTGCGCTTCCACGGGCTCGACTATGCGCCCGTGGCCGACTTCTCGCTGCTGCGTGCCGCTGTCGAGGCGAGTGAGGCCGAATCGCTCGAGTCGACGGTGCACGTGGGGCAGCTGTTCTCGAGCGACCAGTTCTACAGCACCCGCCCCGAGCTCACGGAGCCGTTCGTGCAGCACGGCATCCTCGGCGTCGAGATGGAGGCCGCTGGTCTCTACACCCTCGCGGCGTACTACGGTCGACGCGCCCTCGCCATCTGCACGGTCAGCGATCACATCATCACGGGCGAGGAGACCACGGCACAGGAGCGCGAGCAGACGTTCGGCGACATGATCCGCATCGCGCTGCGCGCCGCGACCCGCTAGGGGGTGTCGCCGACCGCGTGCGGACGGGGCAGAGCCACCATCGCACCGGTGTCCGTGAACTCCTGCTGGATCTCCTCGTCGTGCGTGTAGGTGAGAAGGCTGACCACGACCGCGGCGACCGTGGCGAGCACGAACGCGGGAAGAAGCTCGTAGAGCCCGGTGTCGAGCGCCTTCCAGATGAACACCGTCGCGGCTCCGACGAACATCCCCGCCAGAGCACCCCAGTTGGTGAGTCGACGCCAGTAGAGGCTGAGCAGGATGACCGGCCCGAACGCGGCACCGAAGCCGGCCCACGCGAACGAGACGAGGCCGAGGATCGTGTCGTTCGGGGTGATCGCCAGGACCGCTGCGACGATCGCGACACCCAACACCCCGAGCCGCCCCATCAGCATGAGCGTCTTCTGCGAGGGCGGCGTCCGCCGGAACACCCCGTACAGGTCCTCGACGAGCGCCGAGGAGCAGACGATCAGCTGACTGGAGATCGTGCTCATGATCGCGGCGAGCACCGCCGCCAGCACGAGACCCGCGACGAACGGATGCAGCAGCGTCTGCGACATCAGCAGCACGACCGTCTCGGGGTTCGCCAGGTCGACGCCCGTCTTGGCGATGTAGGCGATGCCGACGAGGCCGGAGAGCACCGCACCTCCGAGGGAGACGATCATCCAGGAGATGCCGATGCGTCGGGCGCTCTTCGCCTCCTGCGGCGAGCGCAGTGCCATGAACCTGACGATGATGTGCGGCTGCCCGAAGTACCCGAGTCCCCACGCGAGGGAGGACACGATGGCGAGTATCGTGCCGCCGGTGAGCGCAGTGCCCGAGAGCAGGGACAGATGGTCGGGCGCGACCTCGTTGATCAGCTCCCCCGTCTCGGCCAGCCCTCCGATCGCCACGATCGCAGCGACCGGGATCACCACGAGGGCCACCACCATCATGAGACCCTGCACCACGTCGGTCAGCGATGCGCCGAGGAACCCTCCGAAGAGCGTGTACGCGAGGGTGACGCCCGTGACCAGGAGCATGCCGGTCAGGTAGTCGCCGTCGAACGAGCTCTCGAAGAAGACCCCGCCGGCGACCATGCCCGAGGAGATGTACAGCGTGAAGAAGATGAGGATGACGATTCCGGAGACCACACGCAGGAGTCGCGTCGTGTCACGCAGCCGGTTCTCGAAGAAGCTCGGCACCGTGATCGAGTTCCGGGAGACCTGCGTGTACGCCCGAAGCCTCGGGGCGACGAGCAGCCAGTTCAGGTAGGCACCGATCGTGAGGCCGACCGCGATCCAGGCCTCGATGAGTCCCGAGACGTAGATGGCGCCGGGGAGTCCCATCACCAGCCAGCCGGACATGTCTGAGGCTCCCGCGCTGAGGGCGGCCACCCACGGCGGGAGGTTCCGTCCGCCGAGCATGTAGTCCTCATGGTCGCCGGTCCGCCGGAAGGCGATCCAGCCGATGAGCAGCATCCCGGCGAAGTACAGCGCGAGTGCGGCGAAAGTGAAGATCTGGTCGGGCATCGTCGTCCCCCCTGGGCGTGCAGCCTCCGGTTGTCGTCGTTCGATGATGCCAAGCGCGGCCCCGAGCATCCCGAGGCGCCTCGGCGCGGCGTGACTTCGGCGCGGTCAGCAGGATCTAACCTCGCGCCGCATCAGACACTCATCGGCGGATGGGATGATCGAGGGATCATGACTACCCCGCCGCGGCTCGACCCCGCCCTCGTTCCGGACGCCGCGGACCCGGACGCCGTCTACCTGGCGTTCGTCGAATGGGCGGAATCGACGGGCATCAGCCTGTATCCCGCGCAGGACGAGGCGATCATCGAGATCGTGTCCGGCAACAACCTGATCCTGTCGACGCCGACCGGCACCGGGAAGTCGCTGGTGGCGATCGGAGCGCACTTCAGTGCACTCGTGGCGGGACGCCGCAGCTATTACACGGCACCGATCAAGGCGCTCGTGAGCGAGAAGTTCTTCTCCCTGGTCGACGTGTTCGGTGCCGAGAACGTGGGCATGGTCACGGGAGACTCTGCGGTGAACGCCGACGCCCCCATCATCTGCTGCACGGCGGAGATCCTCGCGAATCTCTCCCTGCGCCAGGGCACCGACGCCGACGTCGGGCAGGTCGTGATGGACGAGTTCCACTTCTACGCCGACCCCGACCGCGGATGGGCGTGGCAGGTGCCGCTGCTCGAGCTGCCGCAGGCGCAGTTCATCCTGATGTCGGCGACCCTGGGCGATGTGACCGAGCTCGCCGCCGACCTCACGCGTCGCACCGGCCGCGAGACGGCGACCGTGACGGGGGTGGAGCGCCCCGTCCCCCTGCACTTCTTCTACGAGACGACTCCGATCCACGAGACGATCGACGACCTGCTGAACACCGGGCAGGCGCCGATCTACGTCGTGCACTTCTCGCAGGCCGCAGCGATGGAACGTGCCCAGGCACTGTCGAGCACCAAGGTCGCCACCCGCGAGCAGCGGGACGAGATCGCCGCCCTGATCGCCGAGTTCCGGTTCACGACCGCGTTCGGGAAGACGCTCTCGCGGTTCCTGCGTGCAGGCATCGGCGTGCACCACGCGGGCATGCTGCCGAAGTATCGACGCCTCGTCGAGCAGCTGGCGCAGCGCGGTCTGCTGCGCGTGATCTGCGGCACCGACACTCTCGGCGTCGGGATCAACGTGCCGATCCGCACGGTGCTGCTCACGGCGCTCACCAAGTTCGACGGCACGCGGATGCGGCAGTTGAACGCCCGCGAGTTCCATCAGATCGCCGGCCGCGCTGGTCGTGCGGGCTACGACACCGCCGGCACGGTGGTCGCGCAGGCTCCCGAGCACGAGAGCGAGAACGTCGCGGCGGTGAAGAAGGCCGGCGACGACCCGAAGAAGAAGCGCAAGATCGTGCGCAAGAAGGCACCCGACGGCTTCGTGTCATGGGGCGAGCCCTCGTTCCGCAAGCTCATCGACGCCGTGCCGGAGACCCTGACCTCCCACATGCAGATCACGAGCGCCATGATGCTCAACGTGATCGCCCGCGGCGGCGACGTGTTCGCCAATATGCGTGCACTGGTATACGACAACCACGAACCGCGGAGGCGTCAGCGCGAGCTCGCACTCCGGGCCATCGGCATCTACCGCACCCTCCGCGAATCGGGCATCGTCGAGAAGACGCCGGACGGCGACATCCGCCTCACGGTCGATCTGCAGCCGAACTTCGCACTCAACCAGCCGCTCTCGCCGTTCGCCCTCGCCGCCTTCGAACTGCTCGACCCCGACGCGTCGACGAGTTCAGCGGCCCAGGGGGTCGGGACGGGCTCGTACGCGCTCGACATGATCTCGATCGTGGAGTCGACCCTCGATGATCCCCGCGCCGTGCTGAGCCAGCAGGAGTTCCTGGCACGCGGCGAGGCGGTCGCGGCCATGAAGTCCGAGGGGATCGAGTACGACGAGCGCATGGAGCTGCTCGAGCAGATCACGTACCCGAAGCCGCTCGACGAGCTGCTGACCGCGGCCTTCGAGACGTTCAGCGCGGCTCAGCCCTGGATCCGCGACTTCGAGCTACACCCCAAGTCGGTCGTGCGCGACATGTACGAGCGGGCCATGTCGTTCGGGGAATATGTCGCCTACTACAAGATCGCGCGCTCCGAGGGCGTCGTGCTGCGCTACCTCTCCGACGCCTACCGTGCGGCCTCGCAGACCATCCCGGAGGAACTCAAGGACGAAGACCTCCGCGACCTCATCGAGTGGCTCGGCGAACTCGTCCGCCAGGTCGACTCCAGCCTGCTCGATGAGTGGGAAGAGCTGATCGCCGGCGTCGACAACGGACGCTTCGACCCGCATCGACCTGACGAGCCGATCGTGCCTCCCGCACCCAAGCGCCTCACGAGCAACATCCGCGCCTTCCGCATCCTGGTGCGCAACGAACTGTTCCGCCGGGTGCAGCTCGCCGCGAGAGAAGACGTGAACGCGCTGGCCGAGCTCGATCCGGGGTTCGGCGCCGACGCATGGTCGGACGCGCTCGACGGATACTTCGCCGACCACGACGACATCCTCACGGGAGCGGACGCGCGCAGCTCGAAGCTGCTGATCCTCACCGAGGGCCCGACCGTCTGGACCGCACGGCAGATCTTCGACGACCCGGCCGGCGACCACGACTGGGGCATCTCCGCGACGATCGACCTCGCCGACTCCGACGAGGCGGGCGAGGCAGTCGTCACCATCACTGGAGTGGACCGGCTGTAGGCGCAGACCCGACCCCTGCCCCCACCCGCTCCACACCGACGACCCTGCCGAACCTCCCCAGCGTCTCGCGCCGGTGCGAGGCTGCGATCACGGTCCCGTCGAACCGTTCGAGCACGTCGGAGATGATGCGCTCGGACTCGGCGTCCAGGCTCGCCGTGATCTCGTCGACGATGAGTACCCGCGGCGCACGACACAGCGCCCGTGCCAGGGCCAGCCGAGCCCGCTGACCTCCGGACAGCCGGGCGCCGTGCTCGCCGAGTTCATCGTCGAGGGTGATCCAGTCATCGGCCCCCACCGCTGTGAGGGCGTCGCACAACTGCTCATCGGTGCGGGGGTCGGCTCCGCGCACCAGGTTCTCTCGGACCGTGCCGTGGAAGAGGCGTGCGTCCTGCTCCACCACCGCCACGACACGGCGCAGCTCGTCGTCGCGGATGCGGCCGAGTGGATAGACGGCGCCTGTCGCGTCGACGAGCGCGACGGTGCCGGCTGAGGGGTCCCACAGGCGGGCCGCGAGTGCGATGACCGTGCTCTTGCCTGCTCCGGACGGCCCGGCGAGACCGACGTGCTCCCCCGGATCGACCTCCATCGACCACCCTCCGAGCACGTCGGTCCTGTCGTCGTAGGAGAACGACACCTTCTCGAAGCGCATCCCTACGGGGCCGTCGGGCAGCGAGATCGGGCGCTCGACCGGCGCCACGACCGGAGGACGGTGCAGGCCCGCCCCCACACGGTCGGCGCTCGCGATCAGCGGGTGCAGCTCCGACACCGTATGGGCGGCCTCTGCCACCGCCGCCACCCCGGCGACGGCGAGTGCGATCACCGCGGGAAGCAGCGCGGCCTGAGCGCCGCCCACCGTGCCGCCCACCGTGCCGCCGAGGGTCAGAGACGCCGCGATCACGCCGATCACCACGGCGGTGAGGATCAGTTCGCGCGTGCCGTCGACGAGATGGGCGATGGCCTCCCTTCGACGAGTGAGCGCCACCGACCTCCGGGTGCCGGCGACGGCCTCGCGCACGACGCGGCCCTGCAGTCCGTAGGCGAGAACCTCCCGCACGGCGCCGAGAGCATCGACCAGTCGCTCCGACTGATCCTCCCGCTCCTGCTGCTCGCGCGCCCCGACCCGGCGCGCCGGACCCGCTCCCGCCCAGGCGGTGAGCGCGACGGCGGCCGCTCCACCGAGCATCACGAGGGCCGCCACGGGCATCACGACGAACGCGCAGACCACGGCTCCGAGGAACAGGGTGAGTGCGGCTCCGATCTGCGCCACCGTGTGCGCGTAGAAGAACTCCAGCTTCTCGATGTCGGTCATCGCCACGGAGGCCGCGCGGCCCGAGTGCTCCCGCCGCCGCCCGGGAACGCTCCGGGAGTAGGCGTCGAAGAGAGCCATCCGCAGCCGCGCCAGCACCCGGTACGCGAGGGCGTGCGACACGTCCATCTCCCGCCAGGTGAGGAAGGTGCGCAACAGCACGAGGGTGCCGAGCGCCACCCACCAGACGACCGGAGGCCAGGTGCCGTGCACGACGGCGCCGCCCACGCCGAGTGCGGTGAGCACCCCGATGGTGGCGAGGGCGCACAGACTCGTGGTGGCGATCAGGTAGCTGCCCATGATGCGACGCCATTCCGGTCGCAGCGGCGGAAGGAGCCGGGCGAGGATCGCCCCTGACGAGGTCACGGAACCTCCCCCACGAGCACCCCGTCACGGAGCACCCGCACGTCGGCCACGCGGGCGAGCGCCTCGGGGCGGTGGCTGATCATGAGCACGATCCTCTCTTCGGCGACGCGTTCGAGCGTCTCGGCGACGGTCAGGGCGCTGCGGTCGTCGAGGGCGCTGGTCGGCTCGTCGACGAGCAGCACGGGACGACCGGCCAGCAGCGCCCTGGCGAGGGCGAGGCGTTGGCGTTGTCCTCCCGACAGACTCGTCCCGGCCTCCGCCACCATCGCCTCGAAGCCGCCGGGGATGGCCCTGATCTCGTCGAGCACACCCGCCGCGGCACAGGCGCGTTCGACGTCCTCCCGATCCGCACCGAACAGATCGATGTTCTCCCTGATGGTGCCGGCGAAGAGGACAGGCCGCTGCGAGACGACCGCCACATCGCTCGGCTGGAGCGGACGCCCGTCGAGCTCGACCGTTCCGGCTGCCGCGGGCAGGAATCCGAGGACCAGGTCGAAGAGCGTGGATTTGCCTGCGCCCGAAGGCCCGGCGATCGCGTGGACCTCTCCGCGTTCGGCGAGGAGATCGACACCGCGGAGGACGTCGCGATCGGCACCGGGGTAGCGGTAGGAGAGGCCGGAGATGCGGAGCATCCGGCCCCGGGGAAGTGCGTGCGTGTCGGGCTCCCCCCGCGTCGGTGCGAGAGGGGGCGTGCGACGGAACGCCCCGAGGGTCGCGAGCCCTGGAACGGCGGTGAGGCCGAGGAAACCGGCGTGCCAGTGTCGGGAGAGCTCGCGCACCGGACGGAACGCCTCGGAGGAGAGCAGCAGCAGCGCGTAGACCTCGACGGCCGGCGGCTCACCGGTCAGGACCGCGACGACCGCGAGCCCCGCGGCGACCACCACGCCGGCCTGCACGGCGAAGTCTGTGATGGCCGTCTCCGCGAGCGACGTGCGCATCACGCGTTCGGTGGCCAGGCGCAGTGCCTCCGACCTCGTGTGCAGGCGCGCCCGCGTGGCGGGGACGTCTCCCAGTGCACGCAACGTCGACATGCCGCGAAGGGACTCGAGAAGGTCGCCGCTGAGAGCCTCGTAGCTGTCCCAGTGCTCGAAGCCCCGACGGGCGAGCATGCGCTTCCACAGCAGCGGACCGAGCACCGCGAGCAGGATCCCCGCCGCGACGCACACCGCGATCAGCGGGGACAGCACCGCCACGAGGCACACCGCGATCAGGCTGCCGACGACGAGCTGCACCATGGCGGGGATGTACTTCGACACATAGGCGTCCGTACCGTCGATCCCGTCGCCGAGTGCGAGCTGGGTCGAGCCGTCCCTGAGACCGGCGTCGTGCAGCCTCTGCGGCACGAGGACCGCGGAGACGGCCGCGCCCCGAAGGTCTTCTCTGACCCTCCCGCCGAGGCGCGCGGCGGCATCTCCCTGCACGATCGTCAGCAGCATGCGCGTCACCCCGATCACCAGGATCACCCCGATGCCGACGACTGCGCCCTGCCCATGACCGCGCACGAGAGCTGCGAGCGACCACGCGAGAGCCAGCGCCTGCAGCAGGTGCGTCGCATACACGAGGAGAAGGAGGAACGTGGTCCCAGCCAGGAGCCAGGGGTGCCGTCGCGCTTCGCGCCACAGCTCGGGGACGATCATCATCGTGAGCCTCCGGGAGAGTCGAGGAAGGCGACCGCGTGGAGGATCCATCGCCCTCCGGTCGAGGAGAAGCCGGACACCGGGCGAGCGCCACAGCCTCCGCCCAGCGCCGCGCGGTAGCAGAGACCGGCCGCGGTGAGATGGGCGTTCCAGAGCGCGGTGCCGATGACCGGCGCCGGAGCCGTGGTCGGCGCGGACCAGGAGCGGACGGTGCTCGCGCCCCGCACCCAGGCCTGCCCGGACGCGCGCGCGAGGCGCTCGATCTCGCCGCGCGGCGTCAGGCGTTCTCGCGCGGGGGTCCGGGCGATGAATGCGGACGTGGACGGCGAACGTCTGGCACCGAGAGCACGACGTGCCGCGTCGATCGGCACCGGGGCGTGCGGAAGCTCGACCGCGGCGAGCGGGATCTCGGGGGCGAGTCCCCGCCGGAGCCAGCTGTCGACGTCGGAAGCGCGGGGCACGCCGAGCAGTCCGCGCAGTCGGGCCGAGGGTCCGAATTGCCCCCGCCCCGCCCTCGCACCCAGCAGGAAGCGCACCGCGGCGACTGCGTAGGCGGTGTCCGCGATCCAGAGCGGCCAGGCCCGATGCCGGTAGCGGCCGAAGGATCGACCCGGCTGGACCGTGAACACCACCCGCGCGATGCCGTCCCCCGGGGTGGTCGAGGGCCATCCGTCCGCGCGATCGGCACGGGGATCTCGACGGAGGAGGACGCCTCCGTCGTGGTCGACCGCCCAACGCACACCGACCGCGTCGACGAGGTGCGTCTGCACCGGGTAGCACGCCCCCGCCGAGGGCACAGGGCGACGGTGGATGCACGTGGCCGTGCCGTCCTCCGCCCGATGGAACTCCCCGGGGTGCCACAGTCCGTCGACGAGCTCGCGCACACCGACAGGGGGATCGTCCGCCACGGCGCCGGTCCGCTCCCAGGCGTTCACCCTCGGCCCGGGCGGCAGCGGACCGGACGGCACCCGCGACGAGTGCACCTGGTCGAGCGGTGTGGACACGCCACGCTCTTCCCGCAAGCTCTGCGCCATGGTCAGCCTCACATGTGCGGGGCCGGGAGGAGCGTGAAGTCCTCCGGTCCGCCGCTCCAGGTCGTCCGCCAGCCGCGCTCCTGCGCCGCCTCTCGGAACCGGGGCATGCCGAGGTACGAGAACGCAGCCGGTGCGTTGGGGACGAGCCCCGTCACGATCGAGCGCACCACGCGCAGGTCAGTGCGCCGCACGTCGGAGGTCGTGAGGTCGCGCGTGAGCACGCGGTGGCCGCGATCAGCGAGGCGCGCATAGACCTCGTCCATCGTCACGGGTTCCACTGCGCTCAACGGGAGTACACCCTGCACGGGCGCCTGGAACCGGCGCGTCTCGCCGTGCACGGTCGGGTCCAGCCAGACCTGCACGTGCGCGCCGAGGTCGATCACCTTCTCGAACTCGGCTCCGGCCGCGGTCGTGTAGTCGGCGTCCGCACGAAACTCGAGGGTGAGGCCCTTGGCCATCAATCCCTCGGCGACGGCCCGGAACACCCACCCGTCCGCCGTCGTGCAGCCCTGCGTGTATATCCAGGTGTGCACGGCTTCCAGCACGGCCTTCCGTGCGGCGCGTGCAGGATCGAGTGCGGCCGAGAACCCCGCGGCGTAGAGGCCGCGCTCCGGATCGTGCACGAGAGCGCCGATCGCCGGGGCGAACTCCGAGGGCATCGCCACCAGCCACACACGCAGGCTGCTTCCGCGCAGATCGTCGAGCAGACCGGGGACCGTCGCAGGGTCGATGCCGAACGTCGGCCCATCGAGGTGCCACCACACCTCGAGCGCATCCCGTTCGATCACCTCGATCACCCCTCGATCGCGCGCATCGTCGAAGCCCGCTCCCGTGGCGATGCCCGCGTAGTTGAGGTGATGCGTGCGGGGCAGAGAGCGGAAGCGGGATTGTCGCCAGTTCAGGTGCACGAGGGAATCCGGCATCCACACCGAGCCTCCGTCGAGATCGTCGCAGCGCGCCCACAGCGTCGGCGTGGACTCCTCCAGCCGCTGATAGGGGAAGCCCGCACGGGAGAGCTGCCAATCGGCGAAGCGCGGAAGATCCGCGTCGTCGATGACGGCCTCTCCGTCGGCGCGCAGTTCTTCCGCCGAGGCGACGCGGAGGTCGTGCCGCGGCAGCACATCGGGCAGCCAATTGCCGCAGTACCGCTCCACGCCTTCGCCGATGGCCGCGATGCGCGCCTGGGCGGGGTCGCCGAACGAGGTGCCGAGCGAGACCCGGTCGGCGGGCCATTCGCCCAGCAGGCGGGCGTCGGCCACCGATGCGGTGAGAGCCAGATACCGGTGCGGTGCGCCGATCGGATGCGGAACCTCGCGCACGGAGCGGATGATGCCGGCCTCCGCGTCGACGAGCGCCTCGGCAGGCAGGGTCGCTCGTTCGGTGCGGTGATTCGGGGTGTCGTGCGCGTTCATGCTGTCCTCTCGTAGCGCCAGCGACCGGTCTCGGGCTCGAAGGCCGACCTGGTGCGGCGGGTCGCATGCCGACCGACGTCTGCGGGCTCGGATGCCGACGCTGTTCCCGCCGACGGCAGACCGGTCTCGGTGAGCCAGGCGTCCAGCACGCCGCCGATGCCGCCCGCCCTGCGCAGCCGGGAGCGGACGTCGTCATCGTCGATGTCGGCGGCGAGCCGGTGGCCCCAGGGCCCGTCGACCAGGTGCAGCGGCCCACGCCAGGCGTCGGCGAGCCGGCCCGCATCCGCGAAGAAGAAGTCGTGGTCGCCGCGGATGAGCAGCAGGGGTACGCGGAGGTCGCCGTAGGCGCGGTGCAGATCGACGGCGGGCGCTGACCACAGGCGACGCCAGCCGGAGAGCACCTCTCGCGACCACCCCCATTCCGCAGCGGCCCGGTGCACGCCGACCTCGGTTGCCCGCGCCACCCTGGCCTCGAGCTCCTCATCGCTCAGCGGGGGAAGGGAACGCGCCCCACGACCGTGCTGGTGCCACCACCCGATCCGGTCGCGCAGGTGTGGTCGCCCGTTCGCGTCCCACGCGGTCTCGGCGAGCCCGAGCGCCGGCACGAGGAGCACGAGTGCATCGACGTCGACCGACCTCGCCGTCTCGAGCGCGGTGTGGGCGGCATACGACCCGCCGGAGAGCAGGAGCGGTAGCCCGGGGCTCTCGGCCCTGACAGCATCGACCACCGCGCGGCCGTCTGCACGCTCGGAGAGGTAGGGATGCCATTCGCCGTCGGACGAGTGCCTGCCGCGCACGTCGTGGATCACGCAGCGGTACCCGCGCCTCACCCACGCCCGCGCGGTGTCGGCGTGCCGCCAGGCCCCGTAGGGAGTGCGGATGACCACCACGCCTCGCGTCTCTGCGGGCGACCAGGCCCATCCGCGCAGCAGGGCGCCGTCATCGGCGACGACGACATGGGGACGGGCATCGCGCGGCGGGGTCATCGGGGCAGCCTCGGCGGTGCCGCGGGGAAGGGGAGCACCGTGTGCTCGGTGACCGATCCGGTCGACGGCACCAGCTTCCACAGGGTCGTGCGCAGGTGGTCGAGGTCGGCGTCGGCTCGCGCCCAGGTGAGGATCACGTACAGCAGCCGGGCGAGCACGAGCACCGACGCCGCGTCGTCGACCGGGGTGGCCGCGGCCGGACCGGACTTCTGCCATGCCTCGGTCGAAGCCGGCGCGCTGCTCGCGGCCAGCCGTCGCGCTGATACCTGGGCCGAGGTCGGGTCGTGCTCGTCGAGCGCGAGCGGATCGATCAGGATGCTCTCGCCCTCGCGGTGCACACGCAGCCAGGCGACACCCCGCAGGGGAAGCATGTCGAGGTCGGACCACCGACGGCGGCCGAGCGCGTCGTCGGCGTAGGCGACGACGAGGGAGGTGTCATCGGGCAGCGCGGACTCCGGATCGAGGACGGTGACCCGCGCACCCCAGGACTGGAGGACACGTTCGAGCCCGTCGACCAGCGCGCCTGCTCCCAGCACACAGACGTCGCGGCGCTCGTCCGGCCAGCGTCGGAGCGCGTCCACGGACTCGCGCTCCTGCACCTCGAGCATCAGGCGGTCGAGGAGCGCGGAGGCCGCACCGTTCGAACCACCGCCGGGAGCGCCGAGGGCGTCGAACAGCTCGGCGGGTGGCGCGTCGATCAGGGCGAATCGTCCGGTGCGCAGGCGGATCCGGGGGCGACCGTCGGCGCCGAGGACGAGATGGGCTCCCGAGTCGGGGAGCGGCAGGACGCGGGGTTCGGAAGTCATGGAGTCTCTCGGGGAAGGGCCCGGCCGGGCGCGAACACCCGGCCGGACTGGAGTGCGCTCGAAAGCGCGGCGGAAGGATCCGCGATCAGTCGAAGGGGTTCTCGACCAGTGCGTTGGAGTGCGATGCCGACAGGTGCGCCAGCTGCTCGGACTCTTCGATCTCGGCGAGGATCTGCTTTTCCATTTCGTTCTCCTTCAGTGAGTTTCCGACCCGCGGTGTGCGGGACGGGTCCACGGTGGGACGAGATCGACCCTAATTGATAATGATTCTCAATATCTACTAGTCTGGCGAACATGCCTTCCTCCCTCCCCCTCCTCGCCGCTGATCACCGGGCCGGGACCGTCTTCGAGATCCATGACGACTCCCGGCGTGTCGTGGTGGCCGACAGCTGGCTCGCCGAGCACGCCGGATTCCTCCGCCTGCCCTCCGGTGCGAACGACCGCTGGGCGTTCGCCGACGACCGCGGCGGCGCTCTAGTCGTCGGCGGCGGCACCGTACGACGCATCCCGATCGCCATCCCCGCCGAGCACCTCGCCTGCGACCCGTCTGGTCGTCACGTGGTCGTCACCTCCGGCCTGGGCATGAACGACGAAGCCTGGAGCGACCTGGTGACCGTCGTGGATCTCGCAACCGACTCGTCCACGCGGTTCCGCGCCCGCGTCGGCGAACCCGGGGTCGTCGTGGCTCCCGACCAGGCCTCAGGCGAACCGACGATCGTGCTCCGCCACCGCGAACCGGGAGCCGTCGAGACGATCCCCCTTGCCGCAGCGTTCGCGGTCGGCCCCCACGCGCCTGTCCTCCGCGGACGCCTTCTCACCGACTTCGCCGCAGACGGCCACGGCGACGTGATCGACCCCGTCTCCGGCATCATCGGCATCGCGACGAGCCGCGGCCTCGAGCGCTTCGTGGTCGACGGCGGTGCACCTCGGGCAATCGGCATCATCCCCTGGCCCGTCGACGGACGGGCGTACTACCTGCGTCTCGCCCCTGACACCGGACGGGCGACGGGGATCGTGCGCGGCGGGCCTGCCTCCCCGGGATCGTGGCCGGAATGGACGAACACCTTCGTCGAGATCGACCTCGCATCCGGATCCTCCCGTGCTGTGCCGCTGCCGCCGGGGCTCGCGTTCCGGTTCGCACTGGCTGCGGGCGTTGCGGCCGTCTCCGTCATCCACCCCGACGGAGACGCGGTGCTCGTGATCGATCGCGAGGAGGCGCGTGTGTCCCGGGCCGTGCCGATCCCGGCGATGACACATCCCCCTCGCGCCGGTCGGCTGCCGTGGGACGGCGTCGGCGGCCGCCCCGCGCAGCGCCGGTCCATCGCGATCGACCCCGTCGGCGGCACGATCGCGGTCACCAGCGGTGGCGACGGCACGATCCTCCTCCTCGACGGAACCGAGATCTCGACGGTCGAGCTCCCCACCCCGCTCGACGAGGGCGGGCATCTGCTCTGGGCGTCCGAGGACGACAACGTCGACGACCTGGTGGGCCGATGAACGCGCATCGGGCCGTGCTCGACGACGCCCTCTCCCGCGCCGAGCGCCATGGTCGGCCGGGGCTCCCGGTCGGTGGCTTCACCCTGGGGAGGGCCGCCGACCGCACCCGCCGCGGCATCCATCGCCTCGACGGCTCGACCGTGATCGAGCCGGATGGCCACCTGCACCGGATCTTCCCCTCCCCCGACCGTCGCCTCATCGCGGTGGAATGGGCGCCCACCGCCGATGAGAACGCCGTCCTCGGCCTCGTCGACGTCGCCGCCGGCACGCTGCGTCTCCACCCCGACATCCGCCTGCGCTACGACGCCGTGCTCTGGGCGACCGATTCGCGGAGCCTCGACGTGGTCGCCAGCCGCGACCGCCGGCTCGTGACCCTCGACGTGGAGACGGGCGAGACACGGGTGGCTCCCCTGGCGAACGAGGGCCGGCTGCGACTGTTCCCCGGAGGAGAGAGCGGCCTGCGCGCCCTCAGCTTCGCCGGTACGGGAACCACTCTGACCGACCGGGCGACGGCGACGCCGCTGGGTCGGTGGTCTGCGCTGTTCCGGGCCGGGCCCCTCGATACCGGGGTGCTCGTATGGCACGACCGGGGTCTGGATGCCGTGCGGATCGACGCCGCAGCCGATGCGGCAGATGACGGCGCACTCTGGCGCTGGCACGACCCCGATGTGCGGATCGTCGACGTCGCGGTGCTGGACGATCGGGTGGTCGTGCTCGCCGTCGCGGAAGGGCGGAGCGTGCTCATCGACCTCGACGACGGCATCGAGGTCGGCCGCACGGAACCGGCCTTCTCCGACGCGGACGTGCTCACCACGACGATGCTCGGCGTCGACGACGGCGTGCTGCATCTGGGCGTCGAAGGCCCTCTCACGCCACCCCGGATCGTCGAGCGCGCACAGCTCGGGACCACGATGGTGCCGCCTGCCGCGTACTCCCGCGCGACCACCGTGCGCTACGACATCCCGGCCGGCGACGGCGCGACCCTCACGGTGCACGTGACGTCGCCGAGCACCGTGGCGGGGATCACAGGGGCGGGGATCACGGGCGCGGGGACGACGGGCCCGCTGCCGCTGATCCTGACCTGCTACGGCGGCTTCGGCGTGCCGCATCTGCCCGTGTTCGAACCGACCGTGCCCGCATGGGTCGAGTGCGGAGGTGCCTACGCCTCTGCACAGCTCCGCGGCGGGGGCGAGCGCGGTGAGGCCTGGCGCGCAGCAGGACACGGCGAGCGCAAGCACCGCACGGTCGCGGACCTCGCCGACGTCGCCCGCGGCCTGATCGCGGCCGGTGTCACCCGCCCCGATCTGCTCGTCCTCGCCGGCGCCTCGCTGGGCGGGGTCGTCGCCGCCGCGTGCGCGCTCGAGCATCCGGAGCTGTGCGCGGGGTTCGTGACCACAGCCGCTCCGCTCGATCTGCTCGCCCTCGAGGATCATCCGCTCGGGGCGGGCTGGCGCGCAGAGTTCGGCGACGACGGCACACCTGGATCCCGCGCCCGGCTCGGCGCGCTGTCTCCGCTCGCGCGCGCCGAGTCCCTTCCGATCGGTGCGCCGGTCCCCTCCTACCTGGGAGTGGTGCTCGGCGAAGACACCAGGGTCCTCGCCCGCGACACGCACCGGATGGTCGAGTCGCTGCGTCGAGCGGGCGGCTCGGCTCGCTCGTGGACGGCAGCGGGGGCGGGCCACGGCGCGAACGAGTCCGTCGCCCTGCACGCCCTCGGCCTCGCGGTGCTCGAGTTCGCGGCCACGACGACCATCGCGTCAGGCAGCACGACCGGAGGCATCCGGTGAGTGATTCGACGGCCACCCTCACCGAACCACGCGCCCGACGTCTGCCCTTCCGGCGGCAGTCGAGCCAGGAGGGCGCACTGCGCCGCAGCGGAGGTCGACGGGTGCTTCCTGTCGGCCCGACCGTGACGACGATCGCCGTGCTCGCCGTTCTCGTCCTCGTGGTCTCCGCCGCCACCGGCCCCGTCGGCGTCTCCCCCCTCGATGCCGCCAAGATCGTGATCGGCCACCTGATCCCCGGCATGCCCTGGATGACGGACGGCACACTCACCCCGCTGCAGGACCAGGCCGTGTGGCAGTTCCGGGTGCCCAGGTCGCTCCTGGCCGCACTCTCGGGAGCGGGATTGGCTCTCGCCGGAGCGATGATGCAGGCCGTCGTGCGCAATCCCCTCGCCGAGCCGTACATCCTCGGCGTCTCCTCAGGCGCGAGCGTCGGCGCCGTGCTGGTGATCGTCTCGGGCGGTGCCACCTTCCTCGGGCTGACGATGAGCGGTGCGGCGTTCGTGGGGGCGATGGTCGCCTGTCTCCTCGTGGCCATGCTCGCGCGCATCCGCGGAGAACTGTCCCCGACGAGGATGATCCTCGCCGGCGTCGCGCTCGGCGCCCTGCTGAGCGCGGTCACCAGCTACCTCACCCTCACCACCGACGCCCAGAACGTCGTGAGCGTGATGTTCTTCCTCCTCGGCAGCGTGTCGGCCGCCGACATGTCGACGCTCTTGATCCCTGCGGTCGCCCTCGCTATCGCCTGCATCGCGGTGTTCGGGCTCTCCCGCTCCATGAACGCGCTGCTCGCGGGCGACGAGTCCGCACTGGCCGTCGGGGTGCGCACGACCCGGGTGCGCGGCGTGCTGCTCGTGCTCGCCTCGCTGCTGACCGGAGCGATCGTCGCCGTGAGCGGCGGCATCGGATTCGTCGGGCTCGTCGTGCCGCACATGGCCCGGCTCCTCGTCGGCTCCGACCATCGGCGGATGCTGCCGATCACGATCCTCGGCGGCGCTCTGTTCCTGATGGTCGCCGATCTGCTCGCGCGGACGGTCGCGATGCCCACCGAGATCCCGCTCGGCATCCTCACCGCCTTCGTCGGGGCTCCGTTCTTCCTGTGGTTGATGCGCAGCGGAGGCGATCGGGCGGGGTTCGACCGATGAGCGTGCACTTCGACGGGGTCAGCGTCGCCCGCGGTGGCCGTACCGTGCTGCACGGGGTCGACCTCGAGGTCGGTACAGGCCGCATCGTGGGGCTCCTCGGCCCGAACGGCAGCGGCAAGTCCACCCTGCTGCGCACCCTGTTCACGGGTCAGCGTCCGCAGCGGGGGCGTGTCCTGATCGACGGGCTCGACGTCTCGCAGCTGCCGCCGCGTACGCTCGCGCGCACCGTGTCCGTCATGCTCCAGGACGCCCCGTCCGAGTTCGATCTGACCGTGCGGGAGACGGTGCTGGTCGGCCGCTCACCCCATCGTCCACCGTTCAGCCGGGACACCCCGGAGGATCAGCGCATCGTCGACCAGGCGCTGCGCACCGCGGACGTGCACGATCTCGGCGACCGGCTGGTGCGTCGACTCTCGGGCGGTCAGCGCCAGCGGGTGATGCTCGCCAGAGCCCTCGCGCAGAGCGGCGAGATCCTCGTGCTGGACGAACCGACGAACCACCTCGACATCGCGCATCAGCTCGATCTCATGCGTGTGGTGAGCGGACTCGGCACGACCGTGATCGCCGCCCTCCACGACCTCAACATCGCCGCCGCGTTCTGCGATGACGTCGCGGTGATCGACGAGGGCAGGATCGTCGCCTTCGGCGCTCCGGACACCGTGCTCACCCCCGCGCTCGTCGACGAGGTCTTCCATGTGACCGCCCGCATCGCCGTCGAGGTCGACACGGGAGCACGCGCGATGACGTTCCACCCCAGACAGCCCCAGCCCCTCACCTAGGAGAAGAAGAATGACACCACGTACCCGACCCGCCCGCCTGCTCGCCGCCGCCTCCGTCGGCCTCGGCGCGATCGTCCTCACCGCCTGCGGCAGCGGCGTCTCCACGGGAGCAGCGCCCGCCGCCTCCGGGGAGGCGATCAGCATCGAGAACTGCGGCCGCACGGTCGAGATCCCGGCCACGCCGACGGCCGTCGTCGGGCTGCACCCCTCGCAGACCGAGCTGCTGCTGCGCCTGGGTCTCGCCGATTCGCTCGTCGGACAGGCGCAGGCCACCGCGGAGGAACTGCCGAGCGACGTCGCAGACCTCGCGGCCGATGTGCCCGTCATCGGCGGAGACGCCCCGCCTAGCCGGGAGGAACTGCTCGCCGTCGAACCCGACTTCGTCTACTCGCCGACCACCTACGAGTTCACCGCGGAACAGGGCTTCGCCAGCATCGAGCAGCTCTCCGAGGCCGGCGTCGCCGCGTACACCGCGACCGGCGGATGCTTCGACCGACGCATGGAGGGCACGGTCGACGACCTGTTCATCGACCTCGAGAACCTCGGCGAGATCTTCCACGTCGAGGACGAGGCGGACGACCTGATCGAGTCGTCCAAGGCCGAGCTCGCGACCGTCGATGCGGCGCTCGAAGGCAAGGACCGCCCCCGCGTTGCTCAGGTCTTCGTGGAGGGGACGACCCTCACCGCGATCGGCGCCGGCATCGAGTACGACATCCTGAAGCGCGCCGGTGCCGACAACGTCTTCACGCCGGACGACCCCGCGTTCTCCGACTTCTTCGCCGCCGAGATCACCCCGGAATCGCTCGCGTCGGAGGCGCCGGACGCGATCGTCTTCGCGGTGTCCGACCCCGCGCACGAGGCGGCCGTCCGCTCCTACCTCGCCGCGACGTTCCCCGACATGCCCGCCGTGCGCGACGGTCGACTGATCGCGGTGCCCTCGACCGACCTGTTCCCCGGCACACTCGGCAACGTCTCGGCCGTGCGACTGATCGCCGAGGGCCTCCACCCGGACGTCGTCTTCGACTGAGTTGCCCGCATCCCCGGAGAGCACACGCTCTTCGGGGATGCGGCGTCAGATCTCGTAGACGTCTCGGCGGTGGGCGACACGCACCACAGTCACGAGCACCTGAGCGTCGATCACCTCGTAGAGAACGCGGTAGTCGCCGATGCGCACCCGCCAGGCATTGTCATAGCCGGAGAGCTTGCGGACACCGGGAGGGCGGGGCTCCCGTTCCAGCTCAGCGATGCCGACGAGAATCCGTCGACGGATCTGCGCGTCGAGTTTGCGTATCTCCTTAGCGGCCGCTGCGGTGAATTCGACCCGATAGCTCGTCACGCAACTTCCGTGATGAGCTCATCGAGCGACACCCGCTGTCCATCATCCGCCGCCTTGGCCGCCGCGAACTCGGCCGCATCGCGAGCAGCCTCGAGTTCTTCGAGCAGTTCCAGATCAGCCACGCTGATCACGACGGCCGTGAGCTTCCCGTGACGGGTGACGCCCACGCGCTCGGAACCGTAGGCGACACCTCCGAGAACGTCGGCCAAGCTGTCGCGAAGATCCTTCGACGGGACGTTTCGGCTGATCGTGTTCATAACGCAATTCTACCCCTTATGTACATAAGAGGGAGACGATACGTGAATCACGCCTGCATGACGGCGAGGACGTTGCCCGCGGGGTCGCGGAACCATGCGATGTCCGGTCCCCGCCCGTTGCCGCGGACGATGCCGCGCTCGTCGGAGGGGAACTCCTCGTCGCTGTAGATCTTCGTCTGCACGCCCCGGGCGATGAGCTCGTCCACGGCGGCGTCGACATCCGCCACCGGGAAGTTCAGGATCGTGAAGCTCGCCGGCGCGTGGTTCGGCTTCGAGTACACGAGGATCGAGCCGCCGCGGGGCAGACGCAGGTCGAGGAACCCCATCGCGTTGCGCTCGACATCGAGCCCGAGCGTCGTGCCGTAGAAGTCCTCCGCCGCGTCGATGTCATCGACGCTGAATCCGCTGAACGCGTTGTCCGCTGTGAATGCTGCCATGGCTCCAGCATCCGCCTCCCGGGCTCGCTTGTCGATGCCTTCTCGACTCCGCTCTCACACCGCGGCGCGCACGAGCCTGCCGACCAGGTCGACGTAATCCACTCCCGCAGCCGCGAACATCCGCGGCACTTGCGACGCCGCGGTCAGCCCCGGCATCGTGTTGACCTCGTTCAGCAGGGGACCCCTATCCGTGAGGAAGAAGTCCATCCGCGCGACGCCGTCGCACCCCAGGGCGTCGAACATCGCGATCGCAGCGCGCTTCAGGGACGCCGCCTCGCCCGCATCGAGCTGCGCCGGCACCGTGAAACGCGCACTCCCGTCGTACTTCGTCGCCGTGTCGAAGAGTCCGGTCGCGTGGATCTCCAGCGGCGGAGCCGCCCACCGGATGCCCCCCTTCTCGCGCAGCACGGCCACGTCGATCTCCCGCGCTCGGATGACCTCCTCGACGAGGATGCGTCGGTCGAATCGCGCCGCCTCATGCAGCGCGGCGAGCAGACCGTCCTCCTGGGTCACGAGACTCACGCCGTGACTCGACCCCGCCGAGACCGGTTTCACGACGACCTCGCCGTCGAACTCCACATCCCCGATGTCGTCCGCCGAGATCAGCCGCCCGCGGGCGGTCCCGATCCCCACGGCGTCCGCCACCAGCTTCGTCGCCCATTTGTCCATGCCGATCGCACCGGCGCGCAGCCCCGAGCCCACCACGCGCACTCCGGCGAGGGCGCAGAGAGCCGCCAGCGCCCCGTCTTCGCCGAGCGCACCGTGTACGGCCGGGAAGACCACGTCCGAGCGCGTGAGCAGCGGAAGCGCGAGCGCCAGCGACTCGGCGGCGGATCCCCCGTTCGGGCGCCCGTCGACGCGCCAGATGCCGTCTCGATCGATGGTCACGCACGTCACGTCGTGATCCCCCAGCCGCAGAGCTGCGGCGACCGCGGCCGCCGACGCCAACGACACGTCGTGCTCGGCATTCTGCCCTCCCCCGATGACCAGCACCCTCGTCATGACGCACTCCTCCGCACTCGCGCTCCGATCCCGGTGACGATGGTGTGCGGTATCGTCCCCGCCCACCGCGCCCACTCCTGCACCGAGGGCACCGCACCCCCGTCCGGGCCGAACACGGTCGCGACCGTGCCGCGCGGGAACAGGGCGGCCCCGGTGTCGACCACGATCTGATCCATCGACACCCGTCCGACGATCGGATGCCGCACGCCGCCGATCTCGACACCGGCGCCAGGCGCGAGCTCTCGCGGGATCCCATCGGCGTACCCGACGCCCACGACCGCGAGGTGCGTCTCCGTACGGCTGACATGCGTTCCCGCATACCCGACAGCCGTGCCCGCCGGGGCGAGAGCCCCGTGCACGACGGGCGCGGTCCATCGCGAAGCCCCGACCAGTGGCGTCATCCCCGAGGGGTCGATCCCGACGAGTCCTGCGCCGATCCGCACCATCCCGAAATGGGTCGCGGGATCGGTCAGCGCCCCCGACGTCGCCGCCAGATGCACGAGCACCGGTCCGAGGCCGGCACGCAGGACCGCATCCCTGCCCTGCCGCATGCGCAGCACGGCCGCCGCGTTCGCGCCCGGATCGCCTTCGTCGGCACGCGGCAGATGACCCATGACCCCCACGACCTCGATCCGCCCTCTGCCGGCGCGCGCCAGTCGGAACAGCTCGGGCCACTCGTCCAGCGGACACCCGCCGCGGGCCATCCCGGTGTCCAGATGCAGGTGCACCCTGACCGGGCGCGACGCGTCAGAACTCAGCTGGCGAAGCTCTTCGGCCGAGCCCACCGCGATGTCGATGCGATGCTCCGCCGCCGCCTCGGCGTCGATGCCCGCCGGGTTCAGCCAGGAGAGGATGGGCACCGTGAGTCCGGCCTCGCGGAGTGCGACGCCCTCGGCGACCTGCGTCACCCCGAGCCACTCAGCGCCCGCCGCGACCGCAGCCGTTGCCACGACGACGGCACCGTGTCCGTAGCCGTCGGCCTTCACGACGGCCATGATCGGCACCGGAGTCGCCGCCCTGACGATCCGGAGGTTCTCGGCGACGGCGTCGGGGAGCGTCGTCAGCGTCGGTGCGTGCAGGCGCGAGGCGATGGCGGGACGAGGGGCGGTCATGGTGGTCATCGCTGCATCCTCGGGTCTTCGGTGGGATCGGCATACATCTCGGGGCACCCCTGATCGATCGCCTCGGGGCGCAGCTCGTAGTGCCATGACTCGTTCGCGTAGGTCTGGCACAGTCCGTAGTCGGAGCCGTACTGGGCGAGCCAGTCGAGCGTGGGCAGGGGGCCGACGTCCACGGCGTCGCCCGACACGTGCGCCGACGTCTGCGGCGTCGCCACCCAGCGGCGCGCTTCGTCCTCCGACCCGTAGTCGGCGATCGCGTCCTGGAGCATCCGCTCCTGCAGCCCCGGCGAGCGCCATCCGCTGTTCACCAGGAACGTGACGCCATCGCGCTCGGCATCCGAGGCCGCCCGCTGCAGGGCGTCGAGCAGCGCGGGGTCGAGGTTGCCGACCGCGACGCGGTCCACATCGAACACCGTGGGCTGATCCCCGTCACGGATCGCCCCGTCGGCGTCGCCCGGCACGTCGACGGGCTCCACGTCGTCGGGCACCGGGGTCGGCACGGGCGTGGGGAGCGTCTTCGCCGTGTCGGCGAAAGCCACGGACAACGACTGCTGCACCGCGAACGCCAGGATCACGGCGGCGGCGAGCGCGACCGCGACGCCGGCGACCCGACGGCGACGGCGTGCCCGCGGCGGGAGGGACGAGCTGTTGGTGTTCATGCTCCCAGTGAAGAAGGGAGCCGGTTGCCAGGGCGTATGCGCTTTTCCATATGTTCGCGATATGCCGGGGTGCGTAGGATCGCTGCCATGCGTGTGCTGATCGTCGAGGACGAGCCCTACCTCGCCGAGGCGATCCGCGATGGGCTGCGCCTCGAGGCGATCGCGGCCGATATCGCGGGCCACGGCGACACGGCGCTGGAGCTGCTGAGCATCAACTCCTACGACCTCGCCGTGCTCGACCGCGACGTGCCGGGACCCTCCGGCGACGACATCGCCCGCTGGATCGTCGCGTCGGGAAGCGGCATCCCCATCCTCATGCTCACCGCAGCCGACCGCCTCGACGACAAGGCGAGCGGCTTCGAGATCGGTGCGGACGACTACCTCACCAAGCCGTTCGAGATGCGCGAGCTGGTGCTGCGTCTGCGTGCCCTCGACCGTCGCCGCCAGCGCAGTCGGCCTCCGGTGCTGGAGGTCTCCGGCCTTCGCCTCGATCCGTTCCGCCGCGAGGTGTACCGCGACGACCGCTACGTGGCACTCACCCGCAAGCAGTTCGCCGTGCTGGAGGTGCTCGTCGACGCCGAGGGCGGTGTCGTCAGCGCGGAGGAGCTGCTCGAGCGCGCCTGGGACGAGAACGCCGACCCGTTCACGAACGCCGTGCGCATCACGGTCTCCTCGCTGCGCAAGCGCCTGGGAGAGCCGTGGATCATCCTCACCGTCCCGGGTGTCGGGTACCGGATCGGAACGGATGCCGATGCCTAGGCGCCGCGGGATGAGCGCTCGCCTCAAGCTCACCCTCAGCTACGCGGCGGTCGTGCTGGTGTCGGGGCTGCTGCTCCTCGCCGCGGTGGCCCTGTACCTGCTGCGGTATGTGCCGGACGTGCAGATCCCCTACTTCGAGGTCCGCGTGCCGAACCGCTCCGACCTGATCAGGGCGTTCGTCCCGGTCGCGTCGATGGTCATGGTCGCCCTCCTGGCGCTGGGTCTGGGTGGCGGGTGGCTGCTCGCCGGACGGATGCTGGCACCTCTGGAACGCATCGGCGATGCGGCGAGGCTGGCCGCGCAGGGATCGCTCTCGCACCGGATCGCGCTCCCCGGCCCTCGCGACGAGTTCCGCGACCTGGCCGATGTCTTCGACTCGATGCTCGAGCAGCTCGAAGCCCACGTCGCCGAGCAGCAGCGGTTCGCCGCGAACGCCTCGCACGAGCTGCGCACGCCTCTCGCGATCTCGCAGGCCCTGCTCGAGGTCGCGCGCGATGACCCGGAACGTGACGTCGACGCGCTGATCGACCGCCTGCAGGAGGTCAACACTCGCGCGATCGACCTGACCGAGGCGCTGCTGCTGCTGAGCCGGGCGGACAGACGGACCTTTCCGCGCGAGGTCGTCGACATGTCCCTCCTCGCGGAGGAGGCCGTCGAGGCCCTGGTGCCGCTTGCCGACCGCCGAGGAGTCGCGATGGAGGTCGGCGGTGCACCCGCGTCGGTGCTCGGGTCGGCGGCGCTGCTGCCGCAGCTGGTCATGAACCTCGTCCTCAACGCGATCGTGCACAACCTGCCCTCCGGCGGTGCCGTGGCCGTGCGCACGCACTCGATGCCGCACGCGGTCGCACTGGTCGTGGAGAACACCGGCGAGCATCTGCCGGCACACCGCGTGGCGACGCTCGTGGAGCCGTTCCAGCGTGGTGCGGAGCGCACCCGCGGCGACGACCATGCGGGGGCGGGGCTCGGCCTCGCGATCGTCGACCGCATCACGCAGGCTCACGGCGGCACGCTCGTCCTCACCCCGCGGACGGATGGCGGTCTGATCGTGACCGTGTGGCTGCCGCACCCGTATCCGATGGAGCTTCCCGGCTGAACGACCGTCCTCCGGTGTCTCGAATCGCGCAGATGGTCGGATGCCGGGCACAGAACGAACCATCTGCGCGATTCGAAGACGGCGAAGTCGACCCCGCGGGGCTCAGGCCACCCGCGGGTCGCGTGTCGCGGCGAGCTCGCGGCCGTAGGTGCGGGCGTCGGCTTCGGCGTTCTCCTTGAGCTCGCGCGCGGTGTCGGCGAATGCGTCGAGCGCCGGGTTGACGCCGACCAGTGTGAACGGACGCTGTACGACGCGCAGATCGAGACCCCAGACGTCTTCGAGCACGCGTCGCAGCCAGCCGGTCGAGTGGTCCCAGCCCTCCTTGGGCGAACCGGGCGCGTAGTTGCCGCCGAGCACGGTGACCAGGGTCGCCGGTTTGCCGTTCAATGCGGTGCCGGTCGGATCGATGCGCGCGTCGGTGTAGGCGAGATCGAACCAGGTCTTGAAGTGCTGCGAGACGCCGTAGTTGTAGAGCGGCACCGCGAACAGCAGAGCGTCGGCGCCGATGAGCTCGTCGGCGAACTGCGTCGCGAGCGCGCGAGCCTCGTTCTGCGCAGGGGTCCGCTGGGCCTCGTCGACGAATCCACCCGTCACGGCATCCGCCCACGCGGTCGCGGGCACGGGGTCGCTCGCCAGATCGCGACGGAAGACGGTCGAATCGGGGTGCGACGCGGTCCACTCGGCCTCGACGATGTCGGCGAGCGCACGACTGGCGGACGACGCGGGAAGGATGCTGGCATCCAGGCGGAACAGGGACATGGGCCTACCTCTCGTTTTCGTAGTCGCTCTGTTTTTCTTAGCGACATCGGTTAACGTAGCACGGGTAGGATGGGGCCATGGCCGAGGTCGACGAAGGACGCCAGGTGTGCGACGCCGCCGTCACACTGGCCTTCAGCGTGCTCGGGAAGCGGTGGAACGGCATGATCGTGTCGTCCCTCGGGGGCGGACCCACGACGTTCGTCTCACTCCGCCGCGCCGTGGACGGCATCAGCGACACCGTGCTCTCCGATCGCCTGGCGGAGCTCGCCGACGCCGGACTCGTCGCGCGCACGGTCGATGCCGGTCCGCCCGTGACCGTGTCGTACGCGCTCACGCCCGCGGGAGAAGGACTGCTGCCGATCCTGAACCAGCTCGGGCAGTGGGCCTCGGCGAACCTCGCCGAGCGCGCGCACTGACCCGAACTTCCCTCACCAGGGGCTGGGCTCGTAGTCCTTAAGGAACACGCCGTGGATGTCGTCCCCGGCCTCGCCGCGCACGATCGGGTCGTACACACGCGCCGCGCCGTCGACCAGGTCGAGCGGGGCGTGGAAGCCCTCTTCGGCGAGGCGCACCTTCGTGTAGTGCGGGCGCTCGTCGGTGATCCACCCGGTGTCGACGGCGGTCATCAGGATGCCGTCCTTCTCGAGCATCTCGCCCGCGCTGGTGCGGGTGAGCATGTTGAGCGCGGCCTTGGCCATGTTCGTGTGCGGGTGGCCAGGGCCCTTGTAGCGGCGGGAGAACTGTCCCTCCATCGCCGAGACGTTGACCACGTACTTGCGGTGCGCATCGGACGCGGCCATCGAGGCGCGCAGACGGCTGATAAGCAGGAACGGCGCGGTCGTGTTGGCGAGCTGCACCTCGAGCATCTCGAGCGGATCGACCTGCTCGATCGACTGCACCCAGCTGTTGACGCGGTTCACGTCGGGCACGAGCCCGCCGGCGTCGATCGCGGTGCCGTCGGCGTGCTTCTCGAGCGACGACGATCCGGGCGCCATCGCGAGGCGCGCGAGATCTTCGGCCGTGAGTGCCTGACCGCCCTGCTCGGCGACCGTGCCACCGAGCGCGGCCACAGACAGCAGCGGATGCGCATCGACCGAAGCCTGCAGCGCCTGCGGGTGCGGGTCGGCCGTGTGCCCGAAGGTCTCCATCTCGGGCAGCGGGCCATCGGGCAACGGCTGCAGCTCGGCATCCGCCAACAGGGAGTACGCACCCGGCGAGCGGCGCACGGTCTGCGCGGCGTTGTTGATCAGGATGTCGAGCGGGCCCTGAGCGGCGACAGAGTCCGCCAGGCCGATCACCTGGGCGGGGTCGCGCAGGTCGATGCCGACCACGCGCAGTCGATGCAGCCAGTCGGCCGAGTCGGGCAGGGCCGAGAAGCGCCGCACGGCGTCGCGCGGGAAGCGGGTCGTGATCGTGGTGTGCGCGCCGTCACGCAACAGCCGCAGCGCGATGTGCATGCCGATCTTGGCGCGGCCACCCGTGAGCAGGGCGCGCTTGCCGGTGAGGTCGGTGCGGGCGTTGCGCTTGCCGTGACTGAAGCGGGCGCAGTCCGGGCACAGCTGGTGATAGAAGGCGTCGACCTGTGTGTACGGCTGCTTGCAGATGTAGCAGTTGCGGGGCTTCAGCAGCTCGCCCGCGATCGGGGCGTCGACCACGCTGGTGGCGAGATCGTTGCCACGGGTCTCATCATCGATGCGGTCGGGGGCACCCGTGGCGGTGCGGGCCACCACGGCTTTGTCGGCCTCGGCGATCGCGTCACGGATCTGCTTGCGGCGCACCCGCTTCACGTCTTTGAACATCGCCGCGGTGGCCTGGCGCACCGCGATGAAGTCGGGGTGCTCGTTGTCGATCCGGTGCAGCTCGCGCAGCACACGCAGCGTGGTGGCGAGATCTTCGGGGTCGACGCCCGGTCCGAGGTCGGGTGCAGCGTCGGAGGGGGCGTCGGTCATTGTGCCGATTTTACGCGAGCATCCTGCACGCCAGCCCCGCGTCCTCCCCGCCTCCCGGACGAGGAGGGGGTTGATAGGCAAGTGGGCACTTGCCTATCATGGTGGTGTGGCAGACGTGTTCCGGGCGCTCGACGACGAGACGAGGCGACTCATCCTCGATGAGCTGTCGCGGCGGGACGGACAGACGCTGTTCGAGATCTGCACGACGCTCACGATGCAGCACGGCGCCTCACTGACCCGGCAGGCCGTGTCGCAGCACCTCGCCGTGCTGGAATCCGCCGGACTGATCTCCACGGAACGACGAGGCCGTTCCAAGTTCCACTACTTCCATCCGGAACCCATCGCCCGCATCGTCGAGCGGTGGCCGACCACACGGAGCATCCCATGAGAATCGAACTGACCAGCATCTTCGTCGATGACCAGCGCAAGGCCCTCGCCTTCTACACCGACGTGCTGGGCTTCACGAAGCACCATGACATCCCCCTCGGCGATGCCGCCTGGCTCACGGTGACCTCGCCCGAAGCGCCGGACGGACCCGAGCTCCTGCTCGAACCTTCCGGGCACCCCGCGGTCAAGCCCTACCGCGACGCGCTCGTCGAAGACGGCATCCCGCTCGCGCAGTTCGCCGTCGACGACCTCGCCGCCGAACACGCACGTCTGAGCGCGCTCGGCGTCGTGTTCACCCAGCCGCCGACCGACATCGGTACCGCCTGGGTCGCGGTCCTCGACGACACGTGCGGCAACCTGATCCAGCTGATCCAGATGAAGGCCGACTGACCGCGGCTACGCGATCCCGCCGCCGTCCACGACGAGCGCCGAGCCCGTGACGTACGAGGAGTCGTCGCTCGCCAGCCAGACCACGGCCTGGGCGACCTCGCTCGGCTCACCCATGCGTCGCAGCGGACGGTCGGCGGCCTCGGCGAGGAACGCGTTCGTGTCCTGTGCGAGCTGACGCGCCTCGTCGCGCAGCATCCCGGTGTTCACATCGCCGGGGTTGACCGAGTTCACCCGGATGCCGGCAGGACCGTGGTCGATCGCGAGTGCGCGGGTCATGTTCACGACCGCCCCCTTCGAGGCGCAGTACGAGATGGCCTGACCGCCACCCTTGAGACCCCAGCCCGATCCGGTGTTGATGATGGAGCCACCGCCCGCCGCCTCCATGATGGGCACGATGTGCTTGCACATCAGGAAGATCGAGCGCACGTTCACGCCGAACACGCGGTCCCACTCCTCGACGGTGGTCTCGACGGCGGTGGTGCGACGGATGATCCCGGCGTTGTTGAACACGACGTTCACACCGCCGAGTTCGGCCACGGAGGTCGCGATCACCCGCTCGATGTCGGACTCGCTCGCCACATCCGCCGCGATCGCGATGGCCGTGCCACCGGCCGCACGGATCTCCTCCGCGACGGCTTCGGCCGCATCCGCGTTCAGGTCGACGACGGCGACGGCCGCGCCCTCGGCGGCGAGCGCGAGCGACGTGGCGCGACCGATGCCGCCGGCACCGCCGGTGACGATGGCCTTCTTGTTCTCGAGACGCATGGGTTGTCCTTTCGGGTACGTGCAGACGGGTCTGCCGGGGGTCGGATGTGTCAGCTGAGAGAGAGTTCGGGTGCGGTCACGGCATAGAGACTGGTGGTGCCGACGCCGGTGATGATGCGCACGTGCCCGGCGAATCTCGCATCGAGTTCCGGGTCGCCGGAGTCGACGAGGAGCGGGCGTCCGTGCAGGTCGATGAGCTTCTGCTCGGGGGCGACGACGAGGAGAGGCTCGTCGCCGAGCGCGCGAAGAACAGGTGCCGAGAGCTGTTGGTTGCCGCGCCCGAGCAGGAATCCCTGCCCGCCGATGACGGTGACGACGGCCTGCGCCGGACCCTCGGCGATCTGGGCGCGCAACTCCTGCTCACTCGCACCGCGGACGAGGAGGGCACCGTCGAGAACGACGTCGACGCCGAGCGGGGAACCTTCGACGCCGAGCTGCCGAGCGATCTCCGCGGTCGTGCCGCCGGGGCCGAGCAGATAGCGCACGCCCGGTCGCATGCGGGAGACGGCCCCGTGAGCCGCGGCCTCGACCGCTGCCGCCTCGGTGACCGGTGTCGGCGCCTTGCGCGCCTGAGTGCGGCCCGCACGATGCGGCACCCGGAGCATTCCATACAGGGTGGGGTCGACGCGGGCGCGCCGCATCGCGGCCTCGTCGATGTCGAGAACCTCACGCTCTTCGGTCGGGAGGCCGCCGTGGTCGATCCAGTCCGCGGCGATCGATCCCGCCGCCCGCGGGCTGACCGCGAACACGGGCGAGTACATCTTCACGCCTGCCGGAACTCCGAGCACGGCCGGGGCCCGGAGCACCGCAGCCACCTGTGCGTAAAGGGGGATGAACGGAGCAGAACTCCGCGAACCGGGGCGACGACTCCCCGGATCGGTGGATTCCTCCTGAGTCGTGTACGCGGTGCCGACGGCACGGAGTCCGGCGACCGCGTCCCGCAGCGTCCCATCCCCACCGACCACGAGGATCAGGTCGGCCCCGACCGCAGCGAGCGCCGCCACCGCGTGTGAGGTGTCGGCGCCGCCCGTCCCCGTCTCATCGCCGCCGTCCTCCCCCTGCGCCTCGTCGCCGACTGCACCAGATGCTGCCGAGTGCACGGGTCCTTCGCGTGTCGAAGCCGTGCACTCGGCGATAAGCCGTGCACTCGACGGAGTGGAAGTGGGAGCGGGAGCGGAAACGGGGGTGACGACGCGCGGTGCGAGTCCTGCGGCGCGCACCGCGTCAGCGCCCATGGCACCGGGCGCCGTCGCGATCACGAGCCCCGGATGCCGTTCGGCAAACGTCGTCAGGGCGAGGACCGCCCGCTCCTGCACGCGCGAACGGGCCCCGCGCGCGATTGCGAGGCGTTGCACGTCCGCACCGTCGGAGCCGGCGAGGCCCGCGGGCCCGCCGACTCCGGCGACAGGGTTGACGACGAGTCCGATCATCGCGGTCAGTCCGCCCGTGCGGCCAGCTCCACCGCGTACTTCCGCTGGTATGCACGCCAGGTGATCACCCACCGCTCTGGGTCGTCCAGATCGTCATGGTGCGTGTGGTGCACGGTCTGGTTGTGCGGGGCGGTGCGCACCACCTCCGGGGTGTCCCTGGCTTCGCGCGCCACTTCCGCGAGGGTCGCCGCATACTCGTCGAGCTCGGCCATCGAGTACGACTCGGTCGGCTCGAGCGTGAACGGCTGCGGCACCACGTAGGGGTGGTGACTCGTCCAGTAGTGCATCCCGAAGTCGGACATGCGCACGCCGATCTCCTCCGACGAGATGCCGGTCTCCTGATACAGCTCCTCCCACGAGTAGCGCACCTGCTCGATGCGGCGGCGACCGGTGGCATACGGTGCCGAGGCCCCGGGGATCGCGAGCACGCGATCCATCAGATAGTTGTTGTTCAGCACGGCGGTCTCCGCGGCGGCCAGCAGCCCCGGAGCCCCCAGTGCCATGATCCACGAGTAGGCCTTCACGAGCGCGGGGATGACCCCGAAGAACGGACCGACCGCGCCGATCGAGAGCTCCCCCGCCTCGGCCACCCCGAAGGTCCCGTCGTCGTCGCGCACCACGCGCGGTCCCGGCAGGAACGGAGCCAGTGCCGCGCTCACGGCGTTCGCACCGGATCCCGGTCCGCCGCTGCCGTGCGGGGTGCCGAAGGTCTTGTGCAGGTTGAAGTGGCACACGTCGAAGCCGGCGTCGCGGGCGCGCGTGACGCCGAGGATGCCGTTGGCGTTGGCCTGGTCGTACGAGGCGAGGGCTCCGACCGCGTGCGCGGCGTCGACCCACTCCCGGATCGCCGGATTGTAGATGCCGGTGTCCTCCGGGTTCGTGACCATGATCGCCGCGGTGCGGGGCGACAGGGCGGCCTTCAACGCGTCGAGCGACGGATAGCCCTCGGCATCGGGGTAGACCGTGATGACCTCGTAGCCTGCAGCCTTCGCGGCGGCCGCGTTCGAGGGGTGGCTGAAGATCGTGGTGATGACCTCGCGACGCTGCTCGCCTTCGCCGTTCGCCTCATGGAAGGCCCGGATCATGGCGATGTTCGACCAGATCGCCGCCGAGCCTCCCTGGGTGTGCAGCGACACCTCGTCCATGCCGGAGATCTCGGCGAGGATCCGCTCCAGCTGCCAGACGATCTCGAGCACACCCTGCGCATCTGCCGGATCCTGGTGCGGGTGCATCGCGGTGAGCTGCGGGGTGTTCGCGAGCTGGTCGTTGATCTTCGGGGCGTACTTCATGGTGCAGGTGCCCTGGCCGATGTCGACGTTGAAGTCGGCACCGAGGTTCTCCTGCGACAGCCGCAGGTAGTGCTTGAGCACCCGCATCTGCCCCATCTCGGGCAGCGCGGGACGGGTCGGGCGACGCAGTGAGGCCGGCAGGGCGGCGACCACATCGCCCACCGCCTCGCGCACGCCCGGCTCGACCTGCGACACCAGCACGCCGCGTTCACCGGGCGTGGTCAGCTCGAAGATGATCGGTTCGTCCCAGCGGGCCTGCTGGAATCGGCGGAGCGCCGGCTTGGGCGCGACGGGGAGGCTCACTTCTGCTCCTCTGCGAGTTCGGGGGCGACGACCGCGGCGAGCGCGCCCGCCAGGGTATCGATGTCGGATTGGGAGACCAGTTCGGTGACGCAGACGAGCAGGCGGTGCTCGCCCACGACCACGCCGGGTTCGATGCCTCGGGCGCGGAGCGCCGTGACGACCTCCGCCGCGGGCACCGGGAGGGTCACCGTGAACTCACGCAGGTGCACGGCGCCGTCGTCGAGAGAGACACCGGGAACGGCAGCGAGTGCTTGCTGCGCATACCGGGTGCGGGCGAGCAGCACCTCGCCGAGCTCGGCCATGCCGGCGGGGCCCATCAGCGCGAGGTAGACACCGGCGGCGATGCCCCAGAGGGCCGCGGCCGTGCCGACCCATTCCTTCCCCTCCTCGCGGTGTGCGAACGAGGTGCGGTCGTAGGCCACGTCGCCGAAGCCGTACTCGCCGGGCACGTCGGTGGTGGCGAGGCCGAACAGCCGCGAAGGCATCTCCATCACGAACGCGGGGTCGTCGTGCACGGCGATGAAGCCGCCGTGGGCTCCACCGAACCACTGATGCAGGCCGAGGGACTGGATGTCTCCGGTCACGATGTCGGCACCGGAGGCCGAAGGCGGGGTGAGCACCCCGTAGCCGATGGGATCGGTGCCGACCACGAGCACGGCGCCGGCGGCGTGCGCGGCATCCGCGATCTCCTGCAGCGCCGCTTCGACGGCTCCGGTGGCACTGGGAGTCTCGACCCACACGGCGGCGACATCGTCGCCGAGAGCGGCCCTGATCCCCTCCACGTCGGCCGTTCCGTTCACCGATGGCACCTGCTCGAGGGTCAGGTGCGCCCGCACGTAGTCGTGCACCTTCGCGAGCTTCGCCGGCAGCACGTCGCTGACCACCAGCACGCGCCCGCGACCGGTGAGACGCCCCGACATCGTGAGGCCCGTCGCCGTGGCCTGGTAGCCGTCGTAGACCGGGACGTTCACGACGTCCATCTCCAACAGCTCCGCCATCAGCGACTGGTACTGGAACAGGGCCTGGAAGCGGCCGTGGTCCTCGTAGGGTTCGCCGGCGTAGGCGGTCAGGAACTCGCTGCGGCCGATGACCTCATCCACCACGGCGGGCACGTAGTGGTTGTAGGTGCCAGCGCCGAGGAAGCTCAGCCGCTCCTCGGTCGAGCGGTTCTTGGCGAGCAGCCCGCGCACGTGACGGGCGAGGTCTTGCTCGGCCACGAACGGTGCCGGCAGATCGAGCGCCCGGCCGAGTCGCAGCGACTCCGGCACATCGGCGTAGAACTCGTCGACCGACGCGGCGCCGACGGCCGCGAGCATCGCCGCCCTCGACTCGGGGGCGGTGTTGGGGATGTACGGATGCACGAACGGGGTGGTCATGCGTCCTCCTTCACGTCATCAGCGCCCGAAGGCGGGGTCAGGGTGGCAAGAGAGAGGGTGTCGGCACGGGGAGCGGCGAGCACCGCGACGCCGAAGCGTTCGAGCTCCAGACGGCCCGCATAACGCACGCCGGTGAGCAGGTCCACGCCCGGCGACGGGATCTCGAACGCGACGGGCGAGCGCCCGTGATTCAGGTAGAACGTGTAGTCGGTGGCGTCGTCGGACCGGGTGACGACCTCGACATCGACGTCCGTCCGCTCGCGAGCGGGGAGGCCAGCGGTGCGCAGCACGTCGCGGAACACCGTGAGCAGACCGTCCGGTTCGAACATCGCACTGACGTACCAGGCCGTGCCGTCCCCCGCCGTGCGACAGGTCACGGCAGGCCGTCCGTCGAGCTCACCGCTCGCGTAGGTCCCGCGCACGTCGACATCGTCGTCGACCTCGATCCACTCGCTCCACGCCGGCACGCTCAGGATCTCGCCGGCGACGTCGATGCGCTCCGTCAGACCGTCGGCGATCGGCCACTGCTCGTCGACCTCGATGCCGAGCAGGTCGCGCAGCAGCCCGGGCGCTCCACCGTCATGCACCTTCTCGGTGGCATCCACCACTCCCGAGAACGGCCCGACCACGAGGTGACCTCCGCGCTCGACGAAGGATCGCAGCGCGTCGGCCTGCGGCTGCTCCACGATGTAGAGGTTCGGCACCACGACCACGTCGTATCGGTCGAACGGTCCTGTCGCCCGCACCGCATCCACCGGCTGGCCGAGCGTGTACAGCGCCCGGTGCCAGGCACGCGCCTGCTGTGCCCACTGCAGCCGCTGGGAGGGCAGCGATTCTGCGGCGCCGGTGCCCCACCAGGAGTCCCAGTCCACGACGAGGGCGACGCGCGAGCGCACGCGGGTCCCTCGCACCGGCTCGAGCTTCTTGAGCTCGTTGCCCAGCGCCTTGGTCTCCCGGAAGCTGCGCGATCGCTCGCCGCGATGGCCGAGCATCGAGGAGTGGAACTTCTCCTGGCCGTACTTCGCCTGTCGCCACTGGAAGAACATCACGGCATCGGAGCCGTGGGCGACGGCCTGCAGGCTCTCGACGCGGATCTTTCCCGGGGCCTTGGGCACGTTCACGTCACGCCAGCTCGTAGCGCTCGCCGACGACTCCAGCAGCAGCCACGGCTGTCCGTCCTTGAGCGAGCGCATCAGTCCGTAGTTGAGGGCGGCGCCGACGTGCGAGGTCGGGTCGGCCGGTTCGGGGTAGGCGTCATCGGTCACGACGTCTTCCACGGCGGCGAAGTCCCAGTAGTTCAGATCGCGGAACATGCTCATGAAGTTCGTTGTCACCGCGATGTCGGGGGTGACCTCGCGCAGCACGTCGATCTCCAGCTGGAACAGCTCCAGCAGCGCATCCGACGAGAAGCGCTCGAAGTCGAGCAGCTTGGTGGGGTTGACCGGGCCGGGAGCCTTCTTCGGCGTCTCGATGTGCTCCCATGAGGTGTAGCGCTGACCCCACACGTTCACGCCCCAGGCCTCGTTCAGACCGTCGAGATCGCCGTAGCGGTCCCGCAGCCAGCGACGGAAGTGGCGGGCCGACTCGGGGCACCAGCAGCGCGAGGTGTGGTCGCCGTATTCGTTCGAGATGTGCCACATCGCGAGTCCCGGATGCTCGCCGTAGCGCTTGGCCATGGCCTTGGCCATGCGGACGACGTTCTCGCGCCAGATCGGAGATGAGGGGCAGTACGTCTGGCGGGAGCCGAACTCGAGCCGGTGGCCATCCGCGTCCCACGGCGCCATCTCGGGGTGCGCGCGCAGCAGCCACGACGGCGGGGTCGCGGTGGCGGTGGCGAGGTCGATCGCGATGCCGGCTTCCCACAGCAGGTCGATGATGCGATCGAGCCAGGCCCAGTCGAAGATGCCGGGCTCCGGCTCCAGCTGGGGCCAGCTGAAGATCGGCAGGCTCACCATGTTCACGCCGGCTTCACGCATCAGCCGGATGTCTTCGTGCCAGGTCTCTTCCGACCACTGATCGGGGTTGTAGTCGCCGCCGTAGGCGAGGGCGTCGAGGCGGACGCGTCGGGTGGGCTGGTCGCCACCGGGTGCGGGCACGAAGTCTCCTCTCTGAGTCATCACCGGCTGATCCCGCCGGGCACTGGTGCAAATCCGGGATCAGCTGTATTCTGTATACACACACTAAGACGTCGTCAGAGGCCCGTCAACCCATAGGCTGACGGGCAGGCGGCAGAAGAGGGGACGCATGGCGATCGAACGCAAGAACCTGCGCTCGCAGGTTCGGCAGGAGCTGCTGACCCGCATGCGCGCCGGACTCGTGCAGCCCGGCGAGGGCATCAACGAGGTGCAGCTCGCCACCGAGCTCGGCGTGAGCCGCACCCCGCTTCGCGAGGCGCTCATCGCCCTCGAATCCGAAGGACAGATCGAGAGCGAGAACGGCAAGGGCTTCCGCTTCGTCCCGCTCAGCGCCTCGGAGTTCCGCGACCTCGCCCCCGTGATGGCGGCCCTGGAGAGCCTCGCCCTCGAGCTGAGTCCGCCCGACGAGCTGCGTCGCATCGGCGCGCAGCTCAAGGAGATGGCCGATGCCTTCGCCGACGAGCTCGTCGAACATCAGCTCGTCATCACCAAGGACGACGAGTGGCACAGCATGATGCTGTCCGCCTGCCCGAACGCCCGTCTGCTCGCCGTGATCGACAACGTGCGCAGCTCGTTCCACCGCTACGAGTCGCTCCTCGTGCCCGAAGACGTCAAGGTCGAACGCGTCGCCGCCGAGCACGCCGAGATCGCCCGGCACCTCGCCGACGGCGACATCCCCGGCGCCGTCGAAGCGCTCAAGCTCAACTGGATGCACGGCATGCAGCGCATCCTCGACAACGCCACGAGCTCCTACTTCACGGCGTAGTCCTTCTCCACCACACGCTCTCCTGTTCCCGGCTCGACGCGACCCTCCCTCGCCCCGGGCACCCTCCGCGGAGTACCGTCTGAACCAGTACGCCTGACGCGCAGGGTCGCATCCACCGACAGGAGCAAGATCATGGCCGTGATTTCCCGAGGCTTCGGCGCTCGACGCCGCGAGAGCACCCCCGAGCTCCCGCCGGGGCAGTATCTCACCGAGGACTTCCCCGTGCTCTCCGCGGGACCGACGCCGAACATCCACATGTCGGAGTGGAGCTTCGGCATCCGCAACGAGGTCGGCGAGGTCGTCTCCTGGACGTGGGATCAACTGCACGAGCTGCCCATCGAAGACGTACGCACCGATATCCACTGCGTGACGCGATGGTCGAAGCTCGCCACCTCCTGGCGCGGGGTCTCCCTCGACACGCTCTTCGACGGGATCGACACCGCCGCCTCCTTCGCGATGGCGCATTCCTACGGCGGGTACACCACGAACATCCCCCTCGACGATCTGCTCGGCGGGCAGTCGTGGATCGCGTTCGAGTTCGAGGGCGAACCGCTCGCCCCGGAGCACGGCGGCCCCGCTCGGCTGATCGTGCCGCACCTCTACTTCTGGAAGAGCGCGAAGTGGCTCAGGGCACTCACCCTGATGGAGGAGGACGCTCCGGGCTTCTGGGAGCAGAACGGCTACAACATGCACGGCGATCCGTGGACGGAGGAACGCTATTGGTGACGGTCGGCGGCTGGCGTGAGGCGCGGGTGACGGGCGCGCACGCCGAGACGGATTCTGCTCGCACGATCCGACTCAGCGTGCCGGGCTGGCCGGGGAGCGACCCGGGACAGCACGTCGATGTCCGTCTCACCGCCGAAGACGGCTACCAGGCGGTCCGCTCCTATTCGCTCGCCTCCTTCGGGGACAGCGAGACGATCGAACTCGCGGTCGACGAGATCCCCGACGGGGAGGTCTCCCCGTACCTGGTGCGCGACGTCCGCGTCGGCGACGAGCTCGAGGTGAAGGGCCCACTGGGGAGATACTTCGTCTGGCAGCCCGAAACACCCGGTCCCGTGCAGCTCATCGCCGGTGGATCCGGCATCGTGCCGCTGATGTCGATGGTGCGGGCGGCTCAGGCCGCAGGGGCGACCGACGCGGTCAGGTTGCTCTACTCGGTGCGGGCTCCGCACGAAGCCCTCTATCGCAGTGAGCTCGAGGCGGCACCCGCAGGGGCGGCAGCGGATGTGCGATGGGCGTTCACCCGTTCCGCTCCTGACGGATGGGCGGGGACCGTCGGACGTGTCACCGAAGAGGTGCTCCGGGATGCCACCTGGCCACCCGAGCGCGCTCCCCTGGTCTTCGTGTGCGGGCCCACCGGGTTCGTCGAGCATGTGGCCGACCTGCTGGTCGGCCTCGGGCATGCGCCGGAACGCGTGCGCACCGAACGATTCGGAGGAAAGTGATGGATGCTGCCGCCCCCGCACAGACCGTCGACGGAAACGCGATCGCCGGCATGCTCTGGGACCTCTTCGGCGCGGACGTCACCGCGCTGGTCGGCACCTGCGGCGGTTGCGGCGCGCTCGCGGCCCTCGCCGAGACCGTGGTCGAGCTCGATCGCCACGCCGCCATCGTGCGGTGCCGCACCTGCACCCGCACGCTCTTCACCGTGCTGCAGTCCCCCGACGGCACGTCGATGCGCGTCGGGCTGCTGCAGTCCCTCCACTCCTCCGGGTAGCACCGCGGGGCATCCCGCTCCCGATGACGGAGCCGGTCATCGATCTTCTGACGGGGACGGCGCATCCAGCTTCTTCGCCAACTGGTGGTGGGCGTAGGGCGAGTCGGAGAAGGGCGCGACCGGTTCATACCCGAGTCGCTGGTAGAGCCGATGCGCCTCGGCGAGGTCGCGACGCACGGTCAGCCGGAGAGTGTGCAGACCGCGCTCGGCACTCATCGATTCGAGTTCGTGGATCAGGGAGCGGCCGACCCCACGCCCGCGCGCGGCGGGGGCGATGTACACCCGCGTGATCTCGCCCGCTCCCGGTCCGACGAATCGAACGCCTCCGCAGCCGACCGCCTGGGCGCCGTCTCGAACGACGAGCAGGAACCCGGTATCGCCCCGGAGGTCGTCGCTCGGGTCGCTCTCCATCTCCTGCTCGACCTCCGCCGCGGTGGCCGGCCGATCCCAGTAGCGCCCGATGACTTCCGCGAAGAAGGCCTCCAGGACGCCTCGCCCTTCCGGTGAGCGCGGGTCTTCGAGCGTGATCGTGAGCGGCTCATGCATCACATCAGCTAACCAGGATCATGCCTGGCCCCCACATCGAAGGCGCTCACCGCGACAGCGTCACCGCCAGGTCGATGAAGAGCGCAGCCGACCAGCCGAACGCGGTCGTCGCCGTGCGTGCCTTCTGCCCCGTGTGCGGGTTGAAGTACTCGTGCGGACCACCGCCGTGGATCACCAGCGCCACGGCCTGCTCGCGCAGGTCACGCGCCCGCTCGGCGTATCCCGAAGCCTCGAGCCCTTCCGCGACGAGCATGCTCGTGTTGACCCACACCGGCCCACGCCACATGCGCTCGTCCGAGAAGTCGGGGTCGGAGACCGAGACGGTGGGCAGCCCCCAAGCGAGGGCGAACCGAGAAGGATCGTCGACGGCCGCACGCAGTTTCTCGGCGATAGGAGTCGGCAGCGTGCCCGTGAGCAGCGGCATCAACCCGACGACGGTGTCGCTGAGCTGCGGCTCCCCTCCGCCGAACGCGAGGAAACGCTCCCGCTCGGCATCCCACATGCGCAGCAGCAGCTCTTGCGTGGCCGCCGCCCTCTCGCGGAACCGCGTCACGTCGGTATCCGGCTCGTACTTCTCCAGCAGCGACGCGAGTTCCCGATCCTGGCGCACGAGATACGCCCCGAGGTCGGGAGCCGCGGTGGGCAGCGGTCCGTCGAAGATCGGGCTGTCGTCGAGGCCTGAGGAGTACGGGTGGCCATACTCCGGCATCTCGTCGCGGTCGAGGTCGCTCGCGGCGAACCACCAGTCCTGCGAGCGGACGACGCGGGCCAGTTGCGTGCGCGCATAGTCGGGAGCATCCTCGACCTCGAGCACCTTGCGCAGCGCCCACGCGGCGAGCGGTGGTTTCGTCAGGGGCACGGGCGCGCTCGGGTCGGCGATCTGCGAGCCGGCGCGACGCAGGTTGGCGCGGTCGCTCTCGGGCAGATCATCGCTGGTGGCCAGCACCCCGAGCTCGTGCACCACGTCGGGCAGCTGCCCGTCGGACTGGGCGAACCGGAAGGCGATGTCGAGTTGTTCGCGCGCGAGCTCCGGGTCGCCGTGTCGCAACCCGACGGCGATGAAGTACGCATCCCACTGCCACAGGCCGACATAGCCGATCTTCGACGGGACGATCGCTCTGGCGTCGCCGAGCGAGGGCAGCTCGATGATGTTCGCTCCGAGCACCCACCAGCAGAACGCGGCCATCTCCTGCAGGTCGTCGCGCACTGTCGGACACTTCGCGAACCAGTCGCCCCAGACCTCCTCCGTCGTTGCGAGCGCCGCAGCATGGTCGCCGGGTTCGACGACCACGGCACGATCGGCATCGATGCGGAGTCGAAGACCGTCACCGAGCGGATGCTCGTCCACACTCCCGTCCGGTCGCCGCAGCCGCACCCGCAACCCGGGTTCTCCCCCGAGGCTCAGCGTCGACGGATCGGCGAACGTCAGCGTCGCCGCAGCATCCCCGAAGGTCACCCGCGCCGGATGCACGTCGACCACCGGATGCACAGCTCCCGCCGCATCCACCACAGCCAGCGCATCCAGTACACGGCATTCCGACAGCCGCCTCTCGTACTCCGAGGTGTGCACCCGCACGCCTTCCCCGTCCTCCGCACGGAACACGAGCACCCGCGAGCGTGGCAGCGTGAACGGGGTGGTGACGAGGTCGAGGTGACGCCCGGCGAGCGCTGCAGCATCCGTCATCATCGTCCTCCGAGTCCCGATGCCGCCATGCTGTTGAGGATCTTGCGCTGACCGATCACGAACACGATCAGCATCGGCACGGTGGCGATCGCGGAGGCCGCCATCACGAGGCCGTAGTTGACCGATCCCTGCTGGCTCTCGAACGCGTTCAGCAGCAGCGGAACCGTGAACAGGTCGGGCGAGTTCAGCAGCACCAGGGGGAACAGGAAGGCGTTCCAGACGTCGAGCGCCACGATGATGCTGAGGGCTGCGAGACCGGGCTTGAGGTTCGGAAGCACGACGCTCCAGAAGATGCGCCAGCGGCCGGCGCCGTCGACGATGGCCGCCTCTTCGAGCTCACGCGGCAGCGCCAGCACGAACTGACGCATCAGGAACACCGCGAACGGGTTCGCCATGATCCCCGGCACGATCAGCGCGAGATGCGAGTCGACCCAACCGAGGTTCGACATCAGCAGGTAGAACGGGATCAGCGTCACCTGCTTCGGGATCATCTGCGTCGCCAGGAAGACGATGAAGAGCACCTTGCTGCCGCGGAACCGGATGCGCGCGAACGCATAGCCGGCCATCGAGGCCGTGAGCAGGGTGCCCACCACCACCAGGATCGCGATGTAGGCGCTGTTCAGGTACGCCTGACCGAACGGCACCGCGTTCCACGCCTCGGTGTAGTTGTCGAAGGTCCACGGGTCGGGCAGGAACTGCAGGGGGTTCTTCAGCAGCTGCGGCAGCGTCTTGAACGAGGTCAGCAGCATCCAGATGAACGGGAACACCATGCCGATCCCGGCGATGACGAGCACGACGTGCAGGACGGTCGAACCGAGCCAGCGGCGGGCGCGATCGGCGGCAGGTCCACCACGGCCACGCGAACGGTAGCCGGGCGCGGTGATCGCGATGGTGGAGTCGGTCGCCGGAGCGGGACCGGTGAGGGGAGGCGTCTGGATGCTCATGCGGGGTCATCCTCGTAGTGGACGAACTTCTTCTGCGCGCCGAACTGCACAGCGGTGATGACGAGGGTCAGCACGAGCAGGATGATGCTCGCGGCACTGGACGGACCGAACTCAAACCGCCCGAAGCCCAGATCGAAGATGTGGTAGACGATCGTGCGGGTGGCGTTGTCGGGGCCCGCGTCCTGCACGAGCACGTAGACGGTGTCGAACGTCTGCAGGGAGGAAATGAAGGCAACCACAGAAGAGAAGAACACGATCGGCGAGAGCAGCGGCAGGCGGATGCTGGTGAACAGCCGCCACGGGCCGGCGCCGTCGATCCGTGCCGCCTCGATCACCGAGGGCGAGATGTTCTGCAGGCCGGCGAGGAAGATCACCACGTTCAGGCCCATCGACGACCAGATCGTGACGATGCAGACGGCGAGGAGGGCGAGCTTCGGATCCTGCAGCCAATCCGGAGGGGTGACCCCGAAGACCTTCGAGATCGTCGTGGACAGCAGGCCGTCGGAGCGGAACATCTGCTGCCAGATCATCGCCACGGCCACCGTCGACGTCACGACGGGCGCGAAGAACAGGATCAGGTAGAGCGTGCGCGTCTTGAGCTTCTCGAGCGCGACCGCCACGATCACCGAGAGGCCCAGGCCGATGGGGACCGTGACGATCGCGATGATGAGCGTGTTGATGATCGCCCGCCACAGCAGCGGATCCGTCAACTGGTCGGCGAAGTTCGCGAATCCCACCCACGTGAGGTCGGACAGACCGTCCCAGTCGGCGAAAGCCAGCACCAGGCTGGCCGCGAACGGCAGCACGACGAACAGGCCCATGCCGAGCAGCTGCGGGCCGACGAAGACGTACCCCCACCGCCGATCACGGCGGCGCCAGAGTGCCTCCTTGCGCAGGGGCGGGGCGGATGCCGCAGGGGTGACCTGCGGCATCCGCCCGTTCTCGGTGACAGTGCTCACGCCTACTTCTCCGACCGGTCCTTGACCACGTCGGCGATCGTGTCGAGGGTGGCCTGCGCGTCGGTCTTGCCCTGGTAGAGCTTCAGGAATTCGTCCGCGATCGCGGTCGGCAGACCCGGCACGCGCGCCTCGGCGGGGTAGTCCTCGAATCCGATGTCGCGCATGTCGAGGAAGGTCTGCGCATGCGCGGGGTAGTCACCCTCGAGCACCACGTCGTCTGCACCCTTGATCGACGGGACGGCATTGCCGCCGCCCTGCAGACGGAAGGTCTGCCCCTCGGCCGAGAGGAACTCGGTCCAGAACGTGAATGCGGCGTCCTTCACCTTGGTCTTGCCGTTGATGGCGAGGAAGCTGGTCGCGACACCGGTCGGAGCGGCTTCGCCGTCGGGAGTCGGCCACTGCACGATGTCGTAGCTGTCCTGCTCGCCCGTCGCGTTCACCGTGCCGATCGTGTAGCGACCCTGCACGAAGAAGCCGGCCTTGTGCGTCACGAACACGCTGTCGGCCCCGGCACCGTCCGGCAGGGTGTCTGCGACGACGAAGGTGCCGTCTTCGAACAGGTCGCCGAGCTGCTGCACGGACTCGACGGTGTCGGCATCCTTGTTCGCCACGAACGCGCCAGAGTCGTCGTACGGGGCGTCGAGGCCCTGCGACGACAGCCAGCTCCAGTGGGTCGCCCAGTAGTTCCAATACATCGTGCCCGTCAGGCCCGCGTCGTGGAGCTTCTTGTTCATCTCGAGGAACTTGTCCGTCGTCCACTCGCCGTTCTCGGCCAGGGTCGCCGGGTCCTCGGTGATGCCGGCGGCGGCGAGCGCCTGCTTGTCGTACCAGAACACGTCGGGGTTCGAGTCGTTCGGGGCGGCGTACACCTCGCCGTCGTTCTCGGCAGCGCCGAAGAGCCCGGGGAAGAAGTCGTCCTTCTTCGTCTTGCTGTCCTTCGAGTCCATCAGGTCGCTGAGCGGCATGAGCCGGTTCGAGTCGACGAACTGGCCGATCTTGTCGTCGCCCACGTAGAACACGTCGGGGGCGGTGTTGCTGGTGAGCTGGGCGAGCAGCTTGGAGTGGTAGTCGCCGTAGTCGGCCACGGGCTGCAGCTTGACCTTGATGTCGGGGTGGCGCTCCATGAAGTCCTTGTTGAACTCCTCGTAGCGCGTGAGCTCGTCGGCCGTGCCCCAGGTCGACCAGACGACGGTGGCGTTGCCGTCGGCGTCGACGCCTCCACCGCCTCCTCCACCCCCACCGCTGCACGCGGCGAGTCCGAGCGCCAGAGCACCGGCGGCCCCCAGTGCCAGAAACCGCGTCACGTTCGCACGTGCCATCTCGCTACCTCTTTCGTCATTGGAAGATCAGGTCGGGATCACCCCTTCGGGCGTATTGGTATTCTGTATACAAAACGCAATCCTGTCAAGGAATGGCGGCAGGGAAGGGAGCATCGAGACCATCCCGTGACGAACCAGCAGGGTATGACGCAGACTGGCTCCATGACCGATCCCGATCCGCACCTGCTCGACCTTGGACTCCTCCCGACGCCCTTCACCGCGGCCGAGATCCGTGATGCCATCGGCGCCGGAACCACGATCCATCTGCTCCTGGAAGGGCCGGACGGCCCACTCGCCGAACACGTCAACCGCTATCACGACGTGGACGACGAGGGCGCGACGCTCGACCGCTGGTCGGTCGACGACCCGAAGGCGGTGGTCTCGAACCGGGTGACGTGGCTCGAACTCCAGGGTCACTCCGCGTTCGATCCCGAGACGACGAGCGTGTCGACGGTGAGCCTGACGACTCCCCTCGGCGCACTCACCTGCCGCAGGTACGACACCGTCGACGGCGTCTTCTGGTTCTCGGTCGACCACCCGGGCATGCCGGTGCAGTTCGAATCCGACGGCCTGCGCACGACCGTGCTGAGCATCGAGCGCGACTGAGACGACGTGACCAGAGCTCCCGCGGCGTGCGGGGCTCAGTTCTCCGCGGGAACGGCGCCTTCCACGGGCTGCTGAACCCGGAGGGCCGAGTGCAGGTAGAACGCGCCTATCACCAGCGCCACCACGCCACCGATCAGGACCAACGTCGGATCGGGTACACCGAAGGCACCGAACGACGCGGCGACTCCCTGGATCAAGAAGAAGGCGCTGAGAAGAAGCGCGCTGCCTCGCGTGCTGGTCATCTTCCACCATGGACGCGGGGCATCCGATTCGCCGGCACCACGAAAGGTGCGCGCTGCGACGACGACGGCTGCCACGAGAGCCACGGTCGCCCACGCGAATCCGAGTTCGTAGCTGATGGCTGCGAGCGGAAACGCAGTGAGGGTGATCCCGATGACGAAGACGAGCAGGTACCCGACCTTGGCGGCCGGTGTCTTGATGCGCATGAGCCCCCTACATTCCTCCGCCCGACACACGACGAGCGACACTTCGCAAGGTAGCCGCTCCTCAGGGAGGCGTCTGTCGGCCATTCGGGGGACATCTCCTCAGTGCTCCGGAAATCTGCACCCCTGGTCCGATATGAAGCACGGTGAGGCGTCCGCGGAGGCGGCGGTCGCGTGACGGTGATTCAGAGGACGCTCCGCCCGCGGAGGCCCCCGAACGTCGGCCCCCCGGCGTAGGGTCGCACCATGAGCAGCACAGCATCCGGAGAACGTCATGGAGTGGTCCCCTCCTATCTGCTCGCGCGTCTGGCCGAGTCGGGTCGCTTCCCGAAGGCCGCCGCTGCCGCGCGGCAGACACTGACCGCCGGGCGCCCGCCGTTCCGTGCCCGCATCGACCTGTCGATCGACGAGAACGGCGACCTCGTTGCGCAGCTGTCCGACGCCCCCAACCGCACCATCAGCGATGCCGGCAACACCCAGCAGCTGCCGGGCGCTGTCGTGCGGGGCGAAGACGATGCCCCGGTCGAAGACACCGCGGTGAATGAGGCCTACGACGGGCTCGGCGCCACCTTCGAGATGCTCCTGGCGGCGTTCGGCCGCAACTCCCTCGACGACGCGGGCGCGCCGCTCGACGCGACCGTGCACTACGGCGTCGACTATGACAACGCGTTCTGGGACGGCGAGCGCATGGTCTTCGGCGACGGAGACGGCGAGGTGTTCCAGCACTTCACCGGCTCGCTCACCGTCATCGGCCACGAGCTCGCCCACGGCGTGGTGCAGCACACCGCCAACCTCGAGTACCAGGGGCAGCCCGGCGCCCTGAACGAGTCGATCGCCGACGTGTTCGGCGCCCTGACCGAGCAGTACGCCCTCGGCCAGACGGCCGACCAGGCGACCTGGCTCATCGGCGCCGAGATCTTCACCGATGCGGTCGAAGGCGCGGCGCTGCGCTCGATGATCGCGCCCGGCACCGCCTACGACGACGACGAACTCGGCCGCGATCCGCAGCCCGACCACATGAGCGGCTTCGTCCGCACCACGGAAGACAACGGCGGGGTGCACATCAATTCCGGCATCCCCAATCGCGCGTTCGCCCTGTTCGCGACCGACCTCGGCGGCAACGCCTGGGAGCGCGCGGGAACCGTCTGGTATCGCGCCCTCACCGGAGGCCTGTCGAGCACCGCGACCTTCACGCAGTTCGCCGACGCCACCGTCGCCGCGGCCACGACCGTCGATACCGCCACGGCCGCAGCCGCTCGACGGGCGTGGACGACCGTGGGAGTCTATGAGGATGAGCGAGTCCCCTCCACCGACTGACGCGCAGGTCGTCATCGCGGTGGTGCGCACCGGCGGCATCGCCGGCATCCGCCGTCAGTGGCGGGTCGAAGCGGAACCCGACGCCGCCGTGGAGTGGATCGACCTGATCGACAGCTGCCCGTGGGACCAGGAACCGGACGGCAGCGTCGGTGCCGACCGGTTCATGTGGAGCATCCGAGCGCGCACACCGTCCGAGAGACGCGAACGCGAGCTGCCGGACTCCGCGCTCGACGGCCCCTGGCGCACACTCGTCGACGCTGTGCGCGCGGCCTCCACCTGACACGCTCATCCGACGTACGCTCTCAGATGAGCCGTCGACCGGCGGTCTCATGAAGGGGGATCATGCTGACGACGGAAGAAGCAGAACGGCTGCTCGGAGCAGCACGAGATGCGTACACCAGGGGCGACCCCCTGCTCCATCTGCACGTCGAGGTCAGCCGTCTCACCGGGGCCCCGTCGTCCTGGGGTTCCGCGGAGAACGACTACCTCCAGAACGAGAGCGTCGGCTACTTCCTCGGCGAGGTCGAGAGGGTGGGGTGGCGGCTCGAGCACACGGGATACGCCTTCGTCGACTCCGGCGCCACCACCTCGGATCGGCTGATGAGCACGGGAACAGGCGTCGTCAATCACGGTGGCGTCTCGGGGTACTTCACCTTCCGCCGCACGGCCTCCACCTGACCGCCCGGCCTGCTGCAGCGGCATCCGATCAATCGCGTGTGAATCCGACCCCGTGTCGGCCGCGCGGGGTCACAATGGACCCCATGGGACTGTTCCAGCAGAAGCCTGAAGAAGAAGAGAACCAGTGGGTGCTGCCCTCGGAACCGCTCGAGCGCTCCGAATCGGAAGTCCTCGATACGGCCCCCGTCGTCGATCCGCTGTCGATCGGACTCGGCGCGGAGACCAGCGGCGATCTGAGTTCGGTCCTGTTCCCCGTCGCCCCTCCCGTGCCGGAAGCGACCGCGACCGAGAACCGGGAGCCCGAGGACGACGACCCCGAAGACGACTGACAGACCGGCCGGAGCCGCCGGCCTCAGCCCCGCGCTTCGCCCAGCCGCCAGTATCCCGAGAATGTGATCCGGTCCTTCGATACGCCACGGTCCACCAGGTGACGGCGTAGCTCCTGCACGGCGAGTCGCTCTCCGCACACCCACGCATAGTCGATCACCTCGGGGAGCTCAGCGGCCCGCACAGCCTGCTGCAGTCGCGCACCGGGCAGCTCACCCCGGCGCTCGACCCAGGTGACGGCGCCCGCGAGTTCCTGTTTCTCCGCGGCATCCGCGATCTCGATGAAGACGTGCGTCTCCGGAGCCTCCGTCGCCTCGAGGATGCGGGCGATCGCGGGCAGTGACGACTCGTCGCCGATGATCACCCGCGCGCGGGTCTCGGGCAGGGGCGCATACAAGGCCGTGCACTCGCGGATGCCGAGGGACGAGCCGACACGCGCTCGTCCGGCGAATCGGGTTCCGGGCCCCTCATCGCCGTGCACGACGAAGTCGACGTCGATCTCACGAGCCTCGGGGCGGTGGTCGCGCAGCGTGTACCAGCGCAGATCTGGCCGCTCCTCGTCGGGGATGGCCGCGACAGCTGCACGGATGTTCTCCGTCCCATCGTTCGCGGGCAGCACGAGCGGAACGCTCTCGTCGCGAGGCAGCAGCAGACCGAGGTATTCGTCAGGCCCCGCGGGCGCGTAGTCGGCGAGCTCCTCCGCGGAGATGGTCAGCCGCCGCATGTGCGGGGTGAGATCGCGCACGGCCGTGACGCGGGCGGCGAAGACGCGAGCTCCGGAACGGCGAGGACGCTGTGGAGGACGGATGCGGTCGACGGTGTGCTCAGCCACGCCGAGCCCCCTCTCTCCAGAGCAGCCACAGGAAGAATGCGCCGCCGACGGTGATGGTGACGACGCCGACCGGGATCGGCGCCGGGAAGATGTTCTGCGCGAGCAGGTCGCTCGTGAGCAGCAACAGCGCCCCCACGAGACCCGAGGCGAGGAAGCTCGTCGCACCGGTCAGGCGTCGGGCGATGTGCGGGGCGATCAGCGCGACGAACGAGATCGGCCCCGCCGTGGCGACGGCGACCGCCACGAGCAGGGTCGCGGCGACGAGCAGGATCCAGCGCGCCCGCACGGTCCGCACGCCCAGCGCGGTCGAGACACTGTCGCCGAGTGCCATCATCCGCGCAGCCGGTGCCGCCCGGACGAGGAGCGGGATGATCAGGAGCAACGCGATCAGCGCAGGCAGCAGATCGCCCCATCCCCGACCCTGCAGCGAGCCGATCAACCAGGTCTGCGCCGTAGTCGCGCTCGCGACGAACACCTGGGTGAGCACGTAGTCGACCACGGCCATGGCGGTGGCCGACAGTGCGACACCTGTGAGGATCAACTGCACGCCGTGGAGCCCGGAACGCGCGGTGAACAGCATGATCACGCCCGCGATCACGAGGGCACCGATGACCGCTCCGAGGGCCGCCTGTGCCAGGGATCCGCCCAGCACGAGCATCACGACCACCGCGCCGACCGAGGCGCCGCTGCTGATGCCGATCACGTCGGGGCTGGCGAGCGGGTTGCGGGTCAGGCTCTGGAACACGGCCCCGGCCACGGCCAGACTCGCACCGACGACGATCGCGACGAGGCTTCGCGGCAGACGGCGCCCGAGCACGAAGAACCCGTCCAGTCGCTCCGGCGGGCGGCCGAGCAGCGTCTCGATCAATGCAGCCGGGGTGACGACATATTCCCCGATCATGAGCGCCGCGATCAGCAGCACCAGCAGGACGCCGGCGAGGATGCCGCACACGAGGGCCGTGCGATGGCTGAACCGGAATGACCAGCGCTCTCCGCGGAGCACACGGTCGTCGGACGTCAGTGCGACGATGCGCAGGCTCATGAGATCCCCGCCGTCCGCTTGCCGACCACGAAGGCGATGAGCAGCGGGCCGCCGATCAGAGCCGTGACGATGCCGACCTGCACCTCGCCACCTCCGCCGATCACGCGGCCGAGGGTGTCGGCCAGAAGCAGCATCGCAGGGGCCGCGAGCAGCGACAGCGGCAGCACGATGCGGAGGTCGGGCCCGACGAGGCTACGGAGCAGATGCGGGATGACGAGACCGACGAACGCGATGGGACCGGCGATCGCGGTCGCCGTGCCGCACAGCAGCGTGACGGCGACGAGCACGAGCGCGCGCACGACACCGGGCTTCACCCCGAGCGCGATCGCGCTGTCGTCACCGAGTGCCATCAGGTTCAGCGCGGGCCCGAGCAGCAGAGCGAGGAGCACCCCGACGACGATGAAGGCGACCAGCGGCAGCGCCTCTTCCACCGGTCGGGCGGTGAGGGAGCCGACTCGCCAGAACCGGAAGGCGTCGAGCACCGTCTCATCCGTCAACACGATCGCCTGTGAGAGTCCGGCCAGGATGGCCGAGAACGCGACGCCCGCGAGGATCAGTCGCACGGGGGAACCGGAGGCGAACCGGGTGCCCGAGAACCAGAAGATCACCGCGGATGCGAGAGCCGCTCCGGCGAGCGCGAGCCAGATCGTGCCTCCGACGCCGAGGGCGCCCAGCACGCTCATGCCGGCGACGACGCCGAACGAGGCGCCGGCGCTGACGCCCAGCATCCCCGGGTCCGCGATCGGGTTGCGGGTGAGCGCCTGCATCAGGACACCGGCAGCACCGAGCGCGACGCCGCAGATGACGGCGTTGACGGTGCGGGTCACGCGCAGCTCGCCGACGATGTTCAGGACGTTCTGGTCACCCGTGCCGAACAGTGAGAGCACCACCTCGTCCAGAGGCACGAACCGCGCGCCGACGGCGAGACTCAATGCCAGCGAGATCGCCAGCAGGGCCACGACCAGGGCGACGCCGAACCACGCAGGGAAGCGAGATGCCGCGAGCGGGGCGCGACGGCGCGCGACGACGACGGGTTCCGAACTCATATTTGGATAGCCTAACCAAACATCACTAGGGTTGTGAGACGTGAACAGACCTCATCGAACGCGCTTCCGTCCGCTCGCCACCGCTGTCGCCTCTCTGGCCGCGATCACCCTGATCGCCACCGGATGCTCGAGCACCCCCGCAGCGGAGGAATCCGCTCCCGCAACGGACACGAGCTATACCGTGGAGCACGCGATGGGCGAGACGGAGTTCGAGTCGGTCCCCGAGCGGATCGTCGTGCTCGACTCCCCGCAGATGGACGCGCTGGTCGCCCTGGGCATCACTCCGGTCGGCGCACCGGAGATCGGGGCCGGACGCGGCTTCCCCGCCTACCTCGCCGACGACCTCGACGGCACCGAATCGATCGGCTTCATCGCCGAACCCGACGTCGACGCGATCGCGAACCTCGCCCCCGACCTGATCATCGGCTCGAAGGTGCGGCACGAGGCGCTCTACGAGGAGCTGTCGGCCATCGCGCCCACCGTCTTCTCGGAGGACACCGGCACCAACTGGACCGAGCAGGCCGTGCTGACCGCCGCCGCCGTGGACCAGAGCGACAAGATGGACGAGCTCATCAAGGGCGTCGAGGACCGCGCGTCCGAGGTCGGCTCGGCGGTCGATGCCGACGGCACCACCGCATCGATCGCGCGCTTCCGCGCCGACAACTTCCGCCTGTACGGGCCCGGCACCTTCTCGGGCTCGCTGCTCACCGACATGGGCTTCGATCTGGGCGCCGACCGCGACTGGAACGAGTACTCGATGATGGAGCTCAGCCCCGAGCTCTACGAGCAGATCGACGGCGACGTGGTGTTCTACATGAGCCCCGGCGGAGACCCCACCGCGACCACGCAGGAGCGGATCACCGGACTGTGGGGCGCCCAGCCCGGCCCCGCCGGCGACAAGGCCTTCGAGGTGGAGGACGACACCTGGATGGTGGGCATCGGCGTGATCGGTGCCAACCTGGTCATCGACCAGGTCGAAGACCTGCTCGGCTGACACCTCTCGAATCGCTCGGATGGTTCCCTCCCACCCGGAAACGGAACCATTCGGGCGATTCGAACACCCGGAGGAACAATGACCACGCCGCACCCGGCACTCGAAGCCCGTGGACTCGTCGTCGCCTACGACGGCAAGGTCGTCGTCGACGGCGTCGACCTGGCGCTGCCGGAGGGGTCGTTCACCGTGATCCTCGGGCCGAACGCCTCGGGCAAGTCCACCGTGCTGCGCACCCTCGCCCGCGTGCTGAAGCCCGAATCCGGCGACGTGCTGTTCGACGGTCGCGCGCTCGGCGAGTACGGCTCCAAGGAGCTCGCCCGAAGGATGGGACTCCTGCCGCAGGACGCCATCGCTCCCGAGGGGATGCGCGTCGCCGACCTGGTCTCGCGCGGCAGGTACCCTCACCACTCCGCACTGCAGCGGTGGACGTCCGCCGATGACACCGCCACCCGCGCGGCTCTCGCCGCGACGAACACCACCGACCTCGCCGAGCGCTACGTGGACCAGCTCTCCGGCGGGCAGCGTCAGCGCGTATGGGTCGCGCTCCTGCTCGCCCAGCAGACCCCGGTGATGCTGCTCGACGAGCCGACGACCTTCCTCGACATCGCGCACCAGTACGAGCTGCTCGATCTGCTGCGGGACCTCAACGCGCAGGGCAAGACCGTCATCGCGGTGCTGCACGACCTCAACCAGGCGGCACGCTATGCGGACAATCTCGTGCTCATGAAGGAGGGCCACGTGGTCGCCACCGGGGCCCCGTCCGAGCTCATCACGGCAGAGCGCGTCGGCGACGTCTTCGGCATCGACGCGGTGGTGACGCCCGATCCGGTCACCGGCACCCCGATGGTGGTCCGGCGGTGAATTCCGCGTCGTCCCCCACCGTTACGGTTGAAGGATGACGATCACCGCCGCCGCAGACGGCTCCGCCCTGGGCAACCCCGGCCCCAACGGCTGGGCCTGGTACATCGACGACGCCAACTGGGCGGCCGGCGGTTCGCCGCACGGCACCAACAACCAGGGCGAGCTGCGCGCCGTGCTGGAGCTGCTGCGCGCGACGGCCGGCACCGACGAGAAGCTGCTGATCGAGTGCGACAGCCGGTACGTGATCGACTCCGTGACCAAGTGGATGCCGGGGTGGAAGCGCAAGGGCTGGCGCAAGTCCGACGGCGGCCCGGTGCTGAACCGCGACCTGCTGGAGGGCATCGACGAAGCCATCCGCGGCCGTGACGTCGAGTTCTCCTGGGTCAAGGGCCACGCAGGGCACCCCCTGAACGAGGCGGCCGACGAGCGGGCGAACGCCGCAGCGAAGGCCTACCAGGCGAAGCAGGAACCGCGGCGAGGACCGGGCTTCACGATGGCGACGGATGCCGGAGCTGCGGTCGCTGCCTCAGCTGCGGTCGCAGCCTCGGCTCCCTCCACCCCGGCCTCCAACCCTGCTCCCTCCACCCCTGCTCCCTCCACCCCTGCTCCCTCCGCCCCGGCCTCCACAGCACCGGCCCCCGCCGCAGAGACCCTGTGGGCCGAGACCTCCGATCTCCTCGACGGGCTGGATGCGCCGGAGGACGACCCGATCGAGCTGCGCATCCCGCTCTCGTCCGACGAGCACGCGAGGCTGCGAGACCGTGCAGAGGCTCAGGGCGTCTCGCTCGAAGAGGCACTCCGCCGACTGATCTGAACGCAGTGGCCGAGGCGTACACTCGCACCATGTCGACTCCTGCCCGCACCATCGGCCGCATCTTCCTCGGCGCCTCGCTCGTCTTCGCCGGCGTCTCCCACCTCACGGTGGCCCGCGAGGAGTTCCAGGCGCAGGTGCCCGAGTCACTGCCGCTCGACCCGGACACCACGGTGCTGGCCTCCGGCGTGGCCGAGGTCGCGCTCGGTTCCGCTCTGCTGCTGGCACGCCGTCGTCGGCGCACGGTCGGCACGATCGCCGCCCTGTTCTTCGTCGCCGTGTTCCCCGGCAACGTGGCGCAGTGGATGCACCACCGCGACGGATTCGGCCTCGACACCGACATGAAGCGCTTCGTCAGACTGTTCTTCCAGCCCGTGCTCGTCGCTCTGGCACTGTGGTCGACCCGCGAGCCGCGGCGCTGAGCGACCGTCGCGCGTGAGGGGCGCCCGCTGCGGCACGGCGGGTCCTCCGAGGTGCGGTCCGTAGACTCGGCGGATGACGGAATGGGTGGTGACGCAGCGGTGAAGGCCCGCACCGTCTTCGGCCTGCTCCGCCTCGGCGCCGCCGCCGTCTGCCTCGTGGCGCTCATCCATCGACTCGCCTGGGGCCTGGCGTCGAACACCATCGCCAGCCAGAACTTCTTCGCCTATCTGACCAACCAGTCGAACATCGCGTTCGTGGTGCTGTTGAGCATCGCGGGTGTGATCGCCCTGCGCACGGCACGCGATCCGCGCTGGCTCACGGTCGCACTGGCTCTCGTGCTGACATGGACGATCACGGCCGGACTCGTGTTCGCGATCCTCGTCTGGCAGGCCGGAGTCCGCGGTATCCGCATCGACGTCCCGTGGTCGGATCAGGTGCTCCACTTCTGGCTGCCCGCAGTGACGGTGGCGGCATGGGCGCTCGCCCCCGGGCACCGTTCCGTGCCGTGGCGGGTGGTGCCGGTGACGCTCGCCTACCCCGTGCTCTGGGGCGTGTTCACGATGATCCGCGGGCCGCTGATCGGCTGGTACCCCTATTACTTCCTCGACCCGCGACAGGTGAGCGGACCGCTGGAGTTCCTCGTGTCGTCCGCGATCGCCCTCGCCACGTTCGCTCTGGTCGCCTCGGTGCTCGTGCTCATCAGCCGCATGCCGCTGCCGCGAACGCTGCGCAAAGAGAGCGAGCAGAGTGCGGAGACGACGACGGTCGTGCAGGCCTCGATAGACGAGCGCGTCGGTCAGACGTAGAGGGCGAGCGATGCGAGGGCGGCTTCGATGGCCTCGTCCTCGTCGAGCTGCGCGAAGTCGGCGGCAGCCGCCCCGCCCACGATCCCCACGAGCACGTTCTCCCCGGTCGCCGGTCGCAGGTTGATCCAGGTCGGGATCGCCACGTCGGCACCGACAGCGTGCCAGATCGCCTCCTCGCTGTCCCAGAACGCCTCGTCCCAGCGCAGCCACACCGTCTCGATCGCGCCCATGCCGAGAGCCGAGACCGCGCCGCGGTTGGAGAAGGGCAGCGGCGGGTCGAACTCGATGCTCCGGTCCTGCAGCACCCCGAGCGGCACGGTGACGACGACGCGATCGAAGGACAGCGCCTCCCCGGTGCCGAGACGCACGCTCACCCCCGAGTCGTCGTACGCCAGTCTCGCGACGGGCGAGTTGAGGCCGACGGTGACGCCGTCGAGCGTCTTCTCGATGAACGGCGTGAGGTCGCCCGTCGCCGCCTTCGGGTCTCCTGCGGGCAGCGGCGGTGCGAACCAGCTCGAGAGTTCGTCGGCGCCGGCTCCGGTGCGGGCGGCGAGGATCGCGAGCAATGCGGCGGTCGCGGGATCTGCGGGGTCGATGCCCGCGGCGGTCAGCGCGTCGGCCACGGAGGTGTCCTCGGGCGCAGCCTGGGCCGTCGTGATCGCGGCGTCGAAAGGCTGCGGGTCGACCGGATCGATGTCGCCGTCCGGTCCGCGCCAGAGCTCGCCGGCGAGATCGACCATCCCGACCTCCCCGCTGCTCAGGCGATCGAGCACCTCGCTGTCGTCCGCACTGAAGAGCCAGGCCCCGAGCTGCGCCGGTACGGGCCAGGAGTCGTCGAGGCGCGAATGGACTCGTCCGCCGACACGGTCTCGTGCCTCGAAGACCGTGACCTCCATGCCGCCCTCGGCGAGGAGCGCGGCGACCGTCGCGCCGGCGAGGCCTGCGCCCACCACGGCGATGCGTTCGCCCGAAGTTGCAGGGACCATGACTTCTTCGGCGGCGCGAGTGCCCGAGGCGATGGCTCCGCGCACCGTGCCGGGAGCGTCCACGTCTGTCGCCTCGCCCGCGAAGAACAGCCGCTTGCCGACGGGCCGCGCCAAGGCGGAGCGGGTATCGGACAGCACGCCGACCGGGGTGAAGCTGACGGCGCCGAGCGAGTACGGGTCCGTGGTCCAGGTGCTGCGCACGCTGCCTGCCGCGGCGGGAACCCCGGGTGGCGGTTCGGGTTCGCGCGTGCGGGTGGGGGTCGGCGTGGGAGCGGGTTCGGGGGTGCAGGAGGCGAGAAGCACCGAAGCGACACCGGCTCCGGCGCCGAGGAGCAGAGTGCGGCGCGTGATCCTCATCGTGACGCCACCCTATCCCGCCTCATCGGGTTCCGCCTGCCGACCCCGCGCCGGGTGCGGCAGCCGGCGCGTGAACAACTCCTCAAGAACAGGGCGCCGAGCGCCGGAGAACCGGCCGGACCGCGCGGGTCCGACCGGTTCTGAGGAGTTATTCACACTCAGACGGCGAGCAGCTCCCGCTCCAGACGGGCGAACGACGACTCCATGCCGTCCACCATGCCGGTGGCGAGGATCATGTCGCGCGTCTCCTTGTCGGGATACTCGATGAGCAGTGTCACCAGCGTCGCGCCGTCCTCCTCATACAGGTTCAGATCGTTGAGGGTCTCGGTGGGCATGCCCTGCATCCGCTCGGTGGTCACCGCGCGGCGCGGAGCATCGATCAGAAGTGCCTCCCCCTCGAATCCGAACGGCTGCCCCTCGGTGTCGCCGACCGGCGCCCAGGCGTTCCGGTACGACTGGCCGACCTCGGTGGCCGCGACGCACTCCGTCATCTCCCACCCGTCGGGTCCGAGCATCCACTTGCGGATGAGCTCGGGCTCGAAGTGCGCGCGCCACACCAGCTCGCGCGGCCCATCGACCAGGCGGGTGATGCGCACGTGAGTGTCGTCGAGCAGTTCCAGTCGCGTGCCCTTGCCCTGCGCGTAGTCGCGGAGGTCCTGCAGCACGGCGTCGAGCTGCGCCATGGCCATCTTGATCCCCTCGACCTGACCCATCTCGACGACCTGTTCGAGGGCGTCGACCGAGTCGAAGTGGCTCGTTGTGGTCATGCGGGTGCCGTCGGCGGTGGACTCGAAGGCGAAGGCCATCCGCTGCGCGGGGAAGCCGTCGAGTGGCGTGCCGTTCTCGTCGACGAACGAGTCGATGACCTCGAACGCGTTCGGCGCATCGATCGAGATGAACTCCCACGACCCGGAGGACTTCTCCCCGCGTGGACCGTTCATCGAGTACTGCGCACGGCCGCCGACGGTGTGGTCCCACGCGGTGAAGGTGGCCGGCCATCCGGGAGGACCCCAGAAGCGCTCGAGCTGCCGCGGGTCGGAGTAGGCGCTCCACACCCGCTCGATGGGGGCGGCGAAGTCGGCGACCACGGTCATGGTCAGGTTGTCGGCATCGGTGATGACGTCGGTGACAGGCATGTTCAGTCTCCTTGTGCGTTCTTCTCGGTATCGCTGTTGTCGGAGGAGCCGGACCGAGGGGTCTCGGCCAGCAGATCGTCGAGTCGGGCGATGCGCGACCGCCACAGCTCTTCGTATCGGGCGAGGAGCGCCCTGGCGCGGGCGATCATCTCGGGGTTCGCGCGGACGAGCCGCTCGCGTCCCTCGGCGCGCTTGACGATGAGGTTCGCGGCCTCGAGCACGGCGACGTGCTTCTGCACCGCGGCGAACGACATCTCGTATTCGGAGGCGAGGGTCGAGACCGACTGCTCCCGCTCGATCGTCCGGCGCAGGATGTCGCGCCGGGTCGACGTCGCCAGTGCGTGGAAGACACGGTCGACCTCCGCTTCGCTCAGTTCTCTTTGTGCAACCATTTGGTTGTACGTTATGCCTGCGAAGCGGGGGTGTCAAGAGGGCCGCCCGAACTACGAAGAACCCGAGACACCCTCCGGATCCTCTCCCGGTCTGCGCGCACGACGCGCTCCCGCCCACGCGCGTGCCTGACGATGAGTCCCGCACGTTCGAGCACGGCGACATGCTTCTGCACCGCCGTATGACTCATGTCGTAGCGGCGCGCGAGCTCCGTCACCGACTGCTCCTCGAGAACCGTGCGTGCGAGGATGTCGCGACGTGTGGCATCGCCCAGGGCTCGGAAGACCCTGTCAGCGTCTCCGGGGCTGATCAAGAGCGGACCTCGCCGAGGAACGACACCATGGACGGGATCAGGGCGGCCGGCTTCATCATCGGCGTCGCGTGATGCACCCCTTCGATCGACTCGTAGCGGGCTCCGATCAGCGACGACAGCTCCCGGGTGCCGCTGAGCACGAACGGTTCGCTCCTGATCCCGACGAGCACGAGAGAGGGTGCCCGGAGCTGGCTCCACCGTTCACCGGTCAGAGGTCTTCCGTCCTGCAGCCCCGCGCAGAGACGCGTGTCGTAGACCGTCGTCCTGGCCATCGCGACCATGCTCCGCCAGGGGCCGATCATGAGGCGCATCGCACCGATCATGAGCGGGGATGCGCCCAGGGCGACGCGGGTGAACTCGCGAACGGCATCCGAGCCCCTCCCCTCATCGACCAGCTTCCCGAGACGGTCGGGGAGGTCGCGGGGGACGGGTGCGCGGCGATCGTCCACGATCACCGGCGGCTCGAAGGCGACGACAGCCTCGACCTTGTCAGGCAGAGCGGCGGCAGCATCCAACGCGAGGACCGCGCCGGATGAGGTACCCACAAGTGACGCCCTGCCACCGTGGGCGTCGATGAGCGCCTCGATGTCTTCGATCTCGCGAGCCACGCTCCATGCTCCGGCGTCACCGCTGCCGCCACGGCCACGACGGTCGTGGTTCACGACCGTGCGACCGTCGGCGAGCAGCCCGGCGAGGCGACGATTGTCCCGGAGGTCGGAGAGGGCCTGCGCGACCAGAATGACGACCGGGCCCTCCCCGTGCCGTTCATACGAGATCTCCGTGCCATCCGCAGATACGACCTGGTGGAGCGAGCGATCGGGGGAGGACTTCTTCGGCATGGTGATTCCGCTCTCTTCGAAATGGGACGGCTCAACGGCGGGTCATCGTGGACGGATAGCCACCGTCGCCGGGGTACACCCAGGCGCCGTCGAGCACACGATCGTCGTCACTGAATGTGCCGGAGAAGTACGCAGGGCTCCCCTTCGATCCCGCCCAGATGGTCAGCGTGTCTCCCTCGAGCTCGTAGACGTAGTCGAGCGTGTTGCCCAGCGAGTCGTAGAACCGGGAGACGACATCGGCGCCGACGGGCTCGCCGAACGGGCGCAGTTGACCGATGACCTCGAGACCGGTGATCGCCTGGCCGAACTGTTCGAGCTCGACGTGCTGAAGCAGGAAGAATCGTCCGCCCATCCACTCGTAGCGGATGACGCCCTCGGCGCCACCCGTGACCTTCCACTCGCCGACGAGCCTGTCGAGCGCCGCGACGGCGCTGCCGGGCGTGGGCTGCTCTCCGAGCCCGTAGGCGTCGATCTGCTCGGCGGTGATGTTCTCCAGCGGGTTCTCGTTCATGAGATGTCCTTTCTCCTGCCGCCCGGCGGGCCGCGTTCTCAGATACCTCGGAACCGAATCCTGCACATTGACATCCGCGCGTGACCTCACCGGATTTCGCCTCGGGCGCCCCCAGTGAACGGCGCGAAAGTGTGATGTCAAAGTTCGCCGCGCGGCTCCGAGGTATCAGTGCAGAAGCACTCGCCGCAGAAGACCCAGAAGAGGAGCACGCCCAGTGATCACGAACTCGACAACCCACCGCGCATACAGGGAGGTCCACCCCCTCCCCCGTTCGACCCGCCCCTTCCTCCTCGCAGGAGCCCTCGCGGGACCGCTGTTCTACGCGTCCGCACTCGCTCAGATGCTGACGCGTCCCGGCTTCGACATCCGCATCCACCCGATCAGCCAGCTCTCCACCGGAGACCTCGGCTGGATCCAGGTCCTCACTTTCGTTCTGGCGGGACTGGGCTTGATCTGCCTTGCGATCGGTCACCGGCGGATCGTGACCGACGGGCTCGGGCGCGCCGCCATCCCGATCCTCATCGCGATCAGTGGGGCGGGCTTCATCGCCGCCGGCCTCTTTCGGCAAGACCCCGCGAACGGCTTCCCCCTCGGGGTCGCCGACGGCCCCGCGGCCGAGCCCACGGCGAGTGCTGTCGTCCACACGGCGGCGGCGATCGTCGCCTTCACCGCCCTGGCGGTGGCGGCCATCGTCGCGCTCATCCGCGCCATCCGCGAACGGCGTGCGGCCGCAGCGATCGGGAGCGGGATCGTGGCGATCGCCCTGCTTGCTCCCGTCGTTCCCGAGACCGCGAGTATCCAGGTGGCGGTCACAGGACTCTTCGCCTTCGGTTGGTGCACCGCGACCGCCGTCTCCCTGCTGCGGTCGTCGCGTGCCCCTCGCTAGCCTGGACTGCCACCGACTCGAGGAGATGAGATCGTGAAGTTCCTCATTCTCGGCTACACGCCGAGCAGCAGCTGGGACGCCGCCACCGCGGATGCCCCCACCGAGGACGCGCTTGCCGCCTTCGCCGCGTATCAGCAGTTCGAAGCCGAGCTGCGTGCCAGCGGGGAGTTCGTCAGCACCGAGGGGCTCGGGCACCCCGCCATGTCAACGACCGTCCGCAAGGTCGACGGAGGGATAGTCATGACCGACGGTCCTTTCGCGGAGCTCAAGGAGGTCCTCGCGTCGTTCGCCGTCATCGAGGTGTCGGGCGTGGAGCGTGCGCAGGACATCGTCGCACGGATGGTCGACATGCTCGGCGAACCGATGGAGATCCGTCCCATCATGGGTGACGACTTCGCGTGACTGCCCGGCCTGACGCCATCGAGGACCTGCTGCGCACGGAGGCACCGCAGGTCCTCGGGGCCCTGGTGCGTCGCTTCGGTCACTTCGACATCGCCGAGGAAGCCACTCAGGATGCGCTGCTCGCCGCAAGCCGGCAGTGGCGCCCGGACGCGATCCCCGATCAGCCCCGATCCTGGCTGATCCGCGTCGCCTACCGTCGCATGGTCGATGCGCTGCGCGCCGATTCTGCTGACCGCCGCCGAGAAGAGCAGTACGTGGCCTCCGAACCGAACCAGCCCTCGTCGCACCTGGCCCTGGCGGACCACGACGACAGCCTGAATCTCCTACTGCTGTGTTGTCACCCCGCCCTGTCGTCCGCCTCCCGTGTCGCGTTGACTCTGCGAGCCGTGGGCGGGTTGACCACCGCCGAGATCGCACATGCCTACGGGGTGACCGAGCAGACGATGGCGGTGCGGATCAGCCGTGCGAAGCAGCAGATCCGCAAGAGCGGTGCCCGATTCGAGTTGGGGCCCGATGAGGACTTCCCCGGCCGCCTCTCCGCGGTCATGCGGGTGCTGTATCTGATCTTCAACGAGGGATACACGGTGACCACCGGCACCGATCTCACCCGAACCGACCTGACCGGCGAGGCTATCCGACTCACGCGGCTGCTGCACGCACTCGTCCCGGATGACCCGGAATCGACGGGCCTCCTCGCCCTCATGCTGCTGGTCGATTCGCGTCGGGCCACGCGCGCCGGCGCGGATGGCGAGCTCATCCCTCTTCCGGATCAGGACCGCACTCGGTGGGATCAGGAGTCCATCCGAGAGGGATCGGATCTCATCCGTGCCGCATGGTCCCGGGGGAACGTGGGGACATACCGACTGCAAGCCGCGATAGCCGCCGTGCATGCGTCCGCAGCGGTCGCCGAGCAGACCGACTGGGCACAGATCGCCGCTCTGTATCTGGCGCTCGAGCAGGTCGAACCGAGCGGCCTGGTCATGCTTGCACGGGTCGTCGCCGTAGCCCATGCCTTCGGGCACGCGCGCGCCAGCGCCCTGCTCGAGGAACTGGATCGCGAGCATGGACTCCTCCAGCACCCCTTGACCCGGCATCGGGCCCATGCGATCCGCGCCCACCTGCGTGAAGCGGAGGGTGATCCGAAGGCGAAAGGGGACTTCCTCGCCGCCGCCGAGATGACGACGAACGAACCCGAATCCCGCTACCTCTTCCGGAAGGCGTCCGACGACTGACGCCACCCAGGTGCAGCACTTCGCGCACTGATCATCCCGGGGGAGAGAGAAGGTGTCACGACGACTCGCGCTCAGTGACGGCCGGGGTCGCCCACTCCAGTGACGTTCGGTGTCAGGACGCCGACCTCTGCGCCAGTTCCTCCAGGCGCGGCGGGGCGGCGCCGGCGCGGGACACCGCGACAGCCGCACTGGCGAGCGCCGTATCGACGACTCGGTCGAGCGCTGACAGGAGATCGGCGGCGGGAGCGAAGACCTCGGCAGTGAGCGCCGAAACGAGGCCCCCGGAGACGAGACCGTAGACGAGGCCGGACATGAAGGCGTCACCGGCACCGATCGTGTCGACCACGCTCACCGGGATGGCCTGCTTGACCACCGGCTGCCCGCCACCACTGATCGCCAGGGTGCACCCGATGCCGCCCCGTGTGACAACGGCCACTCGGGCTCCCCGAGCCAGCACATGCGCGAGCACCTCGTCGATGCCGCGCCCGGGGTAGAGCCAGTCGGCGTCCTCGTCGCTGAGCTTCACGACATGCGATGAGGCCATGATCGCTTCGACGCGTGCCACGGCTGCGGCTCGCGTCCGGATGAGAGCCGGTCGGATGTTCGGATCGTACGTGCGCAGAGAGCGGCTCGAGACCATGCGCAACATCGCGTGGACGGCAGTCGCCCCGGGTTCGAGTGAGGCACCGATCGACCCGACGTGGACGACATCGGCTTCCGCCGCCTCTGCCATCGCAGCCGACTCGGATAGGGCCCACTCGATGTCGAAGTCGTAGCTGGCCGCGCCGTCGGCACCGATCACGGCGGTGGCACGAGAGGTGCGCTCGCCACCCCTGAGACTCGACGCCGAGAGGGCGACGCCCTCGCGGATGAGATGGTCGACCAGCAGCCGACCGTACTCGTCGTCGCCGATCCGGGTGAGAAGCCTCGTATCGAGGCCCAGCCTGGCGAGACCGATCGCTACGTTCATGGGCGATCCCCCCGGGTGGGGCACGCCGTCGACGACATCGACGAGAGCTTCACCGACGACGAGGCAGCGGGTGGTCAGCATCCCCGCTCCGTGAGTTCGACGTGCGCGTCGTGCAGTGTGCCTCCGCTGACCACCAGGGTGTACTTGCGCGGTGACGCGACGGGAATCAACGCGGTGAGCACTCTCTCGCCGTTCTGGGCGAACAGCTCGAGGGAGGACACCCGCTCATTCAGGTCGTCGATCCAGAGGTCCCATCCCACCTGGTGCGGCCGGTCGAGAGGCATCGACGGAGACCTGCGGAACCCCGGCGGCATGCTCTCGCCGGAGCGGACGAGATCGACGCGTCCGCTCCGGCGGTCCTGACGGATCACGACCCGGCCATCGTCCGATGCCGACTCGATGTGAAGCTCCACGCTCTGCGCATCGCGCAACGTGGCGGTGAAGCCGATCCGTGCGGCTCCGGCGACTTCCCCGGCAAGCGCGACGCTGCCGGCCGCACCGACCAGGTCGATGCTCTCGCCGGGCTCGAGATCGACCGCCGGCCGCTGGCGCAGTCGTTCCACCCCCGCCCCGTCCCGCGTGAGCGAGAGCCGGCGAGGGAGCGTCATCGCACTTCGGTGTTCACCGGAGCCCCCGTCCGGCATGCGACCGGCATAGTCCCAGTTGTCCATCCAGGCGATGAGCGTCCGCTCGTCGCGAGCGAGACCGTCGAACGTCACACCGGCATAGCAATCGGGTCCGAAGTCGATCCAGCCGTATCGCTCGAGCTCGTCGCGGGACTGGTCGGCGTCGCTCAGCAGTTCATGCGGCGGAGCGGGATGGGGGACGGAAGCTCGGAATGTCGTGCCGTCGAAATCGCCCACGACGTAATGCGTCCCCGAACCGCCCGCGATGCCGCCGGGATTGAGGCTGATCAACAGCACCCAGCGCACATCTTCGTCGTCGCCGTCCACCGCGAGCGGGAACATGTCAGGGCATTCCCACACACCGCCGACCGGGCCCGCGGGGCCGTACGACGACAGGAACGTCCACGTCGTGAGGTTGTCGGATCGATGGAAAAGCACTTGGCGGTCTTGGGCTTCGACCGCGACCATCACCCAGTATCCGTCTCCTCCGTCGTCGTACCGGAACACCTTCGGATCGCGGAAGTCGCTCGTGCCGCGGTCGAGCACCGGATTGCCGTCGTATTTCGTCCACACGTACCCGCCGTCCGTGCTGTAGGCGAGAGCCTGCGTCTGGTGTCCGGGCGCAGCTGCCGTGTAGAGCGCCACCAGAGCCGGATCATGGTCGGTGCCGAACCCAGAGGTGTTCCCGAGATCGACCACGACGGAGCCGGAGAAGATCTGCGCCGTGTCGTCCCACAGGATCGCCGGGTCGCGCTCGGCCCATCGCATGAGGTCGGTACTCGTCGCATGACCCCAGCTGAGGTTGGCGTGTTCGGCGCCCTGCGGGTTGTACTGGAAATACAGGTGGTACAGACCGTCGTGGAAGACGAGACCGTTCGGATCGTTCATCCAGTTGTTGCGCGGAGCAAAGTGCATCTGCGGGCTCGTGGTGTGGACCGGGGGAAGGTCAGTGGGCGTCACCGGGCAGTCGACTTTCTGTTTGATGGGCGCGTGCGTCACTTGCCGACGCCCGCTGTGAGTCCTTCGCGCAGCGGCTTCTGCCCGAAGAAGAACACCAGGAGCGCAGGGATCATCGAGAGGATCACACCGGCGAGCACCGTCGAGATGCTGCCGGTGCCGAGATTGCCCTGCAGCGTGACGAGTCCCAGTGGCAGGGTGAAGTTCTGATCGCTGATGGTCATGATGAGTGGTCGGAAGAACTCGTTCCAGTGATAGTTGAAGGCGAGGATGCCGACGATCGCGAGGGCCGGTGTCGCCAACGGCAGGTACACGCCGAAGAACGTGCGCCAGGGTCCGGCACCGTCGAGCTGAGCGGCCTCCCCCAGCTCCGTCGGGATCCCCATGAAGTACTGCCGCATCAGGAACGTGCCGAACGCGGTCGGCAAGGCGGGCACGATGAGTGCCAAGAGCGTGTCGGCGAGACCCATACCCCTGACCAGCATGAACACGGGCACGATAGTGACCTGCAACGGGACCATCATCGTCGCGAGGATCAGAGCGAACAGAATCTTCTTGCTGCGGAACTCGAACTTGGCGAAGACGTAACCCGCCATCGCCGCAGAGAGCATCTGCCCCGCTGCGACGAGCATCACCACGAGCGCGCTGTTCCAGGCATACAGCCAGAGCGGGATCTTGGTGAAGACGTCGGCGAAGGCATCGAAGCCGACCGTGACCTCTTGAGTGACACTGTCAGTGGGCGAGAGCGCCGTTATGAGCGTCCACACCACGGGACCGAGGGTGAGGAAGGCCGCCACCCCGAGGATGACGAACTTGCCACCCGTGCTCAGGCTGTGCGCCCACGAGCGCTTCGTGATCATTGTCGTAGTCATGATGGCCTCACCCGTAGAAGACGAATCGGCGGCTCAGCCGGAACTGGATGGCCGTGACGAGCATGATGAGAAGCGTCAGCACGATTCCGATGGCGGAGGCGCCACCGAAGTCGAGTTCCCGGAAGGCGGACTCGTAGATCACCATCACTGCGGTCCGGGTCTCATCACCAGGCCCGCCGCGGGTGAGGACCCACGGCTGATCGAAGATCTGCAGCGCGTTGATGATCGCCATGACCGATGCGACCAGAAGGGTCGGGCTCACCAGGGGCAGCGTGATCATGCGGAACTGAGTCCACCCGGCCGCGCCGTCGAGAGACGATGCCTCGTAGACCTCGCTGGGGATCGCGGCGAGCCCTCCGATGAAGAGCAGGAACGTGAACCCGAAGTTCTGCCACACGTAGACCAGCAGCACCACGACTTTCGCCCCCAGACCGGTCGTCAGCCACCCCACGTCGGCGATGCCGATCAGGTTGAGAGTCTGGTTCACGAGCCCGAATTCCTGGTTGAACAGGTACGCCATGATCAGCGAGACGGATGCCGCCGACAGGATCAGCGGGAAGAACAGCGACGACCGGAAGAAGGTGCGCAGCCACGTCGGCATCTTCGATTGCACGAGAATCGCCAGCACCAATGCGACAGCGAGTTGCAGGATGACAGCCACGACGACGAAGCCGACGGTGTTCAGGAACGACACGCGCACCGTCGGGTTCATCGCGAGATCGACGAAGTTGTCGACTCCGACGAATACCGGATCGGAGATGATGTCCCAGCGGAAGAACGCGAGGACGAAGGATCCGATGATCGGCACGAGGTTGAAGAGCCCGAGGCCGATCAACGTGGGCGCCAGGAAGACCCACACGATCGCTCGCCCGGATCGACCCGTGGTGCCGGTCTCGCCGCGTGCTCCCGGCGGGACGGTGAGGGTTCGCGTGTTGTCCGACATCATCGTCCTCCCAGCGCGATCTCGAGATCTCGCTGCATCGTCTCCAGGCCCCGGCGGACGCCCGAAGGACCGTTGGTGATGGTCGACACCACGTTCTTGAGCAGGGCGGACTCGACCGCGGCCTGCTGCGGCGGGGCCGGCATCGGGCCGGTATCGGGAAACTTGTCGAGAGTGTCGTAGAAGATCTCCCAGTGGGCAGGTCCCACCCCGGCGCCATACAGCTCGGCGTTGAGCGAGCGGCGGGGCAGAGAGGAGTCGGGTCGAGGATGAGCGATCCTCATCCCCTCGACCGAGACGCAGTACTTGAGCCACTCCCAGGCCTCGTCCTTGCGCGGAGAGGTCTCCATGATCGCGTAGCCGCCCGCGCCGAATTGATGCCGTTGTCCCGACATCCGCGGGAAGTAGGTGACGTCATACGCGTCGTTCGCGACGCCGGCCTCTTCGAGTCCACGCACCCAGAACCCTCCTGCGGGTGTCATCCCGACCGCCCCCGTGGAGAACAGCGAGACCAGTTCGTTTCCCCCACCCTGGGCGGGGTTCGCTGCAAGACCCTCCGAGACCATGCGCTCCAGCACGGAGAAGCTCTCGATGGCACGCTCGTTCAGTGCGTCGGCCTGCTGCCACACGTACCCTCCGCTGCGGGACGACTGGTCGGGGTAGAAGCGATTCCAGAACCAGTCACCTCCGCCTGCCTTCTCTTCGCGCAGGAAGCTCGTGTTGTTGACGTAGAGCCACGGCACCACACCGCCCCAGAGCCGGTTGTTCCAGAAGTACGGGAGAAACTGCTCGGGAGCACTCTTCTTCATCGAGCGTGCCGTTGTGAGGAAGTCCTCCAGCGTCCAGTTGTCTGCGGGACGTGCGAGCCCCGCACGCTCCATGGCCTGGGTGCTGTAGAAGACATTGGCCGCGTTGAAGTTGTCCGGCATCTGGAACAGGCTGCCCTGATACATGAACGCCTCGATGAGAGTCGGATTCACATCATCGAAGTACTCCTGCATCTCGGACGCGTCCCTGCGCACGAAATCATCGAGCGGATGCGCGAGGCGTGAGGCGAAGAGCTGCGAGCCCTCGGTCGCGACCGTGACGACGTCCGGGGGCGTACCCGCAGCGATCATCGTGAGGATCTTCGCGAAGTACTCGCTCCAGTCCTGCCCCTGGATGGCGACGATGCGCACCTCGATGCCGGGATGCTTCCGCTGGAATCCGTCGATCAACGACTGGCGCGCCACCGCGTCCTGCGCCGTGCCGAAGAGGGCGACCGTCAGAGTGTCGGTGCTGCGACCGGGGATGTCGGACCCGGTGAGCCGCGGCCACGAGACCACGGTGCCGACGATACCCAGTCCGATCGCGCCGAACAGCGCCCTACGAGTGAGATCAACCACGATGTTCTCTCCTGTTTTCGTGACTCCGCCGCGGACGGTAAGCAGTAGCCGCAGGGAGGTGCTGAATTGATTCAGCACGCCGAGGCTAGCATCGCGGATCGGGGGCTGCAAGCGATTTGCTAAATCAATTCAACGCGCCTGGTTCCGCGGGAGCACCCGCACTGCCTAAGCTGGAGCTGTCACGACAGGAGGACGCAGGTGCCGAAGAACGTCGATCGCAGGCCGACGCTCGCCGACGTCGCCGCGCTCTCGGGCATGTCGAAGACCGCCGTCAGCATGATCCTGAACGACCGGCCGGGCTCGCGCCTCTCCGCCGATGCCGTGCGCAGGGTCCGCGCCGCCGCTGAGGAGCTCGGATACCGACCCAATCCCGCAGCTCAGAGTCTGCGACTCGGCAAGACGAAGACGCTCGGCTTCATCTCCGATCAGATCACGGTGACGCGCTACGCATCCGAGATGATCCGCGGCCTCCTCTCCGCCGCCAAGGAGCACGACTACACCGTTCTGATCGCCGAGACCGAGGGCGATGACGCGAAGATCGCGGATGAGATCCAGGCGATGATCGATCGGCGCGTCGACGGCATCCTCATCGGCTTGCTCGGCGCCCGCATGATCGACGTGCCGCAGACACCGCACGACGTGCCGGTCGTGATCGTGAACGGCACGTCGACGACGGGACACGCCTCGGTCCTCCCCGACGAACGCACCGCGGGGCACGCGATGGCGAAGCTGCTCACCGATGCCGGACACCGACGGATCGGCGTCATCGGCAACAACCCCCTGGCCGTATCGTCACCGCGCCACTCGGTCACCATCGGTCCCCGATTCGACGGCATCCACGCCGCCTTCGCCGAGGCAGGAGTGGAGCCGGTCGTCGTCGACGTCTCCGATTGGAATCCCGACGTCGGCTATACGCAGACGATGCGGATACTGGATGCCCACCCCGATCTCACAGCGATCCTGGCCGGAAACGACGGGGTGGCGTTCGGGGCGTACCAGGCGATCGCAGAGCGCGGACTCACGGTGCCGCACGACATCTCCGTCGCGTCGTTCGACGACGAGGAGCTGGCGAGCTTCCAACGGCCGGGACTCACGACCGCGCGCCTGCCCTACGACGTGATCGGGCGCAACGCGGTCGAGATGCTCCTCGGCGATCGCCCTCTGGGAGCGATGCTGATCCCCATGCCCGTCATCGTCCGCGCCTCGATCCGACACCCGAGCCAACGCACGTGACGCCGATGCGCTGTTTCCATTCACGTGAATCCACCCCCGCCTTTCAGGCGTAGGCTGGAGTGAAGGACGGACCGTCCGAGAAGATCTCCCGGCACCGTGCCCGCCCGGAAGTGGAGTCCCCTCGTGGCTCAGTACGACGTCTCGAACCGCTCGGCGATCGTGACGGGAGCAGGCAGCGGAATCGGTCGCTCGACCGCCCTCCTGCTGGCGAAGAACGGCGCATCCGTCGTGGTCAACGACCTGAACGCGGACCACGCGAACGCGGTCGTCGAGGAGATCCGCGCAGCCGGCGGCACGGCCGAGGCCTCGGTCGGCGACGCGACCGACTCCGCGTGGATCGCCTCTTCCATCGAACTGGCGAACTCTCTCGCCCCGCTGCGCATCGGCGTCAACAATGCCGGCATCGGCGGCGCATCCGCTCCGACGGCCGAGTACGAGGACGAGGCCTGGGACAAGGTCATCGCGATCAACCTCAACGCGGTCTTCCGCAACATGAAGGCGCAGATCCCCTCGATCCTCGCGAACGGCGGCGGCTCCGTCGTGAACATCGCATCGATCCTCGGCAGCGTCGGCTTCGCCAACTCCCCCGCCTACGTCACCGCCAAGCACGGCGTGGTCGGCATGACCAAGTCGGCAGCGCTCGAGTACTCGGCACAGGGCGTGCGCGTGAACTCCGTGGGCCCCGGCTTCATCGACACCCCACTGCTCGCGAACATGGGACCCGAGGCGAAGGACTTCCTCGTGTCGAAGCACCCGATCGGACGCCTCGGTCAGGCCGACGAGGTCGCCAACCTGATCGCGTTCCTCGCCAGCGACGCCGCGAGCTTCATCACCGGCAGCTACCACCTGGTCGACGGCGGCTACACCGCCCTGTGATCGAATGGCATCCGACCCCGGGACCCGATTCCCGGTGGTCGGATGCCATCAGCAGCGACGCAGACACCCCCCATGTCGTCGCTGCGCACCTCCGTCCGTCGCGCCCGCTTTGCCCAGGAGCGCGTCGGCGGCAGAGGCGAGCCGTCAGGCGACCGCGTGCATCGGCGGAACCGCCGAGAGGAGCGGTGCCAGCTCCATGTCCGTCAGGTCCAGGCCGTGCGCAGAACTCGCTGCGGCCATCATCTTCACCAGCAGTGGGCGCTGGAGTTCGATCTCCTCCGCGACGGCGAAGCGCACGGGAATCGACGCGTGCATCCACAGCGTCTCCGTGCCGGATCGCGACGTACGCAGGGTGAGCGGAAACGACTCTCCCCGGCGAAGCTTGGTCACGGTGACGAGGCGAAGATGGGCGAGTGTCGCATCGTCGATCTCCACGATCTGCGATTCCCCGGCGTAACTGAGCTGGCCCATGAGTACCTCGTTTCCTGTGTATTTTGTACAGGAAATAGATTACTAGTTTAGCTAGCTAAATGCCAAACCGACTATTCGATCGCGTCGATCTCCGACGCGAGACGTCGCAGGAACCTCGAGATCACGGCGAGCTCGTCGGAGGTGAAGCCCTCTTCCACCCGCGCCACCCGCCGCGAGATCTCGTCCGCCGGGGAGTTGATGTCGCGGAGCGAAGGACGGATCACCTTCGAGCGCCTGTCGTCCGGATGCGCCGTCACCACGATCTGCGCACGATCGGACAGACGCCGGATCACGGAGGTGATCGCCGCGGTGCTGACCCCCAGGTGAACAGCGAGATCACTCGGAGTCACGGGCGCATCGATCGGGGCCGCTGCGATGAAGCGAAGGGCCGAGCGATCGGTCTCGTTGGGCTGACGCCCCGCCACGAGGCGCCGCGCGAGCCGCGCCTCCACGCGCAGCAGTTCATCGACGTCGCGGTCGAGCCGAGACGCCATGACCCCCAGACTGTTCCCCATCACACCCCTCATCGATTCCGGATCCCATCTTAGCTTGGAAGTCTTTTTATCTGTCTGACTAGCAAAATCCCGCGTCCGTGACACCATCCCGCCGGTGAGAGGATGGATGTACCGCACGAAAGGACGTCATGGTCGAGCGATCCGCACTCGAGGACGAGAAGTACATCGGCTACGCCACCCTCCTCGAGCGCCTGGAACGACAGTTCCCCACGGTCTCCCGCGACCGGATCGAACAGATCATCGTGGCCGAGAACGACGCGATCACGGGCGGCTTCCTCCTGGTCGTCCCCGCCGGGGTCGCGACAGGTGCGATCGAGATGCTGACGCGGGAGTCCTCTCCCGTGGCAGACGGAGAGGCGGTGGCCTGATGAGCGAGCCCCAGGAGTACGCACGCTCGGGGTACTGGTACCCCGACTCCGAGAGCGCCAGCACCGTCGATGTCCTGAACATGCTGCGGCGTTACCGCGCGGCCGAGACCGCGATGCGTGCCCGCACCCGAGCATCGATGGGCATGAACGAGACCGACCTGATGGCGCTGCGCTTCCTGCTGCGCGAGCAGCGTGCGGGCCGCATCGTACGTCCGATCGACATCGCCAGGATGCTCGACATCTCCACGGCGTCGACGACCACGCTCATCGACCGCCTCGAGAAGGGCGGACACGTCCGTCGCGAGGCGCATCCGACGGACCGCCGCGCCGGAGTCGTGGTTCCGAGCGTGAGCAGTGACGAGGAGGTCAGGGCCACCCTCGGTGCCATGCATCGCCGCATGCTCACCCTGGTCGACGAGCTCTCCGACCAGGAACGTGCGGTGGTCACACGGTTCCTCGCCGGCATGACCGCGTCGATCGAAGAGGCCTCCGACCTCGACCAGGAGCTCCGGAACGTGATCCGGGACGAGAAGGGCCCCCACGCGGCGGAGTGATCGCGCGCGCTACAGCCCTTCCGCGATCTCCTTGATCGCGGCGAGGCGGCGATCCCACTCGCGTCCGATCACGTCGAGCTTCGCAGCCGTGGCGGAGAGCTCGGCGCCGACGACGCGGAAGCGCACCTCACGCCCTACGCGAACCGGCTCGACGAGTCCCACCTCCTGCAGTACGGCGAGGTGCTTGGCGATCGCCTGACGGGACACCGGAAGGCGCCCGGCGAGGGCGGACGCCGAGGCATCCCCCTCGCCGAGGGCCGTCAGGATGCTCCAGCGCGTCTCGTCCGCGAGTGCCGCGAACACGGGAAGCAGTGTCTCGGTCGTCACGCTTCGCCTTCCACGAGCGCGACCATCTTGTCGAGCTCCAGATCCCAGCCGGTGCGGTGCGACTCGAGGTTGGCCTTGGGGTCGGAGGTGCGCTCGAACCCGCTCTCGACGACCGTGAGCCGCGTGCCGCCGTCCGCTTCCTCGAGCGTGAAGGTGAAGACGGTCGAGGTCGACTCGTCGATGCTGTCCGGCAGCGCGCCGAGGGCGTCGTCGTTGTTCCAGCGGTAGGTGATGCGGCGCGGCTCGTCGAACTCCTCGACGCGGAGGGGGATCACGTCGTAGTCGGGGAACGTCATCGTGCCGGTCGCTCCGACGCCGCTGCCGTCGAGCACCGTGCGCCCGAACCAGCGTGAGATGTGCTGCGGCTCTGCCACGGCTCGCCACACCTTGTCGACGGATGCCGCGATCTGGATGCTCCGCCGTACCGAGAACGTTTCCTCGTCGACGACGGATGCCTCGTTGTGGGTCATGTTCACCATGATGGGTCCTCTCGGGATTTCCTGCATGTCCTGCCGGCCGGGTCGGCCGACTGCAACTCTAGAGTTGCACTTCTTGACACCATGCGCAACCCTGGAGTTGCAGTAAGTTCACCCCTCACTCCACACCGCTTACTCCACACCGCCTCACGCCGGCGTCACCTGTCGGAAGAATTCACGAATGCATGAGGAATCTCCGGAAGACCGCCCGGCATCCGTGTTTCCTTCCGCCATCCGGAACCCGCCGGACCCACGGACGCACACCCGCACTTCAGCCGTGAGGCCCTGCGCCGGCCTCAGCCGCGGGGACGCCGCTTCTCGAGGAAGCCCGCCAGCACCACGGCGACGAGGGCGGCCACCGGCGCGACGAGGAGCCCCGCCCGCAAGCTCTCGTTCTCGGCGATGTACCCCACGAAGGGCGGAGACAGCAGGAACCCGAGGCGCAGCAGCCACGACACGATGGTGAGCCCGACGCCCGACCGCAGCCCCGGCAGCTCGTCCGCGGCATGCATCGCGGCGGGGATGAGCGTGGCGATGCCGAAACCGACGGCAGCGAACCCGAGGATCGTGCCCGGCACCGACGGGAACGCGAGCGCCAGCGTCATGCCGACCGCCGCGATGGCACCGCCGAACCGCGCGACCCACCTCTGGCCGAAGCGGTCCGTGAGCGGATCGCCGATGATCCGACCGATGAACTGCGCACCGACCAGGGCGATGAAACCGAGAGGAGCGATCGCCGCAGCGGCTCCGAGCGAGTCGGCGAGATACAGAGTCGCCCACGAGTTGCCCGCGTCCTCGGCGATAGCGCCGGCCATGGCGATGAGAGTCAGGGCGATGATCGCGATGACCGTGCGCGGCGTCACTCCGCGGCGCAGTGTTCCGGCGAGGTCGGCCGGCTCGGCCGTGGCCTCCTCGTCGACCTCGTCGTCGCGGCCGGGGAGGCAGAAGCGCAGGGCGACGAGCGCGACCGTGGCGAACACGGCCGTCGAGATGCCCAGGTGCACGGCCAGCGGCAGCTCCAGTGCGATCGCCACTGCGGCCATCGCCCCACCCAGCACCGCACCGATGGACCAGATGGCGTGGAAGCCGTTGATGATCGAACGCCCGTAGCGACGCTGCACCCGCAGGCCGTGGGCGTTCTGGGCGACGTCGGTGATGGCGTCGGACGCCCCGCCGAGGAACAGGGCGACCGCGAACAGCACCCCCGACGGCGCGAGGGCAGCCGACAGCAGGCCGAGGCTCGTGAGCACTGTGCCGATCACGGCGATGCGGGCGGAACCGAACCGACGGATCAGCACGGCGGCCAGCAGCCCGGCGGCGATCGCTCCCGCGGGAAATGCCGCGATCGCGAAGCCGTAACCGAGGTTGTCCAGCCCGAGCGCGGACTTGATCTCCGGATACCTGGGGAGGATGTTCGCGAACAGCGCCCCGTTGGTCAGGAAGAGAGCGGAGACGGCGATGCGCGCGCGGCGGGATGCCTGGTCGGGCACAGATCGTCGAATCGATTCGATGGAGGCCATGTCTACGATCGTACGGTGCGGGAGAGGGTGCAGCCGACACGGATCCGCGGCTCCGCCTGACGAACCACGGACCAGTGAGGTGCTCCGCGCACGCGGACGTCTCCTACTGACCACGCCCCCACCCCGCAACCCCGTTCCTCCCGCCTCCATCCCGGCCTACGCTCATCACATGCCAGAACTCACCCAGCCCACCGGTCGCGAAGAGGCGCTGCGCGCGGTTCGCCGCGACGACGGATCCGCCCCGCGCGCCCTCGTGCTCGGCGCGACCGGATACATCGGCGGACGGCTGACCCCGCGGCTGCTGAATGCCGGATACCGCGTGCGCGTGCTGGCGAGGGACGCGGCGCGGGCGGCTTCCTTCCCATGGGGTGGCGACTGCGAGATCGTCGAGGGCTCGGCGGATGATGCGGATGCCGTCGCCGCGGCCATGGACGACGTCGACGTCGTCTACTACCTGATCCACTCGATGTCGGCCGGCAAGGGCTTCGAGGAGAGCGACGAGCGCGCGGCGCAGACGGTGGCGGGTGCGGCTGCACGATCGGGAGTGCGTCGGATCGTCTACCTCGGCGGTCTGCACCCGGACGATGCGCAGCTCTCCCCGCACCTGCGCTCGCGTGTGCGGGTCGGCGAGATCTTCCTGGACTCAGGAGTGCCGACGCTCGTGCTGCAGGCGGGCGTCGTGATCGGCTCGGGGTCGGCGTCGTTCGAGATGATCCGCCACCTCACCGATGTGCTGCCGTACATGCCGGCGCCGAAGTGGGTGCGCAACCGCATCCAGCCGATCGCCGTGCGTGACGTGCTGCACTACCTGCTCGGTGCGGCACGGGTGGCACCCGACGTGAACCGCGCCGTCGACATCGGCGGCCCCGACGTGCTGCGCTACGGCCAGATGATGAACGGCTACGCGGTCGAGGCGGGCCTCCCGCAGCGTGCCATCGCCGCGCTCCCGGTGCTGACCCCCGGACTCGCCTCGCACTGGGTGAACCTGGTGACCCCGGTGCCTCGCTCGATCGCCCGGCCCCTCGTGGCGTCGTTGCAGAACGAGTGCATCATGAAGGACCACGAGGTCGACGAGCTCATCCCCCGTCCCGAAGACGGCCTGACGCCCTATCGGCGCGCCGTCGATCTCGCTCTCGGACGGGTGCGCGGCGACACCATCGAGACCAGCTGGCAGGACTCCGAGGTGTCCGGGGCGCCCAGCGATCCGCTCCCGAGCGACCCGGACTGGGCCGGCCGCACGGTCTTCACCGATTCCCGTTCCGTGACCACGAGCGCCTCCCCTGCCGAGCTGTGGCGCGTGATCCTCGGGATCGGCGGGGAGAACGGCTGGTATTCCTCCCCGCTGCTGTGGGCGGTGCGCGGATGGATGGACCGCATCGTCGGCGGCGTCGGCCTCCGTCGCGGACGCCGCAGCCGCACCGCCGCCCGTGTCGGTGACGCCATCGACTTCTGGCGCGTCGAAGCGGTGGAGACGACGGATGCCGGATCGCTGCTGCGCCTGCGCGCCGAGATGAAGGTCCCGGGCGAGGCATGGCTCGAGTTGCGTGCCGTGCCCGATGCGAAGGGTGCCCGCTACGAGCAGCGCGCGATCTTCTTCCCGCGCGGTCTCACCGGACGCCTCTACTGGCTCGCCGTGCTGCCCTTCCACGGCGCGATCTTCGCCGGCATGGCCGCGCGCATCACCGCCGCCGCCGAGGACCTCGAGACCTCTACCTCGGCACCGCCCCGCCCAGCCGGAACCAGCGAACCCGACGAGTCGGGCGAACGCGCCGAAGGCGAGCGCGCCGAGAAGTCACCTGATCCCGCGTGAGCGCCTGATCCGACGCCCCCCGACGCCCCGAGCCGGGGGTATGCCTCAATCCACGCGCGGCTGCGGCGCGGGGTCCGGGTCGTTCGGGCCGTCTTCCAACGCGGCATCGACAACGGCATCCACTTCCGCGGGAGGGATGATGTCGATCGCCTCGGTCGCGGCCTCATACACCTCGGCCAACGTGTCGTCGACGGTGTCCTCGTCGATCCAGGCGAGGTCGTCCTCCGAGTGGTCGTACTCGACGGGCACGAGGGCGAAGTCGTCGCCGTACTCCTCGAGCCCGGCCATGACGCTGTGGCGGACGGCGGCGCGGGCATAGCGGTCCCGCAGGATCAGCGGATCCCGTCGCAGGTCCTTCATGAACGCGATCATCATGAACGTCATGATGATCGCGAACGGCAGTGCCGCGATGATCGTCGCGTTCTGCAGCGACTGCAGACCGCTCCCCTCCGCGCCGATCACGAGCAGCACGGCGGCGATCACGCCCACGAGCACGCCCCAGACCACGGCGACCCAGCGCGATGGCTCCGGGCGGCCCTGCTGTGACAGCGTGCCCATGACGAGCGAGGCGGAGTCGGCGCCGGTGATGAAGAAGATCGCGATGAGGATGATCAGCACGATGCTGGTGATGAGCGGGAACGGCAGGTTCTCCAGTACGCCGAACAGCACCTCCTCCGGCGGGTCGACCACGAGGCCCGCGCCGTCCATCTGCTGCTGGATCGCCGTGGTGCCGAAGATCGCGAACCACACGAGAGAGATGGCGGACGGCACGACGATGACGACCGACACGAACTGACGGAGCGTGCGGCCACGGGAGATCTTCGCGATGAACATGCCGACGAAGGGGGACCAGGAGATCCACCACGCCCAGTAGAAGATCGTCCAGCTCGACAGGAAGGCCTGCGCGGTCTCGCCCTGCGACGCGGAGCGGCCGATCATGGTGGGCAGATCGCCGATGAACTGCACGGCGACCGACGGGATCACGTTGAGGATGAGCAGCGTCGGACCGACGAAGAACACGAAGAACGCCAACAGGATGGCGACCACGGCGTTGATGTTCGACAGCGCGCGGATGCCCTTGGAGACGCCGGAGACGGCGGAGGCGATGAAGCATGCGGTGAGCACCGCGATGACCGCGATGAGGACGCCGTTGCCGAGAGGTCCGGCACCGCTGACGATCTCGACGCCGTGGCCGATCTGCAGGGCCCCGAGGCCGAGTGAGGCGGCAGTGCCGAACAGCGTCACGATGATGGAGAAGATGTCGATCGTGCGGCCGATCGGACCCGTGGTGCGGTTCTCGCCCAGCAGCGGAGCGAAAATCGAGGAGATCAGCGGTGTGCGGCCGCGACGGTAGGCGCCGTACGCGATGGCTCCTCCGACGAGCGCGTAGAACGCCCAGGCCTGCGGGCCCCAGTGATACAGCACCTGGGTCTGTGCAGTGTGCATGGCCTCGAGGGTGTTCGCCTCGACGGTGCCGGGCGGCGGGTTCTCGAAGAACGTCAGCGGCTCCGCGGCGCCCCAGAACACCAGGCCGATGCCCATGCCCGCGGCGAAGAGCATCGAGATCCACGAGAACATCGAGAACTCGGGCTCCTCGTCGTCGCGGCCGAGTGGGATGCGCCCGTACTTGCTGAAGCCGACGAACAGCATGAAGACGAGGATGATCGTGGCGATCGTGGTGAAGAAGAAGCCAAAGTACTCCACCACCCAGGCCAGCACCGTGCTCGTCGTGCCGGCGAGATTGTCACCGGCGAACACGCCCCACGCGATGAAGGCGAGGGCGAAGGCGGCGGCGACACCGAAGACGAGCGGGTCGGTGCGGTAGGTGCGCCCCGTCTCCTCGACCGAGACACCGGGGACGAGCGCCGGATGCACACTGCGCGGCGGGACTGTCGTGATGTCGCGGACGATCTTGCGCGCGGTCTCGGAGGCCTTGGCCGGGAGGCGGTTAACACCGGTTCCGACGGTGTCCGTGCGCGGACGGGGAGGGTTCGATCCTGCGGAGCGTTCGTCGGGCTTCTCGTCAGGAGTGTCCATGAGAGTCCATTTTGTCATGCGAGGTGGCCGACCGTGTCGGAGCCGAAACCCAGATGGTCTGCGCTCACCGCGGCGCGTCGCGCTGCGAAGCGCCGGGCGCACGCTGTCTGCTCTGGGTTTTCGGGCGCGTCGCGGTCAGCGCGGGCGAGCGGATAGAAACAGCCGATGTCGGTTCTCGTGCATACTCTCGGCGCATGGCATTCACCACTCGCACTGGACGGACGGCCGCGATCGGCACGGGGTCGATGAGCACGAGTATCGTCCTGATGCTGGTCTCTTTCCTCGGGCTGGCGGCCCCGGTTGCCGTCGCAGTCGGTTTCGCCGTCTGGCTGCTATGGCCCGAAGCGAGGGTATCGATGAAGGAGCTGCTGCCCGCCGCGCTGTACTTCGCTGTGTCCGTCTTGGGCCTGCAGGTGATCATCCGCGCGGGCGCCGCCTGCTGCTATCTCGTAGCTTTCGTCGGCCCCCAGAGCAATGTCCGCAACCACCTCAGAGCCCTGGCACAGTCCAACACCGGACGCTACGCGGCTCTCGCCGCCGGAGTCGGCATCGTGATGCTGCCCGTGATGAAGTACCCCTTCGGCAGCGCCCGCGCTTTCGTAATCATCGGCCTCACCGTTGCACTCGTCTCCCTCGACATCCTGACCTTGCGCGGACTGACGAAGATCTCGCGCACGAGCCGCGCCGCGCCCTTCTACGAGGGTATGAACGAGGATGAGAAACGCATCGCCGACCGCCCCTGGCCGACGAGCAGCCGCCCGAGCTTCCCAGACCCCAAGTCGGTGAAGGTCGCCGCAGATGCCAGCAGGTATGAGCGACGTGCGAAGGACATCGCCGAGTTGCACGTGTGGATCGGGGCCGGGATCATCTTGATCTTCACAGCTTTCGTCGGCACGTCATTGTCGGCGAGCTGGGAGAAACCAGGCCCCGGCACCATGATCACCGTCTATGTCGTTCTCGGATTCGCGGCTCTGGGGTTCTGGCTGCAGCGGCGTGCGCGCAGCTACCGAGCGCTTGCAGACGAATTCGCCGCTCGAGCGTCCGACTTGGAAGCGCTGGCCGCCCGCTCTGTGAACCCTGCGGCGACAGCCCCATCACGATGGTTGAAACGGCTTCTCCGTCGGCGGTCGGAGGGCTAACGGTCAGCGCGGGCGACGTCCCCCGAACAGCGAATGCAGCAGCGGGAGTGCGGAGACGCAGACCAGGGTGATGCCCAGGGGCGGCACCGACGGCACGAGCAGCGCCCCGCCGACCAGGAACGCCGCGAACAGGACGCCGGAGCCGATGCGGCGCGCGATGCCCTCGAGCCGGTCCAGGCGGCGTTCGAGTCGTGAGGTGTCGAAGGTGACGTTGCCGTCGTCGAGGCGCGTGATGATCTTGTCGATGCGGCCGGGCAACGCCCAGGTCGTGGACATCGTGCCCATCGCCTGGTTCGCGAAGGCCTGCACGATGTTGCCGCTCTCGTCGCGCAGCAGACGGCCGGCGTAGGGCTCTGCCGCGTCCCACACGTTGAACGCCGGATCAAGACCGCTGCACATGCCGGAGGTCAGCGAGACGGCACGGATGAGCAGCAGCATGTTCTCGGGCAACTGCAGCGGGAGCGAGCGCACCATGTCGCCGAACTCCTCGGCGAAGTCACGGAACTCGCGCGGGTCGACCTTGCTCAGCTCGGCGAACCCCATCCCACCGAACCGGGCGAACAACGTGGTGAGCGCCCGCTCGAGCTCGGCCGTGTCGGCGGAAGGCAGCAGCACGCCGATCTCCTGCGCGGCGGCGACGAGGCCACGACTGTCACGGCCGGCCACCGCGATCAGGAGTGTGCGCAAGCCGTCGCGGAGGCTCGCGGGGATCTCGGCCATCATGCCGAAGTCGATGAACGTGAGGCGGAAACCACGCCCTGTGCTGCCCTCGACCACCGGCGTAGGCGTGACGAAGATGTTGCCGGGGTGGGGGTCGGCATGCACGAAACTGTGCGTGAACACCTGATCGAACATGACCTCGGCGAACACCGCGGCGACCTCGGACGGGTCGATGCCTGCGGCGCGGAGGGCTTCGGTGTCGTTGATCTTGATGGCCGTGACGTCCGAGAGAGTCAGCACCCGACGGGTCGAGCGCTCCCAGACGATCTCGGGGGTGTCGACGCGGGGATCGTCGGCGAAGTTCTCGCGGAAGCGTTCCGCGCTCGCGGCCTCGTGCAGGTAATCGATCTCCTCGAGGCTGGTCGCGGCGAACTCCTCCACGAGCGCGGGCGCGTCCACGCGGTCGGCGACGATGCGCACGCGCGTCAGCCAGCGCGCGACCCGGCGGAGCGCCGCGAGGTCGACCGCCACGATCTCATCGATGCCGGGTCGCTGGACCTTGACCACGACCTCGCCGAGCCCCGTGTCTGCCGCATCGAGCGCCGACAGCCGGGCGCGGTGCACCTGGCCGAGGGAAGCCGCGGCGACGGGGTTCTCATCGAACCAGGCGTAGGCGCGTTCGAGCGGGATCCCGAGCTCGGCTTCGGCGAGCGCACGGATCGCCGGCGTTGGCACGGGCGGAACCTCATCCTGCAGCCCTTCGAGCTCCTTCGTGATCTCCGGCGGCAGCACGTCGAGGCGCGACGACATGAACTGTCCCACCTTGATCATGAGTCCGCCGAGTTCGACCGCGAGCACATGGAACCGACGCGCGAACGTCTGCATCCGCTGCCCGCGCGTCCGCTCCGCGATCCGGCTCATGCCGAAGCGGGGCAGGACGAGTTCGAACCACCAGATCTTGAGGAACTCGCGACCGGCGAACGACAGGATGCGACGGTACCTGGCGCGGTGCACGCCCTGTGCCGCAGCCTCCGTCATCGCGTGGTCCCTTCGCAGACCCCCACTCGATGCCGCACTGCGCGGTCAGTCCTGCGCGAGGATCGTGTACAGCCTACGGCGGGCCTCGTCGAGAACCTCGATCGTCTGCTGCACCTGCTCGGCGGACCCGCTGCGACCCACCTGGGCGGCCGCGGCGGCGAGGTCGACGCCCGCCTTCGGCAGCGCGTGGAAGCGGGCGTTGTCGCGCTGACCGTCCTTGCCGTTCGATGACACCCAGGGGGCCGGGGTCTCCGAGCTCTCGTCGGCGACCGCGCGGCCGGCTTCGGTGAGCGAGTAGGTCTTGCGGCCGTTCTGCTCCTCCGCCTCGATCAGCCCTTCGTCGGCGAGCAGCTGCAGGGTCGGGTACACGGAACCGGCGCTCGGCTTCCACGTGCCGCCGCTGCGCTCGGCGATCTCGTTGATGATCTGGTAGCCGTGCATCGGCTTCTCGGCCAGCAGGGAGAGCACCGCCGTGCGGACATCGCCGCGGGCCATGCGTGAGCCGCCGGAGGGACGGGACTCGAAGGACTTCCGGAGCTGGTCCATCGCCTCGAAGATCGCGGATGCCGGGCCACCGGAGCCGGCGCCGAAGCCGGGTCCGCCGAAGAACCCGCCGGATCCTCCGCTGCTTCCGGAACCGCCGTTGCCGCCGAACGGGTTGGAGGGGAATGCGTTGCTCATGATGACCTCCTGCTGTAGGTGTGAACGATACTCAACGATATATCGTTAACCCTGGGCGCGGGGTGGGAGTCTTCGATCGGCACACCGGATCAGCGGGACGGCAGCGTCAGGATCTCGGCGCCGTACTCGGTGATGGCGATCGTGTGCTCGCTGTGCGCCGTGCGGCATCCGGTCGCGCTGCGCAGAGTCCAGCCATCGGCATCCGTGCGGAGCTCATCCGTGTCGGCCATGACCCAGGGCTCGAGGGCGAGCAGCAGGCCGGGGCGCAGCGCGTATCCCCTGCCCGGTCGACCGTCGTTCGCGACGTGAGGATCCTGATGCATGGTCGATCCGATGCCGTGCCCGCCGAACTCGAGGTTGATCGGGTAACCGGCAGCACTCAGGACCGCTCCGATCGCCTGGGAGAGGTCGCCGATACGCGCCCCGGCACGCGCGACGGCGATGGCGGCGGCGAGCGCGCGCTCGGTCGTCGCGATCATCGCCAGGTCTTCGGCGGCAGGATTCCCGCCGACCACGAAACTGATGGCCGCATCGGCGGCGACTCCTCGCAGCGTGACGGCCAGATCGAGCGTGAGCAGATCTCCGTCGACGAGCCGATAGTCGTGGGGCATGCCGTGCAGCACCGCGTCGTTCACCGCCGTGCAGACGTAGTGGCCGAAGGGTCCGCGGCCGAACGACGGCGCATAGTCGACGTAACAGGACTGAGCGCCGGCGCGCTCGATCAGCTCGCGGGCCCATCGGTCGAGGGCGAGCAGGTTCACGCCGACGGCAGCGCGCGCTTTCAGCTCCTGGAGGATGTCGCCGACGAGGGCGCCCGTCGCCCGTGCACGGCCGAGCTCGTCGGCGTTCAGTATCTCGATCACGATCTTCCCTCGTTGCTCCAATAACAATCCCGGTAATACTATCCCGGTAATACAATAGGTGCCATGATGGTCCGCCTGCCCCTCAGCCCCGAAGACATCGAACGCGGTGAGCGCCTCGGAACCGTGCTGCGTCGGGCGCGCGGAGATCGGTCGATGCTGTCGGTCGCGCTGGAAGCCGGGATCTCCCCCGAGACACTGCGGAAGATCGAGTCGGGGCGCGTGGCCACACCTGCCTTCTCGACGATCGCGGCCGTGGCCGACGTCCTTGGCCTCTCCCTGGACTCGGTGTGGGCGGAGATCGGTTCTCGCACGGACAGCGACCGCACCCCGAGCATCGCATCCTGACGCGCGCCGCCGCGTCATCCGCGACCGACAGCTCACGAGAGGTCCCTCGCGCACACGCCCGGCCGTCGCGCAAGCCCGGTGACGCACACAGGAAGACGTGGTTAGCTCTGGGAGTTGTCGACTTGGGGGAGTGAGACGTTTGTCACAGAGTGATCGGCCGGAGAAGAACAGCAGCGAGACAGGCACCATCCGTGTGAGCGTGGTCGTGCCGGTATTCCGACCTGGCCCCTCGTTCGATGGCCTCATCGCGTCACTGGATCGCCAGAGTCTGGGAACGGCGTCGTTCGAGGTGCTTCTGTGCGACGACGGCTCCGGCGAGCCCACGTCTGCTCGGCTGGCCGACATCGCCCGCGACCGCCCCCACGTGCGCGTGCTGTCGCTGGCGCACTCCGGGTGGCCCGGCATGCCGCGCAATCATGGTGTCGATGCGGCTCGTGGAACGTACGTGCAGTTCGTCGATCAGGACGACTACCTGTTCGACCGGGCGCTCGAGAAGCTGTGCGACTACGCCGACCTGCACTCCTCCGATGTGATCATCGGCAAGGAGGTGGGCATCGGCCGCCGCCTTCCGAGTCGGATCTTCAGCCACGACATCCCGAACGCGGTCCTCGGAACCGACCCGCTGCTCGAGATGCTGACGCCGCACAAGATGTTCCGCACCTCGTTCCTTCGGGCCAACGGCATCCGCTTCCCCGAGGGCAAGGTGCGGCTGGAAGACCACCTCTTCGTGATGCAGGCGTACTTCGCCGCATCGAGGATCTCGGTCCTGGCGAGTGAGCCGTGCTACGCCTGGGTGAAGGAGCCGGGAAGTGCGAGCTCCTCGCGCATCGATCCCGAGTCGTACTTCCCGCACCTCGAAACGGTGCTCGACCTCGTCGAGGCGCACACCGAGCCGGGGAAGCTGCGCGATCGTCTTCTGCGGCACTGGTTCCGAGGCAAGATCCTCAAGCGGCTCTCGGGCCGACAGATGGCCAGGTACCCCGACGACTACCGTGAACGCCTGCTCGATGTGGTCACGCCCCTGGCGCAGGAGCATTTCGGCCCCGGCGTCGATGCCGGCCTGGGGTTCCCGCATCGGATCCGCGCCGCTCTGCTGCGCGCCGGGCGACGTGACGACCTGCTGGAGCTCGCACGGTTCGAATCCGAGATCACGTGTCGCGCCGTCGTGACCGAGGCGCACTGGTCTCGCGGCGGCGGTCTGCACTTCACGATCCGCGTCACGCTCACGAGAGAGGGTCACGACGCGTTCGTCTTCGAATCCACGGTCGAAGAGTCGAGGGACGCCGAGTCCGGGGCCGCACGCTCCAAGAAGGTCACGCGACTCATCTCGCTCCCGGCCTCGACGACCGAAGGACTCCCGGAGAACCTCGTGGTCGCCAACCGCGAGCTCCGCAACGACCGGGTGGACCTCTTCCTCCGCGACCGCGACACCGGTGCCGAGCGCCGTCTCGGAGGCCGACTGCCCCGAAAGCTCGACTCCGCCCGCGTGGCGATCGACCCCGTCAAGGTGTTCGGTCCCGACGACGACTCCCGCGGAGGAGCGCTGACCGTGAAGGTCCGGCACGCGGGGTGGACCTTCGAGACCCCCCTCGAAGCCTCGCCTGCCGTGCTCGCCCGCGCCGGTCGGTCCCCGCTCCTCGCAGGCCGGTCCTGCACCCTCCTGGCAACCGAACAGGGCACGGTCGAACTGCACCGCGAGTGGCCCGGCGGTCGGGTGAAGGATCTCGCCGGACGGGCGGTTCGCCGCCTGCGCGCCCTCACCAGGAAGACCTGACGCGGAAGAGCTGACTCGCAAGAGCTGACACAGACCGGCTGACGCCGCGCATCCGAAGGCGCCCACAGCCGTCGACACACGCCGCCGTGTCACTGGAGGGCCGCGCGCGCGACGGCGCGCATCGCGGGGGTGATCGAGCCGAACGCTCTCGGCGACGAGAGCGCACACAGACTCTGGACCACCCGCTGCACCGCCGACCCTTCGCCTGCGCGCCCGAGGCCGCCTTCCCGATGCACCCGAGAGGACCACTCGGAGAACCTTCCGTCGCCTCGCCCTTCCTCCATCGCAGCCTCACCGCGCGCGACGACGCCGGCCAGCTCGTCGAAAGTCGAGGCGGATCCATCGGCGACAGCAAGGAGGGCGAGGGTCACGGCACGCGGCCAGGCGGTGGGGAACAGCCTCTCCCTCCCCAGCGCCCGCACGCCGTCGATGATCCGCAGGAATGCCCGCACCTCACCTTCCGCCAGCCCGCGTCCGAGGTTCGTGACCACGACCTGCCCGCGCAGCCTGCGCACTGCCTTGGCCCGACGGGCGAGCGACGCGAGAGCATCGGCAGGGTCGGGAAGGCCCGGAATCGCCACGTCCGGCCAGTCGAGGGCGTCGACGGCATCGGAGACGATCGTGCGGGGCAGCCACCCGTCGGTCGGATCCTGATCGACACCATCGGGGCCGATCCGCGCGACGAGCATTCGGATGCCGGCCGTCGCCGACTCCGCGAACTCCGAGCCCGCCGGGGTCTCCTCGAAGGGCACCGCGTCGATGAGCCCCGCATCGTCGAGGTGCGCGAGGAGGGCGAGTCGACGCACCGGGGACAGCCCTTGGCACAATGCCGCCAGCGGTGAGAACGGGCGGAGAGCATCGCCGGCCACCCCGCAAGCCGCAGGGTCGAGGCGCGGCTGCACCAGGCCGAACCGCTGGGCGAGCTCGAACCCCACATGCTCTGCGCGGAATGCGGGTCGCTGTGTCTGCCAGCTTCCCACCGGCGACGGGGGCACCAGGACGGACTCCGCGTCGACGACGGTGACCCGTGGGTCGCCCATCCGTGTCGCGTAGGGCCCGCTGATCACCACGTCGACCACATCGGCGACACCGGGGACCGGCACCTGCTGTGTCGGGGCACGCCAGGGACACAGGTCGACGTGCAGCGTCGGATCCGCGTCCGCGTCGGACTCGGTCACCTCCGGCTCGAGACCGAGGCTCAAGCGATAGGCCTCGATCAGCCAATAGGAGGGGGCATCCCGTGGCACACCGATGACGCGGGTGAGCTCGGGGCGACCTGCGACCGACATCTCGATATGAAGTGCCCACGTGACGTGGACGTGCTCGGAGAGTTCCATCCGCGCAACGCTAGGTCGTCTCCGGCATCACGTCTGGGCCGGAAGCCACTGAATGTCGAGAACTCGACGAAGCCGTCTTCGGTGCAGAAGAGTTGCGAGCACGGGCCGTCGGCAGGCGCGAACTACCGACTCGCGAGCAGCTGCTCGAGGCGCGCGGCCTCCCCCTCCGACATCGCATACCCGTGCTCGGGTGCAGGGTAGGCACCGCTGCGCACCTCCGATGCGTACGCCCCGACCCCCGAGATCGCGTCCGTCCGCAGCTCGGCATACCGCTTGACGAACTTGGCGGCAGCCCCGTCGTAGAGTCCGAGCAGATCGTGGAAGACGAGCACCTGTCCGTCCGCCGCACCGCCCGCTCCGATACCGATCACGGGGATGTCCAGCAGCGGCACGAGCGCAGCCGTCACCTCGGACGGCACGGCCTCGACGACGATCATCGAGCACCCGGCATCCTGCAGCGCCAGCGCATCGTCGATCACGGCCAGCGCCGCTTCGGCGGAGCGCCCCTGCGCACGGTAGCCCCCGAGCGCGGTGGCGGTCTGCGGCGTGAGCCCGACGTGCCCGACGACCGGGATGCCTGCCTGCACGAGCGCCCTGGCGCGGTGGACCGTCGCCCCGCCGCGCTCGATCTTCACCAGGTCGCACCCGGCCTCCTTGATGAAGCGCTGCGCGGTTGCGATCGCGACCTCGTCGGAGGCCTCGTACGAGCCGAACGGCAGGTCGCCGACGAGAAGAGGTGCTGTGAGCCCGCGCCGCACCGCCTTGGTGAGCATCAGCATCTCGTCGAGCGTGACCGGCACCGTGCTGTCATAGCCGAGCACGGTCATCGCCGCCGAGTCGCCGACGAGCACCACATCGACGCCGGCGGCCTCGACGATCTGCGCGCTCGGGTGGTCGTATGCGGTGACCATGACGATGGGCTCACCGGCCGCCTTCTTCGCAGCGAGGGCGGCGAGGGTGATCTGGGTGCGGGGAGCGGTATGAGCGCTCATGCGCTGACCTCCGTATCGGTTGCCGCCGACGCCTCGGCGACGTGCAGGACGTGGTTGTCGATCAGGCGGGCCGCCCCGACGTGTGCGGCGACCGCGAGCAGGGCGCCTCGATCGACGCGGGCGAGGGGGCGCAGCGTCTCGGCATCTCGGAGCTCGAGGTACTCGGGATCGATCCCGGCGTCAGCGAGCACTCGTCGCGCCGTGGAGAGGATGCTCCCCGCGTCCGGGTCACCCGCCTCGCACACCGCCGCCCCGGCATCGAGCGCCCGGTTCAGAGCGGAGGCCTGCACGCGGGCGTCGGCGTCGAGGTAGACGTTCCGGGAGCTCATGGCGAGGCCGTCCGCTTCCCGCACGATCGGACAGGCGACGATCCGCACGTCGAGGTCGAGGTCCCGCACGACGCGGCGGACGACGAGCACCTGCTGCGCATCCTTCTGCCCGAAGTACGCGGCGTCCGGTCGGACGATCCCGAACAGCTTGGTGACGACCGTGGCGACGCCGTCGAAGTGGTGCGCCCCACGACTCGCGCCGTCGAGCACGTCGGTGAGACCGGCGACGTGGATGTTCGTCGCGAACCCGTCGGGGTAGATCTCGGACGCGGTGGGAGCGAAGAGGATGTCGACGCCCGCGGCCTCCGCGAGCCCGGCGTCGCGGGCCTCGTCGCGCGGATATGCGCTGAGGTCTTCGTTCGCGCCGAACTGCGTCGGGTTGACGAAGAGCGACACGATGACCAGGTCGGATGCCTCGCGCGCAGCGCGCATGAGGGAGAGATGGCCATCGTGGAAGGCGCCCATGGTGGGCACGAGGCCGATGGTCTCACCCGCGGCTCTGGCGTCTCGGATCGCAGCGCGGACCTCGCGGATCGTGCGGAGGATTCTCATGCCGGGGGCTCCTCTCGTGCGGTGGCGGGGGCGATGGCGGCCGGTCGGGCAGCGACTTCGCGCGTGGCAGCGGCGAGTGCATCGAACAGGTCGTCGAGCACCAGACCTTCGGCGACAGCACGCTGGCGTGCGACCGTCTCCTCGTCGCCTCGGGCGATGGGTCCGGTCAGCACAGCGGCAGCGCCGTTCTTCGCCCAGTTCTCGACCGTCTGACGGACGAGCGGGGCCAGGATCGACCGGGCGACGTCGCGGGGAATCCCCGCATTCGAGGCCAGGCCCTCCGCGGCGTCGAGCACGGTGAGGACGAAGTTCGAGGCGAACGACGCGGCCGCGTGATAGCTCGCACGGTGGGCGTCGTCGACCTCGAACGGACGTGCACCGAGTGCGAGGGCGAGCTGTTCCGCGACCTCACGAGCTGCGGCCGTACGACCGGCGATCGCGGCACCGATGCCGCGGAACACCTCGGCGCCTTCCGTTCCGGTGAACGTCTGCAGCGGATGGAGGCTGAAATCCACACCCGTGAGCGCCGTCGCGCCGGATACATGTCCGAGGAAGCGCGTACGGGGCCGGGCGACGGCCGCAGCCTCGGCGATGGCCTCGTCCGGAACGCCGAGGAGGACGACATCCACATCCGGAATCCGCTCATCCCGTCCGAGAGGTCCGACGACGTCGAGTTCCGCTGCCCGCAGAGCCCGCGCGAGTACGCCTCCGAGACGGCCGGCGCCCACGATGGCGATGGTCGTCCCTGGTGCGAGAGAGGCGGATGTGTGCATATCGGTTCCCGGGCCGGATCACGCGGTTCGGGTGCCAGAAGTATCTGCCCGGCACCGCGCACGATCCAAATCGGAGAGCAGTACGCCCAGTCTGATACTACATAGGGATGACATTCTGTTTAGTGTTGTCCGCGTATATTTGTCTTTTCGCTCTCCGACGGAATCGACGAGCCCCTGAGGTGCACGGACGAACCCCAGGGACCCGCCCGCCGGGCTCAGTCGCGCGGCCAGACCGCGACGATCCCCGCTCCGATGACGGCGAGCACCGCCGCACCGAGGAAGAGCCAGGAGAATCCACCGGTGAGGGCGATCGCTGCGGGGGCTCCCTCCGCGGAGAGCGCCGCGGTGCGCAGTCCGGCCACGGTCCCGAGAACGGCGAGTCCGACCGCGCCACCGATCTGCTGACTCGTGTTGATCAGGCCCCCGGCGAGACCGGATTCGCCGCCGTCGACGCCGTCCACCGCAAGCTGGGTCGTCGCCACGACCGCCCCGCCGAGACCGACTCCGACCAGGATCGTCGGCCCGAGCAGCTGCGCGAGGAACGTGGCATCGGACGGCGCAGCTGCCAGCCAGGTGAGCCCTCCGGCCAGGACGAGCAGAGCACCGATCAGGACCGGTCGGGTGCCGACGCGCGCGATGAGGGCGGGCGCACCGCCCGCGACGAGCACGAGCACGCCGGCGAGCGGCAGCTGCGACAGGCCAGCGGTGAGCGCGTCGTAATGGAGCACGGCCTGCATGTAGACGGAGAGGGCGAAGAACAGCGCCACCATCGCCGCCCCGCCGAGCAGCATCACGATGTTCCCGAGTGCCAGGTTGCGGTTGCGGAAGACCGCGAGCGGCACCAGGGGCTCTGCAGCGCGCCGCTCGATCAGGACGAACGCGACACCCAGCGCGAGCGCCGCTGCGAACAGGACCATCGGCAGCGGATGCACGAATCCGAGCTGTTCGACAGCACTGAGGGCTCCTACCAGAGCCACCAGAGCCGCCGTGACAGTGACGGCACCGGCCGCATCCAGACGCCCAGGGGTGCGGGCGCCGTCGCGGGTGATGAGCAGCGGGATCGCGATCAGCACGAGCGCGCCCACGGGAACGTTCACGAAGAACACCGACTGCCAGCCGAGGGTTGCCGTGAGCACACCGCCGAGCAGGACTCCGGCCGCCGACCCGATCCCGGCGACAGCCCCCCATACGCCGAGAGCCTTCGTGCGCTCCCTGTCGTCAGGGAAGAGATGGGTGAGCAGTGCCAGCGCCGCGGGGGCGAGGAGCGCGGCCGAAGCGCCCTGGAGAGCCCTCGCGCCGAGAAGCATCTCGCTCGACACGGAGAACCCGGCGAGCGCGGAGGCCGCGACGAAGCCGCCCGTGCCGATCAGGAACACGCGGCGGTGTCCATAACGGTCGGCGAGACGCCCTCCGAGGAGGAGAAGCCCGCCGAAGGCCAGCACATAGGCGGTGATCACCCAGGCGAGGGCGGCCGTGCTCATGCCGAGCTGGGCGCCGAGCACGGGGAGCGCGATGTTCACGATCGAGGCGTCGAGCACGACGAGGAACTGTGCGAGGGCGAGCACGCTGAGGGCGAGCCAACGCCTCGAGCTGCGTGGTGCGGCGGTGGCTCCTGTCGTGGTGGCGATGGGAGAGGTCATGGGATGCTCCTGGTTCTTGTTCGGTGGGTGTGTTCGGTTCGGTGGAGACATGAGTGACTACTCACTCACTCTTGCGGGCACGCGAATGCGCCCCCTCCGAGGATCGACGTCAGTCGGGGTGGGTGATCCCCTTCGTGAGCAGAGCGACCCAATCCCCCGGGCGCCCGTCGAGCTGGGTGGTGACGATCAGGTGGCAGAGCTGCCCGTACGCGATGAACCGCTGCACGTCGTCATCCTCGGCGCGAGAGCGCTGCCGGGCGAAGACGGTGATGCGCTCCAGCCCCGCGCGAAGCGCCTCACCGATGGCCGGGATCTCCGCCACCGACTGCGCATGCACCTGCAGCATGAGCAGCTTCCGGTCGGAGATGAGGTGCGCGTAGGCATCCCCCATCGCATCGAGCACACCCTCGGGTGAGGTATCGTCCGCCGCGTCCGCGCCTTCTTCGAGGGCGGCGAGGATCGCGTCGAAGCAGGCTTCGAGGGCGACGACGAACAGCGCCTCCTTGCCGGCATAGAGCTTGAAGACGTAGGCCGGTGAGATCTTGGCCTCGCGGGCGACGTCGGCGACGGTCGTGCCGTGATACCCGCCTCGGGCGAAGGCCGCCAGTGCCGCCGCGGCGACGACGGGCTTGCGGGCGTCTGCCGTGGAGAGGATCGAACTGCGCGTCGTGGACATATGAGTGACTGTACACTCACTCTCTCGGGTCGGCAAGAGTTCTTCTGGTGCGAGGCGGAGTCAGTCGCGCAGCACCGAGTCCAGCAGTCCGGGGAACAGGGCATCGAGGTCGTCGCGTCGCAGCGTGAGCATCCGCCGGCGCCCGTTCGGCTCGTTGCGGATGACGCCCGCTTCGCGCAGCACCTTCATGAAGTGCGATTTGGTCGACTTCGGGAGGTTGGGGTCGGTGGCGTGGCAGGCCGCCATGTCGAGCGGTCCGTCCGCGAGCTGGCGCGTGATGGCGAGGCGCTCGGGGTCGCTGAGTGCGAAGAGCACGTCGGTGAGCTGGATCTCGGAGCGCTCCGGGTGAGGAAGGTCGCCAGGCATGGTTCGATAATAGTTGAACAATTGGCGAAACGCGCGTACGCTCCGATAGTTCGATGATTCTCGAACCAAACGAGGAGACGCCATGACCACCACTGAGCCGATCGTCGCCGTCCCCCTGCCGACGACCATCCCGCAGACGCGCACCCGCTTCGGTTTCGTGCTGGCGATCATCGCGCAGATCCTGATGATGGTCGGTGCGAGCGCGCCGTCGCCGTTCTATCCGGTGCTGGCTCAGCAGATCGGCTTCGCTCCCGTCGTGATCAGTGCCGTGTTCGCGGTCTACGCGGTGGCGCTGCTGCTCACTCTCCTCACCGCCGGTTCCCTGTCGGACCATGTCGGACGCCGACCCGTCGCGATCGCGGGGTTCTTACTGCTCGCCGGAAGCATGTTCCTGTTCTGGCACGCGGATGCCGTGGCGACACTGTTCCTCGCGCGCATCCTGCAGGGCGTCGCGAGCGGGCTGCTCATCTCGGCCCTCTCGGCCACGGTGCTCGACTTCGCACCCGGCGGCCGCGCGGGGACCGCCGCCCTGTGGAACGCGCTCAGCCCCGGGATCGGTCTCGCGCTCGGAGCACTCGCCTCCGGAGTGATGCTCGATGTCAGCGGTGAGGCGCTGCTCGATGTGTTCGCGCCGCTGAGCTCGGCGTACATCGCGCTCGCGGCACTGTTCTTCCTCGTTCCGGAGACCGCACCGCGCAAGCCCGGCGTCTGGGCATCGCTGAGCTTCCGGCTGTCGATCCCGACCGCGATCAGAGCCGACTTCTGGCGCGGCGCCCCGGCGGTCATCGCCGGGTGGGCCACGGGTGGACTGTTCCTGTCGCTCGGAGCCAACATCGTCCGAGGCGAGCTCGGGGGCGAGGCGCACATCTGGCAGGGGCTCGGTGTGGTGCTGCTCGCCGGCGTCGGAGCCCTGACCGCGTTCACGCTCCGGAAGCTCGCAGCACGGTCGATGGTGCTGTTCGGCACCTCGGCCCTGGCGACCGGAACCCTGTTGTCTCTCATAGCCCTCGGACTCGGCTCGCTGCCGTTCTATCTCGTCGCCGCCGCCGCGACCGGCATGGGGTTCGGCACCGCGTTCTCGGGAGTCGTCGCCTCGCTGGCCCCGCGGATCCCGGCGACCCAGCGCGCCGACACCTTCGCCGTGATCTACCTGCTGGCGTATCTGGCCTTCGGCGTACCGGCTGTCATCGCGGGTGCACTGGTCGGAGTCGTCGGCTTGGAAGCGGTGTGCGTGGGCTACGGGATCGTCGTCATCGCACTGGCAGGGATCGCATTCACGCTGCGTATGCGCCGCGCGGCATAGAAGCGGGTGGCGCGTCAGCGCACGACGAGTTCCGGCGTGATCAGCGCGTGCGCAGAGCCGGCCTGAAGGGTTCGCGGGGCGACGATCTCCCCCGTCGGGCCCATGAGGAGTTCGAGGACGGCCGTCGCCACATCCTCGGGCCGTTGCTCGACGCTCGAGAAGCCCAGCGCTTCGGCCGTCGGGGTGTTGTCGAAGCCGATCACGGGAAGCGAGAGTCCGGCAGCGGCGACGGCCAGCAGCGCACCGACCGCGAGTGAGTCGCTGGCGCAGACGAGAGCGTCGGGCACATGTCCCGCGGCGAGCGCCGCGTCGACACAGGCACGCCCGAGGGGAACGCCCTCCTCCGCCGTGAGCCGTTCGCCCTGCGCTCCGGCCGCAGCCATGGCCTCACGCCAGCCGCGCTCACGATCGTCGCCCGTGCCCGATCCCGTCGGCCATCCGAGGAAGGCCACCCTTCGGCCGTGCGTCAGTGCATGCTCGGTCGCAGCCCGCGTTCCCGCGGCACCGTCGACGTCGACCCAGAGATGGCGCGGATCGGCGATGTCGTCTTCGCCCCACGGCCGGCCGAACGAGATGAAGGGCAGCCCGTCCTGGTCGAGGCTGCGTACACGCGGATCGTCGCGCGAGGTGCCGGTGATGATCGCGGCGTCGATCTCCGACCCCTCCCACAGCTCCGACAGCCGCTGAATCTCCTCTTCCCGCGTGCGTGCGGCGTAGACGAGCATGCGCATGCCGCGCTCGCTCGCCCGCTCGGTGACCGCGTGCACGAACCGGTCGAGCACGACACCCGAGATACCACCGAGATACGGATCGAGGCGGATCCCGATGGTCGAGCTGCGCCGTAGCCGCAGTCGTCGGGCGGCCGCATGGCGGCGGTAGCCGAGGTCGTGGATCGCCGCGAGGACGCGCTCCCTGGTCGCCGGGCGGACGATCTCCGGAGTGTTGAGCACGTTCGAGACCGTCTGCCGCGAGACGCCAGCGCGCTGGGCGACGTCTTCGACGGTCGGCGCCTTCGCCATCGCACCTCCTCGTCCACGTTCGGGTCCGGTCCGGGTTGACACCTCCCGCGACTCCCGCTTAGCCTATTCCACGCAGAGTTTGATCGTTCAAATTTCTGCCACGGAGCCTGGACGGTCCTCCCGAGATCGTCGTCCGCACCACTTCATCGAACCCGCAGTGACTCATCAAAGGAGAGAGACCATGACACGGCACACCACTCGCGCAGTCCTCGGCACCGGGGCGGTGCTGCTCACGAGCGCACTCGTGCTCACCGGCTGCGGCTCCGGTTTCGCCGGAGACGACACCAAGGCCGACGGCGAGGGGCTCACCTCGTCCGACGACGCGCTCACGGTGCTGATCGGCTCGTCCGGAGACGCCGAGACCGCCGCCGTGCAGTCGGCCGTCGACGCCTGGTCGGCGGAGTCCGGCACGAAGGTGAAGCTGCAGACCGCGAGCAACCTCGACCAGGAGCTGTCGCAGGGCTTCGCCGCCGGCGACCCCGCCGACCTGTTCTACCTCTCCACCGACCAGGCCTCCGGCTACGCCGCCAACGGATCGCTCGAGGCCTACGGCGACCAGCTCTCCAACAAGGACGACTTCTACCCGTCGCTCGTCGAGAACTTCACGGTCGACGGCACGTTCTACTGCGCGCCCAAGGACTTCTCGACGCTGTCTCTCATCATCAACACGCAGATGTGGACCGACGCCGGCCTCACCGACGCCGATCTCCCGAAGACCTGGGATGACCTCTCCGAGGTGGCGCAGAAACTCACCACCGCCGACCACGTGGGCCTGGCCTTCGGCGCCGAGTACCAGCGCGTCGGCGTGTTCATGGCCCAGGCCGGTGGCGGTCTCGTCGACGACGGCACGGCCATCGCCGACGACCCCGCCAACGTCGAGGCGCTCGACTACGTGAAGTCGCACCTGGTCGACGGCACCTTCGCCTACGCCAAGGACGTCGGGGCCGGCTGGGGCGGCGAGGCCCTGGGCAAGCAGTCCGCCGCGATGGTCATCGAGGGCAACTGGATCACCGGAGCGCTGTCGAACGACTACAGCAGCCTGGAGTACACGGTCGCCGAGCTCCCCGAGGGCGCGGGCGGCAAGGGCACGCTGCAGTTCACGAACTGCTGGGGCATGGCCGCCGACAGCCCGAACCAGCAGGCTGCGCTCGACCTGGTCGAGTACCTCACGAGCGCCGACAGCCAGCTGGCGTTCTCGAAGGCGTTCGGCCCGATGCCGTCGATCAAGTCGGCCGCCGACGAGTGGACCGCCGCGAACCCCGAGCTCGCACCGTTCCTCGCCGGCGCGGAGTACGCGCAGTTCCCGCCGAACCAGGCCGGCACCGCCGACGTGATCGCCGACTTCAACTCGCAGCTCGAGTCGCTCAAGACGGCCGACCCGAAGACGATCCTCGACTCCGTGCAGTCGAACCTCGAAGCGGTCGTCGAGTAACCATGGCGGTCAAGGCAGCGTCTCGCCGCGGTGGGGCCTCCGGGCTCCGCCGCGGCGAGGCGGCAGCCGGATGGCTGTTCACGGCGCCGGTGATCGTGATCCTCGGCGTCTTCCTCCTCATCCCGGTGCTCATGGCCCTCTGGGTGAGCGTCTCCGACTGGGGCGGCCGCGGCAGCCCCCTCTCCGGATCGGTCTCGTTCGTCGGCGCCGACAACTTCTCGGCCGTCCTCACCGACGGCGGTCTCGCGACCAAGGACTTCGGCACCTCCCTGCGCAACAACGCCTGGTATGTACTGCTCGTGGTCCCGCTGCAGACCGCGCTCGCCCTCTTCCTCGCGATCCTCGTCAACCGCGCCATGCTCCGCGGTCGCGGGTTCTTCCGCACCGCCTACTACTTCCCCTCCGTGACCAGCACCGTCGCGATCACGGTGCTGTGGATGTTCCTCTTCACCTCCAGCGGCGCCGTCAACGACGTGCTCTCCTGGTTCGGCATCAACGGCCCCAACTGGTTCAACGATCCGCGCGGCATCCTCCACCTGGCACTCGGCACGGTCGGCGTCGATGCCGGTCCCGCGGCGCTCACGCAGGGCGGCACACTCGGAGTGTCGTGGTGGGAGTGGCTCGCCGGTCCGTCCGTCGCGATGAGCGCGTACATCCTGATGGCCATCTTCACGACCTCCGGCACCTTCATGCTCATCTTCCTCGCCGGCCTGCAGAACCTCGGTGCCGACGTCGACGAGGCCGCCATGATGGACGGCGCGAACGGGTGGCAGCGCTTCTGGCGCATCACGCTCCCCCAGTTGCGCCCGACCCTGTTCACCGTGCTCACCCTCGGCCTCATCGGCTGTTGGCAGGTGTTCGACCAGATCTACACGGGCACGCGGGGAGCACCGAGCAAGACCACGCTCACCCCCGCCTACCTCTCGTACCAGACCGCGTTCCAGAACCAGGAGTGGGGGCAGGGTGCGGCGATCGCGTTCATCCTGTTCGTCATCATCGTGATCTTCACGCTCCTGCAGCGCTGGGTGCTGCGCGACCGGCCGGTGTCGAAGCGTCGTATCCGCGCCTACCAGTCGTCGAAGGGAGCATCGTCATGAGACGGCTCTCGTCGAAGCAGCTGACCTGGCAGATCGCGCTCTACGCGCTGTTGATCATCCTCGCGATCATCTACATCTATCCGTTCCTGATCCAGGTCGCGACGAGCTTCAAGACCGATGAAGATGCCGCGTCCAGCGGCATCACGCTCATCCCCGACGTCTGGACGTTCGCGGCGTACGAGCGCCTGTTCCGCAACTCCGACTTCCCGTCGTGGTTCGTGAACAGCGCGATCGTGACGATCTTCGTCACCGCGGGTCGGGTGTTCTTCAACTCGCTCGCCGGGTACGCGCTCGCCCGACTGCGCTTCCGCGGACGCGGTGTCGTCTTCGCGGCACTCGTGGCCGTGATGTCGGTGCCCACCGTGGTGCTGCTCATCCCCAAGTTCCTCGTGATCAACCAGCTCGGCATCTTCAACTCCTATGCCGGGATGATCCTGCCGCTGCTCGTCGACGCGGCAGGAGTGTTCATCATGAAGAACTTCTTCGAGTCGATCCCCGAGTCGGTCGAGGAGCAGGCGCGCATCGACGGCGCCGGCACGTTCCGACTGTTCTGGTCGGTGGTGCTGCCGATGGCGACGCCCGCACTCGTGACGATCGTGATCCTGTCGTTCCAGGGCTCCTGGAACGAGCTCAGCCACTTCATCGTGTCGACCAACGACCCTGCGCTGACCACCCTGACCAAGGGCGTCGCATCCCTCGCCAGCGGCGGACTCAGCCAGGGCACCCAGTATCCGCTCAAGCTGGCGGCCGCGCTCATCATGACGATCCCCGTCGCCGTGATGTTCTTCGTCTTCCAGCGCCGCATCATGAACTCCACAGAAGGAGCCGTCAAGGAATGACCCCCACCCCGCCCCTCCAGCCGCTGCTGGACGACGCCATGATCATGCTCGAGGCGCCGACCCAGGCCTGGTCCGACGACATCGGCCGCATGGGTACCGCACCGATCCACGGGATCTACCACGGCGACGTCCGGCACATCCGGAGCATCGAGATCGCGGTCGACGGCACCGCGCTCGAGTCCATCGGGTGCGTGTCGGCAGTACCGCAGCAGACGGTGCTGACCGACCTGCTGCGCGGGCTCGACGACGAATCGGCCGACCCGAAGGTGCGGATGGACCGTGATCGCCGGGTTGCCGCCGGTGCGTTCTCGGAGCGGATCACGGTCACCTCGCACCTCGACACCCCGGTCGCCGCAGCGGTGACCGTGCGCGTGGTCCCGGACTTCGCGCCGATGCAGGAGGTCAAGGCGGGGCTGGGTACCGATGCGACGTGGAGCTGGGACGGATCCGTCTGCCGTGCGGGCGAGGCGTCGTTCACGCTCACCGCTCCCGAAGCCGCCGTGGCGCAGGACGGAGACGCCCTCGTGTTGCGATGGGAGGCGGTCGTGCCGCCGCGCGGATCCGTCGCCCTCGGCTGGACGGTCGACCTCGACGACCCGACGCTCGTCGTCACCGCCGCCCGACCGTCGCAGGCGCCTCAGCCCGCCGTCCCCGCGGACTCGCGCGCTGCCCGCTGGATGGCGCAGGCGACCGCCGATCTCTCGGCACTCCGCCTCGCTCTGCCCGACCATCCGAACGATGGGTTCTACGCCGCAGGAGCCCCCTGGTTCTTCACGCTCTTCGGACGGGACTCGCTCTGGGCGGCCCGGCTCGCCCTCGCCGTCGATCCCGACATGGCGGCCTCGACGCTGCGCGTGCTGGCTCGACTCCAGGGCGCTGAGCACGACCCATCGACGGCGGAGGCTCCGGGCAAGATCGCGCACGAGCTGCGCAGCGGCACCCTGTCGTTGCCGAACGAGGGCGTGCACCTGCCGCCGCTCTACTACGGCACCGTCGACGCGACTCCGCTCTGGATCTGCCTGCTCGCCGACGCCAGCGCGGAGGGGATGCCCGAGCGCGACGTGCGGGCGCTGCTCCCCGCCCTTCGTGCCGCGTTGACCTGGATGACGGTGCACGGCGACGCCTCGGGCAGCGGCTTCATCGACTACGCGGACGAGTCGGGCCACGGGCTCGCGAACCAGGGCTGGAAGGACTCCGGCGACTCGATCCAGTGGCGAGACGGACGCCTGGCCGAGGGCCCGATCGCGCTCAGCGAGGTTCAGGGCTATGCCTACGAGGCTGCTGTGCGCGGCGCGGATCTGCTCGACACGTTCGGCGAACCCGGTGCGGAGGAGCTGCGGGCGTGGGCTGCCGATCTGCGCGAACGCTTCCGGGCTGCGTACTGGATCACCACGCCAGAGGGCCGCTACCCCGCGATCGCCCTCGACGCCCACGGTGCCCCGGTCGACACCCTCACCAGCAACATCGGACACCTGATCGGCACCGGCATCCTCGACCCCGAGGAGGAGCGGGCCTGCGCCGCACTGCTGACCGCGCCGAGCATGTCGAGCGGCTACGGCATCCGCACCATGTCGACCGGAGCGGCGGGCTACTGGCCACTCAGCTATCACGGCGGCAGCGTGTGGGCGCATGACACCGCGATCGCCGTGCACGGCATGATGCGTGCCGGGCTCGACTCCGAAGCGCGAGTGGTCGCCGAGCAGCTGCTCGACCTGGCGGAGGGCTTCGGCTACCGCGTGCCCGAGCTGCATGCGGGCGACGCGCGGGTACCCGGCGGCGCGCCCCTTCCCTACCCCGCTGCCTGCCGCCCGCAGGCGTGGTCGGCCGCCGCCGCGGTCGTCGTGACGCAAGCCCTGGGCTGACCCGGACGGATCGTACGGGTGATCGAGCGAGTGCCTTCAGGCCTCAGCCGATCGCTCGTCCGTTCTTCCAGACGGTGTCGACGAGGGGAACGCCCGGGCGGTAGGCGAGGTGGATGCGGGTCGACGCCTTCAGCAGCACCAGGTCGGCTCTGGCGCCGGGTGCGATCACGCCGATGTCGTCGCGGCGCAGCGCCCTCGCCCCGCCAGCCGTCGCCGCCCATACCGCTTCGGCCGGGGTCATCCCCATGTCGCGCACGGCCACGGCGAGGCAGAACGGCATCGACGAGGTGAAGCTCGACCCCGGGTTCGTGTCGCAGGCCAGCGCCACGGTCACTCCCGCGTCGATCAGACGTCGGGCGTTCGGATACGGCTGTCGCGTGGAGAACTCGACCCCCGGCAGCAGGGTGAGCACGGTGTCGGAGCCGGCGAGCGCATCGATGTCGGCATCCGTCAGATAGGTGCCGTGGTCGATCGAGGCCGCACCGAGCTCGACGGCCAGCCGCACACCCTCGCCCGGACCGAGCTGACTCGCGTGCACGCGGGGGGCGAGGCCGCGGGCGAGGCCGGCTTCCAGCACCCGCCGCGACTGCGCGACCGTGAAGGCGCCCGTCTCGCAGAAGACGTCGATCCACTTCGAGTGCGGGGCACACGCATCGAGCATGGGCCCGGTCACCAGATCGACATATGCGTCCGGCCGGTCGGCATACTCCGCGGGCACGACATGTGCGCCGAGGAAGGTCACCTCGGGGGTGACCTCTGCCGCGAGGCGCACGAGTCGCTCCTCGTCGACGACGCTCAGCCCGTAGCCGCTCTTGATCTCGACGGTTGTCGTGCCCTGCGCGAGCATCTCGTCGAGGAAGCCGCGGAGGCGCGTGCGCAGCTCGGCATCGGTCGCGGCACGGGTGGCGGCGACGGTCGAGCGGATGCCGCCGGCCGCGTACTTCTGCCCCGCCATGCGCGCCTCGAACTCGGCGGCGCGGTCGCCCCCGAAGACGAGGTGGCTGTGACTGTCGACGAACCCGGGGATCATCGCGCGTCCGGTGGCGTCCACGACCTCGTCGGCGGCCGGAGCGTCCGCGGCGGGGCCGACCCAGGCGATCCGCTCGCCCTCGATCAGCACCGCTGCGTCGGCCAGGGTCCCGGTGCGGTCATCAGCCGTCGCGACGTTCGTCGTCAGTTCCGCGATGTTCGTGATGAGCGTGGACATGTCCTCACCCTCTCAGAGCATCGGCACGTTCAGGCCGCGCTCACGGGCGACCTCGCGCGCGTGCTCGTAGCCGGCGTCGACGTGGCGCATCACCCCGGTGCCGGGGTCGTTCGTCAGCACGCGCTCCAGCTTCTGCGCGGCGAGGTCAGAACCGTCGGCGACCGTCACCTGACCGGCGTGGATCGAGCGGCCGATGCCGACGCCGCCGCCGTGGTGCAGCGACACCCAGGAGGCGCCGGATGCCGTGTTGAGCAGGGCGTTCAGCAGGGGCCAGTCGGCGATGGCGTCGGAACCGTCCTTCATCGCCTCGGTCTCGCGGTAGGGCGATGCCACTGAGCCGGAGTCGAGGTGATCGCGACCGATCACGATAGGAGCCGAGAGCTCACCCGAGGCGACCATCTCGTTGAACTTGAGTCCGGCGAGGTGGCGCTCCTTGTAGCCGAGCCAGCAGATGCGGGCGGGCAGCCCTTCGAAGTGCACCTTCTCCCCAGCCTTTTCGAGCCAGCGGTGCAGGGCCGCGTCTTCGGGGAAGAGCTCGGCGATCGCCCGGTCGGTCTTGTAGATGTCTTCCGGGTCTCCCGACAGCGCAGCCCAGCGGAACGGCCCTCGTCCCTCTTCGAACTGCGGGCGGATGTAGGCCGGCACGAATCCGGGGAACTCGAATGCCCTGTCGAATCCGCCCAGCTGCGCTTCGGCGCGGATCGAGTTGCCGTAGTCGAACACCGCGGCGCCCGCATCCTGGAACGCGACCATCGCCTCGACGTGCGCTGCCATCGATGCGCGGGAGCGGCGAGTGAAGTCCTCCGGGTCGCGCTCGGCCTCGGCCTTCCACTCCGCCACCGTGGTGCCGAGCGGGAGGTAGGCGAGCGGGTCGTGGGCGCTGGTCTGGTCGGTCACGATGTCGATCGGCACGCCGCGACGCAGCAGCTCGGGGAACACCTCGGCCGCGTTGCCGACCACGCCGACCGAGAGGGCCTCCCCGGCGTCCTTGGCGGCAACCACGCGCGCGACGGCCGCGTCGAGATCGGTCGTGTACTCGTCGAGGTAGCCGTGCTCCACGCGGCGGGTGAGACGCGACTCGTCGACGTCGACGATCAGCACCACCCCGTCGTTCATGGTCACGGCGAGCGGCTGAGCGCCGCCCATTCCCCCGGCACCACCGGTGAGGGTCAGCGTGCCACGGAGCGAGTCGCGACCGAGCGAGCGGGCGACGGCGGCGAACGTTTCGTACGTGCCCTGCAGGATGCCCTGGGTTCCGATGTAGATCCACGATCCGGCGGTCATCTGGCCGTACATGATGAGCCCGAGCTCTTCGAGCTTGCGGAACTCGGGCCACGTGGCCCAGTCCCCGACCAGGTTCGAGTTGGCGATGAGCACGCGCGGGGCCCACTCGTGCGTGCGGAACACGCCGACTGGCTTGCCCGACTGCACGAGCAGCGTCTCGTCCGGTTCGAGCTCGTCGAGGGTGCGCACGATCGCGTCGTACGCCTCCCAACTGCGGGCGGCCTTGCCCGTGCCGCCGTAGACGACCAGGTCTTCTGGGTGCTCGGCGACCTCGGGGTCGAGGTTGTTCATCAGCATGCGCTTGGCGGCTTCGGCGCCCCAGCTCTTCGCGGTGCGCTGGTTGCCGCGGGCAGCGCGGACGACGCGGGGTCCGGAGGTGGCGGTCGTGTCGGATGCGGTGGCCTCTGATGCGACGTTCTCAACCATGAGTGTGCTCCTTTGCGATGCGGGCGACGTCGCCCGACTGGACGAGGGCGGTGACGGCTTCCATGTCCGGGGAGAGGAAGCGGTCGGGGCCTGGACCGGCGGCGACGGTGCGGACCAGGTCGCGCACGGCGCCGGTCGCGGGTCCCGCCTGCAACGGTGCTCGCAGGTCGAGCGCGCGGGCGCCGGTGAGGATCTCGATGGCGAGCACCCGTCCGAGCCCGTCGATGGCGCGGCGCAGCTTGCGGGCAGCGGCCCATCCCATCGAGACGTGGTCCTCCTGCATGGCGGACGAGGGGATCGAGTCGACCGAGGCGGGGACCGCGAGACGCTTGAGCTCGGAGACGATGCCGGCTGCCGCGTACTGCGCGATCATGAGGCCGGAGTCGACGCCCACCTCGTCCGCGAGGAAGGGCGGGAGTCCGTGGCTGCGGGCGGGGTCCAGTGCGCGGTCGGTACGGCGCTCGGAGACCGAGGCGACGTCGGCGACAGAGATGGCGAGGAAGTCGAGAACTGCGGCGACCGGAGCACCGTGGAAGTTGCCGTTCGACTCGATGCGACCGTCGAGCGTGATGACGGGGTTGTCGATCACGCTGGCGAGCTCGCGTCCGGCGATCAGCGTCGCGTGGGCGAGGGTGTCGCGGGCGGCGCCGTGCACCTGGGGAGAGCAGCGCAGCGAGTAGGCGTCCTGCACGCGGCCGTCGTCCGGTCCCTTGTGGCTCGCGACCATGGGGGAGTCGCCGAGGAAGGCGCGGAGGTTGGCCGCGGACTCGGCCTGGCCCGTCTGTGCGCGGAGGGCCATCAGGTCGGCGGCGAACACGGCGTCGGTGCCGAGCTGCGACTCGACCGACATGGCCGCAGCCATGTCGGCGGTGAGCAGGAGCGTCTCCAGGTCGTGCAGGGCGAGCACCAGCATGCCGAGCATGCCGTCTGTGCCGTTGATGAGGGCGAGCCCCTCCTTCTCGACGAGGGTCAGCGGCTCGATGCCCGCGGCGGCCAGAGCCTCGGCAGCGGGGACCAGTGCGCCGGATGCGTCACGCACGTCGCCTTCGCCCATCGCGGCCAGGGCGATGTGCGCGAGAGGGGCGAGGTCACCCGAACAGCCGAGCGATCCGTACTCGCGCACGACGGGGGTGATGCCCTCGTTGAGCAGGGCGGCGTAGGTCTCGACCACGACCGGGCGTACGCCGGTGCGTCCGGAGGCAAGGGTCTGCAGGCGGAGCAGCTGGAGTCCGCGGACGACCTCGCGCTCGACCTCGGCACCGGTGCCCGCGGCGTGCGAGCGGATCAGACTGGCCTGCAACTGCAGGCGGCGGTCGGGGGCGATGAAGGTGGTCGCCAGCGCGCCGAATCCGGTCGAGACGCCATAGTGCGGGTTCGGGTCGGCGGCGAGGCCGTCGATCACACGGCGGGTCTCGGCGACGCGGGCGAGAGCTTCGGTGTCGAGCTGCACGGGGGCATCGTGACGGACGACGGCGACGACATCGGCGGGCGACAGCGGGGCCGCTCCGACCAGCACGGGGGCGAGTTCGGTCATGCTTCGATTCCACACCCGACGTGTCGTGCAGGACACCCGTTCATGGGATGCTGTGTCTGTGATCCCAGACAAGGCCGAGACGTCGCAGGTTCCGGCCGCAGAGAACACGCTCCGCATACTCAGCTACTTGGCTGCACGGCCCGCTCCGGTCGCGGCGTCTGCGATCGCGCGCGAACTCGAGCTGCCGCGATCGACGGTGTACCACTTGCTCACCACGCTCGCCGCGCACGGGTTCGTTCTGCATCTGCGCGAGGAGCGACGGTGGGGACTGGGCACTTCCGCCTTCGAGCTCGCCGGCGGATACACACGCCAGCAGCCGTTGGCGCGAAGAGGCCGCCCTCTGGTGGCTGCGCTGTCCGACCGCCTGGGTGAGAGCGCGCATCTGGCGGTGATGAGCGGCGGGGATGTGCTGTACGTCGTCGAAGAACGTGCGCCGCGCCGGCCTGCATTGGTGACGGACGTGGGGGTGCGACTTCCCGCCCACCTCACCGCGTCGGGTCGGGCCATACTCGCGGCACTCCCCCGCGGGCAGGTCCGGGCTCTCTATCCTGACGTGTCCGCGTTCCCCGACCGCACCGGGTTGGGTCCGCAGACGCCACGGGAGCTGCGGGAGCTCCTGCGGGACGTGCGCGCGCGGGGATATGCGACGGAGAACAGCGAGATCGCCGAGGGGCTGCGCAGCGTGGGAGCAGCGGTGCTCGACGCTGCCGGCTGGCCCGTTGCGGCAGTCGCGGTGACCTGGGGTCGCGAAGATCTGGACGAGGACGAGATCGCTGACGCGGTGCGGGAGTGCGCGACGATGCTCGAGGCGCGCTTGAAGCGGTGAGGGTGGCGTCGAGAGGTGCGTTAACGCAGAAGAGCCACCCCACGAGGGATGGCTCTTCTTGTGTACGCAACGCTGTTGCGGCGTAACGCAAGAAAGCCACCCAGCATTGGGTGGCTTTCCTGTTTAAAAGGAGTCCGGCGGTGTCCTACTCTCCCACAGGGTCCCCCCTGCAGTACCATCGGCGCTGTGAGGCTTAGCTTCCGGGTTCGGAATGTAACCGGGCGTTTCCCTCACGCTATGGCCGCCGAAACACTATTGATGTTTCAATCAAAC
>NZ_JBFRGI010000004.1:0-279787 GCF_052115285.1 Microbacterium sp. 2RAF4 | reverse complement strand
ATGTTCGGACTCGAGGTGTCCTTGCCCGCCGCGCGCCGAGCCTGCTGCCAGCGCCGCTTGAACGCGAGACCGCCCAGCATGCACGCCTCCGACGACCCGATCGTCGAGGTGCCGATGCTCTTCTCCGCATCAGGCGCGTTCCAGAGATTCGCCAGCATGTGCCAGCAGTTGTCCTCGATCGCCGCCGTCTGCGGATACTCATCCTTGTCGATCATGTTCTTGTCGAAAGACGCCGCATAGACCTGCTTCGCGTCGTCGTCCATCCACGTGCCCACGAACGTCGCCAGATTCAAGCGCGAGTTGCCGTCGAGCATCGTCTCGTCATCCACAATCTCGCGGGCCGTCTCCGGCTGGGACTCCTGCTGTGGTAGCACATGACGCGCTGCGACCGTGGCCTCCCCCGCGCGGGTGAACAGCGGTGCCAGGACGCGGCCTGCCTGATCCTCATTCATCTTCTTCTCCCGTCTCACTGCAGAGCCGCTACGAATGCGATGGCCGCAGATGCGATGGCCCCGGCTCTGCACCTGTGGCGAGGGTAGGTCTCGGTTCGCGGCCCCGGCAGGGACGTAGGTCCCGGCGGCTGCTCCGAGAGACAGGAAGGCCCCCTCCATGGGCCTTTGGCCATATCCGCAGAGTGACCACGCGCGTATGGTTTCCCCACCGCACCGAGCGGACCACTCAATTCGGAGGACAGCATGTGCACAGGCGCGAACTACACCACGAGAGACCACTACTTCGGTCGCAATCTCGATCTCGAGTTCTCATACAACGAGACGGTCACCGTGACCCCCCGGAACTTCCCGTTCGTGTTCCGCAAGGCCGACACGCTGCACAGGCATCACGCGATCATCGGAATGGCGACGATCGCGGAAGGCTACCCGTTGTACTACGACGCGACGAATGAGAAGGGGCTCAGCATGGCCGGGCTCAACTTCCCCGGAAACGCCGATTACAAGGCTGAGGCGCCCGACAAGACCAACATCACTCCATTCGAGTTCATCCCGTGGATCCTCGGGCAGTTCGAGACCGTAGCCGAGGTCAAGGTCGAGCTGGCGCGGATGAGCCTCGTCGATATCTCGTTCAGCGAGGCCTTCCCGCTCTCGCCGCTGCACTGGATCATCTCCGATCGCACGACATCGATCACCGTGGAGAGCGTGGCGGAGGGCCTGAAGGTCTATGACAATCCGATCGGGGTGCTCACCAACAACCCGACGTTCGACATCCAGGCGTTCACCCTCAACAACTTCATGCACCTCTCGAAGAACCCGCCGGTGAACCACTTCTCCGACGCGCTGGAGTTCGACGTGTACAGCCGCGGCATGGGCGCACTCGGCCTGCCGGGCGACCTGTCATCGGCATCACGGTTCGTGAAGGCGGCCTTCACGAAGATGAACTCCGTCTCCGGGGACTCCGAGTCGGAATCCATCAGCCAGTTCTTCCAGATCCTCGGAGCCGTCGCGCAGCAGCGCGGATGCGTGGAAGTCTCCCCGGGCAAGTTCGAGATCACCATCTACTCCTCGTGCTGCAATACCGACAAGGGGATCTACTACTACACGACCTACGAGAACAGTCAGGTGACGGCGGTGGACATGCACAAGGAGGACCTCGAGGGTCGTGATCTGATCGACTTCCTCCTCATCAAGGAGCAGCAGATTCACATGCAGAACTGAGGGGTTTCTTCCGTCGGGCTCTCGTCATCTCCCGACGGAAGGTCTGCTCTTTCATGCGTCCCCGCGCCGATGCACCACGGCGTGGGGAACATGCCACCCGAAACGCAGCGACGACAGCCGGAAGGCGAAGACGAGCACGCCGGCCAGCATCTGGACCAGAGGGGCGTGCCACCCCGCCAGCCAGGCAACTGTGACCAAGGCAGCTCCCACCATCGCGGGAACCGCATAGATGTCATCCGGGTTGAACAGCTCCGGGTCGCGGTTGGCGACGACGTCGCGGAGGAGGCCGCCGCCTACACCGGTCGTCAGGCCCAGGAGCGCCGCGGCCACTGGATTCATCCCCAGCTCCAGGGCTTTCGCGGCCCCCGTCGTGCAGAACAATCCGAGTCCTGCCGCGTCGAAGACCAGCAGGGTCCGTGGAAATCGCTCGACGGCGGCGTAGAGGAAGAAGACGAGCGTCGCTGCGGCGACGGGGGCGAGGAAATAGATCGGTTGGGTGAATGCGGTCGGCGTGACCCCCAAGATCAGGTCCCGCACCACGCCTCCGCCGAGCCCCGTCAGGGCGCCCAACAGGACGGACCCGAAGATATCGAATCCACGGTGAGCGGCAAGGAGCGAACCCGAGATGGCGAAGAAGAACGTGCCGAGGAACTCAAGCAGCATGTCGATGCGCTTTCCTCGCGGACGGACTCCCCCGGTGACCCGCTGATGACAGATGGATCACCGAGGAGTGGGAGCCGCCATCAGGAAGCGACAGCGTCAACGATCTTCTCGTCGCCCTCGTTCACAGCCTTCACGACGGCGTCGTAGTCGCCCTTGTCGATGGCCTTCCCCAGCTTCTTCACCGCCTTGCCGACAGCCTTGTCGACCCGGTCGAGGTAGAGATCGTCGACGATGGCGACGATCGCAGAAGAGCCGTTCGGCAACCACTCCTGGGCGTCCAGGCCGAACTCCTTCTCCTCGTGGCGCTTCACGATGGCACCCACGCCCGCGCCGATCGCCGCGCCGACGACCCCTGTCAGGAGAAGGGGCGGCGCGAAGAGACCGACCACGAGGCCGGCCACAGCGCCGATCGCGCTTCCTTCCCCGATCAGACGACCGCTGTGCGACGTGACTTCAACCTTCCCGCCGTCGTCGCGCGAGAGCACGACGGCAGCAGTCACGCTCAGGTCATCCATCGCCTTGATCGCGGCGAAGTCGGCGTTCGCCGCCTCTGCGTCGTCGTAGGTGGCGACGAGGAGCGAATAGTTGTGGTCGGTCATGGGTCTGTCCTCCGTTTGTCTGGGAAGACTCCAGCTTCACGCTACGCTCGGCGTCCCGACAGAGCCGATGGTCCCGTCCGAGCGCGCACATCGGCACGCTGTCGGCCGACGCGGGGAGGCGTACGCGACCGCAGGGGAGCGATCCGAAAACGAGAAACGCCCCCGGAACCGGGGGCGTTTCTCTCTGCTTCTCGAGTTCTGGATCGGTACGGCGATATCGACGACCGAATCGTGGTGGCGAGTGAGGGATTCGAACCCCCGAATGCAGTGCAGTCTGATTTACAGTCAGATCCCTTTGGCCGCTTGGGTAACTCGCCAGAGCGCACCCGTCCGACTTGAACAGCCAACCGGGGGCACGAGAGACAAGCATACCTGTCGGAGGCGGGTGCAAGAAATCGAAACGTCAGCTGCCGCTCACGCCCCGCCCCGAGTCGGCCAGCGACTCCGGAGTCCGCAGCAGGCCGCCCTCTGCGCGGCAGGTCGCGGCGGCGATGTCCATGGCTCGCAGCAGGAGCGCGCGCCACTGCGCCAGGTCGGACGGCGACGTCGAGACCAGCCCCTCGGAGACCGCCGCGAGCGTCGCGTCCCCCGCCCCGACGGTGTCGATCACCGCACCGGGAAGCTGGGCGATGGGCGCGGAGACGACGCCGGCGTCCGCATCGATCGTGGCACCGTCCGCTCCCGCGGTCGCCAGCACGGCAGCGGCTCCGAGGTCTCGCAAGCGCGCCCGCAGTGTGTCCAGGTCACCGTCGTAGAGGATCGCTGCATCATCCCCTCCGACCTTGACGACGGCGGCCGACGTCGCCAGCCGCTCGAACCCGCGGACGAACTCCTCGCGATCGCTGAGCATCCCAGTGCGCGGATTCGGATCGACGGCGACCCTCGCATCGCCCAGGGCATCGACGAGGGCATCGACCTCTGCCGGCACGTCGAAGGGGAAGCAGCTGATCGCGACGAGCCCGGCGTCGGAGATCGCCTGACGCGCCTCATCGGAGTACCGAATGCTGCGCTTCTGCGCCGCCTCGTTGAACACGTACTGCGCCTCGCCGTTCGACGCGCGCTGCACGACGGCACGAGAGGAGCCGTGCGGGGCCTCGCTCTCGATCAGGCGCACCCCGTGATCCTTGAGGTACTCGCGGATATGGGCGCCCGCTTCATCGTCACCGACCATCGCGATCAACGTGGTGTCGACCCCCAGCCGACGAAGACCGACGGCTACGTTCAACGCAGCTCCGCCGACGAGCTCGCGCACGCCCGCATCATCACGGATCTCATCGATCAGGGCATCGCCGATCACGACCACGGAACCGGCGGCAGAAGTCACGTTGCTCACCCGCTGACACTATCGCGGTGTCGGGACGCCCTGACAACACCGCGATCCTCTCGCGTTCCGACACCGGAGGGCAGTACGGTGTGGCCATGAACCCCCGCCTCGCCGGCACTGCCGTGGCTCTCTCGCTCCTCGTCGCCCTCACGGCGTGCACTCCGCAGGCCGGCGCGGGAGCGGGCTCCTCGGCACCCCCGGCAGCAAGCGACGCGCCCAGCCCGGACTCGACCAGCACGGAGGGCCCAGGAACACCCACACCCACACCCACTGCCAAGGCCATCACGCTCCCGACCGATTGCCGCGCGATCCTGTCGGAATCCGTGCTCGCCGAGTTCGGAGACATCCCGCTCAACGACGCCGCCTTCGGGCCCTCAGGCGTCGGTGCGGACGGCGCCCTCACCTGCAACTGGGCCGACCCGCGCGCAGACACCACGAGGCTCACGACCACCATCTCGCGGATGAACCGCGGCCCCGCGCTCGACATGCTCAACGCACTCGCTGACGACGAGGGCTTCTCCTGCTTCACGCCGGACGACGGCACCCGCTGCGAGAAGACCTGGCCCAACGAGCAGTACCCCGTGACGGACGGCCGCACCCTGTTCTGGCGTGACGACGTCATGATCGACACCCGCTACTCGAACCTGGCGCCGACCGGTTACACGTCGAGCATCATCGAGCACATCTTCGACTGACCCCGCTGCGCCTGAGCCCCCGTCGACCGCATGGCGTCAAACCCGGGCACGAAGAAGGCCCCAGGGCGAACCCTGGGGCCTTCTCAGTCACTCAGCACTGATGCTGTGGCTCTCGCCTCGATCAGTTGTAGGTGCCGGGGGTGATGTCGTCCGTCGAGAACGCGTCGAAGTCGACGTACCCGAAGTCGCCGTCGGCGTACGCACCGTCGGATGCGAAGATCCGGTTCGGGTATCGCTCGCTCTTGGCTTCCTCTGTGGCCTCGACCGTGACGTCGCGGTACTTCGAGAGACCGGTTCCGGCGGGGATGAGCTTACCGATGATGACGTTCTCCTTGAGACCGACCAGCGGGTCGCGCTTGCCCTGCATCGCAGCCTCGGTGAGCACGCGGGTCGTCTCCTGGAAGGAAGCGGCCGACAGCCACGACTCGGTCGCGAGCGACGCCTTCGTGATACCCATCAGCTCCGGACGGCCGGACGCGGGGCGCTTGCCCTCTGCCACAGCCTCGCGGTTGATCGACTGGTAGCGCTTGAGGTCGACCATCTCACCCGGGAGCAGGGTCGTGTCGGCGTGATCGACGACGGTGACCTTGCGGAGCATCTGACGGACGATGACCTCGATGTGCTTGTCGTGGATCGGCACACCCTGCGAGCGGTACACGCCCTGGACGCCGCCGACGAGGTAACGCTGCACCTCGCGAGCACCCATGACGCGCATGATCTCCTTGGGGTCGAGCGTGCCCACCAGGATCGGCTGACCGACCGTGACGTGCTGCCCGTCCTCGACGAGAAGCGTGGCACGCTTCAGCACCGGGTAGATGACGGGCTCGTCGCCGCTGTCGGGCGTGAGGATGACCTTCTTGCCCTTGTCGGTCTCGTCGATCGCGATGCGGCCATCGGCCTCGGCGATCGGCGACGCGCCCTTGGGGGTACGCGCCTCGAAGAGCTCCTGCACGCGGGGCAGACCCTGCGTGATGTCATCCGCCGATGCCGAACCACCCGTGTGGAAGGTACGCATCGTCAGCTGGGTACCGGGCTCACCGATCGACTGGGCCGCGATGATGCCGACGGCCTCGCCGATGTCGACGGTCTTTCCGGTTGCGAGCGAACGGCCGTAGCACTGCGCGCAGACACCGACGGCGGAGTCGCAGGTCAGGACCGAGCGCACCTTGATGGTCTCGACACCCAGAGCGACGAGCTTGTCGATCAGCACGTCACCGACGTCCTCACCGGCATCGGCGAGAACCTCGCCCTTGCTGTCGACCACGGCCGAGGCCAGCGTACGGGCGAACACCGAGTTCTCGACGTTCGCGTCGCGCACCAGCTCACCCTGCGAGTTCGGAGCGGCGATCGGGAGCTCGAGGCCCTTCGACGTGCCGCAGTCCTCTTCGCGGATGATGACGTCCTGCGAGACGTCCACCAGACGACGGGTCAGGTAACCCGAGTCGGCGGTACGCAGAGCGGTGTCGGCGAGACCCTTACGGGTACCGTGCGTCGCGATGAAGTACTCCGCAACCGACAGCCCCTCGCGGTACGAGGAGATGATCGGACGCGGGATGATCTCACCCTTGGGGTTGTTCACCAGACCACGCATACCGGCGATGTTCCGGATCTGCAGCCAGTTACCACGAGCACCCGACGACACCATGCGGTTGATGGTGTTGTCCTCGGGGAAGTTCGCCTTCATGGCGGCCTGAACCTCGTCGGTGGCCTCGGTCCAGATCTTGATGAGCTCCTGGCGACGCTCCGAGTCGGTCGTCAGACCCTTCTCGTACTGCGACTGGACCTTCGCGGCCTGCTTCTCGTAGCCCGCGACGATCTCCGCCTTGTTCGGCGGCGTGAGGATGTCGCTCAGGGCGACGGTCACACCCGAGCGCGTGGCCCAGTAGAAGCCGGCGTCCTTGATGCGGTCCAGCGACGCAGCCGTCTCGACCTTGGGGTACTCCTCGGCCAGCTTGTTGACGATCTGCGACAGCTTGTTCTTGTCAGCCTGCTCGCGGACGAACGGGTAGCCCTTCGGCAGCGTGTCGTTGAAGATCGCCTGACCCAGCGAGGCGTCGACGAGACCGTGACGCTCGTAGCCCTCGGGAGCTTCGCCCTCGAGGAACGTCAGACCCGGGATGCGGATGCGGATCTTCGCCTGCAGGTCGAGGGAACCCTCGTCCTTGGCCAGGATCGCCTCGCCCACCGAACCGAATGCACGGCCCTCGCCGGTCGCACCTTCCTTGACCGTGGTCAGGTGGTGCAGACCGATGATCATGTCCTGCGAGGGCAGGGTGACCGGACGGCCGTCCGACGGCTTCAGGATGTTGTTCGACGCGAGCATCAGCACGCGGGCCTCAGCCTGAGCCTCGACCGACAGGGGCAGGTGGACAGCCATCTGGTCACCGTCGAAGTCGGCGTTGAACGCCGCGCAGACGAGCGGGTGCAGCTGGATGGCCTTGCCCTCGACGAGCTGGGGCTCGAACGCCTGGATGCCCAGACGGTGCAGCGTGGGTGCACGGTTGAGCAGCACCGGACGCTCGCGGATGATCTCCTCGAGCACGTCCCAGACCTCGGGACGGGTGCGCTCGACGGCACGCTTGGCGGCCTTGATGTTCTGCGAGTGGCCGAGGTCGATCAGACGCTTGATGACGAACGGCTTGAACAGCTCCAGCGCCATCTGCTTGGGCAGACCGCACTGGTGCAGCTTGAGCTGCGGGCCGACGATGATGACCGAACGGCCGGAGTAGTCGACACGCTTTCCGAGCAGGTTCTGACGGAAACGACCCTGCTTGCCCTTCAGCATGTCGCTGAGCGACTTCAGGGCACGGTTGCCGGTACCGGTGACGGGGCGACCACGGCGACCGTTGTCGAACAGTGCGTCCACGGCCTCCTGCAGCATGCGCTTCTCGTTGTTGACGATGATCTCGGGGGCACCGAGGTCGATCAGACGACGAAGACGGTTGTTGCGGTTGATCACGCGACGGTACAGGTCGTTCAGGTCGGAGGTCGCGAAGCGGCCACCGTCGAGCTGGACCATCGGGCGCAGCTCCGGCGGGATGACCGGGACGACGTCCAGGACCATCGACGCCGGGCTCATGCCGGTCTCGAGGAACGAGCTGACGACCTTCAGACGCTTGATCGCACGGATCTTGCGCTGACCCTTGCCCTCGGAGATCTGCAGACGCAGGTTCTCCGCCTCGGCCTCGAGGTCGAACGCCGCGAGGCGACGCTGGATCGACTCGGCACCCATGTAGGCCTCGAAGTACTGACCGAAGCGGTCCTGCAGCTCGTGGAAGACGTCGTCCTCCGGACGGAGTGCGCCGACCTCGAGCGTGCGGAAGTCCTCCCACACGCGCTCCAGCTTCAGGATCGCCTCGTCGGCACCCTTGCGGATGAGCGACATCTCCTTCTCGGCGGCGTCCTTGACCTTCTTCTTGGCGTCGGCCTTGGCGCCCTCTGCCTCGAGAGCAGCGAGCTCCTCCTCCAGCTTGGCCAGGCGCTCCGCGATCTTGGCGTCGCGGCGGTCGCCGAGCGTCTTCAGCTCGAGACGGATGTTGTTCTCCTGCGTGCCCAGGTCGCGGTGACGAGCTTCCTCGTCGACCGAGATGACCATGTAGGCGGCGAAGTAGATGACCTTCTCGAGGTCCTTCGGCGCCATGTCGAGCAGGTAGCCCAGGCGCGAGGGCACGCCCTTGAAGTACCAGATGTGGGTGACGGGAGCGGCGAGCTCGATGTGACCCATGCGCTCACGACGGACGGAGCTCTTGGTGACCTCCACGCCGCAGCGCTCGCAGACGATGCCCTTGAAGCGGACGCGCTTGTACTTGCCGCAGGCGCACTCCCAGTCGCGGGACGGGCCGAAGATCTGCTCTCCGAAGAGACCGTCCTTCTCCGGCTTGAGGGTGCGGTAGTTGATGGTTTCGGGCTTCTTGACCTCGCCGTAGGACCACGCGCGGATGTGGTCTGCGGTCGCCAGGCCGATGCGAAGCTCATCGAAAGTTGTGGACTCGAGCACTAGTTCTCCTGTGTCGGAAATTCTTTTTGAGAAGTCTGCTTCGGTGGGCCCGAGACGTGGGTCCCGGGCCCTCCGAAGGATTAGATCTCGTCGATCGAGGCGGCCTCGAAGCGGCTGGAGATGTTGATACCGAGTTCCTCTGCGGCGCGGAACGCCTCATCGTCGGTGTCGCGGAGGTTGACCAGCGTGCCGTCGGCCGAGAGGACCTCGACGTTCAGGCAGAGCGACTGCATCTCCTTCATGAGCACCTTGAAGGACTCGGGGATGCCCGGCTCCTGGATGTTCTCGCCCTTGACGATCGCCTCGTACACCTTGACGCGGCCGAGGATGTCGTCGGACTTGATCGTGAGGAGCTCCTGGAGCGCGTACGCGGCACCGTAGGCCTCGAGGGCCCACACCTCCATCTCACCGAAGCGCTGTCCACCGAACTGCGCCTTACCACCGAGCGGCTGCTGGGTGATCATCGAGTAGGGACCCGTGGAACGTGCGTGGATCTTGTCGTCGACCAGGTGGTGCAGCTTCAGGATGTACATGTAGCCGACCGAGATCGGGGCCGGGAACGGCTCGCCGGAGCGGCCGTCGAACATCTGGGCCTTTCCGGTGGAGTCGATCAGACGGACACCGTCGCGGGTCGGGATGGTCGCATCGAGGAGACCGGCGATCTCCTCCTCGCTCGCACCGTCGAACACCGGGGTCGCGACCTTCGTGCCGGGGGCGGCCTCGAAGGCCTGCTCCGGCAGACGCGTTGCCCACTCCGGGGTGCCCTCGACCTTCCAGCCCTGCTTCGCGATCCACCCGAGGTGGGTCTCGAGCACCTGGCCGAAGTTCATTCGACCCGGGATGCCGAGCGGGTTCAGGACGATGTCGACCGGGGTGCCGTCCGCCATGAACGGCATGTCCTCGATCGGGAGGATCTTCGCGATGACACCCTTGTTGCCGTGACGGCCGGCGAGCTTGTCACCCTCGGTGATCTTGCGCTTCTGGGCGATGTAGACCACGACGCGGCGGTTGACGCCGGAGCCGAGCTCGTCGTCGCCGTCCTCGGCGTTGAACTCCTTGACCGCGATGATCGTGCCCTGCTCGCCGTGAGGCACCTTCAGGGACGTGTCGCGGACCTCGCGGCTCTTCTCGTTGAAGATCGCGCGGAGCAGACGCTCCTCGGCCGACAGCTCGGTCTCACCCTTCGGCGTGACCTTGCCGACGAGGATGTCTCCGGGGCGGACCTCGGCACCGATGCGGATGATGCCGCGCTCGTCGAGGTCCTTCAGCAGCTCCGGGCTGACGTTGGGGAGGTCACGGGTGATCTCCTCCTTGCCGAGCTTGGTGTCGCGGGCGTCGACCTCGTACTCCTCGATGTGGATCGAGGAGAGGGTGTCGTCCTTCACCAGGTCCTGGCTCAGGATGATCGCGTCCTCGAAGTTGTAACCCTCCCACGTCATGAACGCGACGAGGAGGTTCTTCCCGAGGGCCAGCTCGCCGTTCTCGGTGGCGGGGCCATCGGCGATGACCTCTCCGACCTCGACACGCTCACCGGCGTTGACGACGACCTTCTGGTTGTACGAGGTGCCCTGGTTCGAGCGGTCGAACTTGCGCAGGTGGTACTCCTGCGTTCCACCCTCGTCGAGCATGACCACGACGCGGTCCGCGGAGACCTCGGAGACGACACCGGCCTTCTCGGCGGTGATCACGTCACCGGCGTCGATGGCCGTGTAGCCCTCCATACCGGTTCCGACGAGCGGCGAGTCGCTGCGCAGCAGCGGCACGGCCTGACGCTGCATGTTGGCACCCATGAGGGCGCGCTGTGCATCGTCGTGCTCGAGGAAGGGGACGAGCGAGGTCGCGACGGACACCATCTGGCGCGGCGAGACGTCGATGTAGCCGATGTCCTCGGGGAGGAACATGTCGACCTCGCCGCTGCCGCCCTTCGGACGTGCCAGGACGTGGCTCTCGACGAAGCGACCCTTGGCATCGAGCGGGGCGTTGGCCTGTGCGATGTTGAAGTCGACCTCTTCGGAAGCCGTCAGGTAGTCGATCTGCTCGGTGACGACGCCGTCGACGACCTTGCGGTACGGGGTCTCGATGAAGCCGAACGAGTTGATGCGCGCGAAGGTCGCGAGCGCACCGATCAGACCGATGTTCGGGCCTTCAGGAGTCTCGATCGGGCACATGCGGCCGTAGTGCGAGGGGTGGACGTCACGGACCTCGACGCCGGCGCGGTCACGCGAGAGACCACCGGGGCCCAGCGCGGAGAGACGACGCTTGTTCGTCAGACCCGCGAGCGGGTTGTTCTGGTCCATGAACTGCGACAGCTGCGAGGTTCCGAAGAACTCCTTGATCGCGGCGACGACGGGGCGCACGTTGATCAGGGTCTGCGGCGTGATGGCCTCGATGTCCTGCGTGGTCATGCGCTCGCGGACGACGCGCTCCATGCGGGACAGACCCGTGCGGACCTGGTTCTGGATGAGCTCGCCGACCGCGCGGATGCGACGGTTGCCGAAGTTGTCGATGTCGTCGGTCGCGAGACGGATCTCGGCCTTCTTGCCGCCGCGGATACCGGTGAAGGTCTCCTCGGTGCCGGCGTGCAGACGCACGAGGTACTTGATCGTGGCCACGATGTCCTCGACGGTCAGCACCGACGAGGTCAGCGGCTGGTCGAGGCCCAGCTTGTGGTTGATCTTGTAACGACCGACCTTGGCGAGGTCGTAGCGCTTCGGGTTGAAGTAGAAGTTGTCGAGCAGAGCGCGCGCGGCCTCTGCTGCGACCTGCTCGCCCGGACGAAGCTTGCGGTAGATGTCGCGGAGCGCATCTTCCTTCGTGACGATCGTGTCCTTCGCGAGCGTCTCCTCGATCGAGGTGTAGCCGGCGAACTCGGCCAGGATCTCCTCGCTGGTCATACCCAGCGCCTTGAGGAAGACCGTGACGGACTGCTTGCGCTTGCGGTCGACGCGCACGCCGACCTGGTCGCGCTTGTCGATCTCGAACTCGAGCCAGGCACCACGGCTCGGGATGACGCGCGCCGAGACGATGTCCTTGTCACTCGTCTTGTCGGGAGTCTTGTCGAAGTAGACACCCGGCGAGCGCACGAGCTGCGAGACGACGACGCGCTCGGAGCCGTTGATGATGAACGTGCCCTTGTCGGTCTGGAGCGGGAAGTCGCCCATGAAGACCGTCTGGGTCTTGATCTCACCCGTGAGGTGGTTCATGAACTCGGCCTCGACGTACAGCGGAGCGGCGTAGGTCTTGCCACGCTCCTTGCACTCCTCGATCGAGTACTTCTCCGGCTCGAGGTAGGGGTTCGTGAACGACAGCTGCATCGTCTCGCCGAGGTCCTCGATCGGAGAGATCTCCTCGAAGATCTCGCCGAGGCCGCTGTTCTCGTTCACGTCGGTACGACCGGCGGCCTTGGCCTCGGCCACGCGCGCCTTCCAGGCGTCGTTGCCGACCAGCCAACCGAAGGACTCGGTCTGCAGGGCGAGAAGGTCAGGGACCGTCAGCGTGTCGGAGATCTTGGCGAACGAAAGACGGGAAGCTCCGCGTCCGTTCTTGGTGGTGGTGGATGTGGATGCGTTGCGAGCAGCAGCCAAGGGAATAACCTCCGTGAGCCCCGCAGGGCTTCTCGATTCCTTTGTCGTCAGGTGGAGTGTGCGCCCGGGAACTCAACAGATGCCGACCACCATATGAGGGCAGGGAGAAACGAGCGCAACTACTAACTATACGCACGATTCTGCGACATGGCAAGCACAGTCCTTGACCAATCTTCGAACCTGCGGTATTGGCACCCCGCCGGAGTCGTCCACACCCACCGTCAGCGCCGAGACCCATCGGCGCAGGCGGCTGCGGCGATGGGCCTCGGCGGGAGGGATGGGTGTCGGCGAACGAGGCCTCAGGAGGCGATGTTCAACTCGTTGCCGGGGATCGACGCCAGCAGACGCCTCGTGTACGGGTCCCGCGGATTCGTGAAGATCTCCTCCGATGTCGCGGCCTCGACCAGCTTCCCGTCCTTCATGACGCACACGTAGTCGCTGATCAGTCGCACCACCGCGAGGTCGTGCGAGATGAACAGGTAGCTCAGGCCGTACTCGCTCTGCAGGTCGCCGAGCAGCTTCAGGATCTGATCCTGCACGAGCACGTCGAGCGCCGACACGGGCTCATCGCACACGATCAGATCGGGCGAGAGCGCGAGCGCACGGGCGATCGCGACGCGCTGCCGCTGACCGCCCGAGAGCTCGGACGGGTAGCGACGCAGCATGGACTGCGGCAGCGCCACGTCGTCGAGCAGCTGCCGCACGCGCGTGCGGCGATCCGCAGCGCTCCCCCGCTTGTAGAACTCCAGCGGTTCGGCGATCAGCCGCTCGATCGTGAACATCGGGTTCAGGCTCGAGTACGGGTCCTGGAAGATGGGCTGCACCCGCTGGCGGAAGTCCTTCGTCTCGGCCCGGCTCAGCGACGCGATGTCCTTGCCCTCGTAGCGGATCAGGCCGCTCGTTGGCTCGATCACCTTGAGCAGCATCCGCGCGGTCGTGGTCTTGCCCGAGCCGGACTCCCCCACGATCGCGACCGTCTCCCCGCGCGGGATCACCAGCGACACGTCGTCGACCGCGACGAAGTCCTCCCCGCGGCCCCGCACCGGGTAGACCTTGGTGAGGTTCTCGATCTCCACGATGTTGCCCTTCGACGCGCCCTGGGAGCTGGGAGCCTCGTGGGTCGCTGAGCCTGTCGAAGGGTCCGTCGCCGAGCCCGCCGGCTCCTGCACCCGGAACGCCTCCGGCTGCAGGCGGGCCGCGGCCACCGAGGGCGCCGCCTTCACGAGCGACTGCGTGTAGGGATGCCGCGGATCCTCCAGGATCTGCCGCGCGTCACCCTGCTCCACGACCTTGCCGCGATGCATCACGATCACCCGCTCCGCGCGCTCGGCAGCGAGGCCCAGGTCGTGGGTGATGAGCAGCACGGCCGTTCCCAGCTCGCGCGTCATCTGCCCGATCTGGTCGAGGATGGTCTGCTGCACGGTGACGTCGAGGGCGCTGGTGGGCTCGTCGGCGATCAGCAGGCGCGGCTTGCAGGCCAGACCGATCGCGATGAGCGCCCGCTGGCGCATGCCCCCGGAGAACTCGTGCGGGTACTGCTTCGCGCGCCGCTCCGGATCGGGGAGCCCGGCTGCGGTCAGCGCCTCGACCACCTTCGACTGCACGTTCTGCCGGGTGGCGAGCCCGTGCGCGAGCAGTGTCTCCGCCACCTGGGTGCCGATCTTCGCGACCGGGTTCAGGTTCGACATCGGGTCCTGCGGCACGAGGCCGATGTCGCGGCCGCGGATCGTGCGCAGTTCGTTCTCCGGCGCTCGGGAGATCTCCTTGCCATCGAGGCGAATGCTGCCCGAGGCGATCCTGCCCCCACCGGCGAGCAACCCGATGATGGCCATCGCGGTGGTGGACTTGCCCGAACCGGACTCTCCCACGATCGCGACCGTCTCCCCGGGACGGATCTCGAGGTCGACGCCCTCGACCGCGTGCACGACGCCGTCCATGGTGGCGAAGTCCACGGCGAGGCCCTGGACCGACAGCAACGGCTCGGTCGACATCTGCTTCTCCTTCGCGGCGCCCACGGCACCGTCGTCCCGCGCGTTCATCGTGCCCTCGTCCGTGGATCCATCGCCTCGCGCAGGGCCTCACCCAGCAGCGTGAAGCCGAGCGCCGTGACGGCAATGCAGATGCCTGGCAGGAAGGCGAGCCAAGGCGCGATGGCGAGCTCGGCCTGTGCGTAGGTGAGCATGCGCCCCCACTCCGCCGTCTCCGGGCGACCTCCGCCGAGGCCGAGGAACGACAGCGCCGCCGCATCGATCACGGCGGTGGCAAGTGTCAGGGTCCCCTGCACGATCACGGGACCGATGGCGTTGGGCAGCACGTGCGACATGGTGATCTTGCCGCGGCCGAGACCGAGCGTCTGCGCCGAGAGCACGTAGTCGCTGGAGCGCTGCTGCAGCATGGACGCGCGCAGCAGCCGGGCGAAGATCGGCACCTGCGACGCCCCGATCGCGATCATGATCGCAAAGGGCGTCTGGCCGAGGATCGCGGCGATCGAGACGGCCAGCAGCAGGTTCGGCACCGACAGAATGATGTCGACGATGCGCATGATGAGCGTGTCCACCCATCCTCCGAACGTGCCGGCGAGCAACCCGAGGATCATGCCGCCGACCAGGCCCATCGCGGTGGAGATGACACCGATCATGAGCGAAGCCTGCGCACCCCAGATGAGCTTGGACAGCACATCGCCGCCGAAGCGGTCGAGGCCCAGCGGGAACTGCGGCAGCTCCCCCGGCCCCGGGATGTAGGTCGGCGTGATGTACTTCGCGCCGGGCAGCGCCGTCTCCGGGTAGGGAGCGATCAGAGGTGCGAGAGCGGCGATGAGCAGGAACGCCACCACGATGGCCGCGCCGATCCATGCCGTCGGATTGCGGCGGAGGCGGCGGAACACATCCCGCCAGAAGCCGCCGGAGCCGTTCTTCAGGTCGGCCTGGGCGATGGCGACGGTGTCGATACTGCCGCCGCTCTCCGCCGAGGGACCCTGGGCGGGCGGGAGTGCGATGGTCATGCGACCGCCTCCTTTCGGACGATGGAGAGGGACATCATTGGACCCTCACTCTCGGGTCGATGAAGCTGTAGGAGACATCGACCGCCAGGTTGATCAACGCGTACGCGATCGCGATGAAGATGATGAACCCCTGGAGGACGGGGAAGTCCCTGGTGAAGATCGCCCTCGCAAGGAACGAGCCGATGCCGGGGAAGGCGAACACCGTCTCGGTGAGCACCGCCCCGGATATCAGCAGCCCGGTCTGCAGGCCGATCGTTGTGATCACCGGGAGCATGGCGTTGCGCAGGATGAAGCGGTTGCGCAGCGTCGGCGCACCGACGCCCTTCGCGCGGCCGGTGCGCACGTAGTCGGCGTTCTGCACCTCCAGGACGCTGGCCCTGGTGATGCGGACGATGATCGCGAGCGGGATCGTGCCCAGCGCGAGGGCCGGGAGGATCAGGTGCAGGATCGCATCCCACGCGGCGTCGAACTCTCCGGTGATGATGCCGTCCCACACATAGAACCCGGTGGGATGGGTCGCGTCTATTCGTGGATTCTGTCGTCCGTCCGACGGCAGCCAGCCCAGCTGCACCGCGAAGACGTACTTCAGGATGAAGGCGAGGAAGAACACCGGGATGGTGATGCCGATCAGGCTCAGCACCACGGATGCGTGGTCGGTGAACTTGCCGTGGCGGCGGGCGGCCCAGTATCCGAGCGGGATGCCGATGCCGACCGCGAAGATGAGCGCCATCACGCTGAGCTCGAGCGTCGCGGGGAAGCGGCGCATGAACTCCTCGGTCACCGGACGGTTGGTCTGGATGGAGGTTCCGAAGTCTCCCTGGAGGAGCCGCCCGATCCAGATGAAGTACTGCTCGATGAGCGGCTTGTCGAAGCCGTAGAGCTCGTTGACTCTGGCGACGGCCTCGGGTGTGGCCTTCTCGCCGAGCAGGGCGACCGCGGGGCCGCCGGGAAGGGCCCTGACCCAGGCGAACAGCAGGATGCTGAGCCCGAACAGGGTGGGGATGAGGAACAGCAGTCGCCTGCCGATGGTGCGCAGCACGAAGATCTCCGTCGATCAGAAGGTACGTCGTTCCCCGGTCCCGCCGAAGGGGTGGGACCGGGGAACGACGTATCGAGTGGTCAGGCCTACTTGGTGAGGACGATGTCCGTGAAGACCTCGTCGTTCACCGGGCTGGCGGGGTAGCTCTTCACGCGCGGGTCGAACGCCAGGGTCGGCGCCGGGTGCGCGAGCGGAACGCCGGGGATGAACTGGGCGACCATCTCGTTGATCTCCTCGTACAGCGCCGTCTGGTCCTCCAGGTTCGAGACGCCGCGCGCCTCGTTCAGCTTCTGGAACAGCTCGGGGTTGTCGAAGCCCCACTCGGAGCTCTGCTGGCCGAAGAAGACGCCGACGAAGTTGTCGGTGTCGTTGTAGTCACCGGTCCAGCCGAGCAGGTGGATGCCGTGGTCCGAGGTGCCGGTCGTGCGGTCGAGGTATTCGACCCACTCCTCCGAGACCGGGGTGGTCTCGACGCCGACCTCTGACAGCTGCGACGACAGCACGGTGAAGATCTGCTCGGGGTCCGGCATGTACGGCCGCGACACGTTGACCGGGTAGTTGAAGGTGAGCTTCAGCGGGTTCGCCTCGGTGTAGCCGGCCTCGGCCAGCAGCGACTTCGCCTTCTCGGGGTCGTAGTCGTAGGTCGTGACATCCGGGTTGTAGCCGTTGACGACCTCCGGCACGAACTCGATGGCCTTCTGCGTGCCCTCCGGCAGCACCTGGCTGATCAGCGCGTCCTTGTCGACCGCATACGAAAGCGCCTCGCGCACCTTCGGGTCCTGCAGCTCCGGCACCGCCTGGTTGAAGGCGAGGTACAGGATGGTGAACGGCGGGCGCGAGACCATGGTGAAGCCGTCGTCCTCGAGGGCCTTGGTGTCGGCCGGTCCGACCAGGTCGTAGCCGTCGATCGATCCGGACTCGAGGGCCTGGCGGCGAGCGGTCGGGTCGTCGATCGTGCGGAAGATGATCTCGTCGACCTGGCCCTTGTCGCCCCAGTATCCGTCGTAGGACTTGAGGGTGACCTGCTCGCCCGGCGCCCACTCGTCGAAGGCGTAGGGGCCGGTGCCGACCGGGTGGCCCATGGCGTACTCGGACAGCTGGGGGGCCTCGGCGGAGCCGCTGACCTCATCCGCACCGAACTCCTGCATCGCGGAGGGGCTCTGCATGGCGAAGGCCGGGAGCGAGAGCGAGGCGACGAAGCCGGCGAACGGCTTGTTGAGCTCGATCGTCACCGAGTTCTCGCCGTCGGGGGTGCAGGACTTGTAGACGGCGTCGGCCGCGTTGGAGGCGTACCCCTTGAAGAGCTTGTTGTAGTAGTACCCGAAGGCTTCGGAAGCCGCGAGCCCGGTCCAGTTGAACCAGCGGTCGAAGTTCACGCAGACGGCCTCGGCGTTGAACGGCGTGCCGTCCTGGAAGGTGACGTCCTTCTTCAGCTCGAAGGTGTGCGACATGCCGTCCTCTGACGACTCCCACGACTCGGCGAGGAGCGGTGCAGGGTCGGCGGTGCCGGGCTCGGTGCCGACGAGACCCTCGAAGATCTGACGCGAGACGCGGAAGCTCTCGCCGTCCTGCGCGAAGGCGGGGTCGAGGCTCGCCGGGTCCGAAGACGCGGCGAACACGAACGTCCCGTCGACGTCGCCCGACCCTTCCGAGCCCTCGTCGCCACGCTCACTGGCGACGCAGCCGGCGAGCGCGAGCGCCGCGATCGTGGCTCCGGTTACGGCGATGAGTCCTCGCCGACGCTTGACTGATTGGTGCATTGTGTGACCTTCCCTGTCGGGCGCTTCTTTGCGCGTCCCGAGGCTTCCTCGCCTCGGTGACGGTGATGACTCGACGGTACCCAGCAGATCCTCAGATACCAAACGCATCCAGGTTGCAATCCGATATCGGCGAGACCGGCACCGATCCGGTAGTGTCCAGATCGTGCCAGACACCACCCCGCTCGCCGTCTGCTTCGGAGAGGGCATGGTCGCCCTCGTCGCCGCCACCGCGGGTCCGCTCGAGGACTGCCGGACCTTCCACCGCTCCCTCGCCGGAGCAGAGTGGAACACCGCGATCGCTCTCGCCTCGGCCGGTGTTCGCACGTCCGTCCTCTCCCGCGTCGGTGACGACGGCTTCGGGCGCTTCCTCACCGCTGAGCTGCGCGCCCACGGCGTCGACGACGCCGCGGTCGAGGTCGACGGCGACGCACCAACGGGGCTGTACGTGAAGGAGCTCTCGGCACGGGAGGACGGTGCCGTCGACGGCACCATGCACTACTACCGTGCCGGATCGGCCGCCGCAGCCCTCTCGCCGCAGACACTCACGACACCGGTGGCGTCAGCGCTCCTCGCCGAAGCGTCGCTCGTGCACACCTCGGGGATCACGCCCGCGTTGTCGGCCTCAGCCCTCGCCACCCAGGAGGCACTGTTCTCGGAGCGACGCCCCGGTCGCCTGATCAGCTTCGATGTGAACTGGCGCCCCGCGCTCTGGCTCGGACGTGAGGCTGAGGGCCGCAGGATCGTCGCGGACTTCGCGTCCCGCGCCGACATCGTGTTCTGCACCCGACCCGACGCTGAGGCCGTGTTCGGCACGAGCGATCCGCAGCGGATCCGCGCCCTGTTCCCCCACCCGCGCCATCTGCTCGTCACCGACGCCAGCGGTGCCGTGGCGTTCGACGGCACGGAGACCGCGGAGAGCGACGCGCTCGATGCGCCCGTGGTGGAGACCATCGGCGCAGGCGATGCCTTCGCGGCCGGCTTCCTCGCCGGGGTGCTCACCGGCCTCTCACTGACGGGGAGCCTCGCGCGCGGGCATCGCATCGCGACCCGCGCCCTGGTCAGCACCCGCGACCACGTCGACTGAGCGGGACGAGGTAACCGGCTGAGCCTTCTGCAGCCGGGCCTCAGCTGCGCCGGCGGGCCGGGACCGCGTCGTGGGTGCGCTGCAGCGAGACGGCGACCGGCTCCCCGCGGTGCTGCACGACCCGCACGAAGAGCACGTCGACGAGCGCGAGCTGTGCGATGCGGCTCGACATCGCGGCCATCCGGAACGGGGATTCGTGCGCGTGTGTGAGCAGCACGACATCGGCCGCCAGGGCCACAGGCGAGTCCGGAGCGCTGGTGACCGCGACCGCGAGCGCACCGGCGTCGCGCGCGACCTCGAGGGCACGCAGGGTCTCTGTGGTCTCGCCGCCGTGGGAGAAGGCGATCGCCACATCGGCGGCACTGCGCAGGGAAGCCGTCGTGACCGCGAGGTGCGGGTCGGCGGAGTGCGAGACGGAGCATCCGATGCGCGACAGCTTCAGCTGCAGATCCTGCGCCGTCAGCGATGACGCAGCCTGTCCGAAGAGGTCGATGTGCCGGGCATCGACGACCGCACGGGCGACCCTGTCGAGCGCGGCCGCGTCGAGGGCGAGCGCGGTCTTCTCGATCGCGTCGATCTCCTGGGCGGCGAGCTTGGCGGCGATCGCGGTCGGACCGTCGTCGGGGTCGATCGCGGTGGTGTCCAGACCGAAGCGTGCCTGCTGCGCCTGTTCCAGCGTGATCGCGCGCGCGACCGCGACCCTGAGTTCGCGGTAGCCGCTGTATCCGAGCGACTGGGCGTAGCGGGCGACCGTCGAGAGCGAGGTCTGACAGAGCTGGGCGAGATCGTTGATCGCCAGGTCGACGACCAGGGTCGGGTCACCGAGGATCTTCTCCGCGACGCGCGCCTCTGCGGCGCTCACCTTGGGAAGGGAGCGCCGCACCAGAGCGAGAACGTCATCGTCCATGGAGGGTCCTGTCTCAGCCGGCGCTGGTCATCCTCTGCTGCGCCGTGAAGCGTCCGAGGAGTGCTTCACGCGCCGTCTGGGCACCGAGCCTACTGGCTGCGGCGACCTCCACGGTCGGCAGGGGCAACGGCTGCGCCGTCGGAAGACCCACGTTGACGACCACTGCATGCGGGTCGCGCACGGCAGCGCGTTCGACGAGTGCCCGCTGCGCGGCGTCGGTGTCCGGCCGGTCGATCAGGAGCACGGTCGTCGCGGACGCTGTGGCCGCCGCGGCCGCCACCTCGTCGAGCACCCGGTCCTGCTCGGACAGCGGCGCTGACGCCACGTCGAGACGCACGCGCAGGCCCTCCTCCGCGAGCGCACTCGCGACGTACGAACCCGCGCTGTCGACCGCCAGGGTCGACCGGCGACGCGCATCGATGACGGCGAGTTCCGTCGACACCACCGGAGTGCCTCCGGAGATCGTCACCATTCGGCGCAGGATGCCGGCGGCATCGAACTCGCCGGACGGCTCCTGCGTGGCTTCGGCGGCGACCGCAGCGGAGCGGAGCTTGGTCGCGAGCGCAGCGACCCTGGCTGCGGCCTCCTCGACGCGCTCACGCGGGAGCGAGCCGTCACGGAGAGCGGCGACGATCCCGTCTCTCGCCGCGCGGAAGTCCTGCTCGTCCTGATCGGGCAGAGCGGCATCGCCGGGGTTGGTCGGGTTTCCGATGCACAGGAGGTCGGCTCCGGCGGCGAGGGCCATGGCCGCTCCCCCGCCGAGTCCGACCGTCTCGCGGATGGCCGCCATGTCGAGAGCATCGGTGATGATGACGCCGTCATAGCCCCAGTCGCGCAGCATGCCGAGCACGCGCGGATTGAGGGTGGCGGGCTGCTCACCCCACGCCGGGACCACGATGTGGGCGGTCATGACGGCATCGACGCCCGCATCGATCGCCGCGCGGAACGGCTCCAGATGCACGCGCTCGAACTCCTCGAGGTCGAGCGTGATCTCGGGAAGCGAGTGGTGCGAGTCCATGTGGGTGTCGCCGTGACCGGGGAAGTGCTTCACGCAGGCGGCGACCGCGCCGTCCTGGATCCCGTCGATCGTCGCGACCACGTGTCGGGACACGAGCGCCTCGTCGTCACCGAACGCGCGAACGCCGATGACCGGGTTGCGGGGGTCGGTGTTCACGTCGGCGACCGGACCGAGGACGACGTTGGCGCCGACCGCACGCACACGACGTGCCAGCTCCGCGCCGGTCTCCTCCGAGGCGACGAGATCGTCGAGCAGGCCGAGCTGCGCGGCACCGGGAACCGTCGACCCGGTGGCGGACTCGAGCCGGGTGACGCTGCCGCCCTCCTCGTCGATGCCGATCAGGGCATTCGGGTTCGCGTCGAGGATCTGGGCGCTCAGCGCAGGCAGGTCCTCTCCGACGTTCTGCCCGAAGTACACGACTCCGGCCAGGCCATCGCGCAGTTCGTCGCGCAGCCACGCGGGCGCCTCGGTGCCGAAGAAGCCCGGCCACAGCACGCCGTTCGCGAGACGTTCGAGCTCGTCGGTCATCCCTTCACTGCTCCTGCCACCATGCCGGAGGCGAGCTTGCGCTGCACCAGCACGAAGAAGATCATGACGGGCACCGTGATGATGGTCGACGCGGCCATGATGCTGCCCCAGTCGTTCGAGTGCAGGCCGAAGAACGACTTCAGACCGATCGAGACCGTGTACTGGTCGGTCTGCGCACCCAGGATGGTCATCGCGAAGATGAACTCGTTCCACGCGGTGATGAAGCTGAAGATGCTCGTGGCGACGAGGCCCGGCATGACCAGCGGCAGCAGCACAGAGCGGAACATCCGCCACCAGCTCGCACCGTCGATGTACGCGGCCTCTTCGAGCTCGACGGGAACGGCGGCGACGAAGCCGCGGAGCATCCAGATGCCGAAGGCGAGGGAGAGCGCGACGTAGACGACCATCAGGCCGAGGATGCTGTTGAGCAGACCCAGGCTCTTGACCTGCAGGAACAGCGGGATGACGAGCGCTTCGAGCGGCACCATCTGCACGATCAGGATCATCATCAGGATCGTGGTGCGGAACTTGAACTTGAAGCGTGCCACCGCGACCGCGGCGAGCAGGCACACCAGAGCGCTCACGAGCACCGTGACGAGCGCCACGATCGCCGAGTTGCGCAGGTACGTGCCGAATCCGCCGTCGGTGAGCACGAAGGCGAAGTTGTCCCACGTGAACTCCTGCGGGAGGAGCGACTGTCCACCGCTGGACGCCTTGCCGTCGAAGGCGCTGGAGACCATCCAGTAGACGGGGAAGAGGGTGAAGATCAGGACGGCGGCGACCGCGATCCCGATTCCGATGCGGGAGCGGAGCCTCGGACGCGGGTTCACAGCTCGTCCTCCTTCATGAGGGAGCGGATGTAGACGATCGTGATGCCGATCAGCACCAGCGTGAGCAGCACGGCGAGCGCGGCGCCGAAACCGTAGCGGTTCTGGCCGAAGGACTCCACGTAGGACCAGACACCGAGGTTCAGCACCTGACGGTTGCCACCGCCACCACCGGGCATCAGGTACACCTGCGCGAAGACCTTGAAGTCCCAGATGGTGGAGAGGATGATCACGACCGAGAACACGGGCTTGAGCGTGGGGAAGATGATCTTCCAGAACCGGCGCCAGGCGCCCGCGCCGTCGAGCGCCGCGGCTTCGAGCATCTCCTTCGAGACACCCAGCAGGCCGGCGAGCACCGTGATGGCGACGAACGGGAAGCCGTGGTGCACGACGTTCAGGAGCACGATGGCGTAGAACGACCACTGGTTCGTGAACCAGTTCACGGGATCGTCCATCAGGCCGAGGTCGCGCAGGACGGTGTTGAAGATGCCGCGGTCGGCATCGAAGATGAAGGTCCAGACGTACGTTCCGGTCACGGCGGGCATCGCCCAGGCGACCATGATGCAGCTGGAGACGATGACGCGCCAGGTGGTGCCCAGCCGCGCGAGCAGCAGCGCCACGAGCGTGCCGACGGCCACCGTGACGAACACGGCGACGGCGGCGAAGCCGACGGTATTAGGCAGCACCACCGTCCAGAGAGTCGGGTTGGTGAGCGCCTCGACGTAGTTGTCGAGACCGATCCAGTTGTTCTCCCCGGTGTTGATCTCGCGCAGACCGTAGTCCTGCAGCGAGTAGATGAACACCTGGATGAGCGGCCAGAGCATGAGCACCGCGAGGATGGCCAGCCCGGGCGCGAGAAGGAGCCAGGGGCGGGCCGCGACGATCGAGAGACCGCGTCGCTTCCGGCCGCCGGCCACGGGAGCGGAGGGGGACTCCGCTTCCGTGGCCGGCAGTGGCGCTTGCACCATCGACATGGAAGGAATGCTTCCTTACTTCTGGTTGAGGAGTTCGGTCATCTCGGCGGCGGCGTCCTTCGTCGCGGTCGCGACGTCCTTCTGCCCGCTGAGGATGGCCTGGATCATGGAGTTGGTCGTCTTCTTCGCCTGCACGGCGCCGAAGTTCGGAGTGACCGGGACGGATGCGCCGCCGTCGACCATCTGCTCGGCGAACGGTGCGACCAGCGGGTCGGTCGAAGCCAGCGCCTCTTCCATCGCGGACTGGACGCCCGGGAAGTAGCCGGTCTCGTTCGACCACTGCTCGGCGAACTCGCCGGTGGTCATGAGCTTGACGAACTCCCACGCGAGGTCGGCGTTCTTGGTCGTGTTGAAGACGGAGAGGTGCGATCCGCCGAGCACGGACGGAGCGATGCCGCCGTCCTCACCGGGGATGACGGCCGCGCCGATCTTCCCCTCGAGGTCGGGGTTCGCCTCGATGAGCGACTTCGGCGTCCACGAGCCCGAGAGCATCATGGCGACGTTGCTCTGCGTGAACGCGTCACGGAGGTCGGTCTCCTTCCAGGTGGTGGCACCTGCGGAGGAGAAGCCGTGCTCGGTGGCCAGGCCCGTGTAGAACTCGATGCCGGCCTGCGACTGCGTGCTGTCCAGCTCGCTCGTCCAGGTCTTGCCGTCCTTCGTGGCGATCTCGCCGCCGGCGCCCCAGACCCAGGGGTAGACCTGGAACTCGGCGTCACCGGGAACCGGGAACGGCAGCATGTCGGGCTTGGCGGCCTTGATGGCGTCACCTGCGGCGACGATGTCGTCCCACGTCTTCGGGGCTTCGAGACCAAGCTCCTCGAACACGTCGGCGCGGTAGACCAGCGAGCGGACGCCCGCGTACCACGGCATGCCGTACAGCTCGCCGTCGTAGGTACCGGCGACTTCGAGGCCCTCGACGAGGTCGTCGCGGAGGCCCTTCTCGGCGTCGACGTACTCATCGAGAGGGAGGAGCGCGCCGGCGTCGGCGAACTCCGCGGTCCAGGTGGTGCCGGTCTCGGCGATGTCGGGGGTCGTGTCGCCGGCGATGGAGGTCACGAAGCGGTCGTGGGCGTCGGCCCACTGGATCTCCTCGATCTTGACCGTCGCGCCGGTCTCCTTCTCGAAGGCGTCGGACACCTTGTCGTAGAAGGCCGAGGCGTCGGGGTTGGTGCCCTTCATGATCCAGACGGTGAGCTCCTGGCCCTTGCCGTCGGTGGACCCGGTGTCGCTACCGCCGGCGCAGCCGGCGAGGGCGAGCGTGGCCACGGCGCCGAGCGCCACAGCCGAGAGAATGCGCTTGTGCATTGCGGGGATCTCCTCTTTGAAAGTCCTGGCAAGCATCGGGTACTCACCGGGGGTTAGGAAAAAGTATCCACGACTAACTAATTACCTGCAAGTTCCTCTCACAATCGTCATGCGGCCGTAACATCAGGTTCCCCCGGTAGGCTCCCCGGATGGTCCGCCGCACCCCTGACAACGACCGCTCGACGGTCGCTCGCCACGCGACACTCCCCGCCCAGAAGCCCGCCAGAGGATTCCTGAAGATCGCCGGGATCTCCGTCGGTGTCATCCTCGTCGCCGCGATCGCGGTCGCCGCGTTCGTCGTCACCGACTACTTCAACCGCTTCAACGAGGGCGCCGTCGCGTTGGAGGACGCCCCCGAGGTGGAGCCGCCGTCCATCAGCGCCTACCCCGGCGCGTTCAGCATCCTCGTCCTCGGCACCGACGAATGCGGTGCCGTGTCCACGGGGCTGCTGGGCGAGCGCTGCTCGAAGGCCGACGGCGGGATCCTCAACGACGTGAACCTCCTGGTCCACGTCTCGGCGGAGCCGCGCAACGTCACCGTCGTCTCGCTTCCCCGCGACCTCATGATCCCGACGCCGGAATGCACCAGAGAAGACGGATCGATCGCCTCAGAGACCCGCAAGACGCAGATCAACTCGATCTATCAGAACGCCGGGATGTCGTGTGTCGCGAAGACCGTCACCGAGCTCACCGGGATCGAGATCCCCTTCGCGGCGAAGATCGACTTCGACGGCGTGATGGAGGTGACCGATGCGATCGGCGGCGTCGAGGTGTGCATCGGCGGCGACGGCATCCGCGACCGGCACACGGCTCTCGACTGGGAGCCGGGTCTGCGCACCGTATCGGGCTACGAGGCCCTGCAGTTCATCCGCACGCGGCATGGCGTCGGCGATGAGAGCGACATGGCGCGCGTGTCGAACCAGCAGCAGTACATGTCCCGCCTCGTGAAGAAGATCATGAGCGACGAGGTGCTGTCCGACCCCGGCAAGGTGCTGGGACTCGCCGACACCATCGTCGACAACATCGACCCGAGCGACGAACTCGGCAACCCCATCCGACTCGCGCAGCTCGCCCTGTCGATCAAGGACGTGCCGTTCTCCGAGTTCGTGTTCCTCCAGTACCCGGTCTTCGCCGACCCCGACGACTCCGACCGCGTGGTCCCGAACGAGCAGGCCGCCGCGACCATCTGGGATGCTCTGAAGGCGGGTCAGCCCGTGCAGCTCACCGGCGACGTCAGCAACAACGGGGGCGTCGAACTCGTCGAACCGGCACCGGGCACGGAAGGCGAGGCTCCGGTGACGGATCCGCCGGCGACGGATGCTCCTGCCACGGACGCCCCGTCTCCCCGTGCGACGCTCGACTCGGCGATCTCCGGGCAGACGGTCGATCAGGAGACGTGTGCGAACGGCAAGCAGCGCTGAGCCGCTGAGCCGCTGAGCCGCTGAGACGCACAGCAGCGCGTAGGCTCGTGCCCATGGGCCGGACGAGATCGCGCGACACCGAGCATCCGCAGGTCCGGCTGGACCACGGCGGCATCGCCGGCATCGTGCCCTCGGAGTTCACGAGCGGCTTCGAGCTCATCGTCGACGGCACCCCGCAGTCCCATGTCGACCTCGACGACCCGACACACCTGCACTTCGAGTACATCGTCCGCATGGGCGCGGTCATCGATCAGCTCGCCCCCGGCCCCCTGACCGCCGTGCACCTCGGCGCCGGCGCGCTGACCGTACCGCGCTACATCGACGCGACGCGACCCGGCTCGCGTCAACAGGTGATCGAGCTCGAGGCTCCGCTCGCGCAGCTGGTGCGCGAACACCTCCCGTTGCCGAAGGGAGCGCCGATCCGGATCAGGATCGGCGATGCCCGCGAAGGAGTCGCCAAGCTGCCGGGCGCGCTCCGCGCGAGCTGCGACCTCGTCGTCTCCGATGTCTACTCGGGCGCGCAGACGCCCGCGCATCTCACCAGCGTCGAGTTCTACCGGGAGCTCGCAGAGCTGTTGGCCCCGGGCGGGGTTCTCCTCGTCAACGTCGCCGACGGGCCGGGACTCGCTTTCGCCCGCCGCCAAGCCGCGACGATCGCGGACGTGCTTCCGGAGATCGGCATCCTCGCCGACACCCAGGTGCTCAAGGGTCGGCGCTTCGGGAACCTCGTCGTCGCCGCCTCCGCCGCGCCCCTGCCCACGGAGTGGCTTCCGCGCATCCTGGCCGCGGGTCCCCATCCCGCCAAGATCGCTCAGGGCGCCGAGGTCGACGCCTTCATCCAGGGGGCACGGATCGTGACCGATGCCGACGCCGTCGCCTCACCGCGGCCGGACGCCTCGCTGTTCCTGCGCTGACCCACCACCCCGCTCCCGGCGCACGAGAGAGGCTCGGACGGCGACCCCGGAACGCGATGACGGCGTGTCGGAATCAGGATGCGGCGGACCAGGGCGCGCCGCCGGGAGGACCCCGCGCACGGAAGGCAGACTGGTCGGGGACGCTGCGGAAGGAGAGCAATGAGTTTCATCCGGGGATACGACCAGGAGACCCTCCGCGAAAAGGTCGATCTCGATGAGTGCGAGGCCCGTCTCGCGGAGATCGATTCGCAGCGCAGCCTGCCCGCTCTGCTGGAGCGCGTGTGGCTGCTGAAGGTGCTCGACCGCCTCGATGAGGCGCTCGCGCTGGCGGACGAGACGGTGCGCCAGGCGCGCATGGCGGGTACTCGCAAGGACGTGCTTCGTGCCCGCGTGCTGCACGCGACGATCCTGCAGTACCGGGGTGCGCACGCCGCCGCGGAACAGGAGCTCGCGACCTGCGCCGCCGAGGCCGAGGGCCAGCGCTGGCTGTCGATCGCGGCCTTCGCCTACCAGCACCACGGCAAGAACGCCTACGACGCCGGTGACTACGAGACCGCGCGGGAGAGCTTCAAGCAGTCGCTGTTCCTGCGTCGCGAGTCCGGAGCCGAAGACAGCGAGCTCGAGACCGCGCTCCTGGCGATCGAAGCCGTCGAGCGTCGACGCCCGCCGCAGCTCATCCCCGGCTGAGGCCCCGCGCGGCCGCGATGTCGGCGGTATGGCTTAGCCTGATCGCATGGCGGAACTTGACCGTGTGCGCGTCTGGGGCGAGGCACTGATCACGCTGCATCTCGACGACACCTGGTCGTTCGGCTTCGACAACGCCAAGCGTCGGGCCGGTCAGTGCGACTACACGAAGAAGCGGATCACCGTGTCGCGCTACCTCGCCGCGCGCTTCGACGATGACGACATCCACCAGGTGCTGCTGCACGAGGTCGCGCACGCCCTCGCCGGCCACGAAGCCGCCCACGGACCGACCTGGAAGCGTGTCGCCCGCGACCTCGGCTACGTCGGCGGCACCACCCATCGCGGCGAGACGGCGGTGGAGCTCGCGCCCTGGGTGGGCAGCTGCCCTGCCGGACACGTCACGTACCGGCACCGCCGCCCCACGAGGCCGACGTCGTGCGCACGCTGCTCGCGCACATTCGACTCCCGGCATCTGTTCGCCTGGACCCGACGCGAGATCACGAGCGACGTGCGACTCGCCGCACAGCTCCCGCGCTGACCGCGACTCACCCGTTCGAGTCGTCGACGCCCTCCGCCTCGAACGGTGCGGACTCGTCGACACTCTCCGCCGAGCTGCGCCGACGACGCACCAGCGCCGCGATCGCGCGCCAGCCGACCAGGAACACTCCCAGCACGAGCGTCGCGACGATGATGAACGGCACCTCCGCCGTGTCGCCGCTCAGCACGCGGATGAGCATGCCACCGGCGACCGTCACGATCCAGACCACCGCGCCCCACAGCAACGACCAGGGGCGGCGGGGTCGACCGGGCAACAGGGCCGCGAGGGCATGCCCCACCAGGAGGGCGATCAGGAACGGCCATGCCGTGAGGAGGAACCCGGCGGGGTTCTCGTCATGGGAGGCGCGGCCGATCGCCGCGAAGATCAGCACGAGCACGACGTCGACGACGACAGCGGGAAGGTACCTCATGACACGACCCTACGTGCCCTCGCCCCCACCGGCGCCTGCCCCGCGGCATCCGGCACACATCTGCGCACCAGGAAGATCGCTCCAGGCCGCCCAGGCGACATCACTCGAAGCGCGTGAACACCCCATCACGCAGCACGGGGACGACGTCGACCGCATCGAGCACCGCCGCATCGGCGACCGTGGTGGGTGTCAGCCCTGCTGCTTCGATGCGGGCTGTCGCCGCGACACCGCCCGCGATCTCCCGCCCGGACCCGCTCGCCTGCACCATGTGCCGCACGGCGGCGCGGAGTGCGTGGAACCCCTCGGCGGCGACCGCGGCGTCCGGAGCCGTGTGATCGATGCCCCGAGCCGAGAGAGCGGCGATGATCGCGCCCGCACCGAGCTGGTCCTCCACCGCGAACCGGACGAGCTCGTTCTCGTCGAGCTCGCCGGCCGCGATGACGGCGACGGAGGTGCGCGCCTGCCGGCGCTCCTGGATGGTCTGCACCGCGCGCGCGACGGCGCCGGCGTTGCGGATGCTCCCCACGAGCACCGTCGATTCTCGGGATGCCGCGGCCGCGACCGCCGCGCCGTTGCGCGACCAGGTCTCCGCCTCGGCCACGCCGACCTCGGCGCCGGAAGCGACGGCGTCGACGACCGTGGAGGAGAACCTCAGCACGTCGACGACCACGACGACGTCAGCGCCGGAGAGCCGATCGAGACCGGCTCTCCCCCAGTCGAGGCGGACCTGATACGTGGACTGATCGAACGGCGATGGCACCCGACCAGCCTAGAGGCGTCAGTCGGCTGCGAGAGCCTCGACCGGGGCCACCCTGGTCGCCAGTCGCGTCGGTGTCGCGGCCGCCACCAGCGTGAGCACCGCAGTCGCGACGACGATGATGACCACGGGAACCCACGGGATCTGGGGTGCCACGAGCCCCGCCGGCGTGAAGTCCGGCAATGTCGGCACCGAGCCGAGCAGCGACTGCGCGGCGATCCAGCCGTACACGACGCCGAGCACGAGGCCCGTCAGAGTCGCCGCGACCGTGATGTGGGTGGCTTCGAGCAGCACCATCCGCCGCACCTGGCGATTGGACAGACCGATCGAGCGCAGCAGTCCGAGCTCCCTACGTCGCTGGACCACTCCGATCGTGAGGAGGTTCACGAGGCCGACCGCAGCGATCACCGCAGAGACGGCGACCAGCACCATCATCACTGCCGCGAAAGCGTCCATCGGGGCGAAGAACTCCGGAGGAATTTCCCCCGTCGACTGGCTCATCATCAGCGCCTTGGCCGATTCCAGCGCCACGGCGAACATCGTCACCAGGGTCACACCCATCACCACGCCGATCGCCATCCGCGACGAACGCTCCGGGTAGCGCAGCGCATTCTCCGCGGCGAGGCGAGCGGTGGCGCTCGATCCGAACATCCGGCCGACCAGACGCAGCACGGGCGGCATGAACAGCACGGATCCGAGCGCGAGGCCGGTGAACGAGAGCACACCGCCGGCGAACGCCACCACGACGCCGAGCGGCGTCATGAGCCCCACCAGAACCCCGCCGACCAGGAGCAGCGCGCCGGCGATGAGCAACACCCAGGCGCCGATGTGCCGGCCCGGCTTGCCGGAGACCTCGTCGAGGGTGCGCTCGACCGACCCACCCAGCGACTGCAGCGGGGTCACCGCGAGCACGCGTCGGGAACCGGCCCAGGCCGCTGCCCATGTCGTGAGGGCCACACCGATCGCCGGAAGCGCCACGAAGGGCTGGGCGAGGGAGAACCCGGACGGGGCATTGGGGATCAGCTGTCCGCCGAGCTGCACTCCGACGGCCGCGACCCCAATCCCGGCCAGCAGACCGATCGCCGCTCCGAGGAGTCCGACGACGAGTCCCTGCCTGCCGACCTCGGCCCGCTGGGAGCGCGCGGTCGCACCGATCAGGCGCATGAGTGCGATCTGCCGCGTACGACCGGCGATGATCGTCGAGAAGGTGTTGGCGGTGACGATGGCCGCGACGTACATCGCGACGACGGTGAGCAGGACGGACAGCAGGGCGACGACGAAGGCGAGAGTCTCGCTGTCGCCGATGAATGGATCGTTCTGCAGCACGGCGCCGATGTACGCGGTGATCTCCACGAGGAGCACGCCGAACGCCGCGGAGAGTGCCGCGACCAGGATGCTGGCCCCCATCCCGCGGTCGCGCAACCACGCGAGTCGGGGTCCGGTCGCCCGGGTCTCGGGGACGACCGTGGCGACGGCGCTCATGCGGCGACCTCCGCGGCGAGCATGTAGGCCGAGATCTCCTCAGCGGTCTGACGGGGGTGGTCGGCGACGATGCGTCCGTCGCCGAGGTAGAGCACGCGGTCGGCGTGGCTGGCGGCGATCGCGTCGTGCGTGACCATCGCGATCGACTGCCCGTGCTCGCGGCTCGCGGTGGCGAGCAGGCGCAGCACCTCACGGCCGGTCTTCGAGTCGAGGTTGCCGGTGGGCTCATCGGCGAACACGAGGTCGGGTGCGGTGGCGAGGGCGCGGGCGATGGCGACTCGCTGCTGCTGACCGCCGGACAGCTGGTGCGGGCGGTGGGAGAGCCGCGAGCCCAGGCCGAGCGTCTCGATGAGCCCGTCGATACGCGCCCGTTCGATCGCACTCGGACGACGACCGTCGAGCTCGAACGGGAGCATGATGTTGCCGAGGGTGTCGAGCGTCGGGACGAGGTTGAAGGCCTGGAAGATGAAGCCGACCCGGCGACGCCGCAGGATGGTGAGGTCGATGTCGCCCAGGCGGGTGATCTCGGTGTCGCCGATCCACGCGCGTCCCTCGGTGGGGCTGTCGAGTCCCGCCATGATGTGCATCAGGGTCGACTTGCCGGAACCCGACGGCCCCATGATGGCGGTGAACTGCCCGCGGCGGATGCCCACGCTGACATCGTCCAGTGCGTGGACGGTGCCCTCGCCGGAGCCGTAGGTCTTCTTCAGGTGCTGGACGCGGGCGGCGAGCCCCAGGTCGGTGGTCGTGATCTCCATACCTCCGACGCTATTTCCGCCGCCCGTGGCCGGTCATCGCCCGCGGGGCTCATCGGCGTACATCGCAAGGATGATCCGGTCGCACTCAGTCGTGCGTCAGGCGAGGCCGTGCTCGAAGGCGAACACCACGAGCTGCACCCGGTCGCGCAGCGCCAGCTTGCTGAGGATCCTGCTGATGTGCGTCTTCACCGTCGCCTCGCTCAGGTACTCCCGGCTCGCGATCTCGGCATTCGACAGCCCTCGGGCCGCGAGCGCGAAGATCTCCCTCTCCCGGTCCGTCAGGTCCGCGTACTGCGGCGGTACGGGTTTGGGAGCCTCGGCGAAGTGCTCGAAGAGATCGCGGGTCGCCGAGGCCGCGATCACACTAGACCCGGAGTGCACCGTGCGGATCGCCGCGAGCAGGAACTCGGGGTCGGCGTCCTTGAGGAGGAATCCGCTCGCGCCCTGCCGGATCGCCCTCGCCGCTGCCTCATCCAGGTCGAAAGTGGTGAGCATGACGACGCGCGGGGCATCAGGGCGGGCCAGGATCTCCGCGGTCGCCGTGAGTCCGTCCATCACCGGCATCCGGATGTCCATCATGACCACGTCGGGGCGGGTCGTGCGGACGACGTCGATCGCCTCCTGGCCGTTGCCGGCTTCGCCGACCACCTCGAGGTCGGGCTGTGACGCGATGAGCATCCGGATTCCGGCACGGAAGAGCGCCTGGTCGTCGACGAGCACGACTCTGATCATTCGGAGACTCCGATCGGGAGCGTGGCGTGGACGACGAACTGTGCCCCTCTGCGCTCGGCTTGCAGACTACCGCCGACGAGCTGCGCACGCTCGCGCATGCCGATGAGCCCGTGCCCGCCCGGGACCGAGGTCGCCTCGCTCGCGACCGTGTTCCGCACATCGACGTCGACGCGGTCGGGAAGCCAGGCGATGTGCACATCGACCGCGCCGTCCCCGTGGCGGATCGCGTTCGTGAGCGCCTCCTGCAGGATGCGATACACGGCGAGCTGGATCGCGGCGGGCGGCTCCCCCGGCGGCATCGGATCCACCGTGACGCGCGGCTCGATCCCCGCCTGCCGCACCTGCGCGAACAGCGCCTCGAGGTCGGCGAGCGTCGGCTGCGGACCGTCGCCCTGTCGATGCCGCAACTGCGTGAGCAGCATCCGCACATCGCTCAGAGCTCCGCGCGCGGTCTGGGCGATGGTGCCGAGAGCCTCCGTCGCCACCTCTGGTTGCACCGCCGCCGCGTAGCGGGCACCGTCCGCCTGAGCGATCACCACGGCCAGCGAATGCGCGACCACGTCATGCATGTCGCGCGCGATGCGCACACGTTCCTGCTCCTCGGCGGCGAGGGACTCGGCCTGCAGCTGGGCGGACCTCGTTCGGCGCGCACGCAGCACGACGCGCCACAGCAGGCCGCACACCCAGGCGAAGCCGAGCGCCATGACCGAGAGGACGAGGAGCAGCGTGCCGGCGGTGACCTTCTCCCACCCTGTGCCGGTTCCGAACACCACACCGTTGACGATCACCATGAACACGGCGGCCACGAGACCACCGAAGAGCGCAGAACCGAATCCCCACCAGAGCACGCGGCGCGTGCCCCAGGCGGCGGTGGCGTAGAGCACGAGCAGGATCGCGAAGTCGATCGGCAGCGGCCCGAAACCGGCGCTCATCTGCAGCACCGCCCCGCCCCAGGCGGCGGCGAGCGCCCACCCGGGGGCGAGCCTCCCGATGGCGACGGCGCCGAACATCAGCACACTCGCGGCGCTCAGGAGCACGATCCCGGCACCGCCGACAGCCGGGTTCTCCGCGACGGGTCCGTAGAACACCAGCGATATCGGAGCGAGCACGACGAAGAGCAGCGCTGCCCCGACGATGTCGAGGATCAGCGCGGTGCGGGAGAGCGGGCGGATCACTCCCCCACGCTACGCGAGCGTCTGCGCGTGAGCATCCGTCGAGGGATGTATCCGTGCCGGGTCAGGCGCGTGCGATGATCTCGCCGTGCGGCACCAGGTACCAGCCGTCGCCGTCGTCGGCCCAGCGCTTCCAGGCGTCGCTGATCTCCTGCAGGTCTGCGGGCGTCGCCATGTCGCTGTCGACGAGCTGCCGTGCGAGCGCGGATTCGAGGATGCGGTCCGCCCACATGCCACCCCACCAGGCACGCTCTTCCGGAGACGCGTAGCACCAGGTCGACGCGGTCGCCGAGATGTCGGTGAAGCCCGCAGCGCGTGCCCACGCCAGCAGCCGTCGTCCTGCGTCCGGCTCTCCGCCGTTGGCCCTGGCCGCCGCACGATACAGCGCGAGCCACCGGTCGAGCTCCGGCAGCACGGGAAACCACACGAAGCCCGCGTAGTCGGCATCGCGTGCGGCGACGACGCCGCCAGGAACCGTGACGCGGCGCATCTCGCGCAGAGCCTGCACGGGGTCGCCGACGTGCTGGAGCACCTGGTGCGCGTGCACCACGTCGAAGGAATCGTCGGGAAAGCTCAGCGCGTGCACGTCTTCGACCGAGAAGGACAGGTTCGTGAGGCCGCGATCGGCGGCGAGCCGCTCCGAGAGGGACAGGGCGTTCTCGTCGATCTCCGTGGCCGTCACGTGCGCCACGATGCCGGCGAAGTCCACCGTGATGCTCCCAGGACCGGCGCCCACGTCGAGAAGTCGTGTGCTGGCCTCGAGGTGCGGACGGAGGTACTCGGCGGAGTTCGCGATGTCGCGGACGTTGTGCGAGCGGAGGACGGTTTCGTGGTGTCCATGCGTGTACGAGGCCATGGGGTCAGTCTGGCAGAGCCCCCCGGGACCGGTCGTGGCACGCCTCAGCGCAGCTCGGCGACCATCCGCCGGAGGGACTCGCGGTCGGGCTTGCCCGAGGACAGCACGTCGATCTCGTCGACCACGATCAACCGTGCGGGCCTGGCATGCTTGCCGAGCTCTTCCTCGACCGCGTCCCGGGCGTGCGCGAGCTGCTCGGACTCGCTGCGCCGGAGCACCTCCCCCCGAGCCGCCACGATCACGGACGCCTCACCCCAGCGCTCATCCTCCACGCCGACCACCACGGCCTCGTGGAGACCCGGGATGCGGCGGACGACCCGCTCCACGCGGTCGAGGGAGATGTTGATGCCGCCGGAGACGATCACGTTGTCGGCTCGGCCGTGCACACGCACGGTGCCGTCCTCGACGAGGCCGAGGTCGCCGGTGCGGTACCAGCGGATGCCGTGCTCATCGCGCACGAAGGTGCGCGCGGTCAGTGCCGCGTCCCCCAGGTACCCTTCGGCGAGCATGGGCCCGGCGATGCGCAGCTCTCCGTCCACCGTGCGGACGCCGACCGTGTCGAGCGGTACGCCGTCGTAGACGCATCCCCCGCTGGTCTCGGTCGAACCGTAGGTGCGCACCAGCCGCACCCCGAGGTCGGCTGCTCGTTCGCGCAGCGGCTCGGGAAGGGACTGTCCACCCACCAGGATCGCCCGATACGCCGTCAAGGCCGCACGCACCGACGTCTCGTCCGCGGCGTCGAGCAGCGTCGAGACCTGGGCAGGCACGAGCGAGGTGTACAGGTCGGGCATCTCCGTGCTCGAAGACGGCCGCATCATCTCGTACGTCGCCTCGGCGAAGGCCTGTGGCGAGAATCTGCCCTCGATCCGTGTGGGCCGCGTGCCGGCGAGGATAGAGCGCACGAGCACCTGGAGCCCGGCGACGTAGCCGGCGGGCAGAGCGAGCAGCCAGCGGCCGCTGCCGATCCGTGCCGCCGTCGCCTCTGCGCTCGCCCTCAGCGCTTCCGCGCTCAGGGCGACGCGTTTCGGGACGCCGCTCGATCCCGACGTCGCGATCACCGCCGCGAGTCCGTCCGCGACGTTCTCCGGGGCAGCCGCCACCATCCCCAGGCCGAGAGCGGGGCCGCCGTCGAGCGCACGCTGCAGGGCCTCCCGCAGCAGAACCGGGTCTTCGGCATCTGTGGGGATCAGGGCGGTCATGCGTGTCTCCGACTCTGTGGGACCGGCGGACTCAGTAGTGCCAGGGGAAGGACGACCAGTCGGGATCGCGCTTCTCGAGGAAGGAGTCGCGCCCCTCGACAGCCTCGTCGGTGCCGTAGGCGAGGCGAGTGGCCTCGCCGGCGAAGACCTGCTGGCCGACGAGACCGTCATCGACCGCGTTGAAGGCGAACTTCAGCATCCGGATGGCGGTCGGGGACTTGGTCAGCACGGTGCGCGCCATCTTCAGCGCCTCGCGCTCGAGGTCGGCATGCGGCACGACGCGGTTGACCGCACCGGCCTCGTAGGCGCGCTGCGCGGAGTACTCCTTCGCCAGGAAGAACACCTCTCTGGCGAACTTCTGTCCGGTCTGGCGCGCCATGTACGCAGAGCCGTATCCGGCGTCGAAGCTGCCGACGTCCGCATCCGTCTGCTTGAAACGCGCCTCTTCCGCCGAGGCGATCGTGAGGTCGCACACCACATGCAGGGAGTGACCGCCTCCGGCCGCCCACCCCGGCACCACCGCGATGACGACCTTCGGCATGAAGCGGATGAGCCGCTGCACCTCGAGGATGTGGAGTCGACCGACTGCCGCGCGACTCGCCCCGTCGACGACCGCCGTCTCGGCGTCGGAGTACTTGTATCCATCACGACCGCGGATGCGCTGGTCGCCACCGGAGCAGAACGCCCAGCCGCCGTCCTTCGGGCTCGGTCCGTTTCCCGTGAGCAGCACCGCACCGATGCGCGCGTCCTGCCGGGCGATGTCGAGGGCACGGTAGAGCTCGTCGACCGTGTGCGGACGGAAGGCGTTGCGCACCTCCGGCCGGTTGAAGGCGATGCGGGCGACGCCGCCGTCCCTGGAGACATGCGCGGTGATGTCGGTGTAGTCCTCGGCACCGGGCGAGAGCACCCATTCGGCCGGGTCGAACAGGTCGGAGACGAAGGCATCGGTCACGGCATCCACCCTATTCCTGTTGCTCCGGTGACCTGTTAGCGCGACCGGTCTTGCGCCAGCCGTCGACGATGTCCCACCCGACCCCGATCGCGACTCCGAATCCGAGCAGCACCGCGAGGATGCGGAACACCCCGCCCTCGTCGGCGGACTCGGCCTGGCCTGCGGCGAAGCCCTCGCCACCGACCGCCACGATCTGCGCGAGGAAGTCGGGGTTCACGAGCTGAGCCGTCAGCAGCAGGATCACGACCCAGGCGAGGAAGGCCAGGGCCAGCACCGTATTCGCCACGGCGAGACCGATGCTCCATCGCCGTCGCCGGTGGAGCACGATGGCGAACACGACCTCCGCCGCGATCAGCACGAACAGAACGCTGATCCCCCACGGCCACAGCTGCGGGTTCAGGATCGGCAACGCGTCACCGTCCACCTGGACGAAACCGCGGAAACGGTCCCAGAACAGCGCTCCGACGCTGATGCCGAGGAACACCAGCGAGGCGATCAGCTCGCTGCGGCCCACCCCGTCGTCGGTCGGCTCGGGAAGCTGATCGACATCCCACCTCACCCCGGTGTCGGTACCGGCTCTCTCCAGGATCACGAAGACCAGGGTGGTCCAGAAGCACAGGTGGAGGATCGTGCCGCCGGTCGCGAGGAGCGACGTGGACATGATCTCCCCGATCGGGGCCGCGGAGATCGTCAGGCCCAGCGCGACGGCGGCGAACACGATGGCAGGGACGAACTTGAGCAGCAGGATCAGCAGACGCCACCAGGTGAGGTAGTAGCGGGGCCCGATCAGGTACAGGGGACGATCGGCGTAACCCGCCGCGAGAACGCCGGGATCGCCGAGTTCGGTGAGTACCGCGCGTTCGGCATCCTCCGGTGCTTCCCCCTGTTCCACGCGCGCCTCGACGGCGTCGGCGATGGAGGCTTCGAGCTCGGCACGGACATCCGCCTGCGCTTCCGGCCGCAGACTGCGGATCGTGGCGCTGACGTAACGCTCGGTGAGAGTGGTGGTGGTCATGTCAGTTCTCCTCTGAGGTGAGGGACGCGATCGCCGCCGTGAGCGACCGCCATTCGTCGGTGAGAGCGTCCGCGAGGCGGACGCCGGCTTCCGAGGTGCGGTAGAACTTGCGGGGTCGCGCCTCGTCGGTGTTCCACTCGCTCGTGAGGTACTCCTGCTTCTCGAGACGGCGCAGCAGCGGGTACAGGGTGTTCGCGTCGGTGGCGAAACCGCGCTGCTCGAGCATCTCCAACAGCGCGTAGCCGTATCCCGGCGAGCGCAGCAGCTGCAGGCAGGCGAGCACCACGGTGCCGCGCCGCAGTTCCTGCAGGTGGATGTCGAGCGTTTCGTTCATGCCCGTCACATTACTGTGTGTCACACACTATCGTCAACCGCACACCGAAACGAGACTCACCCCTCCTCGGGGCACGCCCGCACGGCGACTCGGAGCAGAATGGGCACATGATCCCGCCGCTCGCAGACCTGCTCGACTCGGCCAGGGTCGTCGCCCTTCCGATGCACAGCCGCTTCCGCGGCGTCGACACCCGGGAGGCCCTGATCTTCGAGGGGCCGGAGGGCTGGGCGGAGTTCTCGCCGTTCGTGGAGTACGACGACATGGAGGCGGCGACCTGGCTGGCTGCCGCGATCGACTTCGCCTGGAATCGTCAGCCGACAGCGCTGCGTGATCGCATCGGTGTCAACGCCACGGTTCCCGCCATCGAGGCGCCGCTGGTGCCCGAGCTGCTGGCGCGCTTCGCGGACTGCCGCACGGCAAAGGTGAAGGTCGCCGAGCCAGGACAGACGCTCGCCGACGATATCGCTCGCGTCCGGGCTGTGCGGGAGACGTTGGGTCCGGAGGGCCGCATCCGCATCGACGCGAACGGCGCCTGGAACGTCGACGAGGCCGAGCACGCGGTGCACGCCCTCGGCGAGTGCGACCTCGAGTACGTCGAGCAGCCGTGCGCGACGGTTCCCGAGCTGGCGGAACTCCGAAGGCGCGTGAAGTACATGGGCATCCCCGTCGCCGCCGACGAGAGCGTCCGCAAGTCGTCCGACCCCCTCGCGGTCGCCCGCGCCGGAGCCGCCGACCTGCTCGTGATCAAGGCGCAGCCCCTCGGCGGGATCACCCACGCCCTGCAGATCGTCACCGCCGCGGGCCTCCCCGTCGTGGTCTCGAGCGCGTTGGACACAGCCATCGGTCTGTCTCAAGGAGCCGCCCTCGCCGCCGCACTCCCGACGCTCGACTACGACTGCGGCCTCGGAACGGCTTCCCTGTTCCTGGACGACGTGGCAGACCTTCGCCCGGTCGACGGCTCGATCCCCGTGGGCCGCGTGGCGCCGGACGCGGCGGCACTCAGCCGGCTCGCGGCCCCCGACGAGCGTCGCGAATGGTGGCTCGCCCGGCTCGCCCGCTGCTACGGCGAGCTGTCCGTGACCACGCCCTGACCCCTCACGCCACGACGGCGCGGGCTACGACTCGATGAGCAGCTGCACCAGGCGCCCGAGCTCTTCGCCACCGGAGTGCCGGAGCTGCGCATCGTCCTGTCCGGCCATCGCCCCGCGCACGGTCATGCCCTCCCAGATGATCATGAGCATGCGGGCGGCGACCACAGCGGGCAGGCGCAGACGCAGCAGACCGGCCGCGACGATGTCATCGACGATCTGGGCGATGCTCGCGACCATCTCCCGCTCCTGAGCGAGGTACGCCTCGCCGAACTTAGCGTCGCGCAGCGCACGGATACGGATCTCGCTGAGCAGCATGACGCCGAGCCTGTCGTCGCCGCCGAGCTCCATGATCTGCTGCACGAGCTCGATCGGGTCGCAGCCTTCCACCAGGGCGCCGGCGGCCGTCAGCTCCTCCACACGGGTGCGCACGGCGTTCACGCGCACCTCGGAGACGCTGGCGGCGAGCATGAGGAACAGCTCATCCTTGGACTCGAAGTTCGAGTAGAACGCGCCGCGCGTGAATCCGGCGCGCTCGCACACCGCTTCGACCGATGCTCCATCGAGCCCGACCTCTGCGAAGACCTGCGCTGCGGCTTCCAGCAGGCGGGCGCGCGTGTTCTCGCGGCTGCGGGTTGCGGGTGTCGACATCGAAACCTCCTGACCCTTCACTCTCGCATGATTCACACCCCGCACACAGACTGGGCCGGGCGGGTCACCTTACGATACATCTATGTATTGGATACACCTGTGTATCCACCCCGCACCCTTCGGAGGAACACGTGTCCACTCTCCTGTCCTCGCTCGGACGCTGGTCTTTCCGGCACCCGTGGCGGGTCCTCGTGTCCTGGTTGCTGGCGCTCGGCATCGCCGGCGCCGGAGCGCTCGTCCTCGGCGCGGGAACCGACAACACGTTCTCCATCCCGGGCACCGAGTCGCAGGCGGGGCTCGAGCAGCTCTCGCGCTCCTTCCCGCAGGTGAGCGGCACCAATGCGCAGTTCATCGTGGTCGCGGCTGACGGCGACAAGATCACGGATGCCGAGTACCAGGACGACATCGAGGGCGCGGTCGACGAGCTGGACGACCTCGACGGCGTGCTCGCTGCCACCTCGCCGTACGACGAGATGGTCAAGGGCATGATCAACGACGACGACACCGCCGCCATCGTGCGCGTGCAGTTCGACGGCGAGTCCACCGATGTCTCCGACGAGACGAAGGATGCGCTGCGCACGGTGGTCGCCGACCTGGGAGCCGAACTCCCCACCGGCTCCCAGACCTCGCTCGGCGGAGATCTGTTCGCGATCTCCATCCCCGGCGTCACGCTCACCGAAGCCGTCGGACTGCTCATCGCCCTGCTGGTGCTCATCGTGACGTTCCGCTCGTTCGTCGTGGCCGGCCTCCCCCTGCTCACCGCGATCCTCGGTGTCGGCATCTCGATGGCCGGCATCTTCACCGCCACGGCATTCGCCACGGTCTCCTCCACCACTCCGCTGCTCGCCCTCATGCTCGGGCTCGCGGTCGGCATCGACTACGCGCTGTTCATCATGGCGCGACATCAGGACCAGGTGCGCGCCGGCGTCGACCCGGAGGAATCCGCCTCCCGGGCCGTCGGCACGGCCGGATCCGCTGTCGTGTTCGCCGGCGTCACAGTGCTCATCGCCCTGATCGGCCTCGGCTTCGCCGGCATCCCGTTCCTCACGACCATGGGTATCGCCGCCTCCGCCGCCGTGGCCGTCGCCGTCGCCATCGCCGTCACCCTCACACCCGCACTGCTCGGCTTCATGAAGGGCCGGGTCGTCGGGCGCCAGAAGAAGGTCAGGGCGCCGAAGACGAAGAAGGCCGCCGACGGCTCTGCCGACGACTCCGTGCCCTCGAAGCCGGTCGTCCCGGTGAAGGGCAGCGCCCGGTGGGTCGGCGGCGTCATGAAGCACCCCGTGCTGGTGTCGATCGCGGTGGTGCTCGGGCTCGGGATCGTCGCGGTCCCCGCGCTCAGCCTCGACCTCGCTCTGCCGAACGCCGGCGTGCTTCCCAAGGACAACGAGGCGCGGCAGACCTACGACCTCGTCGGCGAGGAGTTCGGTCCCGGCTTCAACGGTCCGATGATCCTCACCGGCACGATCGTCACCTCCACCGATCCGCTGACGCTGATGGAGGACCTCGGCGACGCGGTCGCGAAGGTCCCCGGCGTCAAGGAGGTCGCCCTCGCGACCCCGAACGAGACCGCAGACACCGGGATCGTGCAGATCGTGCCGGAGACCGCGCCCGACGACCCCGCGACCGCCGACCTCGTGCGCGAGCTGCGCAGCCACCACGATGAATGGCTCGACGAGTTCGGCATCGACCTCAAGGTCACCGGCTTCACGGCCGTCGGCATCGACATCTCCGACCAGCTCGGCAACGCGCTGCTGCCGTTCGGCATCTTCGTGATCGGCCTCTCACTCATCCTGCTGACCATCGTGTTCCGATCCCTCTGGGTGCCGATCACCGCCGCCATCGGCTATCTGCTGTCGATCGTGGCCGCTTTCGGTGTGGTCGGAGCCGTGTTCGAGTGGGGCTGGTTCGCCGATCTGCTGCATGTCGCCAAGGTGGGACCCATCATCAGCTTCATGCCGATCATCCTGATGGGTGTGCTTTTCGGTCTCGCCATGGACTACCAGGTGTTCCTCGTCTCCCGCATGCGCGAGGACTTCGTGCACGACAAGGACGCGAAGAGCTCGGACCGCGCCACCCGCAGGGCCGCGGCCCTCCGCGCCGTGCGCAGCGGCTTCACCGGCTCGGCGAAGGTCGTCACCGCGGCCGGACTCATCATGTTCGCGGTGTTCGTGGCCTTCGTCCCCGAGGGCGACTCGTCGCTCAAGCCGATCGCACTCGGTCTCGCCGCCGGCATCGCGTTCGACGCCTTCCTGGTGCGGATGACGCTGATCCCCGCCCTCATGGCCATTCTGGGCGAGCGCGCCTGGGAGCTCCCGCGTTGGCTGGAGAAGATCCTCCCTCGCATCGATGTCGAAGGCGAGGCCGTCGAACGGGAACGTCACCTGGCCGCGTGGCCGGGCGACGGATCGATCGTCGCAGCCGACGACCTGGAGATCAGCGCGGATGCGCCGCTGATCGAGAACCTGTCGATGCGAATCCCGGAGGGCGGCGCCCTCATCGCGACCGATGGCGACCAGCGCAGCCGCCGCGCGCTGGCCCTGACGATCGCGGGACGTCTGACCCCGACGGACGGACGGCTCAGGGTTGCGGGGCACCTCCTCCCCGGCCGTGCCGCGTGGGTGCGCGCGCACGTCGGTTGCGTATTGATCGACGATGCCGATACGGGCCTCGACGATCTCGCAGAAGCTCTGCGCGGAAAGTCATCCATCGTCGTTATCGACGGGATCGACCGACTGAGCGGCGGACAGCGCGACCAGGCGACGGCGATGCTGCGCGACGCCGCCTCCTCCCGCACACTCGCGGTGTTCGCGACCGCATCCGATGCCGACTCGGCACGGACGACCCTCGCCGAGGCCGGATGGCCCGACGCCCAGACACTCGACACGCGCGCCCCACGCCGGAGCGCCGCAGAATCCACCGAGGTGACCGCATGACCCTCCCCATCGAGCGCGCGCGCTCCCGCAAGCCCATCACGTGGCTGACCATCCTCGGCGTGCTGCTGCTGCCGGCGGCGGTCGGCGGCATCCTCGTCGCAGCGCTGCAGAACCCGACCGAGCGGCTGGACTCGATGACCGCGGCGATCGTCAACCTCGACGAGCCCGTGACCATCGACGGGCAGATGACCCCGCTCGGCCGTCAGCTCGCCTCGGGCCTCGTCGAGGGATCGGACGACCTCGATTCGAACCTCACGTGGGTGATCTCGAACAAGGACGACGCCGCCGACGGCCTCGCCGACGGTTCGTACCAGGCCGTCATCACGATCCCCGAGGACTTCTCGTCGGCGGCCACCTCGGCAGGCACGGCGATCTCCGACGGTGGAGGCACGGCCGAGAAGGCCACCATCGAGGTGACGACGCCGAAGGACGGACTCGTCGCCGACGACCTCATCACGGGGCAGATCGCCGACGTCGCCGCCTCGACCATGGGCACGATGCTCTCCGAGGCGACGACCGAGAACATCCTGGTCGGCTTCACCACGATCGGCGATCAGATCGGCGAGGCGGCAGACGGTGCCGTGAAACTCGCCAACGGGGCACGCGACGCCGCCGACGGCGCCGCGGCGATTCCTGACGGTGCCACGAAACTCGCCTCCGGCGCGGGTGAGCTCGGCACGGGTGCGTCCTCCCTCGCCTCGGGCCTCGACACGATCGCGGGCAAGACCCGTGAAGCTGCGGCTGGTGCGGGACAGATCGGGTCCGGACTGACGGCTGGTGGTGCGGAGCTGCAGCAGAACGTCGGTGGGATTCAAAAGCTGGTCGGGGCCGTCCAAGGCGCTTCCGCATCGGCGCAATCGGCAGCGACCGGCTCGGTAGCGCTCGCGCAGCGTCTTGGCGGCCTGGCCCAGCAGGCATGCACGCCTCCGGTCACCGACCAAGCGCAGTGCGAGCTGTACTCGTCGCTCGCAACCGACGCCGGAGCTGTCGCGAAGGACGCCGGCACGGCATCGGGCATCCTCACCAACGACGAGGTCGCCGGTGGTGTCGCAGCCCTTCCCGGCACGTTCAGCACTCTGGCGTCCAGCATGGCTCAGGCCGGCGCGGGCGCCACACAGCTGTCGTCCGGCCTCACCCAGCTCGCCGACCAGGGCATCGGGGCATCCGCCTCTGGCGCTCGCAGCCTCGCCTCCGGTGCGACCCAGCTCTCCGGCGGCGCGACCGCTCTCGCCGACGGCGCGACCGAGCTCACGACCGGGCTCGACACACTGGCGACCGGCACGGGCGACCTCGCGGGCGGGCTGCGCACGGCGTCCGACTCGCTCCCCTCGTTCAGCGACACCGAGTCGAAGTCGCTCGCCTCGGTGATCGCCGACCCGGTGTCGTCGAACTCGTCGGTGGACACGATCTTCGGCCCGACCGCGATCCCGCTGCTCGCCGCGGTCGTGCTCTGGTTCGGCGGACTCGCGACGTTCGTCGTGATGCGCGCCCACACTGCTCGCACGCTCACCTCTCGACGGTCTTCGGCAGGTCTGACGCTGCGCGCGTTCGCTCCCGCGGCGCTGATCGGTGCCGGTCAGGGCCTGCTCGTGTCGTTGATCGTGCAGATCGTCGCGAGCTACGACGCGGGCACCTGGTGGGCCTTCGCGGGCACCGCCGTGCTCGCCGGAGTGGTGTTCGCCGCCGTCAACCAGGCTCTCGTCGCGGTGTTCGGCGGTGTGGGTCGCTGGATCTCGGCCCTGGTGGGAGTGCTCGCCGTCGCGACGGGCCTGATCTCGACAGTGCCGGACTGGCTCGCCGGCATCGGTGCGGCACTTCCGACGGCCCCGGCTTTCGCAGGACTCATCACGGCCAGTGGTTCGGCCATCGCCGCTCTGGTCGTCTGGGGCGTGCTGTCACTGGTGGCCACCACGCTCGCCGTGACACTGCGACGCACCACCTCGGCCAAGGCGGTCCTCGCCACCACCTGACCCCCTCCCCTGCCCCTGCCCTGCCCCTCCCTTCCCCTGCCCCTCCCTTCCCTTCCCCTGCCCTGCCAAAACGGAGACCATCCGCTCCCGACTCGGCGCGTCGACATGTGACGCGCCGAGCCGCGCGTGTGACGGTCTCCGTTTTCGCATGCAGTGACCGGGACTTAGGCTCCTGACATGCGTCGACCGTTCATGGACACCCCCGGCCAGCTCGAGAGCTTGGAGGGACAGCAGTACCTCGTGCTCCGGCCCACCACCACGGTCGCCGAGACCTACCGGGACGTGCAGGACACCGCACTTGCACGCCTCGGCACATCGATACGGCGACCACACACCGGGCACGTCACTCTCCGAGGGTTCTACGAGCCCGAGCGGCGCGAGGAGCTCGCCACGCTGGTCGGGTCGTGGGCGGCGCAGCAGACGCCGATCGAGATCAGCGCCGAGGCGGTGGACGAGTTCCCCACTCCGTGGCAGATCCTGATCGTGCGCCTCGCCCGCACCGCATCACTCGTCTCGGCATACTCGTCTCTGACCACCGCGCTGGATGCCACGGACTTCCGGCGCCTGGGCGAGCTGCCGCTGGAGGAGTGGACGTTCCACCTCTCTGTGCTCTACGGCAAGACTGTCGACCCGGAGGTCTGGACGAGCTTCGCGCAGGCCGAGTCGCGTGCTCTCGAGCCCACGCCCGTCGAGACCATCACCGAAGCCGAGCTGGTCTGGTACGAGGACGGCATCGAGCACGCCGAGGTCCTATCACTGGGTGGCTGACCCCACTCCCCCTCCGGCTGAAACAGAGACCTCCCACACTCTGCCCCGCGTGTCGTGTGTGGACGCGCCGGGCCTGATGCGGGAGGTCTCTGTTTTCGCAGCTGATTTTTTCGCAGCCGAGCGCGGGGCTCAGCTCAGGCCGGAGTAGGCGTGCAGGCCCTTGAAGAAGACATTCACGATCGTGAAGTTGAAGATCACGGCCGAGAATCCGACGATCGCGAGCCACGCCGAGGGGTTGCCCCGCCAACCGCGGGTCGCCCGCGCGTGGATGTAGCCGGCGTAGATGACCCAGATCACGAAGGTCCAGGTCTCCTTCACGTCGAAGCCCCAGAAGCGGCTCCAGGCGTAGTACGCCCAGATGGAGCCCGCGATGAGGGTGAAGGTCCAGAGGATGAACCCGATGATCGTGAACATGTACGCCAGGCTCTCCAGGCGCACCGCGTTCGGGAAAGTGCGGAGGAATCCCGGGCCGGTCTTGGTCGCTCCCTCGCCCAGCAGACGCTCACGGCGCGACTGCATGAGCTGGATCACCGAGAGGGCGAACGCGAGCGCGAAGAACGCCGTCGCGAGCGAGGCCACGAACACATGGATGACGAGCCAGACGCTCTTGAGCGGGTCCATCAGCGGCGAGACGTCGACATAGAAGTTGGTCGCGCCGAGGCCGAGCAGCACCACCACCAGGCCCGTGATGAACGTGCCGAGGAACCGCAGGTCGATACGCGTGAGCACGACGAGGTACACGGCGATGATGAGCAGCGTGCCCATCATCGCGAACTCGTACAGGTTCGCCCAGGGCACACGACCGGCGGCGATGCCGCGCGTGACAGCCGACGCGAGGTGGAACAGGAAGCCGAGCACCGTGAGCGAGGTGCCGATCCTGGCCATCACGAATCGCTGCGGGGCGGAGCCCGCGTCAGGGGTGCCCGACGCTGCGGGGATGCTCGCTCCACCGGCACCCACCAGCACCGACTCGCGCACGTTCTGTGCGTCGGCCGTCGCCTGCGAACGCCGCGCGAGATCGAAGGCGTAGGCCACGAAGGCCGCCGCGTAGATCGCGATCGCCGTCCAGAGCAGGACCGGCGAGATCACGTTGAGCTCGAGCATGGTGTCAGTCTACTTTCCGGGTGTCGGTTGCCGGGGCTTCCGCCTCGGCGGACTCGGTCACGGTGTCATCAGCCGCCGTGTGACCTGCCGCAGTGTCGTCGGTAAGGTTCTCGTCGTTCGCGGGGCGCACCGTGGTGCCGCCGGCCGCGTCGAGCAGTCGCGCGTGGCCGGCGACGAGGTCGTCCACCGCTGCCGCGAGCGTGGGATCTTCGCCACGGGCGAGCGCCGCGTACTCGAGGGCGACCTCGCCGTCGCGTGCCGTGGCCTTGACCCACACACGTCGCCGCGGGACGAACAGCGCGATCATGAGACCGCCGAGGGCCAGCAGTGCGAAGCCGAGCACCCACACACCCGACTCGTCACGGTGGATCTGCAGCGAGGCGAAGCGCTTCACGGACTGGGAGGCATCCGTGGCGCCGGCCGGAGACTCGTCCTCGAAGGTCACCGAGCCGAGGCCGTTCGGCAGCTGCGCGGTCTGCCCGGGGGCGAGCTCGATCGACTTGACGTCGGTGGTGCGACCCGTGAGCTTGGTCATGCCGGTGGTGTCGAGCACGTAGACGGAGCGCGGCACACCTTCGTTGATGCCGAGGTCACCCGTGTACACGTCGAGCGTGAGCGTCGGGTTGGTGAGGTCGCCGTACGCGGAGAAGAAGGCCCCGCTCTCGAGCACACCCGTGGTCGGGTAGAAGAACCCGACGAGGCCGACCTGCTCGGCCAACCCGTCCGGCACCTTGAGCACACCGAGCGAGGTCATGTTGTTGTCCTGCGGCAGGAACGGGGTGCTGTTGGTGAACACGACGTTGCCCTCGGGATCGCGCACGGTCACCGTCGGCGCGTAGCCGTTGCCGAGCAGGAACACGTCGTCGTCGGCGGCTCCGAGGGGCTCGTTGACCTTGACGGAGCCGGTACGCTCCTCGCCGTTCTCCTGCACGGTGACGTTGGCGGAGAAGTCGCCGGCCTGCCCGGAGCCCGGTTCGCCGAACGGCTGGTAGGTCACGTCGAAGGAGTCGAGGCGCATCGAATACGGCGAGAACGCGTCGTCGCCCACGAACCGTCCGCGGTTCATCGAGTCGTAGTCGAGGAGCGTGTTGGCGAAGGTCTCTCCCTCGACCAGCACGCGCTGCCCGGTGTAGGAGAACCCTCCGCCGATGCCGACTGTGACCAGCACGCCGACGAGCGCGAGGTGGAAGAGCAGGTTGCCGGTCTCGCGCCAGTAGCCGCGCTCTGCGGAGACCGAGAACGTGCGTCCGCGGTCGTAGCGCTCCACCCGGTAGCCGAGGGCCTTCAGCTGCTTGGTCGCGACGTCGATGGACGCGGCCGCCTCCGCTTCCGCATCACCCGTCTTGGTTCCGGAGTCCACAGCGGGATCGCGCGTGACGGCGCGGTAGTCCTCGAGGCGCTGCAGTCGGGCGGGGGTGCGCGGCGGACGGGCACGCAGCGCCTTGGCGTGGTGCTTGATACGCGGGATCACGCAGCCGACGAGCGAGGCGAACAGGAGCAGGTAGATCGCGGAGAACCACGGCGACAGGTAGACGTCGAAGAGCTTGAGACCGTCGAGGATCGGGAACAGGTCGGGGTTGTCGCGCTCCCACTGCGTCACGCCGTTGGGGTCGGCCATCCGCTGCGGGAAGATCGAGCCGGGGATGGCGGCGATCGCCAGGACCAGCAGCAGGATCAGCGCGGTGCGCATCGAGGTCAGCTGACGCCAGCCCCAGCGCAGCCAGCCGACCAGCCCGAGGCGCGGCTGGGTGATCGAGTCGTCTCCGTCGACGTGGTCGGACGGGCGGAGCGGATCGCTGGAGTCGCTGTTCGCGGCACCCTTGTTCTTGGTCATGGCCTTCTCAGTGCGGGGGTTCTTCTCGGGACGGTGGATTTCAAGGAGCGATCAGAGCGGAAGGATGACACTGCCCATCACCGCCGTCAGGCGCGACATGATGTCGGTCCAGAGCCCGGTCACCATCAGAACGCCGAGCGCGATGAGCAGGATCCCACCGATGACGTTGACGATGCGGATATGCCGGCGCAGGAATCCGATAGCTTTCGTGGCCCATCCGAAGCCGAGAGCGACGAGCAGGAACGGGATACCGAGGCCGAGCGAGTAGGCGAGCCCGAGGGAACCCGCCCGTACGGGATCACCGGCGTTGAACGACAGCGCGAAGATCGCCGTGAGCGTGGGCCCCAAGCAAGGCGCCCAGCCGATGCCGAGCGCGATGCCCAGCAGCGGAGCGCCGATGATGCCGGCTTTCGAATCTACATGGAAGCGGAGCTCACGCTGCGCGAAACCGAACAGGCCGAGGAAGACCAGCCCCATCACGATGATGACGACGCCCAGGATTCGGGTAATCAGCTCACCCCACTGCAGGAGGAAGACGCTGGCCACGCCGCCCAAGGCAGTGATGGAAACGAACACCAGACTGAATCCGAGGATGAACAGCAGCACTCCCCCGACGAGTCGCCCCCGCGTCGCGGTTTCTGCCGTCTGCGTCGTCGTCCCGCCTTCCGCGCCGGCAGCAGGGGTCGACCGAGGTGCGACGGCACCGCCGAGGAAGCCGAGGTAGCCGGGGACGAGCGGGAGCACGCACGGGGAGAGGAACGAGACGAGTCCCGCGAGCATCGCGACCGGGATCGCGATCCAGAGTGCCCCGGAACCGATGATCGCTTCGGGGTTCACAACGCTCCCGAGATGGTCACGAGTCCTCCGCGAGGGCGTCCTTGACGAGCGTGGAGAGAATCGACTTGCCGTCGATGGGCCCGATGATGCGCGCGGCGACCCTGCCCTGCTTGTCGAGCACGAGGGTCGTCGGCGTCGCGGCGATCGGGATCTCATTCGCGAAGGCGAGCTTGGCCTGAGCGGTGTCGACGTCGATCAGGCTCGGGTATGTCACGTCGTACTCGTTCGCGAAGGCCACGGCGGTGTCGGCCTGGTCACGGGTGTTGATGCCGATGAACGCGACGTCCTGATCGCTGAAGTCCTGCCAGACGCCTTCCAGGTCGGCCGCTTCGAGGCGGCACGGTGCACAGCCGGCGTACCAGAAGTTGACGACTGCGACCTTGCCGGCGATGTCGGCGCTGTCGAACTTCTCGCCCTTCTCGGTCACTCCGCTGAACACGACGGGCTCGCCGCGCTCGGCGACGGGGACCTCGACGATCGCGCCGTCGGCCGCGACATAGCCGGTGTTCTCACCGTTCAGGAAGGATTCACTGACCGGATCGGGAGCGCACGCGCTCAGACCGATGGCGAGCACCGCAGCGAGCGCGGCACCGACCGCACGACGCGAACGCCGGGTGCGGGAGGAGCGGCCGCTGCGGATCTGACGGACCGTCGAATCGCTTGGCACGACTCCGAGTTTACGCAGAGGATCCTATGCGCGAGCCGGAAACGAGAGCTGTCGGATGCGCCCACCGGGTGCCTGGTGATCCATCTCGATCGGGTGCGCACGCGCACCCGGAACAGCCCGCCGCCCGAGCCGATGAGCGTCACTATTCGGAAGGTCCGCTTGCCGCACATGACCGGCGCGTTCGGCGGAGTCGGCATCGAATGTGTCCTCCGAACGGAGGACATACTTTTCCGTACCGGAGCGATAGGTTCGTGCTGATCTGCTGAATATCCAGCAGCCGAAAGTGACCGGAGGAGTCGTCCATGCCGAATAAGAAGCTGATGTCAGTAGCCGCATCGATCGCATTGGCCGGAGGCCTCGTGTTCGCAGGAGCCATGCCGGCGAATGCTGTGCCTGCGAGGGATGTCGGCCCGTTCCCCTCGGCAGGGAGCTGCAACTTCGAACGCACGACCTACAAGCAGGCTCACCCCAATCAGAAGGTGACATCATGCATCAATTCCCTCGGCACGGGCAACTGGTGGTTCACCATCTATTTGTGAGTATCTGATCTTTGATCACGCCGGGCCGCGACACCGTTCGCGGCCCGGCGTGGTTCTTTTTCGGACCGCCAGTCCGATCAGAAGCGCGCCAGGACGTCGTCCACGCCGGCCCGGAAGCGCGGGCACGTGGCGATGTCGTGCGCACGACAGCCCATCGCGTGCTCGGTCATCTCGCGCGACAGACGCATCTCCTCCATGCGCTTGTCGATGTCATCCAGGTGCTGCTGCAGCACCTGATGCCGCCCGAAACTCCCGTCATCGAGGAGCACCGCGATCTGGTCGAGCGTCATCCCCGCGGCCTTGCTGCGCTGGATCACGGCAATGCGCACGACCTCGTCCTCCCCGTAGCGCCGCCTCCCCGCAGAGTCCCGGGGCGGCCGCAGCAGGCCGACCGACTCCCAGTGCCGCAACACGTTCGTCGGCAGCTCGAAACGGTCGGCCACCTCGCCGACGGACCAGGGGTGCCCCTCGTTTGACTTCATGTTGACATGAAGTCACAGACTGACGAGGAACGCAACACCCAGAGGAGGACCACCATGTACGACGCCATCGTGATCGGCGCGGGGCCCGCAGGACTGCAGGCCGCCCTGACCCTCGGACGGATGCACCGCTCCACGCTGCTGCTGGATTCGGGCGAGTACCGCAACGGCACCGTCCTGCACATGCACAACATGGTCGGCGCGGACGGCACTCCCCCCGCCGGGTTCCGGGCGACGGCACGAACCGAACTCGCCGCCTACGACGACGTCGAGGTCCGCGAGACCGCAGCGACGAGCATCACGGGTGTCGAGGACGCGTTCGTGGTGGCACTCGCCGACGGCTCGATGGTGGAAGGGCGCCGCGTGGTGCTGGCCACCGGGGTCGCCGACGATCTTCCGGTCGTCCCGGGGCTGCAGCAGCTGTGGGGCACACTCGCGTTCAGCTGTCCGTTCTGCGACGGGCATGAGCACGCCGGCAAGGACATCGCGATCGTCGGCGCCGCCCCTCGCGCCGAGCACCTCATCGGGTTGCTGGGGAGGATCGTCGCGAGCATCACGGTCGTGCCGGTCGGGGAGGCGTTCGCGGACGAGGACATCCGCACGCTCGAGGCGAAGGGCGCCCAGGTGAGCCGCACCCCGGTCGCCTCCGTCGACAAGGTCGACGGAGGGGTGCGCATCCGCACGGACGACGACGAACGCGTGGTCGCCGGAGTCTTCGTCGCCGCAGGTGCGATGCGTCAGCGGTCACCGTTCGCCGCGCAGCTCCACGTGGACATGCTCGAATCCGGGTGCATCGAGATCGACGAGTTCGGACGCACCTCGCACCCCGGGGTGTTCGCCGCGGGCGACCTCGCCCACCGCGCGACCCTCCCCGGCCCGATGGCGTCCGTGTTGCTCGCAGCCGCCGCGGGTCAGCTGGCCGCCGTCGGCATCATCCAGTCGCTCCTGGCCGCCGAGCACTGACCCGTTTCGAATCGCGCACGTGATTCCATCTCGACGACGGATGGACCCACGTGCGCGATTCGAATGCGCGCGTCAGACCGCACCGACGTCGACGGCACCACCGGTCGCGGCGGGCTCGGCATAGGCGACCTCTCGCCAGACGTCGCCGACGCGCTCGAACGAGGTGATGCTCGACAGCGCACAGCGTCGGGTGCGCGGGTCGTGTCGCAGCGGAAGCCCCGCGACGCGGAGGTGCGTGATCCAGATGGGTGCCTGGTGCGACACCATCACGGCGTCTCCGTCGGGTGCCGCGTCCCACGCCTCGTCCATGACGCCGAGCATCCGCTCGGCGATGGAGGAGTAGGGCTCGCCCCAGCTGGGAACCGAGGGCTGGCGCAGATGCCACCAGTTCAGGGGGTTCATGAGGGAGCGCCGCATCTGCGTCCCCTCGAACACGTTCGTCGGCTCGATCAGCCGGATGTCGATCTCCGGCACGAGGTCGAATGTCGCAGCGAACGGCTCGGCCGACTCCTGCGCGCGTTCGAGAGGGGATGCGTACAACGCGGAGACGGGACGGTCGAGCGCGGCCACGTGGGCGGCGGCCGCTGCGGCCATCCCCCGGCCCGCATCACTCAGGTGGTAGTCGGGAAGACGACCGTAGAGCACGCGGGCCGGATTGTGCACCTCACCGTGTCGCACGAGGTGCAGCCGGGACGCCGTCATGTCATGCCTTGCTGTAGCGCGAGTCCCCGAAGCCGAGGATCAGGTACCCGATGTACGGGAAGAGGAACAGCAGGAAGAACGAGAAGACTCCGCCCTTGCCGAAGCGTCCGCCGAGCTTGAACGCGACGATGATCGCCAGGATCAGGTTGGCGACAGGGATGAGGTACAGCAGCGCGAACCAGCCGGAGAGGCCGGCGATCTTCACCAGGAAGACGAGGTTCACGAACGGGATGATGGCGAGGATTCCCGGGTACCCGGCCTTGGTGAAGACCTTCCACAGGCCGACCGCGACGAGGATGTAGAAGACGAGCGCGATCAGCCCGGTGGTACCCGAGAAGATCGACGCATAGAGATCGGAGATGCCGTTGTTGTCCACGGTGCACTCTTTCTGTGTGTGAGCTGTGTCGTGGCGATCCTACTGATACGCCGTCCCGGCCGCCGGCGACCGGGCCGATGTCGGTCCGACCGCCCCCGTAGAATGGGCGGGTTCCCCATTTCCCAGATCAGAAGGAATACTCCGTGCTTCGCACCCACTCGGCAGGCTCTCTGCGAGCCGAGCACATCGGTCAGACCGTCACCCTCTCGGGTTGGGTCGATCGCCGTCGTGACCACGGAGGAGTCGCTTTCATCGATCTGCGGGACGCCTCCGGCATCGCCCAGGTCGTCATCCGCGACGAGGAGATCGCGCACCCGCTGCGCAACGAGTTCGTACTGAAGGTGACCGGCGAGGTCTCGCAGCGCCCCGAGGGCAACGCGAACCCGAACCTGCCGACCGGCGAGATCGAGCTCATCGCGACCGACGTCGAGGTGCTGAACGAGTCGGCTCCACTCCCCTTCCAGGTCTCCACGGCTCTCGCCGACACCGAGACCGTTGGCGAGGAAGCACGCCTGAAGTACCGCTACCTCGACCTGCGCCGCCCAGCCCCGGCCGCCGCCCTGCGCCTGCGCTCGAACGTCTACAAGGCGATCCGCGACGTGCTGCACGCCGATGACTTCACCGAGGTCGAGACGCCGACCCTCACCCGCTCCACGCCGGAGGGCGCCCGTGACTTCCTGGTTCCCGCGCGCCTGAGCCCCGGCAGCTGGTACGCACTGCCCCAGTCCCCGCAGCTGTTCAAGCAGCTGCTCATGGTCGGCGGCGTCGAGAAGTACTTCCAGATCGCGCGCTGCTACCGCGACGAGGACTTCCGCGCCGACCGTCAGCCGGAGTTCACGCAGCTCGACATCGAGATGAGCTTCGTCGACCAGGAGGACGTGATCGCCCTCATGGAGTCGCTCATCGTGGCGATGTGGGCGACCATCGGCGTCGAGGTGCAGACCCCTCTGCCCCGCATGACCTATGCCGAGGCGATGGCCAAGTACGGCTCCGACAAGCCCGACCTGCGCTTCGGCCTCGAGCTCGTCGAGGCGACCGAGTACTTCAAGGACACCCCGTTCCGCGTCTTCCAGGCCGAGTACGTCGGCGCTGTGCGCATGCCCGGCGGCGCGAGCCAGCCGCGCAAGCAGCTCGACGCCTGGCAGGACTGGGCCAAGCAGCGCGGTGCACGTGGCCTCGCCTACGTCCTGTTCAACGAGGACGGCACGCTGGGCGGCCCCGCGGCCAAGAACCTGTCCGAGGCCGAGCAGGCCGGGCTCGCCGAGCTCGTCGGCGCAGAGCCGGGCGACTGCGTGTTCTTCGCCGCCGGTGACACCAAGCAGAGCCGTGCGCTGCTCGGCGCGGCGCGCGTCGAGATCGGCCGCCGCCTGGGCTACCTGAACCCCGACGAGTTCGCGTTCACGTGGGTCGTCGACGCTCCCATGTTCGAGCCGGCCGCCGACGCGGTGGCCTCCGGTGACGTGGCCGTGGGCGCCGGTGCCTGGACGGCCGTGCACCACGCGTTCACGGGCCCCAAGCCCGAGTTCGAGGACACGTTCGACACCGACCCCGGATCGGCTCTCGCGTACGCGTACGACATCGTGTGCAACGGCTCGGAGCTCGGCGGCGGTTCGATCCGCATCCACCGCGAAGACGTGCAGAAGCGCGTGTTCGAGGTCATGGGCATCAGCGACGAGCAGGCCGACGAGCAGTTCGGCTTCCTGCTCGACGCGTTCAAGTTCGGCGCACCGCCCCACGGTGGGATCGCGCTCGGGATGGACCGCGTGCTGCAGCACCTGACCAAGACCGAGTCGATCCGCGAGGTCATCGCGTTCCCGAAGTCGGGCAACGGCTTCGACCCGCTGACCTCCGCTCCCGCTCCGATCACCGATGCGCAGCGCGCCGAGGCCGGCGTCGACTTCGAGCCCGAGGACGAGGACTGAGGCCAGCCGCCTCGCGCGAGCACAGGCACACACGCCGGATCAGGCGGTTCTGCGAGGAACCTGCCTGATCCGGCGTTTCTGCCTGCGGCGGCGGCGCGTCGTTCAGCCAGCGAGCGATGCGAAGGCCGGGACGATGTTCTCGTTCCAGACGTCGACGCCGAGCTTGCCGATCAGCGCGATCACGACCACGAGGAACACGACACGGATGAACGTGGTCCCGCGCGAGATCGCCATCCGCGAGCCCAGGTAGCTGCCGGCGACGTTGGCGACCGCGAGGATGCCCCCGAGCAGCCACAGCACGGCGCCGTGCGGGATGAACAGCATGAGCGCACCGGCGTTCGTCGCGAGATTGACGATCTTGGCCTTGGCGCTCGCCTGCAGGAAGTCGTAGCCGAGCAGCGCGACCAGCGTGATCACGAGGAAGGTACCGGTGCCAGGACCGATCATCCCGTCGTAGAAGCCGATCCCGAGCCCTGCCGCACCCGCCATGATGTGGTGCTTGTGCCCGTGGAACCGTAACTGAGTCGCCGCCCCCATCTGCGGGCGGAACGCCGTGAACAGGGCCACGGCGAGCAGAGCGATCACGATGATGGGTTTGAAGGCGGCCGGCGGCAGCACCGTGGCGACGGCCGCGCCGCCGAAGGAGCCGATCAACGCGATGATCGCCATCGGCAAGGCGGTGCGCAGGTCCGGTTTGGCTCGTCGGTAGTAGGTGACGCTGCTGGTGGCCGTGCCGAACACCGAGGCGAGCTTGTTCGTCGCGAGGGCCTGCACCGGGGAGATGCCGGGGATCAGGAGCAGCGCCGGCAGCTGCAGCAGCCCTCCTCCGCCAACGACCGCATCGATCCAGCCGGCGCAGAACGCGGCGATCACCACGAGCAGCAGCATCCCCCAGGTGAGCTGCTCCAGTCCGAGCACAGTGCCGATATCCACCTCGCCATGATTCCAGAGAGTCGACGCCGCCCTCGCATCCGCTGACAGACTCAGCCGCTGACAGACTGGAGCCATGCTCGACGCCCTCCCGCTGCCCCACTCCTTCGAATCGCGCATCGGCACCGCGCTCCTGCGCCGCGCGACGGTCGACGACACGGATGCCGTGATCGCCCTCCTCGCCGACGACCCGATCAGCGCAGCCCGGGGCGATGTGGCATCCGACGAGGACCGCCCGGCCTATGAGCGCGGTCTCCGGGAGATCTTGGCCGAGCCGTCGAACGACCTGCTCGTGGTCGAGCTCGACGGCGCGGTGGTCGGCACGTTGCAGCTCACCTCGATCCCTGGCATGGCGCGTCGCGGTGCACGGCGGCTGCTGGTCGAGGCGGTGCGCGTGCAGAGCAGCCTGCGCTCGTCGGGCATCGGTTCCGCCGTGATGCGCTGGGTCGGAGAGGTCGGCGCCCCGGCCGTCGACGCATCGATGGTGCAGCTCACCTCCGACGCCGCCCGCGTCGATGCCCACCGCTTCTACGAGCGGCTCGGCTACGTCGGCTCGCACCGCGGCTTCAAGTACTCGGTTCCCCAGGGTTGAAGCCCCATGGACAGCCCACATCCGGCATTCTGGTCGCAGAAGGACTGGCCGCCCCCCCTACTCGGATGTGCAGTTATGGGTGAGTGCCCATCCGCGTCCGCCACGGACTGGCGTCGAAGGAGTCGGCGTCATCAGATTCTCATGAAAGAGGGCGAGGCGCTCGAACTTTGGCTATAGACGCATCCTCTTGGCTGCATTCGGCAGGTCAACCGAGAATCTGTTCACAGTCACACGACAGCAAGTGAACCGCACTGTCAGGACTTGGTCGTCACATTGGGCAACGCTGACGACGAAACGCAGACGGTTCCTGACCCTACTCGTTAGGACGAGCCCTGTGATCAAGCCCTGAGGGCGACGCAGTATCGACCCACGCCACCCCTGTTGCTCGTGCTGGGTCGCGAAGAGCGCCGGATGCACGAAGACTCACCTGCGCGATGTCGCGCGGTTGATGAACTAGCGCTTGAGAGCGGTGAAGTACCATCCCTTCTTGATGGAGCCACCTCCGCTCGAGTACTGGCATGGAGAAATGACGTTGTAGTAACCCTGACGAACGATTACCGAACGCCCGCTTTCACAGGAAGCCTTGCTCGATGCCCCATCCACGACAATGTTGATAGGGGGAGCGGCCAACGCCACGGTCGGGGACCCCAAGGATGCCGCGAGAGCAAAGGCTGCGACAAGAAGCGAAGCGTTTTTCATTTTCATTCTGCAATAATCCGATCTTTGACGGTGACGGTACATAACCCCGATCAAGCGGCATTTGGTAGACCTCGTAAAATCCCATGCCGTTAAGGAGTGCCCAGACCGAGTAAGAACCTTCGACGAGGGAAGGAAAGCATGCCCAGTATCACCGTAGAGCCTAGTCTGCTTAAAATCGTCCGTCCAGATATAGTCCAAAGTTGAATTGCTCAGTCGCTCGGAACTCGACGGAGGTTCCTGGAGAGCTGTTTCCAAAGCTTTCGGGGTGCTATCCGAAGACTTCGGGAGCAGCCTGCGCTCGTCGGGCATCGGTTCCGCCGTGATGCGCTGGGTCGGAGAGGTCGCCGCCCCTGCCGTCGACGCATCGATGGTGCAGCTCACCTCCGACGCCGCCCGCGTCGATGCCCACCGCTTGTACGAGCGGCTCGGCTACGTCGGCTCGCACCGCGGCTTCAAGTACAGCGTCACCCCGGACTGACGGCTGCGGCGCTCACGGCTGACGGCCGCGGCGCTGTTCGGCCACCCTCTCGCCACCATCCGTTCACCTGACCCGCGACGGGCGGCAACCTCCGCCTCATAGTGTCCTCTCGCAACCCGACACCGGCTCACAGCGCCGGACACCGAGAGGACACTCATGGCTCGCTTCACCCGCCGCGCGCGCATCGGCGCCGGCATCGCCCTGGCCACCACGGCCGCACTCGCGCTCACCGCCTGCTCCGGAGCAGCGGACGCCACTGGCGGCGGCAGCTCCGACGTCGACGCCTCCGCAGCGGCCTCGGTCGCCGACTTCGGCACGTTCGCCGACCTCGAGGCCGCGGCCAAGGCCGAGGGCTCGCTCAACGTCATCGCGCTCCCCCGCGACTGGGCCAACTACGGCGAGATCCTCGACCTCTTCGCCGAGAAGTATCCGGAGATCACCATCAACGAGGCGTCTCCCGACGTCTCGAGCGCCGAGGAGATCCAGGCCGCCAAGACGAACGAGGGTCTCGACACCGCGCCCGACGTCTTCGACATCGGCCTCACGGTCGCCCTGCAGAACACCGATGTCTTCGCGCCGTACAAGGTGCAGACGTGGGATGACATCCCCGACGAGCTGAAGGAGCCGACCGGCCTCTTCGTGGGCGACTACGGCGGGTACATGTCCATCGGCTACGACTCGTCGAAGTTCGACGCTCCCGCCGAGCTCTCCGACCTGCTCTCCGCCGACTACAAGGGTGCCGTCGCGATCAACGGCGACCCGACCCAGGCCGGTGCCGCGTTCGCCGCCGTCGGTCTCGCGACCGTGCAGTCCGACGGCACGCTGGACGACTTCCAGCCGGGCATCGACTTCTTCTCCGAGCTACAGAAGGCCGGAAACCTGCTCAAGGTCGACGTGACCACCGCGACGATCGCGAGCGGCGAGACCCCGGTCGTCTTCGACTGGGACTACCTGAACGCCTCGCACACGGCCGACAACAAGGACTGGAAGGTCGTCGTGTTCGACGGCACCGGTTACGCCGGGTACTACAACCAGGCCATCAACGCCGACGCCCCGCACCCGGCTGCTGCCCGCCTGTGGCAGGAGTTCCTCTACAGCGACGAGGTGCAGAACCTGTGGCTGAAGGGCGGCGCCCGCCCGGTGCGCATGGAAGCGATGACCGACGCCGGCACGATCGACGCCGACCTCGCCGCCGCGCTCCCCGAGGCTCCGGAGGAGACCGTCGTCCCGACCGAGGAGCAGTCGACGAACGCCGGCACGCTGCTCGGCGAGAAGTGGGCCGCGGCGGTCCAGTGACCACCCTCACCGCAACGGGGGCGGATGCTGCGGCGTCCGCCCCCGTCACCCCCGCCGGGTCCTCGCAGCACGCGAGGGCCCGGCGGTCCGCTCCGTCCCTCGCCTGGCTCGGGCTCGTCCCCTTCGCCGCCTATGTCGTGCTCTTCCTCGCGGTGCCGACGATCCTGGCCATCGGCTCCGGCTTCTTCACCAAAGACGGCTCCTTCACCTGGGCGAACATGTCGGCCCTCGCCGACCCGGTCGTGCTCAACACCTTCGCCAACTCGGCCGGCCTCTCGTTGCTCACCGCCGTGGTCGGGGCGCTCGTCGGCGCCCTCGTCTGCTACGCGCTCCTCGGCATGGACCCCGAAGGCCGCACCCGCTCGGCTGTGGATGCCGCCGCGGGTGTGCTCGCGCAGTTCGGCGGCGTCATGCTCGCCTTCGCCTTCATCGCGACCATCGGCATCCAGGGCGTCGTCACCGTGTTCCTCAAGGACAGCTTCGGCGTGAACATCTTCGAGAACGGCACTTGGCTCTACGAGCTGCCCGGCCTCGTGCTCCCCTACTTCTACTTCCAGATCCCCCTCATGGTCATCACCTTCATGCCGGCTCTCGCGGCCCTCAAGCCGCAGTGGGCCGAAGCCAACCTCACCCTCGGCGGTACCCGCGGGAGCTTCTGGCTGCGCATCGGCATCCCCGTGCTCGCGCCCTCGTTCCTCGCCAGTCTGCTGCTGCTGTTCGCGAACGCGTTCTCGTCGTACGCCACCGCCGCCGCTCTCGCCAGCCAGGGTGCCCAGATCGTGCCGCTGCAGATCCGCACAGCGCTCACGAGCGAGACGGTGCTCGGTCGGGAGAACCTCGCCGGCGCGCTCGCGCTCGGCATGATCGTGATCGTCGGCGTCGTGATGGCCCTGTACTCCCTCGTGCAGCGACGCGCGGCGAGGTGGCAGTCGTGAACCGGCTCGGCCCCTCCCGCACGACCCGGTGGGTGATCGGCGTCCTCGTGGGCGCGTTCTTCGCGGTGCCCCTGGTGTCGACGTTCCTCTTCACGCTGCGCGACCCCGCCGGCGGACTCTCCTTCGCCCGCTGGATCGCGTTGTTCGACCCGGCGGCCGCAGCCACCCTCAAGCCGATCTGGACCGGTCTCGGCAACTCGCTGGTGCTCGCCGTGGTGACTGTCGCCATCGTGCTGCTGCTGCTCGCCCCGACCATGATCCTGGTGAACCTGCGCTTCCCGAAGCTCAAGCCCGCCTTCGAGTTCGCGGTGCTGCTGCCCATCTCGATCCCCGCCATCGTGCTCGTGGTCGGCCTCGCACCGATCTACCTCCAGATCGGGCGGGCCCTCGGCACGGGCACCTGGACGCTCGCCTTCGCCTACGGGATCACCGTGCTGCCGTTCGCGTTCCGCTCCATCCAGGCGTCGATCGATGCGGCCGACCTCCGGACTCTCTCGGAGGCCGCGCGGTCCCTCGGGGCGAGCTGGCCGACCGTGGTGCTGAAGGTGCTCGCCCCGAACCTCCGACAGGGGCTGCTTGCCGCGTCCCTCATCTCCATCGCCGTGGTGCTCGGAGAGTTCACGATCGCCTCGCTCCTGAACCGCCAGGTGTTCCAGACGGCCATGGTCGTGGTGAACAAACAGGACCCCTACGCGCCGGCCATCTTCACGCTGCTCGCGCTGGTGTTCGTCTTCCTCCTGCTCCTCGTCATCGGCCGCGTCGCCCGCGGCACCGGAAAGGCCCGCTCATGACCGTCGACCACGCGCTGCCGCGCACCAAGGACAATCTGCTGCTCGCCCAGGCGGGCGAAGGCACCCGTGTCGAGCTCCAGGGCATCGTCAAGAGCTACGCGGGCAACCGGGTGCTGCACGGGGTCGACCTCGACATCGCCCCCGGCGAGTTCGTCTCGCTCCTCGGCCCTTCCGGGTGCGGCAAGACCACGTTGCTGCGTGTGCTCGCCGGTCTCGAAGGCGCGGACGAAGGCGCCGTGCTGCTGGGCGGCGGCGATGTGTCTCGGGTGCCGACGAACAAGCGCGACATCGGCATGGTCTTCCAGTCGTACTCGCTCTTCCCGCACCTGCGGGTGGCCGAGAACACCGCATTCGGCCTGCGGCGACGCGGCCTCGGCAAGGCGGAGGCCTCACGGCGCGCGGTCGACGCCCTCGCCCTGGTCGGGCTCGCCGACCTCGCGGATCGCTTCCCCCACCAGCTCTCCGGCGGCCAGCAGCAGCGCGTGGCACTCGCACGAGCGCTGGTGACCGAACCCAAGGTGCTGCTGCTCGACGAACCGCTCTCGGCGCTCGACGCGAAGGTGCGCGTGCAGCTGCGCGACGAGATCCGCCGCATCCAGCTGAGGCTCGGCATCACGACCGTGTTCGTCACGCACGATCAGGAAGAGGCTCTGGCCGTCTCGGATCGGATCGCGGTGATGAACGCCGGCCGCATCGAGCAGATCGGTTCGCCGGAGCACCTCTACACGAAGCCCTCGACCGCCGGCGTCGCGGCGTTCGTGGGACTGTCCAGCATCGTGTCGGGCGTCGCCGAGGGCGATCACGTCATGGTGTGGGGACAGCGGCTTCCGCTGCAGTCTCCCGCCGACGGCCCGGTGGACGTGTACCTGCGTCCGGAGAACGTCTACTTCGCCTCCGAGGCCGACGCCGCAGCCGAGGCCCTGGTCGAGGAGAGCACGTTCCTGGGGAGCATGCGTCGCACACTCGTTCGCACCGAATCCGGTGAGCTGGTCCGGGTGCAGCATGCGCCGGGGACCCACCCTGCGTTCGGGGACCGGGTGCGCATCGCGATCGCTCCCGAGCCCGTCGCCGTGCATCCGCGCGGCTGAAGCATCGCTCTTCCCCTGACATACCCCGGGCGCTAGCGTGAGGGCCGAGGGGCGGGGCTCCCTCCATCCGAGAGAGAAAGGACGCCTCATGGCAGGCAAGTTCGAGCTGTACACCGACAAGTCCGGCGAGTACCGGTTCCGCCTGAAGGCCGGCAACGGCGAGGTCATCGCCATCAGCGAGGGCTACTCGTCGAAGTCCGCCGCGCTGAACGGGATCGACTCCGTGCGCCGCAACGCCGCGGACGCCGAGGTCGTCGAAGCCGACTGAGCTCGAGACCCACGTTCCACGTCGAGACCCCCTGTTGCGGACGTCTGCAACAGGGGGTCTCGGCGATTGCGATGGGTGTCGGTGACCCGCATCTGGTGTCAGAGCACGCGCGAGAGGAAGTCCTTCGTGCGCTGATGCTGCGGGTTGCCGAGCACCTCACGGGGGTCGCCCTCTTCGACGATGTAGCCGCCGTCCATGAAGATGAGACGGGATCCGACTTCGCGGGCGAAGCCCATCTCGTGCGTGACGACGAGCATCGTCATCCCCTCGTCGGCCAGCGAGCGCATGACCTGCAGCACCTCGCCGACCAGTTCGGGGTCGAGTGCCGAGGTGGGCTCGTCGAACAACATCATGTCGGGGTTCATGCACAGCGCCCTGGCGATCGCCACGCGCTGCTGCTGTCCTCCCGAAAGGTGCCCGGGGTAGGCGTCGGCCTTCTCGGCCAGACCGACCCGCGTGAGCATGGCATGGGCGATCAGCTCGGCTTCCTTCTTCGACCGCTTCTTCACACGCTGCTGGGCGATCGTGAGATTGCCGAGCACGCTGAGGTGCGGGAAGAGGTTGAAGCTCTGGAACACCATGCCGATGCGGGTGCGCACGCGGTCGATATCGACGTCGGGATCGGTGATGTCGATGCCCTCGATCAGCACCTTGCCGCCGGTCGGCTCCTCGAGCAGGTTCACCGAGCGCAGCAGTGTCGACTTCCCCGACCCCGAAGGTCCGATCACGCACACGACCTCGCCCTTGGTGACGGTGAGGTCGATGCCCTTGAGCACCTCGTTGTCGCCGAACGACTTCACGAGCCCCTGCACATCGATCGCCGGGGCGTGGACATCAATCAGGTCGGTGATCATCGCTGCCTCGACATCCGTCGCTCCAGCCACGCGCTGAAGCGCGTGAGCGGGATCGTCACGATCAGGTACAGGATCGCCGCCATGATCAGCGGCGTTCCGTTCGCGTTCTGCGTGCTCGCATCGCGCGCGAAGGTCGTGAGCTCCTTCGACCAGATGAAGGAACCCGCCACGAAAAGCAGCGAGGTGTCCTTGAGCAGCAGCACGAACTCGTTGGTCAGGGGCGGGATGATGATCCGGAACCCCTGCGGCACGATGATCCAGAACGTCGTCTTCATGGGCGACATGCCGAGCGAGCGGGCCGCCTCGGTCTGCCCCTTCGGAACTGCCTGGATACCCGCGCGGATCGTCTCGGCCATGTACGCCGAGGCGACCAGGACGAGACCGATGAGCCCGAGCACGACCGGCCCGCCGAGCTTCGTCCCCGGCACACCGAGGGCGATCGGCAGGATGAAGGCGATGCCGAAGATCGTCAGGATCGCAGGCAGACCGCGGAACAGCTCGATCCAGACCGTCGCGATCCAGCGGAACGGCGCGATGGTTGACAGCTTCATCAATGCCAGCACGACACCGAGGACCAGGCCACCGGCGAAGGCGACGGCCGTGAACCACAGCGTGTTGACCAGGGCCGTGGTGATGATCCCGGGGAACATCTTCGCCGCGACTTCAGGATTGAAGAACAGCGGTCCGATCTTCGCCCAGTCGGTGCTCACGATCGCCCAGACGGCGATCGCGATCAGCACCACGTAGACCGTGTAGCGATACAGCTTGCTCTTGGTGGTACGCCTCAACGCCATCGTCGAGGTCCTCCCGCTCTACCGATCCCGCCGGTCACTTGGCCGCGAGGTACTCGTCGTAGATCTTCTGGTAGCCGCCGTCGTCCTGGAGCTCCTTGAGCGCCTTGTTGACCGCATCGCGCAGCTCGTCCTTCTCACCCTTGGCGAAGGCGAAGCCGTACGATTCGTCGGTCGGATACGTCTCGACGATCTTGTAGTCGGGGTCGTCCTGCTCGTGCACGTAGTTGACGGGCTGGTCCTGCAGGATCGCGTCGATCTGCCCCGCCTGCATGGCGGGCCACAGCTCGCCATCCGAGGGGTACTGCACGAGCTGCGCGCCCGGCGCGTTCTCGCCCGCGTAGGTCTCGCCGGTGGTGCCCTGCTGCACGCCGACGTTCTTCCCGTCGAGGTCGTCGATGGACTTGATGTCAGAGTCGGCGCGCACGAGCAGCGACTGCAGCGAGTCGACGTACGGGTCGGAGAAGTCGATGTTCGCCTTGCGCTCATCCGTGATCGTCATCGCCGAAGCGCCGATGTCGCACGTGCCCGCAGCGAGAGTCGTGCCCGACTGCAGGGCGTCGAAGCCCACGTCCTGCACGGAGAGCTTCAGGTCGATCTTCTCGGCGATCGCGCTGAGCAGGTCGATGTCGAAGCCCGAGTATCCGGTCTCGCTGGACGAGTCCTCGACCTCGAACGGCGGGTAGGGGACGTCGGAGCACACGGTGAGCGTTCCGGCCTCGACGAGGCCGTACTTGTCGTCGGCGGCGGGAGCGTCACTGCTGCCCGCGTCGGACGATCCGGTGGCGCAGCCGGCGAGCGCGAGGGTGGCCGTCGCCACGAGGGCGAGACCGGCGATGAGGTTGCGACGAGGCATGTCGGCTCCTGTGAGTCGAGGGCACGGAGGCCCGCTGACGGGTAGGAGTTCATCTAAACACGCGGCTCGTCGCGTGACCAATGACATCCGCGTCCGCGCACATTACGTTTGTGTTGCGAGTAGACCCCGATCACACGTGGAAACCGAGTTCCGGAGCTGGCGCGACGCGGTCTCAGACCTCGAAGTCGACGGCGACGCGGGACGCGACCACCGAGCGGATGTAGGTGGCGACCTCGACGTGCGCGGGATGCACCTGATACTCGTCGATCGCTTCGACCGACGCGAAGTCCGCGACGAGTGTGACGTCCCAGTTCGCCTCCGGGTAGGCGACGTTCGCCCCCGCCGAGATGGTGAGCAGTTGCGGCACGACGCCGTCGAGGGCGTTGAGACGGCGGGCGACTTCCGCCGCCTGCGCTGCACGCTCGGCGGCATCCTCGGAAGCGAGCTTCCAGGTCACGACATGGCGGATCGTCACAGTGCTTCCTTCACTCCGGTCTTCGCCGCCCCGTCACGGAGAGCGCCCTCGAGCGCCTCACGCAGTCGATCGGGTGCCACGCGCCAGTGCGCATGCAGCTCGCCGTCGATCAGGACCACGGGGATCTTCTCCCACCACAGCTCGTACAGTGCGGGGTCGTCCTGGATCGACGCCTCGACGATCTCGATCTGCTCGGCCGCGGCGTCGGGCAGTTCGGCGACCACGGCGTCGATGACGTCGGAGGCGACGTCGCACAGGTGGCAGTCGGGCTTGCCGATCAGAGTCAGCGTGGTCACGCCGACGGCACCTCGACCGCGCGGCCCTGGGCGATCCACTCGCCGGTCCCGCCCTCGACGTTGGTGGCGTCGTAGCCGCGCGACTCGAGCGCCTCGACCACGCGCGCCGATCGACCGCCGGCCTGGCAGATCACGTCGAACGCCTCGCTCGGCAGCTCCTCGAGACGGTTGCCGATCTCCGACATGGGGATGTTGACGGCGCCGGGGACGTGTCCCGCGGCGAACTCGTCCACTTCCCGTACATCGATGAGCGGGGTGCCGGTGCGCTCGGCGAGCTCGGTGATGGTGATCGACTTCATGACAACCTCTCGGCAGGACGGAGATGGGGCCGGAGACACAAAGCGCCCGTCCGAAGACAGGCGCTCGTGTCTGGTCGCTTACTTCTTGTTGCGACGCTGGTGGCGAGTCTTGCGAAGCAGCTTGCGGTGCTTCTTCTTCGCCATGCGCTTGCGGCGCTTCTTGATGACAGAACCCACGGAAACCTCACTAAGTCAGTGGCTGGGTGTCTCCGAAATCGGACACCCGGGTACGGGCACGGAAAATGCCTCGGGTCAGTCTAGCAAACCCGAAGGCGTGGGCTGTCACACGCGCCTTCCGCCCGAGGGCGGCCGAGCATGGGACAGCCTGCGACGTCAACCGACGTCGGCGATGGGTCGCTGCAGCGCATCGGCCACAGCGGACTCCGGAACACGATAGCTGCGGCCGAAACGGACGGCGGGCAGCTCCCCAGCATGAACCAGCCGATACACGGTCATCTTGGACACGCGCATCAGCTCGGCGACCTCAGCAACCGTGAGGAATCGGACGTCAGGAACCTCGGGCATCCCACGTACCCCTTTCTCGATGTGCACACTCTATGTGGTAGCTGGGACACGTGTAAACCTCTGTGACCCGTGTGATCAGTGAGGCACAGCGGACATCGACACGGTTCAGCCCGACTTGTTCGCCTTCGCCAATCGCTCGCCCGCTTCCCGAAGCGCCTCGCGTTCGGTCTTGCGGGCCGCACGAAGAACCTTCTCCGCCTCGCGCACGCTCTTCTGCGCCTCTCTGAGCCGACGGTCTCCTGACAGCTCCGCCGGATCGATGTCGATCCACTCCGCCACCTCGGCATGCCTCTGCCCACGGTCCAGGCCCACGATGTAGGCCGCGACGCCGTCGAGCGTCCGCTCGACCGCGAACCGGAACGGATCGGCCGTCGAGGTGAAGACCTCATCGTCGATCGCACGCCGGAGCGCCGGGAAGTCCGCAGCGGTGATCACCCGGTCGAACAGCGCCGCTTCGCGTGCGGCGACAGCGTCGGGCGCGAGCCCGGTACCGCGCGCCTGTTCGCTGTAGCCGGCCTGGACGATCCCGCACCAGCGGGCGTGCCCGGTCACCGCGAGGGCGACAGCCATGCGCTCCTCGGTCGTCAGCGGGGTGCCCTCGAGAGTGGCGAGTCCGGCATCCAGCCAGGCGGAACTGTTCGGGGTGATCGGCGATCCGGTGATCGGCAGCGACAACATCCAGGGGTGGCGCAGATAGAGCAGGACCTGAGCCTCATACAGGGCGAGCAGCTGTCCACGCCAGCCGTCGGCTTCGAGGTGGCTCTGCGGCGGGACCCCCGTCGCCTCTTCCTGCATCAGCAGCAGCAGATCGTCCTTCGCGCTGACGTAGCGGTAGAGCGACATCGGCGTGAACCCGAGCCGTGCGGCGACCGCGGCCATCGAGACGGCGCCGATCCCCTCCGCATCGGCAAGCTCGACCGCGGCGTCGACGATCTTCTCGACACTCATCTCGCGCTTGGGGCCACGTTGCGGGTTCGCCGCGACTCCCCACGCCAGCGCGATGCCCCTAGGCAGTTCCGGCGGCTCCGTCTCGATCATGGGATCATCCTACTTCTGTTTATTTAATAAACAGTGTGTTACGGTCATACACAGTTGCGTTGGGCATACACAGTTTGCGCCCTACACAGAACGGCTTCGACCAACACAGAACAGCTTCGATCAACACAGAACAGCTTCGATCACACAGAGAGGAACCCACTCATGCAGACAGCCATCGAAGTGCGAGGGCTGCGCAAGGCCTTCTCGGCAGAAACCGTCGTCGACGGCCTGGACTTCGCGGTCGCCCGAGGCGAGGTCTTCGCCCTGCTCGGCCCGAACGGAGCAGGCAAGACGACGACGATGAACATCCTCACCACCCTCATCACGGCGGACTCCGGCTCAGCCACGGTCGCCGGATGGGATGTCCGGACCCAGTCGATAGAGGTCCAGCGGCGAATCAGCCTCACCGGCCAGTCGGCGGCCGTCGACGATGCGCTGAGCGCGACCGAGAACATCGTCATGTTCGCACGGCTCGCCGGCCTCGGACGAGCCGCCGCGAAGCGACGTGCCGTGGACCTCATCGCTCAGTTCGACCTCGCGGATGCCGCCACGCGCAGGGTGCGCACGTTCTCCGGCGGCATGCGACGTCGTCTCGACCTCGCCCTGAGCTTCGTGGTGACTCCCGAGGTGCTGTTCCTGGACGAGCCCACCACCGGCCTCGACACCCGCAGCCGCCGCGCATTGTGGGACATCATCCGCATGCTGGCGAGAGCGGGGACGACGGTGTTCCTCACCACCCAGTACCTGGAAGAGGCAGACCAGCTGGCCGACCGCATCGCCGTGCCGCATGACGGGAGCATCGCGGCCCTCGGTACGCCGGCCGAGTTGAAGGCGCGCGTGGGAGGCGACACGGTCGAGCTCCACGACGACGCCGGCCGGCTTCGACGTCGGATCCTCACGAATGGCACGGTCCCCGACCTGCGGCGAGCGCTCGACATGCTCGACGAAGACGGCGAGGACGGCATCGTGACGCTGCGCCGCCCCACCCTCGACGACGTGTTCCTCGCCGTCACCGCGCCTGCCGAGCTCGCATCCGCCGATGCCGACCTCACCATCAAGGAGCACGCATGAACATCGCCACCGTCGCACCCCGGAGCGCGGCATCGACAGTCCCCTCCCCCTCTCCGCGTCCACGCCTGAGAGGAGTCACCGCTGAGGCCGTGTTCGTCGGCCGGAGCCTGCGCCACTCGCTCCGTGACGGCGAGTCGCTGCTCATGGCGATCATGCTCCCCGTGATGCTCATGCTGATGTTCACGTGGGTGTTCGGCGGGGCGATCGATCCCTCAGGTGCCTATGTCGACTACGTGGTTCCGGGCATCATCCTCACCTGCGCCGGGTTCGGTGCGTCCTCGACAGCCGTGTACGTCGCCAACGACATGCGCACAGGCATCATCGACAGGTTCCGCACGATGCCGCTGCGCGCGGGTGCCGTGCTGACCGGCCATGTCGTCGCGAGCGTGACGCGCAACCTCGTCGCCACCGCGATCGTCATCGGAGTCGGAGTGCTCGTCGGATTCCGACCGGATGCGAACGCGTGGGAGTGGCTCGGGCTCGCCGGCCTGATCGCGCTGTACATCCTGGCGATCACCTACCTGTTCGCCGCCATCGGGCTCGCCGCGGGAAGTCCGGAGGGTGCGAACGGCTACGGATTCGTGCTGCTGTTCCTCCCCTACCTCTCCAGCGCTTTCGTCCCCGTGTCGAGCATGCCGGAGTGGCTGCAGCCCGTGGCCGCGAACCAGCCGATCACCCCGATCGTCGAGACCATCCGCGGGCTGCTCACCGACGCACCCGTCGGGAACCTGGCGTGGTGGGCGGTCGGCTGGTGCCTCGTCATCCTCGTGATCGCGGTCGCCTGGGGCGCGTGGCTGTTCCGCCGGAAAGCCGGTCGACGCTGATTCCCCCGCCCATCCGCTGACATCCCAGCCGGCGCATAGGCATTCTCCGGGCTTCGCTCAATCGCGACTGGCAGAGTCATCGCAGGTCTCGAGCGGCACCGCCGAGTCCGCCCCCGGGTGTGGGGACCCGCACCTCTCCCCTGACGGCAAGCCCCCCGTGTCGTCAGGGGAGAGTCGTTGCGGGGATCGCCCGAACCGTCAGGCGCCGAGGCGCTTGAGGGCCGATGCGACCACGTGCTTCGCGGACGCCGCCGCGCGTCCGACGACCTCGGCCGCGTGGGCGGCGCTGTCCGGAAGCGAGGCACCCGGGTACTCGACGTCGGGCGCTCCGTCGCCGAAGGCGTCCATCAGGAACGGGACCAGCCAGTCGTCGACGGCCTCGAGCGGCTCGACCGCGAGGCTGTAGAAGCGACGCTGTCCGTCTTCACGCACGGTGACGAGTTCGGCATCGCGGAGCACCTTGAGGTGCTTCGACACAGTGGGCTGGCTGATACCCAGATCGGCGACGATCTGGCTGACGCTGGTGCCGGCCTCTCCTTCGGTCGTGCGCCGCAGCAGGAGCTGGAGGATGTCTCGCCTCGTACCGTCTGCGATCACGTCGAAGATGTCCGTCATGAGTTCAGGGTAGTCGTCCCCGGCACGGAGTACCATGACGAAGGCTCGGCGACAGGCGCCGTGCCGCCGCCCGAGGCAGGGCGTGCGATGACACACAGGGGGCAGCGATGTCGGGCATCGTTTCGGCGTCGTCCCCGCGCGAGAGCCTGAAGAGCGCGGCCGGCTGGGTCAAGCACCTCGTGACGTCGTCGCCATCGCGCTTCGCGATCGTGATCTTCGCCCTGCTGATCCTGGTCTTCACGGTGCTGCTCTCCCTGCCCATCGCCTCCGCGTCCGGCACGGTCACCCCCCTCAGCGACGCGCTGTTCACCGCCGTCTCCACCATCTGCGTGACGGGACTCGCCACCGTCGACATGGCCAACTACTGGTCGCCGTTCGGACACGTGCTGATCTTCCTCGGCGTGAACATCGGCGCGCTGGGCGTGCTGACCCTCGCATCGCTCATGGGAATGCTGATCTCGAAGCGTCTCGGCCTGCGAGCCAAGCTGATGGCGGCAGGAGACACGAACCCGATGCGCGCCCACGGCGGTGTCGTCAACGAGAGCCAGACCGTGCGACTCGGCGAGGTCGGCCAGCTGCTCACCACAGTCGCCGTCTCGGCGCTGATCATCGAGGCCTCGCTCGCGATCCTCCTCTACCCCGCCCTCGTGATGGCCAAGGTCGACCCGATCGCGGCGCTCTGGGAGGCGCCCTACTTCGCGGCGATGGCGTTCACGAACACCGGATTCGCCCCGAACGACGGGGGCGTCGCGGTCTTCGCCGACGACTACCTGGTGCTCTCGCTCCTGATGGTCGGCGTCTTCCTCGGCAGCATCGGCTTCCCGGTCATCTACACCCTCGCCAAGCATGTCTGGCACGTGAAGCGCTGGTCCCTGCACTCCAAGCTCACCATCGTCACCACCGTCCTGCTCTTCATCCTGGGTGCGGCCGTCTTCGTGATCCTCGAGTTCAACAACCCCAAGACCTTCGGCTCGATGGATGCCACCGACACCACGTTCCAAGCCTTCTTCCTCTCGGCGATGACACGCTCCGGCGGCTTCAACGTGATCGAGATGGACGACCTGAACGGCTCGTCCCTGCTCGCGGCGAGCATGCTCATGTTCGTCGGCGGCGGCTCCGCCTCGACCGCGGGCGGGATCAAGGTGACCACCCTCGCCGTCCTCGCCATCGCCGTCTGGTCCGAGGCCAAGGGACGCCAGTCCGTCGAAGCCTTCGGTCGCCGCATTCCCAGCGACGTGCAGCGCGTCGCGCTCAGCGTCGTCGCCTGGGGAGCGACGATCGTCGCGCTGTCGACCATCGTGATCGCGCAGATCACCAAGGCCGACATCAGTCACGTGCTCTTCGATGTGATCTCCGCGTTCGGCACCGTCGGTCTCTCGACGGGCCTCACCGGGGAGCTGCCGGATTCCGCCTCCTACGTCATGGCCGCGACGATCTTCATGGGCCGCGTTGGTACAGTGACTCTCGCCGCGGCGGTCGCCGCGACATCGCGAACGCAGTACTACTCACTGCCCGTGGAAAGGCCGATCGTTGGTTGAAGTCCTCCGGGGCGACGCTCCCGTCCTCGTCATCGGCCTCGGCCGGTTCGGTGCCGCCTGCGCCGGTGAGCTCGACCGCCTCGACCGCGAGGTGCTCGCGATCGACGACAACCTCGAGCTCGTGCAGAAGTGGTCCGACCGCGTCACGCACACCGTCCAGGCCGATGCGAAGAACATCGACGCCCTGCGCCAGATCGGTGCGCAGGACTTCCAGGTGGCCGTCGTGGCCGTCGGCTCCTCCATCGAGGCATCGGTGCTCATCACGGCCAACCTCGTCGACCTCAAGGTCCCGCAGATCTGGGCCAAGGCGGTCTCGCAGTCGCACGGCAAGATCCTGGCACGCGTCGGCGCCAACCACGTCATCTACCCCGAGCGCGAGGCCGGCGAGCGCGTCGCGCACCTCGTCTCCGGACGCATGCTCGACTTCATCCGCTTCGACGACGACTTCGTGCTCGCCAAGATGTACCCGCCGAAGTTCATCCGCGGCGTCGGCCTGAACGAGTCCGGTGTGCGCTCGAAGTACAAGGTGACCGTCGTGGGCGTGAAGAGCCCGGGCAAGCCGTTCCGCTACGCCGAGGCGAACACCATCGTCACCAACCACGACCTCATCATCGTGTCCGGCACGAACAGCGACATCGAGCGGTTCGCCGGCCTCGACCGCTGACGTCTCCCTCCCCCTTTCGGGCGGCTCCCCCTCGCGGCGGATGCGCGACGCCCGGCAGCCATGGTGGGATGGGGCCATGACCGACCCCACAGCGGCCCCGCCCGTCCTCGCCCTTCGCGGGCTTCGCAAGCAGTTCGGGCAGAAGGTCGCCGTCGACGATCTGTCCCTCGACGTGCCGCCCGGATCCATGCTGGGCCTGCTCGGGCCGAACGGCGCAGGCAAGACCACGACGCTCGCGATGGCCACCGGACTGCTCCGCCCCGATGCCGGCACGGCGTGGGTGCTGGGCGCCGACGTGTGGCAGAACCCCGCCGAGGCGAAAGCTCGCATGGGTGTGCTCCCCGACGGCATCCGCATGCTCGATCGTCTCAGCGGAGCAGAGCTGCTGCGATACACCGGACTGCTGCGCGGCATGGCAGAGGCCGACGTCGTCTCGCGGACGGGTGACCTGCTCGAGGCGCTGGGGCTCGCCGAGGCGCGAGACACCCTCGTCGTGGACTACTCCGCCGGCATGCGCAAGAAGATCGGGCTCGCCTGCGCGCTGATCCACGCCCCCCGACTGCTCATCCTCGACGAGCCGCTGGAGGCCGTCGATCCGGTCTCGGGCGAGACGATCCGCCAGATCCTGCGCTCGTTCGTCGACGGCGGCGGCACCGTGGTGCTGTCGAGCCACGTGATGGAGCTCGTCGAGTCGATGTGCGACCGGGTGGCCATCGTCGCCGAGGGACGCCTGCTCGCACACGGTCAGCTCGACGAGGTGCGAGCCGGCCTCTCGCTTCAGCAGCGGTTCCTCACGCTCGTCGGGGCGCACGATCTCGGGACGGAGACGCTCGCATGGTTGCGCTCCTCGTAAGCCTGCGCTGGCGGCAGCTGCGGCACCAGCTGTCGCGGAATCCCTGGATGATCGTCACCCTGATCATCACGGGGATGATCGCCCTCGGACTCCTCGCCGGACTCGCTGCGGGCCTCGTCGCTCTGCGCTTCGCCGCACCGGAGGGCGCTGTCACCGCCATCGTGCTCACCGGGTCCGTGCTCGTCCTCGGATGGTGGATCGGCTCCATCCTCGTGAGCGCCGACGATTCCCTCGCCCCCGAGCGCTTCGCCCTGCTGCCGGTGACCGCCCCCTCCCTGTTGCCGGGGTTCGTCGTCGCCGGAGCCACGACCATCGGCGGCATCGGGACCACGGTCGCCCTGCTGCTGATGCTCCTCGGCTGGTCGGTGAGTCTTCCCGCATTGCTGACCGCGCTGATCATGATCCCCGTGGCCGTCGTGACCTGCGTGCTGGGTGCCCGTGTGGTGAGCGGACTACTCGCCGGATGGCTGGCCCGACGCAGCACCCGCGACCTGGTGCTGACTCTCGGCGTGCTGCTCGCCGCGTCGTCCGGCCTCATCCTCAACCTCGGGATCGGTGCGCTCACCACCGTGACGGACGTCGGGGGTGCCTTCGCCTCGGCCGCCGACATCGCCGCCTGGACGCCCTTCGGCGCCGTGTTCGGGGTGTCGGCATCGGCGGCGCAGGGCGACGTCCTCACCGCGACGCTGCGATTGCTGATCGCCCTCGCGACGGTCGTGGTCCTGTGGTGGGCGTCTCAGCGGCTGCTCGCCGCCCGGCTCGTCTCCCCCATCCAGAGCAGCGGCGGTGGGCGGGTCCGCTCCGGCGGTCTGCTCGATCGCGTGCTGCCGGCCAACCCGATGGGTGCGATCGCCGCACGATCTCTGCACTACTACCGCCGCGACCCGCGGCAGCTCGTCAACATCGTGATGCTCCTGCTGCTGCCGGCGATCTTCATCGGCATCGCGCTCATGAACGGCCTGCAAGAGGAGGCCGTCGGTTTCGCCCCCGCGATCACACTGATTCCGGCGATCAACGCCCTCCTCGCCGGGACGATCGTGCAGATGTCGATCGCCTATGACAACGATGCCGTCGCGGCGCACATCCTCACGGGTGTGTCCGGGGCGGCGGACCGTGCCGGGCGCCTGCTCGGCTTCGGGATGATCGCGGTGCCGGTGACGCTCGCCCTGTGCGTTGCGACCTGCCTCCTCGCCGGACGGCCCGACCTGCTCCCCGGCAGCATCGGCGCGTCTCTCGGTCTCACGGCGATCGCTGCCGGAGCCGGCGCCTGGGTGGGGAGCTTCCTTCCGGGCCGTGCGCCCGCCCCGGAGGCCAATCCCTTCGGGCGCGGATCCTCCGGCGGGGTGCAGTCGCTGCTCGCGATGATCATCATCGGACCCATCACGCTCCTCCTCGGAGCACCCGCATTCGGGTTCGCCATCGCGGCGATCTGGAGTCCCACGCTCGGCTGGATCAGCCTCGCATGCGGACTCGCGTTCGGCGGCCTGGCACTCTGGGGAGGAACCGTGCTGGGCGGGAAGATCCTGGATCGCCGCTGGCCCGAGGTGCTTGCCGACGTGTCCAGCGAGAGCTGAGCGCGGGCAGGCAGCACGCGACACGCAGACCCTGGGCGTCAGGCCTCCCGCGAGATCGGGCCTGACAGGTCAGGCATCGATGTCGAGGACGACCTCGATCACGTCGTCCACCCCGAGGCCCTCGCTGTCCTGCAGCGTCTTCTTGATCGGCACGATGTAGCCGCCGTCCTTCGGCCACAGCGCCGTGGTCACCGTGGTGGCGCCTACGGAAACCGTGGCCGGGATCATGCCCCAGCCATAGGTCACGACAGAGGCGATCTCGTGGATCATCTCGCTCTCGGCAGGCGGCACGGTGACGAAGTGGAAAGGCGCGGGCCCGCGCCAGTACCAGATGGGTCCCTCGATCCGCAGCCGCATGGCTCAGGCTCCGGCGGCGAGCTCCTTGGCACGCGCGAGTGCGGCGTCCGCAGCCTCCGCGAAGGTGTGATCGAGGTGTGCTTCCTGCAACACGGCGACCGCCCGCTCCGTCGTGCCCTTCGGACTCGTGACCCGACGGCGCAGCTCTGCAGGAGCCTCGCCGGAGGCGTCGAGCAGGGCCGTCGCCCCGATGAACGTCTGCTCGACCATGAGCCGGGCATCCGCATCGGTGAAGCCCATGCCGACGGCGGCCTTGGTGAGCTCCTCGATCAGCAGGTACACATAGGCCGGTCCCGATCCCGAGATCGTGGACAGCGCGTCGATCTGCGACTCGGGAACCTCGACGACGGCGCCGACGGTCTCGAACAGACGACGGACGAGGGCGACGTCTTCGGCGGGAACCGCGGCACCGGCGGCGAGTCCTGTGACTCCCTTGCGCACCGTCGACGGCGTGTTCGGCATCGAGCGGATCACCCTCGCCTCCGAACCCAGCACATCGGCGAAGGTCTGCAGCGTGACCCCTGCGGCGACGCTGACCACGATCGCATCAGCGGCGAGGTGCGGAGCGATCTGGCGGAGCAGGTCCGGCACCATCGCCGGCTTCACGCCGACGAGCACGATCCGCGCACCGGAAGCCGCCTCGACGTTGCCCTCCGGCCGATCGGCGAGCGCGATGCTGGTGACCCCGTCGAGGCCGGCGAAGGCCTCTGCCTTCTCCGCCGTGCGGTTCGTCGCGGTGATCCCGCCATCGATGCGGACGCCCGAGGCGACCACTCCGCGGAGGATCGCACCGCCCATCGAGCCGGCACCGAGGAAAGCGAGCGAAGGAAGCGAGTCAGCCATGTCGTCATCCTACGGCGGGCACTCCGACATCCTCGGGCGGGCGGTTCTAGACTCGTCCCATGAGTGCATCCGGAGGCAACAAGGCCATCGTCGCGGCGTTCCTGGCGAACATGGGAATCGCCCTCGCGAAGTTCATCGCCTGGGCACTCTCCGGCTCCGCCTCGATGCTCGCCGAGGCCATCCACTCCGTCGCGGACTCCGGCAACCAGCTGCTCCTGATGCTGGGCGGACGCAAGGCTCGGCGCGAGGCCGACCGTGCACACCCGTTCGGGTACGGCCGCGAGCGCTACGTCTATGCGTTCGTCGTGTCGATCATCCTGTTCTCGGTCGGTGGTCTCTTCGCGATCTACGAGGGCGTCGAGAAGCTCACGAATCCGCATGAGCTCGACAAGACGTGGTGGTGGCTCCCGCTCGTGGTGCTCGTCATCGCGATCGGACTCGAGTCGTTCTCCTTGCGCACAGCTGTGCGGGAGAGCAACCTCGTGCGGGAGAAGGGGCAGTCGTGGGTGTCGTTCGTTCGCCGCTCCAAGGCACCCGAGCTCCCCGTCGTGCTGCTGGAGGACGTGGGCGCCTTGACCGGCCTCACGTTCGCCCTGCTCGGCGTCGGCCTCACGCTGCTCACCGGCAATCCGATGTTCGACGCGCTCGGCACCGTCATGATCGGCGTGCTGCTGGTGCTGATCGCGATCGTGCTGGGTGTCGAGACGAAGAGTCTCCTGGTCGGCGAAGGCGCCACCCAGGCCGACTACGACCGCATCGTGGATGCGATCAACGCGGGCGACGAGATCGAGAAGATCATCCACATGAAGACCCTCTACCTCGGCCCGGACGAGCTGATGGTGGCGGCGAAGATCGCCCTCAATGCGGATAAGCCGCTGCGGGAGGCCGCTGACGACATCGACGCGATCGAGGCTCGGATCAGGGAGGCTGTGCCGGTCGCGCGGGTCGTCTACATCGAGCCCGACGTCTATCGCCCTGCGATCGACCCGGAGCCCTCGACCGACGTCTTCGTGCTGAAGTCGTCGGACTGACCGGGGACCGCGTTCAGCGCCGCTGCTCGAAGAACGAACGCAGCAGCGCGGTCGCGGCCTCAGCCTCGACGCCACCGACCACCTCGGCACGATAGGGCAGCCGTCGATCGCGCAGCACGTCGTACATGGATCCGGCAGCACCCGCCTTGTCGTCCCACGCTCCGAACACCACACGACCGATGCGCGCCTGCAGGGCGGCGCCGGCGCACATGATGCAGGGTTCGAGGGTCACCACGAGTGTGTGCTGCTCGAGGTTCCAGGACCCGACCGCCGCCGCCGCGCGCCGGAGCGCCTCGACCTCGGCGTGCCCCGTCGGGTCGTGGGTCTCCTCGCGAGTGTTGCGTCCCTCCGCGATGATCCGGCCTTCGGGATCGAGGACCACCGCTCCGACGGGGATCTCGGATGCCGTGGCCGCTTCGGTGGCGAGCTCGAGAGCACGAGTCATCGCGCGTCGGTCGGCTGCGGTCATGCGTCGAGCCTACGACAGCCGTCGAGCCCGGTCGGGGTCCCGATGTCGTGCCTGACCGCGTGGCGCATTACCCTGTATTCATGCGTGTTCACGTGGCCGACCACCCTCTCATCACCCACAAGCTCTCGGTGCTGCGCGACGCGCGCACGCCCTCACCGGTGTTCCGGCAGCTCACGGAGGAGCTCGTGACGCTGCTCGCGTACGAGGCGACCCGCAACGTGAAGGTCAGCCCGATCGAGATCACGACTCCGGTGACCACCACGACGGGTGTGAAGATCTCGGAGCCCCGTCCCATCGTGGTGCCGATCCTGCGCGCCGGTCTCGGCATGCTCGAAGGCCTCGTGAAGCTGCTCCCGACGGCTGAGGTCGGCTTCCTCGGCATGGTGCGCGATGAGACCACCTTCGAGCCGACGACCTACGCCGAGCGGCTGCCTGACGACCTGAGCGACCGCCAGTGCTTCGCGATCGACCCCATGCTGGCAACCGGTGGTTCGCTCGCCGCGGCGATCCAGTTCCTCTTCGACCGAGGCGCCAAGGATGTCACGGCCATCTGCCTGCTCGGCACACCTGAAGGCGTCGCCGCGATCGAGGCCATGGCCGGCGAGCGCGACGTGACCCTCGTGCTCGGCGCCCTCGACGAACGTCTCGACGAGAAGGGCTACATCGTGCCAGGCCTCGGCGACGCGGGCGACCGGCTCTACGGCACGGTCTGATTCCCGACGGCGCTCGCCCTCATCGGTGCGTCTTCCGCCTCAGAACGTGAGGCGGTAGGCGCGCTCATCTCCGTGGTGCGTGAAACCCGCGCGGGCGAGGATGGGTGCTGACGTCGACACGCGCCCTTTCACCAGGGCCGTCTTCGCTCCCCATTCCGCACTCCGCCGCAGTCTCTCGGCGAGCACCGCGCGGTAGGCGCCGCGACCGCGGTAGTCCTCGAGTGTGGATGCGCCCCAGAGCCGCACGAACCCGTCGTCGATCGTGCATCCTCCGGTGCTGACGGCGCGTCCGTCGATGCGCGCGAGCACGCGGAACCCGCTCTGCGCCTCGAGCGCCGCGGACACCTCGTCGAGTTCGGCTCGGAGACCCTCATCATCGAGAGGCTGCTGGTGCCACACGGGCACATTGACGCCGTCGAGGTCGCGTACCTGATCGAGGGTGCGCACGATCTCCGTGGACACGTCGGACGGCACCTCGACCTCCACTTCGTCGACGGGTCGTGCGAACACTGCCACCGTGTCGATGTGCTCTGCACCGCGCCGCCGTAGCTCGTCCTCGAGGTCGGGCCGGTCGGAAGGATTCGTCCAGAACGTGAACTGCGAGGCACCCCAAGCCCTGGTCCGCGCCAGTGCGCCATCCACCACGTCGACGGCCGACAGCGAGGAGTCGACCTGCGAACCCCGCACTCCCCCGCCGAACCGCGCCGGATCCCTTACGAGGAGCAGATCCTCGCGCTCGTGCTCGCTGTCGCGGGGGAACCACACCCACGCTGCCGCGGCGCGCAGAATCTGATTGGTGGTGTGGACGATCACTCGGCCGCTCCGACGAGGCGGGCGAACGCGCTGAGCCTGGCGACGCCCTCCGGCGTGTACGGCAGATCGTCGAGCAGCGCGGGCGAGTGGATCAGATAGGCGACGACCTGTGCCCGGGAGATCGCGACGTTGAGGCGATTCTGGAGCAGCAGGAACTCCGGACCGCGCGGCGCATCCCGACCGCTCGACGCCGCGAGCGAGGTGATGGAGACCACCGCCTCCTTGCCCTGGAAGTTGTCGACCGTGCCGACCGGGACATCGGGGAAGCCGGCGTCGGCGAGCGCGTCGAGCACCAGCTGACGCTGCGCGTTGTACGGCGTGACCACGATGATGTCGGACTGCGTGAGCGGTCGCGTCGACGCCTCGGGGTCGTTGTCGGTGAAGACCCGGCCGACGAGATCGGCGACCAGCCGGACGACCTCTGCCGCCTCCTGGGGCGACTGCGTCGCGTTCCCCCGGTGGCGCAGCGGGACGATATGGAGACCCGCGTCGACACCCTCGAGCGACCGGAGTTCGGTTCCGGGTGCCGAGGCGAGTTGCCCGGCATAGGCGAGCTTCGACACCGGAGCAGCCACGAACGGGTGCATCCGCCACGATCGAGCGAGGAAGTAGCCGTACTCGGGCCGCACGACCGGATCGCCGTCCATCACCCAGCCGAGAGCGGACGTGTCCACCGGCTCGGGGTGGGCGCCCTGACTCACCTGCGGGAGCTGCTGCGGGTCGCCGAGGAGCAGCAACCGCTTCGCTCCGGCCGCGACCGCGATCGTCGAGGCGAGCGAGAACTGCCCCGCCTCGTCGATCACGAGGAGGTCGAGCCCCGCCCGTTCGACGCGCTGGGTGTTGCTGAAGTCCCAGGCCGTACCGCCCACGACCGCACCCTCGTCGGAGTGCTCGGCGAGGAACGAGGCCATGCCGTTCTTCGGGATCACGGTGTATGACGGGTCCGCGTCGGGATCCTTCGGCGCCTTCGCCACCTGGGCGGGCGAGACACCGTCGGCGACGATCCGCTCGAGAAGCGTCTCGATGATGGCGTGCGACTGCGCCACGACACCGACCTTGAAGCCGTGCTCGTTGACCAGACGCGCGATCACGCGCGACCCCGTGTAGGTCTTCCCCGTCCCCGGAGGGCCCTGCACGGCGAGGTAGCTGCGATCGAGGTCGAGCACTCCGCGCACGATCGCATCGATCGTGTCATCACCTGCTTCCGGGAGCGCGCCACCCGAGAAGGTGCGCGGAGGCAACCGGCGCAGGATGTCGGTGGCCGCGTCCTGTGGGAAGCCCGGCGAGGCCAGGTGCACGGCGTCGGCCCACTCATCGATCGCGCCCTGCAGCGACACCACCCGAGGTGGCGCTGCGGGAGTGAGCGCGACCGGCAACTCGTCCCAGGTCTGTCCCTGGACAGCCGCTTCGGTGACGAGGTAGCCGTCGTCGAGCACCTCCGCGATCGTGACCGTGTGCGGTACGTGGACGGCGCGTGAGGGCACCTCGGTGTCGAACGGGGCAGGCACCTCGTACAGCGCGAACGGCTGCGCACCGGGGCCGAGCGTCGTGCCGGGTGACACCTCGCCGCGGATCTCGATGTCTCTGGACATCACCCTCCGCCCCTCGGCGATGCTCCACTCCCGGACCACCGATGACGACGGACGGTCGACCCGCACCACATCGCGTGTGCCGTCCCACATCGTGACCGGTTCGCGCAGCCTCTGGAAGTGCGACACCCAGAAGCTCTTCGCTTCACGCGGGAAGTAGTCGATGGCGGCGGCAGCGATGCGGTGCACCTGTCCGTCGCCGCCTGTCTCCACGGCGCGCTCCGCATCGGCGAGGAGCGCGACCGATCGTGGGGACGGCTCGTAGATGACCTCGTCCGCGTCGTCGGGCGGTGCAGGCGTGACGCCCTTCTCCCTCGCGATGTCGATCAGCCAGTTGCGCAGGCGCCGCGTCGAGACGCAGTCATAGCGGTTGTAGTCGGCGAGGTCGGCGAGCACCGCGTCTGCCTCGGACTGCTGTCCCGCCACGGCGAGCTCGCGGGCCGCGACGTACTGCACGATCGAGTCGTCGCCCTTCTGCACGTCGCTCGTCCGGACATCGTCGCCCATGTAGAGCGGTTCGAGCTTCTTGATCGAGTACGAGCGGGAGCCCACCCTGACCGTGCGCAGAACGAGCGGATACAGATCGACGAACACCCCTTCGCGGAGCAGCCGATCGATTTCGCCCTCGCGCACTCCGTGCCGCGCGGCCATCGCCACGAGATGGGAGGTCTCGTACGGGGCGTAGTGGTAGATGTGCATTCCCGGATGCGCCGCCCTGCGGGCATTCACGAAGTCGAGGAACGTCTCGAGCGCCCGCTTCTCTTCGGCGAACGTGTGCGCCCACAACGCGGAGTACTGGTCCGCATTGTCCACCCAGCCGAAGAGGTAGTCGATCCCCCAGTGCGCCTCGCCGTCGGGAGCAGGCTCGGTGTACAGCGGGTCGCCCTCGAAGTCGAAGAAGATGTCGCCGTGGCTCGGGAGCGGGAGCGTGTGGATCGCCTGCGCGTAGTGCACGTCGAAGGTCGGCACACCCTCGGCGTCGGCCCGCAGCTGCAGACGGGCCTGGGCGCGGAGCGTCTCGAACGTATCCGCATTCATCCCCGTCGGCGCCTCGTTCGCGGCGGCCAGCGCGTCGATCGTCTCGATACCTGCAGCTCTGAGCCGAGCGCGCTGCACCGGACGCATCCGCGCCACCATCAGCAGGTCCCGGTGGGCGAGCACCTGCTCCTCGCAGGTCGCGCAGCGCCCGCAGGCGACCACCTGGAGGTCACCGCGGTCGTCTCCCCACGCCAGAGGAGCGCCAGCGGAACCGTCGGTGATCCGTCGATCCGCGATGAGGGCTCGCAGTCTTGCCCTGCGCACCTGGAACAACGGGAGCAGATCGTCGACGGCGTGCGTGCTGAGCGTGCCGTCCCCGAGGATGAGATCTACCTCGTCGGAACGGGGGATCCGCAGGCGGTCGAGCTGGTCGACATATGCCGCAAGCTGCATGAGCGCGGTGACGCGGGCTTTGCGGGCGAGCTTCGAGTCCTGCACCCGCCAGCGCCCGTCGTCGTCTTTGCGCAGGAAGTCGGCGAATCCGACGAACTCGTCCGTCGCGAAAGCCGCCTGGAACACGACGAGCGCGTCCGAGCGCAGTGCCGCCACCGTCTCGTGGACTGCCGCGGCGAGCGCTTCCGCGTCGACCGAGGACACCTTCTCGATGCGGTGCACGTTCTCGTCACCGAGGTCAGAGATGTACCGCTCGAGCACGTTCTGCTCGTGCACGTCGCCGAGCTCGGCCGCGCGCTTCAGAGTCGCATCCTCCGGCTCTTCGACGGCGGGGACGCGCCCCAGCTTCGCGTCGATCGCCCGGGCCCATGCGAACTCGCACTCGGCGGCCGCCTTGAGGTCGCTCGCGCTCCAGATGACGCGTTGCGCCTGAGTGTCGATCCGCACGATGCTCCCGTTCTGTCGGATGCTTCGACACTATCCGCGGCATCCGACACGGGCGAAAGCGAGCGGCTCCTCGACCCGTGGGCTCAGTGCCACCAGGTGTCGTCGGGCGTCACCGGGAGGTGCCGTTTGTGCTGCGTCGCGAGATACCTGGCCTCGATGCGACCGGCGACCTCCGGATCGACCTCACGCCCCTCGAGGAAGTCGTCGATCTGCTCGTACGTGAGGCCGAGTTCGTCCTCGTCCGCGCGTCCCGGCTGACCGTCCAGCAGATCGGCCGTCGGCACCTTGAAGGCGAGTCGGTCCGGAGCGTCGAGGAACTGCAGCAGCGAGCGTCCCTGCCGCTTGCTGAGCCCGGACAACGGGAGGATGTCGGCAGCGCCGTCACCGAACTTCGTGTAGAAGCCGGTCACCGCCTCCGCCGCGTGGTCGGTGCCGATCACCAGCAGACCGTCGTGCCCGGCGAGCGCATACTGCGTGACCATGCGGACGCGAGCCTTGATGTTGCCGCGGTTGAAGTCGCTGATGTCGCTCGTGACCGCGAACTCGATGTCCTCCTCCACTCCGTCGACACCGTTCTGGATGTTGACCTCGACGGAGGAGTCGGGCGCGATGAAGGCCAGCGCGGCTTCCGCGTCTTCGGCATCGTGCTGAACCCGATAGGGCAGACGCACCGCGAGGAACTTCGCCTCGCCGCCCTCGGCGCGCACACGCTCCACCGCGAGCTGTGCCAGACGGCCGGCCAAGGTGGAGTCCTGCCCGCCCGAGATCCCGAGCACGAACCCCTTCGCTCCGGTGGCACGCAGGTAGTCCGCGAGGAAGCCGATCCGACGATCGGTCTCGGCCTCGGGATCGATCTCGGGCCTGACGCCGAGGTCTTCAGAGATCTGCTTCTGCAACGACATGTCATCCTCCGTCTTGTCCTCGACCAGTATCGCCCCTGCGTGTTACGTCCGGGTGACGCCGCGGCGTTCGCATGCTCCTGCCAGCGAAGGCCTGAGAGAATGGAGCGGTGAAGCTCCTCGTCGCTGCCCTCGATTCCGAACTGTCCGCATTCCCGGAGGAGCTCGACGGCTTCGACCGTCTCGTTACCGGCGCCGGCAAGCTGCCGGCCACGTACGGCCTGACCCGAGCACTCGATGCCAAGGTCTATGACGAGATCGTGGTCGTCGGAACAGCCGGAGCCATCGAGCCCGGCCTCGAGGCGACCGTCCACGAGGTCGGCAGCGCTTTCCAGCACGACGTCACCGATCTCGACGGCGTTCGCGGGCAGCACGTCTCACTGCCTGCGCGCGTCTCCACCGGACGCGACGGCGTGTTGATCGCGACCGGTGACCACTTCGTCGAGGACGCCGAGGTCACCGCCGTGATCCGCCCCTTCGGTGCTGCACTGGTCGATATGGAGACCTACGCCTTCATCTGGGTCGCCGAGCAGTTCGGTGTTCCGATCCGCGTGTTGCGGGCGGTGTCCGACCAGGCGGAAGACGGCGCGCTGACGGACTGGCGCGACGCCGTCGCCCGCTGCAGCGTGCAGCTGCGCGACGTCATCCGCAGCGAGTACGGCGTCTGACGCACGACAGGCGGATCGCGCTGGCCCGCGTCAGCGGGCGTCGATGATGCTGGGGCCGTTGGGCAACGCTCGCACCGTGAGCTGAGCGGGGATCTGCTCCTGCATGGCCTCGACATGGCTGATCACGCCGACGGTTCTGCCGCCCTGACGCAACTCATCGAGTGTGCGCATGGCCACGTCGAGAGTGTCACCGTCGAGGGAGCCGAAGCCCTCGTCGATGAAAAGCGTGTCCAAGCGGATGCCGCCCGCGCGTGCCGTCACGACCTCGGCCAATCCCAGCGCCAACGCGAGTGACGTGAGGAAGGTCTCACCTCCCGACAACGACTGCGGTGGTCGGGTCTGGCCGGTGAACGCGTCGAACACCACGATGCCGAGTCCGGAAGCCGCACCGCGGGCCGCGAGCGCGTCGGAGTGCCGCAGCTGATACCGCCCGGTGGACATCTCGTGCAGCCGACGGTTGGCCGCCTCGACGATCTCCTCGAGCTCTGCCGCGAGGACGAACGTCTCCAAAGTCATCTTGCGGGTGTTGACGCCCCTGCCCGCGATCGTGTCCGCGAGGTTCTGCAGCACCTCGAACTCCGCGGCCTCGTCGGCGCTGCGAGCCTGCTCGATCGCGGCAGAATCGATCAGCCCGCCGAGCCGTTCCGCGGTGCTGGCGGCCCTGGCTGCCTCGTCGACCGCCGTGGTCCAGAGGCTGCGAGCTTCCGCTGATGCTCGTTCGGCCGGTGCCAGGTCGATGGGCTCTTCCGGCAGGGTGCGCAGTTCGAGGTCGAACAGCACGGCCCGCTCCTTCTCCCGTTGCACCGCGTGCTGCGTGATCCGCGCGTCCAGCGCTTCCTGGACTGAGAGCGGGCGCAGCGCCTCTTCCGCTGCTGCCTCGTCAGCGAACTCGGAGTCTGCGAGACCGGCGTCGCGCTGCACCTGGGCGCCGACGAGGGCCTCGGCCCTGCGCACGCGCTCGGAGATCGCCTGGCTCAGCGCACGCGCAGCCGCGACCTTGGTCTCGTTCTCCGCCAGCCGTTCGGCGACCGTGTGGAATGCACCCCGCGCTGCGGCGATCAGCTCCTGTGCCTCCGTGCGACGTTGACGCAGGAGGGCATGCTGTTCGCGCGCCTCCGCCAAAGCCCTCGCGTCGTCTTCTCGTTCGGTGTCGAGATGCTCGAGCCGCGTCGCGAGGTCCGCGAGCTGCGTGTCGAGCGCGGTCAGCGTCTCGACAGCCGCGCGGCTGTCCGCGAGGGCCGCAGCGGCCTCCTCGTACTCGGTCTCGGCACGTTCGACGTCGCGCCCGTCGGCGCGAGCGGTGGCGGCGGCGAGTTCGGCGCGGAGCGCAGACGATCTGGATGCCAGCTCGCTTTCCCGCCGCGCCGCGGAGTCGCGCGCTTCTTCCGCGACGGCGATGTCCTCCGGCGAGACGGGATCGGCGTGTGTTGCCGGCGCAGGGTGCTCGAGCGCGCCGCAGACCGGACAGGGCTGTTCGTGTCGGAGCGTCGACGCCAGTTCTCCCGCCATGCCGTCCGTGCGGCGCCGGCGCAGCTCCGCCAAGGTGGACTGAGCCGCCGCATGCGATGCCGTCGCCTGCGTGAGCTCGACGTCGACCGAGAGCTCCGCTGTGCGCAGCCTCTCCGCCTCGCGCGCCGCCGCGCGCCGTGCGTCTGCCGCCTCTTGTGCCGCCCGTCTGTCCTCCACCCGGTCTGCGAGGCTCCGCGCCGCTTCGCGCGATGCGTTGAGAGCGGTGACCTCTTCCGGGAGCGCGGCCCGCTTCGCATCGGCGGCCTGGATGCGTGCGGTGGCGACCTCGACTGCCTCCTCGGCGGCGCGCACCTCGGCGTCCAGAGCCGGTGCGCTCTCCTCGAGTTCACGTGCCCGCTGCCAGGCGCCGATCTCCCTGGTGCGCTCCTCCGCCCAGGCCTCGAGGTCGTCGTCGACGGGAAGCCCCATCGCCTGCCCGGTCACGCGGGCGTCCTGCTCCTCCAGGCTTGCGGCCTCGAGCGCTGCAGCCGCTCGCGCAGCGGCGGCGATCATCGGACGAAGCGACTCGGCGGCGCGCGACGCGGCGAGCTCGGCACGGGCGTGCTCGATCGACGGCGCCTCGGCATCGAGGCGTTCGAGGGCGGATCTGGCTCGATCGCGCTCCTGCTGCGCGCGTCGTTCCTCTCGGGCGATGGCGAGTTCGGCGTCGGCAGCGGTCGACCGCTGCTCGGCGTCGGCGCGATCGGAGGCACGACGCTCGGCACGGTAGTCGGCGCGAGCCTTCGCCCGCCGGAGGGCCTCCAGACGCTCGTCGATCGACGCGGGAGCCTGCGACGTCTCCGCCACGGTCTCATCGCCGTCTCCCGACAGCTCGCCGGTGGCCACGAGGTTCTCGGCCTCGTCGATGCGCGCCTCGACGGCGGCGAGACGACTGCCGAGCGCCTGTTCGGTCGCACGGCGACGATCGTCGAACCGCGCCTGCACGTCTTCGAATCGTTGCGTTCCGAACAGCCGCCGCAGCAGCGCCTGGCGATCGCGGCTGCCCGCGAGCAGGAACTCCGAGAACCGGTTCTGTGCGAGCAGGATCACCTGCAGGAACTGCTCCCGACTGAGCTGGAGGATCTCATCGAGCTCGCCGGCGACGTCGACCGCCCGCGCGGCACGGCCGATCCACCCGCTGTCCGTCCACTCGTCGAGCGACACGGCGGCCGCCTGCTTGGTCATGCCACCACCACGCTTGGCCGGGCGCATGTACTCGGGCGAGCGCGTGACGCGGTATCGACCGGCCGGCGTGCTGAATTCGACGAGCACCTCCGAGGGATCGTCCGGCTCGCAGTGATCGCTTCGGAGGCGTTTCTCGCCGCCCTCGTATCGCGGCACCCCGCCGTACAGGCCGAAGCAGACCGCATCGAGGATGCTCGACTTGCCCGCCCCGGTCCGTCCGGCGATCAGGAAGATGCCGTCGTCGGCGAAGGCGTCGAAGTCAACGGTCTGTCGCGACCGGAACGGGCCGAAGCCTTCGACCTCCAGACGATGAAGACGCATCTAGACGAGCGCCTCGGCACGCACCCGCTCGTCGAGCACCGCGCGGATCAGCTCGCTCTCGGCCTCGGTGGGTCCGTGCCCGGCCCGCACGTGCTCGAGGAAGGCATCGATACGGTCGGCATCGGTGACCGCGGTGCGCAGCCGCTGCACATAGGAGCGCTCGTCGACCGCGGCCGTCACCTCCGGCTGGTGCTGCACCATGGCGCAGTACGGGAAGCTCTCGCGAAGACGCCGCATGGGCTCGCGCTGCGGCACCGCATCGGTGTAGACGGCGCAGACCCAGTCATCCGCGTGCTGCGCGACCAACTCGGTGGACAGGATCTCGTCGAGCGGGCCGGTGAGGGTGATGAGCCGCCGAGGCACCGGCAGTTCCATCCACTCCACGCCGGCGAGTCCTTCGGCGTCGATGTCGACGAGCCAAGAACCACGGGGCTTGTGCTGTTCTCCGAAGCTGTAGTGCAGAGGCGCGCCCGCGTAGCGCACGCGGTCGCTGAGCTGCTGGCGTCCGTGGATATGGCCGAGCGCCACGTAGTCGGGTCCGTCGAACACGCTCAGCGGCACGACGTCGAGACCGCCCTGTCGCACCTCGCGCTCGAGCCCGGCGGTCGCGTCGACCCCCGCGGCGAAGCAGTGCGCGATCGCCACCGCTCGGCCTCCGTGCTGGTCCATGCCGGCGCGGACCAGGTCCATCGCATGCGCCATGGTCTGCGCCTGCGTGCGCAACTGACGCCCGGACGCATCGCCCTCGGGCCAGTGCTGACGCACGATGGCCGGTTCGAGGTAGGGGATGCCGTAGAAATGCACCGGTCCGTGGTCATCGGCGATGGTCACCGGCACCCCCACCGCGAGGGGGTCTGTGAGCACGTGGATGCCCTCGCGGAGAAGGCGCGCCTGGAACCCGAGTCGTGCGGCGGAGTCGTGGTTGCCGCTCGTGACGATGACGCGGGCGCCCGTCTCGTGCAGCGCCACCAGCGCATCGCCCAGCAGCGTGTAAGCCGCGCCGGACGGGGTGGCGGAATCGAAGACGTCTCCCGCGACGACGACCACGTCGACCGCATTGTCGCGAACCTGCGCGGTGAGCGCCTCGAGCACCTCGGCGAGAGCGTCCATGGTCGAATTGCCATGGAACGTCCGGCCGATGTGCCAGTCCGAGGTGTGCAGGATCCGCATACTCACACGGTACGAACCCCCTCCGACATTCCGTCCGAGGCGTGCCGTGAGCGGCCAGCACCCGGCGCGGAGGAGGGAGCGGAAGGTCCCCTGACCCACCCTCGCCGCGACGATCGGCACGCGGTGATGCGAGATGCGTTGTGCACCTTCACCTGTGCGGAGTGCGGGGCTGCGCGATGCGAGATCAGGGCTGCCCTCCGCCCGACAGGTGCCGGCTTGCCCCGCCGGCTGAGGGTTGTGCCCGCTTCGTCGTGACTACCGACTCCCGCTCTCCTCCTCGAGATCGTTCGACCAGTTCGCCTGCTGGATCCTGTTGTCGAGCTCACGCAACTCCTGCGCGACGGCGTCGGCGCGCGAGCGCAGCTGTGAGACGGGGAGCGCGGAGACCTGACGCAGCTCCGAACGCATCTGGCGGAGGAACTGGTCGTTGGCCCCCGAAGCGGCGGCTGCCGCATCCGTCAGCACGGAGTGCCGAAGACGGAGCACGTCCCGGGAAGCCAGCGCGTCGGTCATGGTGCCGTCCGCACCCAGATCCAGTCGCGCGTTGGTGGCGTTGATGCGGCGGATGAGGTCACGCAGCTGCGTCAACGCCGCGTCGACCTCGACGATCAGGGCGGCGGCATCCTCCGCCGGTTCCTCGCCCTCCTGGTAGCGGGCGTTCGCGACGATGCGCGCCCGCAGCTGCTCGATCCGGCGCTGCAGGTCGGCGCGTGCGGTGAGGGCCTCGGCGAGTTTCATGACGTCATCCTCGCAGGGGCGCGGCGTAACAGTTCGTCATACGATCGGAGAGTCAGCGAGTACGCAGCAGGCCGGCGCGCTCCGGGTGGGCGGCGAACCAGTCGGCGACGTACCAGCACACGGCATCGACCTTGCGATCGCCGCGCTCCTCGATGTCGGCCACCGCACCCTCGACGACCTTCCCCGCATAGCCGTTCCCGCGGAAAGTCGGGATCGTGAAGGCTCGGGTGAGGGCGATCGTATGGCCGTCGTCGCGGTAGTCGAGCACGCTCACGAGCTTGCCGTCACGCATGAGCGTGTAACGCGAGGCGTCCTTCTCGTCGGTCAGGATGAAGCCGCCGACAGTGTGCGAGATCGTCATTGGAACCACGTTACGCCCGCCAGGGACGCCCGGGCGTTTTGACATGAGGCGTCACGATCGGACATAATCCCCCCATGACTACCAACGCAAGCCCTTCGTCCGCCCAGGAGGCGAACAGGACTGCCGGGATGATGATGCCCGGTCGCGTTGGCATGTGTTGCCGAATGTGTCGCTGAACGAACAGCCACCCCGCCTGACCTGAACCCCTCGCCATCTGCGAGGTCAGTGTCACCGAGCATCCACCCTTTGCTCGATTCCCGGCTCCGCCGGTCATTCATGCAACGCATCAGAGCCCCTTTCGGTCCGGGCTCACGTCCTGAGGACTTCATCATCATGTCGAACACCGCACTTCTCGAGCGTCCCGCCGCCGCAGTCCGCACGCAGCCCGAGACCGCCGCGCCGCTCTCCCCTGCCGGAGCCGACCTCCCCGCCGTGCGCTCGCCCCGTGGCTTCGCCCTCTACGTCGGCCTGGACGAGATCAAGGCCGCAGAAGCCGGAGTCAGCCTGCCCCTGCTCGTCGATGCCCTGCGTCGCACCCTCGCCGAGCTCGCGCCGGGAGCCGAGACCCACGCCACCGTCGCCCTCGCGCCCCACGGTTCAGGAGGGCGCGACCTCGACGTCGTGCGCCTCGCACTGCAGGAGCCGGGCGCGATCGCCCGCACCAAGGCCGCCGCCGAGGAGGAGACCACCGACGAGGAGAGCGGCGTCACGGTCGACATCTCCCGCAAGCGTGTGCTGATCGACGGCGAGTCCGCTGCCTTCACCTACAAGGAGTTCGAGCTGCTGCAGTACCTGGTGCTGCGCGAGGGACGCACGATCGAGCGCAGCGAACTCGTCTCAGCGCTCTGGCAGGCACAGGACGACGAGACGCCGGGCGAGCGCACGATCGACGTGCACGTGCGCCGCCTCCGGGCGAAGCTGGGTCGCTACGAGGACATCGTGCGCACGGTGCGCGGAATCGGCTACCGCTTCGACCGGCACGCCGACGTCGTGATCCGCTACGGTCACGGCACCCCCTCGCCCGACCGCTTCTGAGCACCCGGGCTCCGGTGTCAGGACCGGAGCGTAGGGTGGGCGCATGACCCTGACGGCGGAATCCGCTGCGGCACAAGCCGCTCGCTCGGAGGCCCCTCGCGAGACGGTCTACCGCCCACCGCATGAGCTCGATCTGCGCAGCACCGTAGGCATGCTCCGACGCGGTGGCAACGACCCGACGATGGTCATCGACGGCCCCGTCATCTGGCGTGCGATGCGCACGCCGCTCGGACCGGCCACCCTGGCGCTGCGAATGATCGGCGGCGAGGTGCGCGCGACTGCGTGGGGTCCCGGATCGGGTCCGGCCCTCGGGCTCGTCCCCGCCCTGTGCGGGGCCCACGACGACGCCGGGGACTTCGACCCGTCGCATCACCCCCTCATCGCCGATTCCGCTCGGCGGCATCCGGGACTGCGCCTGACCCGTACCGATGAGGTGTTCGACGCGCTCGCGTGCGCGATCATCGAGCAGAAGGTGACCGGCATGCAGGCCTTCGGGGCGTGGCGCTGGCTGGTCAGCCGCTTCGGAACGCGCGCGCCGGGCCCGACACCGCGCCCGATGTTCACCGCGCCTGCACCTGAGCAGTGGCACCGCATCCCCTCCTGGGCCTGGCACAAAGCCGGAGTCGAGCCACCGCAGTCTCGCACCATCGTGCGTGCGGCTGAACGCGGAGACCGCATCGCTCGCGCCGTACGCACGGCCTCCACAGGGGCTGATCGCGATCGGGTGCTCACAAGCCTGCCCGGAGTGGGGGTGTGGACGTCGGCGGAGACCCGCATCCGCTCACTCGGCGACCCCGACGCGGTGAGCGTGGGCGACTACCACCTCGCCCACCAGGTCGGCTACGCCCTGACCGGCACGCGCACCGATGACGACGGGATGATCGAACTCCTCTCCCCCTGGTCCGGGCATCGGCAACGCGTCGTGCGCCTCATCCACGCCAGCGGGGTGCAGGAACCGCGACGGGGTCCTCGTCTCGCACCGGAGGACCATCGCCGCCGCTGACACCGCCACCTATGCTGGTGCCATGTCCCGTTCCATGCTGCGCATCCTCGTCACCGTCGGCCTTCTGATCGTCGGCGTCGTGATCGGGCTGATCTTCCAGAACGTCTGGCTCGGCGTGCTGCTCGCGGCGATCGTGTGGCTGGGCTGGTTCCTCGGGTACGAATCGCGGCGCGGCAACAACGCCGGCGTCAACGACGAGGACCACGGCATCGAGCTCTGAGCTCCGCCCCTCCGCGGCAGGCGCGTCGCAGGGTTGGGCAGTAATCGGCAGGGTTGAGCAGTAATCGGCAGGTTGAGCAGCAGTCGGCGGGGCTCAGTAGTAGACGGCAAGCGGTCCCGACGGACCGTCGACGACGCGCACGGGAGTGTCGAAGACCCGCGTGAGGACGTCGTCCGTCATGATCGCAGCCGGCACCCCGAACTCCACGACAGCTCCGTCCTTCATGGCGCAGATGTGGTCGGCGTAGTGGCTCGCGAAGTTGATGTCGTGCAGCACGATGACAATCGTTCGTCCGAGCTCCTCCGACGCGCGCCGCAGGTGCTTCATCATCTGCACCGCATGCCGCATGTCGAGGTTGTTGAGCGGCTCGTCCAGCAGCACGAACTCGGTGTCCTGCGCGAGGACCATCGCGACGTAGGCGCGCTGGCGCTGCCCGCCGGAGAGCTCGTCGAGATACCTGCCCTCCAGCGCACCGAGATCGAGGAAGTCGATCGCGCGGCTGATGATCTCCTCATCCGCGCGGTTCAGCCGACCCTTCGAATGCGGGAAGCGCCCGAAGCCGACCAGTTGACGCACGGTGAGGCGCGTGACGAAGTGGTTCTCCTGGCGCAGGATCGACACGACCTTCGCCAGGTCCTTCGACTTCGTGGAGGCCACATCGAGTCCGGCGATCTCGATGGCTCCGGCGTCCATCCCGCTCAGACGCCCGATCATCGTGAGCAGAGTCGACTTGCCTGCGCCGTTGGGACCGATGAGAGCGGTGATGCCGCCTGCGGGGATCTCGAGGTCGACGGGGCCGATCGCGACCTCGCTGCTGTAGTCCCGGCGGACGCCGTCGAGTGCGATCACAGCCTGCCCTTTCTGAGGATGACGATGAGGAACACGATGCCGCCGACGAGCTCGATCAGGATCGACACCATGCCCTGCGCGTAGAAGATGTTCTTCATCACGAAGTACGCCCCGGCCAGGATGGTGAAGGCCGTGAGCACGGCGACCGGGAAGATCAGCCGGTGATCATGGGTGTCGGCGAACTGGTACGAGAGCGTCGCGACCAGGAAGCCGAGGAAGGTCATCGGCCCCACCAACGCGGTCGAGGTCGCCATGAGCACCGCGACCAGGAACAGCACGATGAACAGCTCACGCCGATGATCGACGCCGAGTGAGCGCGCGACATCCGGACCGAGCGCCATCAGGTTGAGCCGGCGCGAGCGCAGCCACAGCAGCCCCGAGGCCGCGACCACCAGCGGGATCGCCAGCGGCAGGTACGAGGGATCGGCGTTGGACACGTTGCCGAAGAGTCGCGCGGCGAGCACGTCGAACTCGCTGGGGGTGAGCAGGCGCTGCATGAAGGTGGCGATCGCGCCGAGACCGCCTCCGATCACGATGCCGACGAGGAGCATGATCTGCAGGTTGCCGTAGCGCCCAGAGAGCAGCCAGCCGTAGAGCGCCACCGCGAGGCCGACCATGATCGCGACCTGGATCGCGAACTGCCCCACGCCCTGGATGGCCACGATGCCCGCCACGCCGAACAGGTACACGGTCGAGGTCTGCACCACCCGGTACAGCGACTCGAAGCCCATGATCGAGGGCGTGATGATGCGGTTGTTCGTCACGGTCTGGAAGCTCACCGTCGCGACGGCCTGAGCGACGGCGACGAGCGCCATGACGGTCACGTCGGTCGCTCGGTGCTGGGCGATGCGCCAGAAGCCCGCGGAACCGACGGGCATCGGATTCGCCCACGCGAGCAGACCGAACCCGGAACCTGCGGCGAGGACGATGAGGATGCCGAGAACGAGGAGGTACCGACGTCGTGCCTGCGGGGTCGTGAAGGAGCCCGCCGAACGGAGCCCTCCGGCGGTCGCCGCGTCACTCATCGCGGCGCGCATCACGCCGCTAGCCACGTCGACGCTGCCTGAGCAGGAGGAGGACGAAGACCACGGCGCCGACGACCCCGAGGATCAGCGAGACCGGGACCTCGAAGGGCATGATGATCGTGCGCCCGATGATGTCGCACACCGTGACGATCCCGATCCCCAGCAGACACACCCAGGGAAGGTTGCTGCGCAGATCGTCGCCGCGCACCATCGAGACGATGTTCGGCACGATCAGTCCGAGGAAGGGGAGATTCCCCACGACGACGGTGACCACGCCGGTGGTGACAGCGATCAGGACGGTGCCCAGCAGGATGATCCGGTTGTAGTTCACGCCGACGTTGGTCGCGATCTCTTCGCCGAGTCCGGCGATGGTGAGCCGATCGGCGACGATGAAGACGATCACACCGATGATGGCCACGATCCAGAGCATCTCGTACTGGCCGCGCATCACCGAGGTGAAGCTGCCGGCGAACCAGACGCCGATGATCTGCAGCGAGTTCGTGGCCAGAGCGAGATAGGTCGAGAGAGCACCCACCACGGCACCGAGCATGATGCCGACGATCGGGACGATCAGGGAGGATCTGAGCGCCACCCGCCGCAGGAACGCGAAGAACACCATGGTGCCCACGAAGGCTGCGAGCACCGCGCCAGCCATCCGCAGCGGGAGGGAGGGCTGCGGCACGAGGATCATGACGGTGAGGAGGCCGAGCCCGGCCCACTCCGTGGTTCCCGTCGTCGTCGGCTCGACGAACCGGTTCTGGGTGAGCAGCTGCATCACGAGACCCGCCATGGCCATCGAGGCACCGGCCAGGACGAGGGCGATCGTGCGGGGGACGCGCGTGATCTGGAACATCTGCGCGCCGTCGTCCGCGCCCGCGACGTCGTAGACGCCCGTGAAGAGCGAGATCACGAGCAGGGCGGCGACGACGAGCACGCCGATGAGCAGCTTCACGTCGAAGAGCCGCCCGGCGTTGCGGGGCGGCGAAGCGATGTCTGTGGAGACCATTGCAGTGCGGCGGCGGCATCCGGATCACCCGGACGCCGCCGCGTCCGTTCAGTTCTTCGCGCTCTTCTCGAGGGCGTCGGCGAAGTCGTTCAAGAACGTGGTGTACGTCTGGATGCCCTCGTTCAGGTAGGTGTCGGTGGGCATGTAGACGAGCTGCTTCTCCTTCACGGCCGTGACCGCGGCGAGGGCTTCGGAACTCTCGAGGATCTCGGCCGCCTGCACGTAGTCGGGCGTCTCGGCGGCGAACACCGCGTCGCGGTCGAGCACGAGGATCCAGTCGGGGTTCGAGGCGGCGATGGCCTCGACGGAGATCTCGTCGCCCTGGTGGTCGTCGCTCGCGTCTTCGACCTCGAGCGCCGGCGTCAGACCGAGGATGTCGTAGATCGGTCCCAGCGAACGACCGACGGTCGGCGCGAGGTATCCGATCTGACCGCCGGACGTGTTGACGGCCATCACGGTGTCGGCGTCGTCGTATGCGGCCTTGGCGCGCTCGACGGCGGCGTCGAAGTCGTCCACCAGCTTCTTCGCCTCGTCCTGCTTGCCGAAGATCTCGCCGAGCACCGTGACCTGGCGCTTGAGCTCCTCGTCGAAGGGCTCGCCGTCACGCGGCTCGAGGTCGACGATGGTGGCGTCGGGGACGAGGTCCGCGATCGCCGCGTTGTGCTGCGTGAACCGCTGGCCGCTGATGATGAGGTCGGGCTCGACGGCGACGACGGCTTCGAGGTTCGGCTCGCTGTGCAGGCCGATGTCGACGATCCCGTCGTCCTTCACGTACGACACGGTCTCCGGCATGAGTGCCACGGCCCCGGCGGAGAGCTCGACACCCCAGTCGGAGAGCGTCTGGAAGGTGCGGTTGTCGAGGGCGACCACCGACGCGGGCGGGGTGGCGATCTCCTTCGTGCCGGTGTTGTCCTCGATCGTGACGGTGGCTGCTGCCGGTTCGGTCTTCTCCGTTTCCGCCGAGCCTCCGGAGGTGCACCCGGCGAGGGCGAGGAGGCCGACGAGAGCGGCGCTCGTGGCGGTGAGGGTTCTGGGCACGGACATGGAGAGACTCCTGTTCTGCGGGATCGGTGCGCACACGATGGGCGCCGGGGCGACGGGCGGGGATCACCCGCACCATCAGATTTAGGTTAGCCTTACTTTATGAGCGATACGAAATCGGATTTCTCGATCGAGCGTCGCGGCCTCGAGCTGCGCTTCCGCAACGTCACATTGAGCGCGCGTGAATGGCTGGCGCCGGACTTCGTGCGGGTGCGGCTGACCGGCTCGGATCTCGCCGGCTTCGACTCGCCCGGCTCCGACGACCACATGCGCCTGTTCTTCCCCGCGGGTCCGACGGACTCCGTCGAGGAGTTGCGGGCCTCCCCGAGCCGCGAGTACACCCCGCTCGCCTGGGGCGACGACTGGCTCGATGTCGAGTTCGCCGTGCACGGCGACCAGGGCGTCGCAGCTCCGTGGGCCGCGACCGCGCCCCTCGGTTCGACGATCGGCGTCGGCGGCCCCCGCGGGTCGGCCGTGCTGGTCGGCGAACCCGGGTCGTGGCTGCTGGTCGGCGACGAGACCGCGATCCCTGCCATCCGCCGCTTCGCCGCGCTGATCCCCGACGGCACTCCCGCGCGCATCGTGATCGAGACGGTGAACGCCGACCGTGAGGTCGAGGTCGAGGCCCCGGTCGAGGTCGAGTGGCTGCACCGGGGGGAGAAGCCCTCCGGCTCCGCCCTCATCGCCTTCCTCGAGGGGCTGACGGCCGACGACGCCGTGGGCATCGACCCGTTCGTCTTCATCGCCGCCGAGCAGTCGATCGTCAAGCCGGGCAGGGCGTTGCTCGATCGGTGGGGCGTCGACAATGCGAAGGCCGTCGTGAAGGGGTACTGGAAGCGCGGCGAGGCGGAGTACCACGCCCCGCACTAGTGCGACGTCGGCGGTTGCTGGAAGACTCGGCACATGGCGCTTCTGGATCACCTCGGCATCACCGTGACCGACCTCGAACGCGGCAGGGCGCAGTTCCATCCCGTGCTCTCCGCCCTCGGGTATGTCAGTGGCGGAGCGAACGATCATTCGATCTCGTGGAACAACGGCGACGAGACCGAGATCATCCTCTACACCTGGGATGACGACGCCACTCCGCACCGGCACGGCCGCGTGGGCTGGCAGCACATCGCGTTCGCGGTGCCCTCGCGCGAAGACGTCGAACGCCTGCACGCGATCGCGGAGGATTCCGGCTGGACGGCCGTGCGCGAACCCAAGGAATACCCCCGCTATTCGGAGCGCTACTTCGCCTCCTTCGTCGAAGACCCCGACGGCATCCGGATCGAGTTCATGCACAACCCTCCTCGCGAGGCGAGTTGACTCCCGGGCGTGTCGCGCCCTAGTGTGGCAAAGCTGTGCCGATCGGCGCAGCACACCAGCCGAGGAGTCGACGGATGACCGCGCAGCGGAACCTCCCCATCGCAGCGGTCTTGCAGCTTCAGCACAAGCGCAATGACCGCTACGAGTCGTACCCTCCGGCACGCGTCGTGTGACAGCATCCGCTCTCGCAACGCCCCGTACCGTCAGGTCCGGGGCGTTCTCCGTTGGAGACTCCCCCTGACCTGTGGCTGAACACCACCACAAGGAAAGGAATCATGGAGAGGCTCTCCGCACGGCTGCTGTCGTGGGCGTCACTGATCGACGAGAAGACACTCGCTCAGGCGCACACCACGGCCCGCATGCCGTTCATCCACCCGCACCTGGCGCTGATGCCGGATGCGCACCTCGGCAAGGGGGCGACGGTCGGCTCGGTCATCCCCACGCTCGGCGCGATCATCCCCGCCGCCGTCGGCGTCGACATCGGCTGCGGCATGATCGCCGTCCGCACGCAGTTCACGACGAACGACCTCGACGGCCGCGAGCTCGCCGAGCTCCGGGAGCAGATCGAGCGCGCCATCCCGCTGTCGGCCGGCCGGTACAACCGCAAGGTCGTGGCCACGGCCGAGCCGCGCATCGCCGAGCTCGAGCAGCTGGCAGAGAAGAACGGCTTCGACCCCGCGCAGTACGCCGGGAACTGGCGCCTGCAGCTGGGCACGCTCGGATCCGGCAACCACTTCATCGAGGTGTCGGTGGATGAGCTCGACCGGGTGTGGCTGTTCCTGCATTCGGGTTCGCGAGGCGTCGGCAACAAGATCGCGACTCACCACCTCGCGGTCGCCCAGCGGCTGGCGAAGCAGTGGTGGATCGACCTCCCCGACCCCGACCTGGCCTATCTCGTCGAGGGCACCCCGGAGTTCACCCGGTACATCCGCGAGCTGCGGTGGGCCCAGCACTTCGCCCTGCTGAACCGGGAGGAGATGATGGATCGGGTCATCCGCCAGGTGTCGGAGTTCCTCGGCACCGCGGTCGCGGAGCAGGAGCGCATCAACTGCCACCACAACTTCACCGAGTCGGAGAAGCACTACGGCATGCAGGTGTGGGTGTCCCGGAAGGGCGCCATCCAGGCGGACGCCGGTCGTCCGGGACTCATCCCCGGATCGATGGGAACCGCCTCGTACGTGGTGGAAGGGCTCGGCGACCCCCAGTCGCTGAACTCCTCGCCACACGGCGCTGGTCGGGAGTACTCCCGGTCCGCGGCGCGACGGACTTTCACCCACGAGCAGCTCCGCGCGGCGATGACCGGCATCGAGTTCCGTGACACCGACGCGTTCATCGACGAGATCCCCCAGGCGTACAAGCCGATCGATCGAGTGATGGCGGATGCCGCGAGCCTCGTGTCGATCCGGCACACGCTGCGGCAGATCGTCAACGTGAAGGGCGATTGAACAGGACTGGGCGGGGCCTCCCCGCCCAGTCCATTCCTGCACCGGCGCGTCGAAGATCCTGTCGTCCACGGGTCGTGCGCAACCGATATCTTCGACTCCTGCGCTCTGGCAGGCTTGCCGGATCGATGCGACGATGAGGGAGTGGGATTCATCAACGACGCGCAGATCTGGACGATGATCGGGTCGTTCACCGTGCTCATGTTCAGCACGCTCACGGTCGTCTCGACCCTGTTCGTCCGGATCCTGCGCAGCGAGATCGGTGGACTGCGTACGGAGATGAACGGCCAGATCGATGGGCTGCGCACCGAGATGAACGCCCGCTTCGATTCCGTGAACACCCGCTTCGATTCCGTGAACACCCGCATCGACGGTCTCGATCGCGACGTGCAGGCGCTCGTCAAACGCACGTTCGGTCTCGATCGAGAGTGACGACGACGCCTCGACGCAGCATCGGGGTAGATCCGGCCGACCGCCACGATGCCTTTCCGGAGACCCCGTGCGGCACGGCCGTCCTGCTCCTCGCCGGCTCCAGTGGGCGCGTGGAGGCCGGGCGGGCGGAGATGCTGGCACGGCAGGGCGCCCGGGTGAGGGCCATCCGCTGGTTCGGCGGCATCGGCCAGCGCCCCGCCCCGCACGAGGTGCCGATCGAGACCTTCATCGATGAGGTGGAGCTGCTGCGTCGTGACGCCGATCGCGTGGCGATCTTCGGGACATCGTTCGGAGCGGAGGCGGCACTGGTGACCGCGTCCCTGCACCCGATCGATGCGACGGTCGCCGTCGCCCCGTCCTCCGTCGTCTGGGCGGGCAGCTCAGAGGGGACCTGGTCGTCGCACTGGACCCATCGGGGCACTCCGATGCCGTTCGTGTCCTTCACCCCGTCGTGGGTGCCCTCGACCGATCCGCCCGCGTATCGCACCCTGTACGAGTCGAGCATCGATCGCGACCCTTCAGCCGCAGCCGCAATCCGATCGGAGGACATCGACGGCATCTTCGTGCTCGTCGCCGGCGGCGACGACCGGGTCTGGCCCAGCACCCGATTCGCCCGCGAGCTCGTCGAACGCCGCACGGCGAAGGGTCTGGAGACGACGACGATCACTCACCCGGGCGCCGGCCACCGACTGCTGCTCCCCGGCGAATCGGCCGTGACCGCAGGAGCGACGATGGCACGGGGAGGCTCCCCCGCCGCTGACGCCGAGCTCGGCGCACTCGCATGGCCGCACATCGTGACGGCGCTCCACCTGCGGGCCTGATGCTCAGAGCGCCGGTGCGACCTCGACCTCCGGGGCACGATCGGTGAACGCGGTCTTCGGGACGAACACGAGGATCACGGCGGCGACGAGCGCCGTCACACCGCAGACGATCCACACCGTGAAGTACCCGGCGAGCGAGCCGGCGGTGGCATCCGTCGCGCCGGCGGTGCTCGCGACGCCATGCAGGAGCGCGATGCCGAAGACGCACGACGCGATCGCCCCGCCCACGGTCTTCACCGAATTCGTCAGGCCCGTCGCGACGCCGGTCTGCGTGGCCGGAGCCGCGGACGCTGCCGCCGCGGGGAGCGCCGCGACCAGTGCCCCGGACCCGAGCCCCACGACCACCATGTTCGTGATGACCTGCGCGTAGGAGTCGTGGAAAGGCAGGAAGAGGAGGAAGCCGATGCCGACCAGCATCGACGCTCCCATCAGAGTCACCCGCGGTGTCGCACGCCGCGCCACCGTCGGGAACAGCAGCGCCCCCGTGATCATGGCGACGAGGTAGACGCCGATGATCAACGAGGTGGCGAAGCCGGTCGTGCCCAGACCGTAGCCGTACACCGACGGGTCGGTGCGCGCGAACGTCGACAGCGGGGCCTGCGCGCCGAGCACGCTGACGCCGAAGAGCCCGGCGGTGAGGAACACCGGTCCGAGCGCGGGAGAGCGGAACATGCGCACGTCGATGAGCGGGTCTGCGCAGCGCAGCTCCCAGAGCACGAACGGGACCACGAGCAGCACGCCGAGGATCACCACCGCCCAGGACCACGGGTTGGTCAGACCGCCCTCCAGGCGGAGCAGGCTGAGCCCGCCGGTGAAGCAGACGAGGGCGAGGGAGATGAGCACGAGGCCGACCGTGTCGAAGACACCGCCCGTGGGCTCCGGCGATTCCTTGACCCCGAAGAGGATCACGAAGAAGCACACGACGATGAGCACGGCCGGCACCAGCAGCACGGCGGTGAGGGGCAGCACGTCGATGAGCGCACCACCGACCAGGGCCCCGATGATCGCGCCGCCCTCGAGTGCGGCGACGAGCAGCCCCGCAGCCTTCGCCGTGATCGACGAGGGACCCTCCATGCGACGCGAACGCGACCAGATCAGGGCGATCTCGAGCGGAAGCCAGACGACGTAGAAGCCCATCAGCGCCCACGCGGCGAGGAACACCGGGAACGAATCGGTGAACGGCAGCACCAGCGCCGCGGCCGCCGTGACCGCGGTGGAGATCAGCAGCATGCGCTTGTGCCCGACCATGTCGCCCAGCTTGGCGAAGGCCGGGACGACGAGTGCTGACAGCATCAGCTGGGTGCCCTCGAGCCAGTTCACGTCGGCGTCGTGGATGCCCAGATGGCGGGCGATGTCCGTGAGCATCGGGGTGTAGTACCCCTGCAGCACGCCGCTCGTGAACTCCACGAAAGCGAGAAAACCGACCACGACGGCGAGGGTGCCCAAGGTACGGGTGCGCGTCATCGCGTCTCCTGCTTCTGCTTCGGGTCCCCCGGCAGGCTCCGAGGGGAGGGTGAGATCACCCTAGCCGTTCGAGCAGCGCCCTGTGGAACCGCTCTCCCCGCTCCAGCGCAGCGATCTCCACGCTCTCGTCGACGCCATGGATCGACGCGCGCTGCCCATTCGACATGTCCAGCGGCGCGAAGCGATAGACGGCGAGTGAGAAGCGATGGAAGTGTCGCGAGTCGGTGGCCGCCATCATCACGTACGGCACGGCGGGCACGCCGGGGAACGCCACCTCGAGCGCGTCGGCCAGCAGAGCGAATTGAGCGTTCTCGGTCGGTGATTCCGGCGACGGTTCGCTCGCTTCGACGACCTCGACCGTGACGAGCGGATCGCGGACGCGCCGGCGCACCCGGAACACCGCCTGCTGCGTCGTCTCCCCGAGCGCGATGCGCAGGTTGACGGTCGCCGACGCCTGCGACGGCAGCACGTTCGCCGCGGTTCCTCCAGACTGCATGGTCGGCGCGACGGTCGTGCGCACGAGAGCCGCCGGTTCACCACCCAGCGCGGCGAAGATCTGCGCGGTCAGCAGCGGCGCAGAGCCGAGGAACCGGAGCAGGTGGCGAGCCGGGCCCGGCGTCTGCGCGGCCAGCTGCGACAGCATCCGGAGGATCGCCTTCGAGGCACGGGGGCGGAAGGTCGTCGGGCCGAGTCGGTCGACGGCCCTGGCGATGCGGCGGACCGCGGTGAGGGTCGGCGGAGCGGAGGCATGGCCGCCGTCACCCCTCGCAGAGAGCCGCAGCGTCATCACGCCCTTCTCGCCCACGCCGATCATCGCGGCCCGACCGGGAACGAAGGGCAGGGGCGCATCGACGACGGCGCCGCCCTCGTCGACGACGAGCCAGGGGACGATTCCGCGGTCGCGCAGCACGCGCGCGATCTCCTCGGCGGCGCGTCCGTACGTCTCCTCGTTCCCTCCGAAGGAGAGGTACACGTCGCGGGGCGGGACGAACCCGTCGGCGAGCAGATTCTCGACCGCCTCGAGGATCACGATCAGCGGACCCTTGTCGTCGAGAGCTCCTCGGCCGTAGACCGATCCGTCGGCGATCACGCCCGCGAACGGCGGGTGCGTCCAGGCGTCGCTCTCGTCGACCGGGACGACGTCGTAGTGCGCCATCAGCACGACGGGACCCTCCGCCGCCGCAGCGCTCCCCTTCCCCTTCCAGTGGAACAGCAGTCCGAACTCGGTGTGCCGTTCCAGACGCAGCCTCTCGTGCGTCAGCGGGTAGAGCTCGGCGATCAGCGCGACGAACTCCTCGAACGGAGCCGGGCCGCGTTCGTCGAGTTCGGCCGAGACCGTCGGGATCCGGATCATCTGCGACAGCCTCTCGGCGATGCCGGGGCGCACGGTCGATGTGGTCACAGTCGCCATCGTACCCAGCAGCGGATCCGCCCCTCGCGAGCCCCCGACAGCGTTCCCGCTCGTCCGCCTCGGCGAAAAGGACGAGGATGGACCGGGACGAAGGAGAGCGCACATGAGGATCGCCGTCGCAGGAGGAACCGGGACCGTCGGTCGACACACGGTCGAGGCGTTGCAATCGGCCGGTCACGACGCCGTCGTCCTCAGCCGGTCGCGAGGAGTGGATCTCGTGACCGGACAGGGCCTGGACGAGGCGCTCGCCGGTGCGGATGCGGTGATCGATGTCGTGAGCGTCGAGACGCTCAAGGCGAGCACGGCGATCGAGTTCTTCACCGCGGCGACCGGGAATCTGTCCGCTGCGGCCGCCGACGCGGGCATCGGACATCTCGTGCTGCTGTCGATCGTCGGGATCGATCGCATCCCGTACGACTACTACGCCGGCAAGATCACCCAGGAGAAGATCGTCGAGGGATCCCGCGTGCCGTCGACGATCCTGCGAGCGACGCAGTTCCACGAGTTCGCCGGGCAGATGTTCGAGCGGGCGAAGGTCGGACCGCTCCACCTCGCTCCGAACGCCCGGACCCAGCCTGTGGCAGCCCGTGAGGTGGGCGCACGTCTCGCGGCTCTCGCGGGGGCAGAACCGCAGGGCCGGGTGCGCGACCTCGCCGGACCCCGTGAGGAGCAGCTGGCCGACATGGTCCGCGCTTTCGCTCGGCGCCGCGGATACCGCGGCTGGGTGCCCGCCGTGAACGTGCCGGGGCCGCAGATGGCGGGGATGAGGGCGGGCCATGCGCTTCCCGGCCCTGACGCCGATCTCGGGCGCCAGAGCTTCGCCGAGTGGCTCGTCGCGCAATAGCGTTCCCGGAGCAAGTCGGGGAACACGAGGAACGGGGCGGAGGTTGCATCTGTCGTGATGACGCGAGAGCGTCCGAGGAGGTGCGGATGGAACTGACCCTGGTGTCGTCGTCGTTCTGCGGCGCGTGTGCACGGACCAGGACCGTGCTGGCCGAGGCAGCGCGCTTCCTTCCCGACACGACCGTCGCGGAGATCGACGTCGCACGCGACCCGGCTACCGCCGAGAGGCTCGACATCGAGGCCACACCGACGGTGATCATCCGTGACGCCCGTGGCCTCGAGGTCTTCCGCGCCACCGGCGTTCCCACCGTGCCGCAGGTGCTCACCGCCGCGGTCAGGGCACTCCCGGACTGAACCCCTTGCGGGCGCGAGGATCGCGGCGCAGACTGGGCCTCAGCGGCGCCGGCCGTGACGCCCGAGTCACCTTCGTGGAGTTCTCATGCCTGCTCTGAACCCGTATCTGTCCTTCCGCACCGAGGCCCGCGCGGCGATGGAGTTCTATCAGCGCGTCCTCGGGGGCGACCTCGTGATGAACACGTTCGGGGAGTTCCCCGACATGGTGCAGGATCCGAGCCAGAGGGACCTCATCATGCATGCGCAGCTGGACACGCCGGACGGTCTGGTGCTGATGGCCTCGGACACCCCCGACGGCATGCCCTACGAGAAGCCGCAGGGGTTCTCGGTCTCGCTGAGCGGGAACCCGCAGGAGACCACCCGCGCCGTGTGGGACAGGCTCTCGGAGGGCGCAACGATCACCATGCCGCTCGACGTGCCCCCGTGGGGCGGCCTCTTCGGGATGCTCGTGGACAGGTTCGGCATCCCGTGGATGCTGCACGGCGACCCGGAGGAATGAAGACTCCCCGGCTCAACGCGGCTGCACCGCACGACACGCGAGGTGCAGGGCGAGCCGCGCCTCCGGGTCGGTCAGGTCGATCCCGAGAAGCTCCTGCACGCGTCTGATCCGCATGGTCACGGTGTTGCGGTGCAGGCCCAGCGCTGTCGCGGTCGCCGCGATGCCCGATTCGTGGTCGAGATAGGCCGAGAGCGTGACGAGCAGTTCGCCCCCTCCCTCCCGCAGCGGGGCCAACAGCGATTCGGCGGCGGGAACGAACGTGTCGTTGCCGGTCCACGCGAGAAGGAGCTGTTCCAGTCCGAGACTGTCCACCCTCACGAACCATCCCGTCGCTGACCGCGATGCCGCGATACGCGCCGCGTCGCCCGCCTCGTCGAGCGTCGTGGCGAGGCCTTCCGAACCGCCCTGGAGCGAACCGACCCCGGTGGCGACCGCGAAATCGCGCAGCACCCCGAGATGGAGTTCCCGCAGAGCTGCGACGGCCCGCTCCACCTGATCCGGATCCGGCGACTCGGCGAAGGTCAGCCACCCGCTCAGTCCACGACCGGCCGTCGTCGCGTGCGCCTCGCCGTCGATGGCGCTGAGGCCGGCACTGACCGTACGCAGCAGGGAGAAGGAGTCGAGCCGGCCCCGTGCCACCATCCGGAAGCCGAGGTGATGTCCGCTGGTGCGCCACCCGCGCTCGATCATCCGCCGTTCGACATCGGCGTCCGCCGCACCATGCAGGTCGACGAAGTCCCGCAGCAGTCCGGACGACACCGCGACGTCGTTCACGGCCGCCACCTCGTCGATCAGGATGCGTGCGGCGACGGCGGGCATCGCGACCTCGGCCGCGACGGACAGCGACTGCACCTGCGCCTCGCCGAGCCCCCGACCGAAAAGCACGAGCCGCAGACCGCTGCGCCCCGGGCTGTCCACGCGTACCGATGCAGCCGCAGCATCCCCGATGCTCGTCCGATCCAGCCAGGATTCGAAGCCGATCGCCGCGTGCAGCCGCTCGTCCAGATGAGCACCCGCCTCCTGGAGCACGCCGGACGAGTCGATCAGCGCCGCCCCGACGCCGAGATTCGCGGCGATGTGGCCGAGCAGGTCGGCCAGGTCATCGGCGGCGTACTCGAAGGACTGGGCGACCTTGCGCACCTGGCTGAGCGTCAACGCATCCCGCGCCTCGATCAGCATCCAGCAGGCCCTCGCGAGCTGGATCGGTCGCTCGACGTCGAGCAGGCACAGGCCGATGCGGTCTGCGAGGCGGAACGCGCCCGCGTCGAACGAGGCGGCTCCGGGGAGGGCGAGCCCCGTGTATCCGCGATCACGCAGCCGGCGCAGCAGCGCATCCTGCTGCCAGGTCGATGTCGGCGCTGCCGCCGTGATGATCGCGAGTCGGCCGGAGCCGGCTTCGACCAGTTCGACCTCATCCGCCCCTACCGCGACGGCGTCCCACAGCGCATCCTCGGGTCCTGCGACACGTCTGAGGGCGCCGTTCTCGGAGTGGGCGAGCAGGGCACTCAGCTGCAGTCTCTCGTTCACGCGGCGTCCAGACCCTCGAGGCCGTACGCCGAGGGCAGCACCTTCGCGCGTCGGTCCGCTCTGGCGTTCCACCACGGAGGCGCAGGGATGGCGAGCACCGCCACCGTGCGCGCGAGCCGGAGCTCGGTCACCTCGAGGATCTCGCGCGATATCGCGTCGACGACCACGATGATCTCCGGCGCCGACGCCACGAGACGGCCGTCCGTGAGCACCGCGAGGGTCTCGGAGCGGCTGACCACCCGATGGACGGCACCGGCGAGTCCGCTGATCTCCACCGCGTTCACGTGCGGATCGTGTGCCCAGGGCGATACCGAGATGATGCGGCCCTCGGCGAGCAGTTCTGCCCCGAGGACGTCCGCGAGAAGAGGGAGGGGTGCTGCCGAGGCTGCGAGGTAGGCCCGGCCCAGCTCGAGCGCGTAGGCGAGATGCCCACCGATCGCGTGCTCCCTCAGGTCGCCGACCGTGAACCCGCCGAGCACGGCACATCCGACCCCGCCCGCCTGGACAATCGCCGACCGCACCACCCTCTCGGCATCGATCGCGCGGTGCGCCTCGACGAGCGCGACGCCGCCGGACCCCGTGTCGCACGCGAACACGAGACCGGGGACCCGATCCACGAACAGCGACATCTGGTCGAGGCCGGGCACCGCGCGACCGGTGCAGTCCGCGTCGACGATCACGTGTGAACCTGCGAGCGTCAGCGGAGCGAGGCCGTTCATGCCGCCGCCCTCGAGGGAGCAGACGGCCGGCACCGGATGGCCGATCCAGCGTTCGACCGCGCCCAGCAGCCGGCCGAAGGGGTCCGCCCCCGGGAGCCGCTCACCGAGCAGCATCGTGGAGCCGACGAAGGCGACGCCCAGGCACGGCGTCGCCGGGTCCAGCGCCGCGGCCGGTGAGACCTCGATCGGCCATCCCTCGGCTCCGGCGAGCATCAGCTCGAGCATGGTCGTCGAGCCACCGCCGCCGGAGCCGAGGAGCGCGTAGCCGCGGGCGAGCGCCGTGAGGTCGTCGCGCTGCAGCATCATGCGCTCCAGCCTAGGGAGAAACGCCCTCACCCGCGGCCAGCGCTTCGATCGGAGCGAACTCCGCCGCGAGGCCGAACGCCGAAGGTCCGAAGGCGGCGAGCGCATCGGACGTGCGCATCATCTCCGGGGTGGAGATACCCAGTACTCGGACGCGCTGACCGTACCGGAGCCCTTCCGTCGTGATGGGCTCGGCCGTCTCGTGATCGACCACGCAGATCAGGTCGGGGACGATCGCGACGAGCGTCTCGCCGCGGTGCGCGATGAGGTTCTCGTTCTGGAACGAGATCTCGAACGTGTCGCCCTCGTCCGCGCCCAGCGGCGCGATGACGGCTCGCCCCTTCGCGAATCCCTCGGTCGTGCGGCGTTCGACGTCGACGACCTTGCCGACGCAGAGTTCGCGCAGGTGCGGGTACAGGGTGGTCGAGAGCGTGCGGGCGATCGCCTCGAACGGTGAGCGGTGCTCCTCGCGGGCGAGGCGGATGGCGCGACCGAGCGCGAGCGCCATCGAGATCGTGCGTGGCACGGCCGTTCGACGGACGTCGGCTCCCGTCATCGCATACTCGGCGATGTGTCCGACGCCGCCGAGACGGATCGTGATCCCGCGGGCGAGCCACTCCATCTGCCGGTCGTCGTCGCCCGTGTCGATCACGACCTTCTCCCCCCGTTCCCCGGCCAGGGCGAGGGGCGATCCGTGCACGCCGTACACGGCGAAGGTCTCCATCGACAGCTCGGGGAACGCTCGTCCCATGCCGTCGGCGTCGACCACGGGAAGCCCGGTCTCCGCGGCGACGATGAGCGGGATCATGGAGTTGATGCCACCGCATTCGATCGGCATCGTCGCATCGGCCGTGCGCCCCAGATGCTCTTCGAGCGTGCGCAGCGCGAGTGTGGGCTCCGTGCCCGCGGGGATCTTCTCGATCATCACGGTCGGCGCCCCCATCTGCGCGGTCGGGATCACGAACAGATCGTCGGGGAGCTCATCCGGATCGAGGATCGTGATGCTGCCCTCGCCGAGAACGCGCTCGACGAGCATCTTGCCGATGTACGGATCGCCTCCCCCGCCGGTACCGAGCAGCGTCGCGCCCCTGGCGAGGTCGGGCAGGTCGGCGGCGGTGAGCTGCCAGCTCATACGGGGGCTCCCGCCGCAACGGTTCCGACGGAGATGCTGCCGTCGAAGCGGTGCGCAGCCATGTCGTACCCGAAGTACCCGGGGCCGACCATCGCGAGCGCCGCCTGCGAATGCCAGCGCTCGTCGGCCGGAGCCGCGATCACCCGCACCCGCTGTCCGTACCGCAGCGCCTCGGTCGTGATCGGCTCACCCGACTCGCCGTCGAGCACCATGATCAGGTCGGGCGTGGTCGCGAGCACGACGCCGTCGGCTTCCGCCACCAGATGCTCGTTCTGGAACTGCAGGGTCAGCGTCGCCCCGCCGTCGCCGTCGATGCGCGCGCGCCCCCGGGCGAAGCCGGTCGTGGTGGCTCGGTGCACGTCGACCACCTTGCCGTCGAACAGCTCACGCCCGCCGAGCAGATCGACGACGCCCTCGACCGGATCCGTCTTCGCGTCCCGCGCCGCCGTGATGCGCTCGCCGATCTCGATGCATCGGGAGAGCGACCCCGCAACCAACGACTCGCGAGCGGCGGAACCCGACATCGAGAATCCCGAGATCATGACCGAGCAGCCCATCTCCACGCAGGCCACGCGGGCGATGCGCTCCGTCCAGGAGTTGTCGACCGTCTGCAGCACGCCGGTGTTGCCCTTCTCATCGCTGAATGCGAGGGGAGAGGCGGTCACCCCGTAGAGCGTCGGGAGCACCATCTGCAGTTCGGGGAATGCACGCCCCATGCCGTCGGCGTCGACGAGCGGCAGACCGAGCGCTGCGGCGGCCGCGATCGGGATGGTCGAATTGACACCGCCGACCTCGGCGCACGCGATGTGCGTGATCGGGCGGCCGAGGTGCACACTGAGCGCCTTGACCGGCTCGACGACCTCGGCGAGACTCGGCAGCTTCTCCACCATGACGGTCGGTGCGCCCATCATCGCGACGAACAGCACGAGGGCGTCGTCCGGTACCTCGTCGAGGCCCACGACCGTGACATCGCCGGAGGCCAGCGCCTGACGGGCGAGGAGTGCTCCGATGTAGGGGTCTCCTCCCCCACCCGTGCCGAGGACGGCAGCACCGCGGGCGAGTCCGTCGATGTGCGCAGACGTGATGGTCCAGCTCATGTCATGCCCCCATGTCGAGGTCGCCGACGGCCTTCACGCGGATGCGCGTGGCGTTGCCGGGAAGGTACGGGATCGGCACCTCGTCGAAGTCGATGATCGACACGGTCGAGGGCTTCGCACCCGCCGCGATCGCCTTGTCGACGGCCTCGGCGCGGACCTCGGCGATCGTCTCATCGCGACGACCGGGCTCGATCGCATAGACCTTGTCGATCTCGCCGCCGACCTGGGCGATCGATGCGCCGATGGCGTTCGCGACCGCGTAGTTCTCCGGTCGGTGCACGGTGCCGAACAAGGGCAGCTCGTCGGGGAGCAGGATGGATCCGCCGCCGACGGCCACCACGGCGATGGGCTCCGGCGAGGTGCGCATGCGGTCGACTGCTTCGGACACGCGCTCGGCGATGCGGGCGAGCACTCGCTGCACGAACGCGGGGTCGAGGTGTGCGACCTTGCTCGCATCGCCCACCTGGGCGCGACCCGCCGCCACCGCGATGTCCGTGGCTGTGAGTGTGGACCCGCCGAAGACCAGGGCCTCGGTGGTCAGCCTGTACCCCACCGATGCCGGTCCGACCTCCGCGGTCTCCTCATCGACGATGCTGCCACCGCCGATGCCGAGGGAGAGCACGTCCGGCATCCGGAAGTTGGTGCGGATGCCGGCGACCTTCACCTCGTTCGCCGTCTCCCGAGGGAAGCCGTTGATCAGCAAGCCGATGTCGGCGGTCGTGCCCCCGACATCGATCACGGCACAGTCGTCGAGACCGCTGGTGGCCGCTGCTCCACGCATCGAGTTCGTCGGTCCGGAGGCGAAGGTGGCGACCGGGTAGCGGCGCACATACTCCTCGTCCATGAGCGTGCCGTCGTTCTGGCTGAGGAAGATCGGCGCCTCGATTCCCTGGGCGCGCACGGCAGAAGTGAGTCCATCGACGATCTCGGAGGCGAGTTCGCGCAACGCCGCGTTGATGATCGTCGCGTTCTCGCGCTCCAGCAGTCCGATGCGTCCGATCTCGTGCGACAGCGAGATGGCGGCGTCATCCCCCAGCACCGACGCGACGATCTCGGCGGCCCGCACTTCGAGGTCGTGGTTGACCGGGCTGAAGACCGAGGAGATGGCGACCGACCGGATGCCGTGAGCCTTCATGTCCTCGGCGTGGGCGCGGATCTCCTCGGGGTCGAGCGGCGAGATCGGCCTGCCGTCGAACTCGTAGCCACCGTGCGCGAGGTAGCTGCGGGCCTGGGTCGCCTCGACCAGCACCTCCGGCCAGTCGACCAGCGGCGGCAGTGCACGCGTCGCCGGCAGCCCGAGGCGCAGGGCGGCGACGGGCGCGAGACGGCTGGCCTGCACCAGGGCGTTGATGAAGTGCGTCGTGCCGATCATCACGGCGTCGATGTCCGCGCCGGCGAAGGCGTGTCCGGCCCGCAGGTCCTCGATCGCCTGGATGATGCCGCTCGTCACATCGGGTGTTGTCGAGTGCTTCACCCCGGCCAGGGTGCGGGTGCCGTCCATGAGGACGGCATCGGTGTTGGTGCCGCCGACGTCGATGCCGATGTGCATGATTCTCGCTTTCCGGTGAGGGGATGTGTGTCTCGGGGCCGGTCAGGCCGCTGCTGCTTCTTCGATCGGGGCCGCCTGTCGCGTCGTGGCGACTCCGACCCCGCGCACCCAGCCGAGCTTGCCCGCCACGATGTACAGCACCATCGAGAGGAAGAGACTGAGCAGGGACGGGATGCCCCACGTGACGAAGTATCCGACCAACGCGGAGACGAGCCAGACGACGATGGTCGCGGGAACGATGCGCGGTGCCGTCGCCGGCAGTGTGCCGGCTTCTCGGGTGGCGTCGAGCTCGGGGCGCCAGCGACGCACGATGTAGTACTCGGCGACCATGATCCCGGCGATCGGCGGGAATGCGACGCTGAGCACGATCAGGAACTCGGTGAACTGGCCGAGGATGCCGACCGCGGCGAGGATCGATCCGACGACGCCCAGCACGATGGTCGTCGTGACGCGGTGGAGGTTCTTGCCGAATGCGGTGGAGATGAAGTTCACCAGTCCCAGCGTGGAGGAGTACAGGTTCCAGTCGTTGATCTTCAGGGTGCCGGTGAGCACGATGAACAGACCGATGAATCCGACCGACGAGGTCACGATCGCGACGATGTCGCCGCTGGCGGCCGCGTGGGCGAGCAGCACGCCGGCGAGGCCGATCACGAACTCGCCGAGCGAGACGCCGACCACGGTCTGCTTGATGACGTCGGCGCGCGACCGGTTGAAGCGGGTCATATCACCCGTGATGATCGCGCCGACGATGAGACCACCGGCGACGATGCCGGTCCCGGCCCAGACGCTCATGGTCGGGCCGGGGGCAGGACCGGTGAGCAGCTCGCCGATGTCGTGGCGGGTGAGCTCGGAGATGACCGACCAGCCGACCAGGATGAGGAACAGGGGCACGGTGATGTTCGCGAGCCACTGCATCCCGACGAACCCGAAGGCCACGATCGCCGTGACGGCGAGACCGAAGATGAGGCTCCAGGCCCATACCGGCAGGGCGCCGGGCATCAGGGCGTCGAGGGACTGGGCCGAGATGGCCGACTGGATGCCGAACCAGCCGATCAGGCTGATGCCGATCGCGAGGCCGACCAGCGAGGCGCCGATCTCCCCGAAGCCTGTCCAGCGGGCGAGGAGGGCGGTGTTCAGGCCCTCGCGCTGGCCGATGAAGCCGACCACGCACATGATCACCTCGAGGATGAGCGAGCCGAATAGGAAGGCGAGGACGGCCTCGCCGAAGGTCATGCTGTAACCGAGGGTCGCGCCGAGGAGGAACTGGGAGAGCGCCGAGACCTGTCCGAATCGCTGCACGGCGATTCCGAACCAGGGTCTGCGGGCCTCGGGAGTCACTCGGGAGAGCGCGAAGTCGTCTGCGTGCGCCGTACGTGCCATGAGGGTTCCTTCGGGAGGAGGAGGACGGGTTGTGCGCCACAGTAGCGACGCTTCCCCTACCCCCGACATGTGCATATCGCACGAGAATCCCACAAGGATGTGCAGGTCGCACACCCCAGGTTGCTCTCCTCCCGCAGGCCCCGTCGCGCCCGTCCCATCGACGAGACCCACCCTCTACGACGAGACCCACTCGCACCGACGCGGGCAGGAGTGGGTCTCGGTTCGAAGCGTGGGTCTCGACGACCTCGCAGCGCCCCCGCGGCTCAGTGCAGCGCGTTGGTCTCGATGAAGGCGCGGAGGGCCTGCTCGTCGTCGCCCATCTCGGTCACGTGCTGCGGCGCATCGAGCATCTCCTGCAGCTCGGGCGCATACCCGAGCTCGACGCCGATGGCCTCGTGGATCGTCTCCGCGAACTTCTCCGGCTTCGCGGTCTCGAGCACGAGCATCGGCACCCCGGGCTCGACATGCTCGCGGGCGACCTTGACACCGTCGGCCGTGTGCGGGTCGATGACCTCGCCGGTCGCCTCGTACACCGCGCGGATGGTCGCCAGTCGATCCGCATGGGTCGACGTGCCACTGACGATGCCGAACTCCTCGAGGAAGCGCTGCTTGTCGGCGGAGAAGTCGAAGTGGCCCTGCGCCTCGAGATCGTCCCAGGCGCCGACGACGCGAGCGGGGTCGCGGCCGACGAGCTCGAAGATGAACCGCTCGAGGTTGGACGCCTTCGAGATGTCCATCGAGGGACTCGACGTGGCGAGGGTCTGGGCGGCGCTGCGCGGACGGTAGACGCCCGTGCGGAAGAACTCGTCCAGCACGTTGTTCTCGTTCGCGGCGAGCACGAGACGACGGATCGGGAGTCCCATCTGCTTCGCGAAGAAACCGGACAGGATGTTGCCGAAGTTGCCCGACGGCACAGTGAACGACAGCTCGGTCCAGCCACCGGCATCGGTCGCGCGCAGCCAGGCCCAGAAGTAGTAGACGGTCTGCGCCGTGATGCGTGCCAGGTTGATGGAGTTCACCGCGCCGAGGTGCTGGGCGCGCTTGAAGTCGAGGTCACCGGCGAGCTTCTTCACCAGGTTCTGGCAGTCGTCGAAGACACCCTCGACCGCGATGTTGTGCACGTTCGCGTCATCGAGCGAGAACATCTGCGCCCGCTGGAACGCGCTCATGCGGCCCTGCGGCGACAGCATGAACACGGCGACGCGCTCCTTGCCACGCAGCGCGTGCTCCGCCGCCGAGCCGGTGTCTCCCGAGGTGGCGCCGAGGATGTTGAGCACCGCGTCGTTGCGCTCCAACGTGTATTCGAGCACCTGGCCGAGGAACTGCATGGCCATGTCCTTGAACGCGAGCGTCGGGCCTTCGGAGAGCCCGACGAGCGTCAGGTCGTCGTCGATCGCGCGCAGCGGCACCACGCCGTCGGGGAAGCCGGCGTAGGCGGCGTCCGTCATCTTCGCCAGATCCGCCCGCGGGATGTCGGTGGCGAACAGCCCGAGCACCTCGGTCGCGAGCTGCGGATACGTCAGCGCACGCCAACGCTCGAGCGTCTCGCCATCGACGGTCGGCATGACCTCGGGCACCGCCAGTCCGCCGTCGGGCGCGAGGCCCTCCAGAAGCGTCTCGCTGAACGACTGCGGCTGCATGCCGCCGCGGGTGGAGATGAACTGCACGTTGGCTCCTCGGCTCGGGACTCGGCCCGTCCATTCTCGCAGGGTGTTCCCCGTCGCGTTGACGCGATGACGGAGGCGGGCGCTGCACTCAGAACAGCGAGGTGGGCAGTGCCCCTTCGTGCTCCAGCAGCCAACGCTTGGTCTCGAGCCCGCGACCGACCTCGCCGCCCGAATAGCCACCGAGCCCGTCACCGGCGACGACCCGGTGGCAGGGGACGATCAAGGGCACGGGGTTGGCTCCCATGATCGAGCCGATCCCCCTGGCGGGGACCGCGGTGCCGCTGCGTGCGGCCAAGCCGCCGTAGGTGATCGTCTCGCCGTGCGCGACGGTCTCGTGCAGGGCGACGAGCACAGCTCTGGTCGCCGCGGTCTGCACGCCGAGGTCGACCGGCACGTCGAAGTGCTGCAGCCTGCCGTCGAAATAGGCGCGGAGTTGCGCGAGAGCTTCGGCGAGCAGCGGATCGTCGCCCGGCTCGGACACCACCACACTTCCTTCGGGCGGAGTGGCCCGCCACGTGACGCGGGTGATCGCAACGCCGTCGCCGACGACTCCGACGACGCCCACCGGCGTCGCGAGCGTTCCGAAGGCCGACATGCGTCGAGAGTACCGCCCGTTCCGGACACGTAGACCGGGGGGAAGGATCACGGCGCGGATGAGCCATCTCGCGGGGAGAGGGTATGGCGCCCTGTCGCTTCCGGCGCGACCCTGGATGGTGGCCATCGCCGTCCCCGGCAGGCTCACCGTCTCGCTGACAAGGAGCACCCCATGAACACCACCACAGCTGAGCTCGACCTCACCGACGTCCGTCTGCACTACGAGCTCCGCGGCGAGGGACCGCTGCTCGTCCTGATCGGCGCGCCGATGGATGCCGACGCCTTCGCTCCCTTCGCCGACGAGCTCGCCACCGATCACACCGTCCTCACCACCGACCCGCGTGGCGTCAAACGGAGCATCCTGCACGACCGCTCGCAGGGCTCCAGCCCCGAACAGCGCGCCGACGATCTCGCGGCGCTCATCGAGCACGTCGATCGCGGACCCGCGACCGTCTTCGGCTCCAGCGGTGGCGCCGTGACGAGCCTGGCGCTCCTGCAGGCGCACGGCGACCTCGCATCCGTCGTCATCGCCCACGAACCCCCGCTCCTGGAGCTGCTGCCCGACCGCGTCGAACAGCGCCGTCTCACCGACGAACTCCGATCGGCGGCGGTCTCCGGCGACCGCGTCGGCGCCTGGAGGCTTTTCTTCGCGCAGGCGAACATCCCGATGCCCGAGGAGGCGCTCGTCCAGTGGTTCGGCGGCGAGGTCGATCCGCAGCATCACGCCGACGAACAGTTCTGGTTCCGTCACGAGCTTCCGGCCAGCGTGCGCTGGGAGCCCGACCTGGAGACGCTGCGAGCGCGCACGGCCGACCTCGTGCTCGGAATCGGCGAGGAGTCGGCCGGCCAGCTGTGCGACCGCACGACGACTGCCCTGGGGGAACAGCTCGGAGTCGAGCCGACCCGGTTCCCCGGCGACCACACCGGGTTCGTCGATCACCCCGCGGAGTTCGCCGCGCGTCTTCGTGAGGTGCTCGCCCGCTGAGGAGCGCCGGGCGATCGAGGCCGTCGAGCGCACGACCGGCTCGACGGCCTCGACACGTCATCTGCGGGAGAGCTGTTGCCAGAGCGCGGCCCAGTGCTCGGGGCGCAGCTCACGGGGAAGGCGGCACTCCCCCGCCCCGGCTGCCGCCACCGCCCGTCGGGCCTTCGCCATCGGGATACGCGCGGCGGCGGCGACGACCGCGGCGAGACTCCCGCCTGGGCCCGTGAACATCGCGCGGACGAACGCGTCGTATCGCTGCCGATCCGATACCGGGACGAGCGGCGACCCCCGACGGGTGATGGCGAGCAGGCCGCCGTCGACGCTCGGCTGCGGTGAGAAGCCCCGCGCAGGGACCCGCCCTTCCAGGGAGAATTCGAACCACGGCGCGGACTGCGCCGTCATCATGGTGCCGCCGCCGACACCGGCACGCTTGCGCGCCACCTCCCATTGCGTGAGCAGCACCGCCTCGTTCCAGCGGTCGCGCGAGAGCAGACGCCGCAGGATGGGCGTCGTCACGTGGAAGGGGATGTTGCCGACCACGGTGTCCGCATCGAGCGGGTGCCGTGTGGCATCGGCGATCTCGACGCGTATACCGGGCAATGCCGTGCGCAGTCGGTGCACGCGGTGCTCGTCGACGTCGATCGCGGTGAGCGGTCTGCCCAGGTCCGCGAGCACGCGGGTCAGTGCTCCGTCGCCGCAGCCGAGTTCGAGGATCGAGCCAGAGGTGCGACCGACGAGGGCGGAGATACGGGTGAGGGTGGGACGGTGGATGAGGAAGTTCTGGCCGAGTTCGTGACGGCCGCCATGGATTGAACGAGGCATGAGTGCGCTCCAGAAGAAGAATCGGAGCACCTCGGACGAGGAAGACGACGCGAAGAGGCGTCAGTGAGGACTGCCCGTCCCGAGGTGCGATGACATCTCGGTGGACGGCGCGCAGATGTGTGCGGAGAGCGAGCGCGCCGTCAGGCGCGGCGGTCGCGGACCACGAAAGAGCGCCCCATCATGGGCGCTGCGCATATTGTTCCCATGCCTGCCAGCATATCCGCCTCAGATCCAGCCGCGCTCCTCGGCCATCAGCACGGCCTGCTGCCGCGTGCCGACGGAGAGCTTTCCGAGGATCACCGAGATGTGGTTGCGCACCGTGCCGGGTGCGAGGGAGAGGGCTCGCGCGATCTGCCCGGTCGTCTCCCCGCGCCGGCCCGCACGCAGCACATCGAGTTCGCGGTCGGTGAGCGGAGAGCGCTCGTCGCTGAGGGCGTCGGCCGCGATCTCCGGATCGACGTAGCGGGCGCCGGCCGCGACGCGCCGGATCACCGCGGCGACCTCGTCCGCGCCGCGGGACTTGGGGAGGAATCCGGAAACGCCCGAGGCCAGGGCACGTCTCAGCACTCCCGGGCGTGCATGTCGGGTCACCACCACGCAGCGCGTCGCGATCGCCCGGTTCAGCTTCTCCGCCACCTGCACGCCGTCCAGGCCCGGCATCTCCAGGTCGAGCAGGCAGACGTCCGGCTGCAGCCGCAGAGCCTCGGCCACGGCCTGTTCCCCGTCGGCGCACTCGGCGACGACCTCGATGTCCGGCTCCAGCCGCAGCAGCGCGGCGAGCGCGGAACGGATCATCCCCTCGTCGTCGGCCAGCAGCACCCGGATCATCGAACCTCCTCCGGCGTCGACGGCACCGTCACGACCACGATGAACTCCTCCGGCCCCCGCCGCACGTCGAGCGTCCCACGTACCTCTTCGATCCGCCGCCGCACGCCCTCGAGGCCGGACCCGTCGAGATCGGCCTCGTCGTGCTCGGACTCTGCGTCCGCCGCCACGTCGTTCGCGATCTCATAGCGCCACGCATCGCCGGCGCGGGTCAGCAGGAGACGTGCCCGCCCGCCGTCGCCGTGTCGCAGGACATTCGTCGTCGTCTCCCGGATGACGGGGCCGAGGGCCGAGGCCGGAGCCGAATCGGCATTCGCATCGATGACGGCATCCACGACCAGACCCGCCGCGGACAGCAGGTCCCTGGCGTTGGCGAGTTCGTCGCCCAAGGGCACGGAGCGGAAGCGCGTCGCCAGGTCCCTGGTGCCCTGACGCGCCTCGTCCACACTGACGCGGGCGGCGCGGAGCTGCTCCATCCCCGCATCTGGATCGCCCGGCAGCAGCCGTTCGGCCAACTCCAGCTGGAGTGCGATGACCTGGAGATGGTGGCCTTGCAGATCGTGCACGTCCGTCGCGACGCGCAGGCGCTCCTGAGTGGCCGCGAGCTTGGCCTCCGAGGTGCGGGCGCGGTCCAGGGTGACCAGCACGTCCCACCACCACAGCGAGCTCACGGTCGTCCCGGGGAGCAGCGCTGCGTAGATGACCGGCAGCCACCAGGGCAGGTCGACGCCGAAACCGGCCGTCGTCGAGTCGATCAGCCCCAGCGCGATCAGCACGAGGGTGGCGGCACCGACCACGCGCACGCGCACACCCCGCGGCCAACTCAGCAGCACGAAGAACTGCATCACGGGCATGGCGCCGAGCTGCCAGCTGCCCACCAGGAGTCCAGCCGTGACGCCGTAGCCGACCGCCACGAGGAACGGCACAGCCAGCCGCCTCCAGGCGACCCCGGGGGCGACGTCGACATGGCGGCGATAGTCGAAGAGCAGCAGCAGCGTCGACGCGCACCAGACCATGCCGCCGAGACCCACGAAGAGGATGACGCCACCCCGCAGGTCGTCCGCTGCGGCGATGCTGGTCCACGCTCCGACCAGCATGAGCTCGATGAACAGCACGGCCGTCACCGTGTACCACCAGGTCGCCGTGATGCCGCGCGCGAGCTGACGTGATCCGGGTGCCGGCTCGGGAGCGGGGTCGGGAAGTACGCGGGTCACGCTCCCACGATAGGGCCGTGACAGTTGTCACGGCCGGCGCGTGCGATCCACCCGGGAGTCGGTGACGGGCCGACACTGCCGGAACTTCACCGTCTCGGTTGGACTGGAGTCATCGCATCGGAGACTCCGATCGCACCGACAACCGGGAGCATCCCATGAACCTCGTCGAGACCTTCCAGAACCTGGTGGCCCAGGTCCCCGAACTCGTGCAGCCGCTCATCGTCGCCCTCGCCGGCGCGGTCCCCTTCGTCGAGGGTGAAGGGGCGGTGAGCATCGGCATCATCGGCGGCATCTCACCGGTGGTCGCCGCGATCGCCGCGATCGTCGGGAACTTCCTCTGCGTCCTGGTCGTCGTGCTGGTGAGCTCGGGTGCCCGGCAGGCCGTCGTGAACCGCTCTCGCACCAAGACCGCGGCTCTCGCCGGCGGCGGCACGACCGACGTGGAGACGGTGAACCCCGAGGACACCGGTCGCGGCACCGCTCGTCGCGAGAAGTTCCAGCGCGCGTTCGAGCGCTACGGAGTGCCGGGTGTCAGCCTGCTCGGTCCCCTCCTGCTGCCGACGCAGTTCACCGCGACGATGCTCGCCGCGTCCGGGATCGGCCGTGCGCGCATCCTGTTCTGGCAGGCTCTCGCCATCATCGGATGGACCACGATCATCGCCGTCATCGTCGGGAGCGCGGTGTACGCGATCCGCTGATCCCTCTGAAAAGGCTGAATTCAGCATTGCCTGAATTCAGCCTTTTCTGTACCCTGGGGGCGTGACCACCGCCCTCGCTCCGCTCACCCACACGGCCTCCCTCGCCCACACGGCCGCCGTCGCCCGTCTCGGACACGCCCTCTCCGACCCCACCCGCGCCGGTGTGCTGCTCGCACTGCGGGAGGCGCCGCACTACCCCGCCGATCTCGCCGACGCCCTGGGGGTCTCCCGCCAGACGATGTCGAACCATCTCGCCTGTCTCCGCAGCTGCGGGCTGGTCGAGAGCGTCCAGGACGGACGCCGCAGCAGTTATCGACTCGCGGACAGGCACCTCGCACCGGCTCTCGACATGCTCATGCGGGTCGCCCTCATCGTCGAGCCCGACTGCTGCTCGGGCGAAGGCTGCACCTGCTGATGAGCGCCACGGCGACCGCACATCGCCGGGAGACCCTGCACCGCCGGATCCGCCTGCTCGTCGGCATCACGATCGGATACAACCTGATCGAGGCCGTCGTCGCGATCGCCGCCGGATCGGTCGCGTCCTCTGCGGCTCTGATCGGGTTCGGGCTGGATTCCACGATCGAGGTGCTCTCCGCGGCCGTAGTCGCCTGGCAGTTCACCCGCCGCGATCCGGAATGCTGGGAGAAGCCGACTCTGCGCGTGATCGCGGTCGCCTTCTTCGCGCTGGCGATCTATGTGACGGTGACGTCCGTGGGCGCGCTGGTCACGGCCGAACGCCCCGAACACAGCACGATCGGCATCGCTCTCACCGCGATCAGCGTCGCGGTCATGCCGTTCCTCTCCCTCGCCGAACGCCGCGCGGGGCGAGAGCTGGGTTCGGCCACGGCGGTCGCGGACTCGAAGCAGACCCTCATCTGCACGTACCTCTCCGGCGCGGTGCTGGTCGGGCTTGTCGCCAACTCGCTGCTCGGCTGGTGTTGGGCCGATGCGGTCGCCGGCCTCGTCATCGCCGCCTTCGCGGTGCGCGAAGGCCTCGAGGCATGGCGGGGTGACGCCTGCGCGACGTCGGTCGGGATGCTGCTCGAAGACGACTCCCACGACCACGCCCACGACAATGCCCACGATGACGCGCGCTGAAGCCGCCCTCAGGGCGGCACCTAGGCTGAGGGGATGAAACCCGCTCCCCCGACGTCGGCTCGGGATCTGCTCGGTCGGACGGTTCTCGTCACGGGCGCGAACGCGGGCATCGGTTACTGGTGTGCGGAGCAGCTCGCCGCACGTGGCGCACGCGTCGTCCTCGGCTGTCGCTCCCCCGAACGCGCGCGCACGGCGGCCTCCTCGATCAGAGCCCAGGCGCCGGATGCCGACCTGCGCGTGCTGGCGCTCGACCTCGGCTCGCTCGGAAGCGTGTCAGACGCGGCCGCCGTCGTGGACGAACGCCTCGACGCGATCATCTGCAACGCCGGCGTGAAGGCGGCGGATCGAACGGCGCGCACGAGCGACGGCCACGACCTCATGGTCGGCACGAACTTCCTCGGTCACTTCGCCCTGGTCGCACAGCTCGAGGCGGTGCTCGCTCCGGATGCCCGTGTGGTCGCGGTCGGCTCGATCGCCCACCGTTTCGCACGCCTCGACCCGGCGACGCTCGACGAGCCGTGGACCGGTTCCTCACTGCAGCAGTACGGGCGGTCGAAGGCGTCTCTGATGGCGTTCGCGTTCGAGCTGGCACGGCGCTGGTCCCGCTCCTCCCGCTCGGCGGTCTGCGCGCACCCGGGCTATGCGGTCGACCCGCTCACCCCTCCGCGCCCCGGCCTGGCGTCGGTGCCCGGAATCGTCCGCGCCCTGGCGGCACCGACCAGGGTGCTCGTGCAGGGCAAGGACGGCGGGGCGCTGCCGATCGTCCATGCGGCGACATCGGCGGAAGTCCTCAACGGCGAGTACTGGGGTCCCGGCGGTCTGCTCGAGTTCCGCGGAAGCCCCACGCGGGTGGCGGCCTCGGAGGAGGTGCGCTCATCCGACGTGGGCGCGGCGCTGTGGACCGCGGCAGAGCGCCTCACCGGAGTGCCCTTCCCGACGTGACGTCGTCGGGTGTCCGACCCCCGCGACAGGATGAGGCCATGATCACGCTGCTCTCCGCGCCGTCCAACCTCGGCCTCCGCCCGCCGCAGCCCGGCGCGGTTCCGGGTGCGGCGAAGGGCCCGGAAGCGCTGCGCGAGGCCGGCCTGTTCAGCCGATTCGCCGCGTTCGGCGCCACCGACTCGGGCGTCGTCCTCCCCGGACGCTATGTCGACGACGCCGCGACGAGGCTCCCCGGCCACGTACGGAACGAGGGCGCGATGATCGATCACGCGCGACGCCTCGCCGCCCGCATCGGTCAGGCGTTCGACCGGGATGAGGCGCCGCTCGTGATCGGCGGCGACTGCTCGATCCTCCTGGGAGCAGGCATCGCATCCGCCCAGCGCGGCGGCATCGGACTCGTGCACATCGACGGCCACACCGACTTCCGCCACCCCGGCAACGACCCCGAGAGCGCGAGCGTGGCCGGGGAAGACCTCGCCGCGGCGGTGGGACTGCACTGGCCGACCATCGCCGACATCGACGGATACGGGCCCTACTTCCCTGCAGCCCGCACCGCGCACATCGGCCACCGCGACGACGACGAGGAGCAGGAGGAGGCGCGAGCCGTCCTGGGGAGGGTGGCACCCGCCGCCGAGGTCCTGTCCGTCGGAGCACAGCGGGTCGGCGCGGAGTGCGCCGCCGTGGCAGGGCCCGCCTACTGGCTGCAGCTCGACGTGGATGTGCTCGATCCCTCCATCATGCCCGCGGTCGACAGCCCCGACCCGGGAGGGATCAGCGCGGCGGAGCTCACCGCACTGCTGCGGGAGCTCGCGCCGCGCGCCGTCGGCGCCTCGGTGACGGTGTTCGATCCCGACCTCGACCCCGACGGGCGCTACGCCCGCCTGCTGGTCGATGTCCTCTCGGAAGGGCTCCGCGAGCTGGGAACCCTGACACTGCACACCTGACGACGGAGGCGCGGGATCAGGCCTCCGGCTCCGCGATGGGGTCGGTCATGACCCGCACACGCGCGATGCGTCTGCGGTCCACCTCGGCGACCTGGATCGTCGCACCCGGAACCTCCACGGTGTCTCCGACCACGGCCAGGCGTCCCAGTTGCTCGGTCACGAAACCGGCGATGGTGTCGGACGATCCACGCGGCATCGCCAACCCGGTCGCCTCTTCGAAGTCCTGCAGGTTGAGTCGCCCGTCGATGCCGTCGTCCGCCGAGATGAACACTTCCGCGTCGTACTCGTCGAAGATCTCACCGACCACCTCCTCCACGAGGTCTTCGAGCGTGACGAGACCGTCCGTCCCGCCGTATTCGTCGACGACCACGGCGATGTGATGCCCCTCGGCCCTCATGCGGGTCAAGGTCGGCAGCACGCGCGCGGTCGAGGGGATGTAGGGGATGTCGCGCATGAGCGCGCTCAGCGGTCGGGTCGGATCGTCGGAGGCCGCCTCGAACAGGTCGCGCACGTGCACGAACCCGGTGATGTCGTCGATCGAGGTCTCCGACACGGGGTAGCGCGAGAACGGCAGGTCGCGCACCTGCGCGATCACCTCTCCGACGCTCGCGGCTTCGTCGAGGGCGACGACCTCGGGGCGCGGACGCATGACCTCGCTGACCTGGCGACCGCGCAGGGACAGCACGTCGTCGAGGATGCGTCGTTCGTCATCCGGGAGCCCCTGATGACTGGCCACGATGTCGCGCACCTCCTCGTCGGTCATCTCGTCGCTGGTCTTGTGCGGATCCCCTCCGAGCAGCCGGACGAGGGCGTTGGTCGAGACCGAGAGCAGCCAGATCACCGGACGCATGATCGTCGCGAACCCGTTGAGGGCTGGCGCGACCGCATAGGCGAACTGCGCGTTGCGCTGGATCGCGAGACGCTTCGGCACGAGCTCGCCGAGCACCAGCGACAGGTACGCGATCACGAGGGTGAGCACGAGCGTCGCGACGGTCAGCGAGAGGGCCGGTGTCAGCCCCCACGACTCGAGAACCGGCGCCAGGGACGGCGCGATCGACGTCGCACCGTATGCGGCCGACGCGAAGCCCGCGACGGTCACACCGATCTGCACAGCCGACAGGAAGGTGTTGGGGTTGCGAGCGAGGGAGGCGACCTTCGCTCCACGACGACCGCGTTGGCCGACCGCGTTGATCTGACTCTCGCGCAGCGTGACCAGCGCCATCTCCGTCGCAGCGAAGACACCGCCGATCAGCACGAACGCGAGGACGAGGGCGATGTTCCAGAGCAGGTCGCCCATCAGCGGGCCGCCTCGTCTGTGGTGGGGTGAGCGCCCGGGACGAACCGGGCGCTCGTACTGTCAGAGTCCGAAGAGTCAGAACAGCGCTGCGCGCTCAAGAGTGCTCCTTGTTGTCGGTGGTGTTGTTGTCGGTGGTGTTGTTGTCGGAGGTGTTGCTGTGGGTGGTGGATCCGGTCGACGAGACCTCGTGGCCCGGGGCCGGGACGCGACGGGTCTTGATCAGGCTGGCCACGGTGGCCACCGCGATCGTCGCGCCGATGAAGAGCAGCGAGAACCAGATCGGGATCTCGGGGGCCCACTCGACGCCCTGGCCGCCGTTGATGAACGGAAGCTCGTTGACGTGCAGCGCGTGCAGGACCAGCTTGACGCCGATGAACGCGAGGATGACGGCGAGGCCCTGAGCAAGGTAGACGAGCCGCTCGAGGAGTCCGCCGATCAGGAAGTACAGCTGGCGCAGGCCCATGAGCGCGAAGGCGTTCGCCGTGAAGACGATGTATGCCTGGTCGGTGAGGCCGTAGATCGCGGGGATCGAGTCGACCGCGAACACCAGGTCGATGAACCCGATCGCGATGATCGTGAGGAGCATCGGAGTGACGAAGCGCTTGCCGTTCTTCACGACCGTGAGGCGGTCGCCGTTGTAGTCCTCGCTCACCGGCAGGTGGCGACGCACGAAGGTCATGAACCGCCCGTTGGCCGGGTTGCTCTCGTGGTCGCTGAACGCCTGACGGTAGGCGAGCACGAGCAGCAGAGCACCGAACAGATAGAAGATCCAGGAGTAGTTCTCGATGAGCGTTGCACCGATGGCGATGAAGATTCCGCGCAGGATGAGCGCGATCACGATGCCGATCATCAGCACCTTCTGCTGATACTTCTTCGGCACGGCGAAGCCGGTCATCACGATGAGGAAGACGAAGAGGTTGTCGATGGACAGCGCCTTCTCCGTGAGGTAGCCGGCGAAGTACTCGCCGCCGTACGTCCAGCCGGAGACGACGCCGATGCCGACGCCGAACAGCAGCGCGAGGCTGATGTAGAAGATCGACCAGCGGGCCGATTCACCGATGGTCGGCTCGTGCGGCGTGCGCACGTGCGCGAAGAACTCGTAGACGAAGAACGCGATCGTGACGGCGATCGTGATGATCCAGATCAGGGGGGTGACGTCCAAATTCGGGCTCCAGACTCGGGGTACGACAGTACCGCCAAAGTCTTCTCCATTCCATGGAACATGGAACCGGTGGCCCGGGATGCGACATGCATCCGTAATGACGACCCCACCGTGTCGGAGTACTCCCCTTGGGTTCCCCCAGATTAGGAGAACACCCTTTGCGGTTCCTGTGGATCTGCCGGGAACGGTCCGTAACGGGCCAGGATGGCACGTCGGCGAACGACGCGGGAGCGGCTAGTCCCCGATGTCGGGCCGGGTGAGCTCCTGCTCCTCGGCGCGATCGATGATCGCAGGCAGCACGTCGTCGAAGAACCTCACGAGCACGGCGCGGGTCTCCACGGCGTCGCGCTCGAGGATCGCACTGCGCAGGGAGTCGACGAATCCACCGACGCCCTCCCAGTCGAAGGCATCCCGCGCGTGCTGACCGAACCGGCGGATCTGCGGCCCGAGGCGCTCGATGATGACCGCCCGCGAGGCGTTGCCCTCGATGCGCGCGAAGCCCGTCGCCGTGCCTCGCAGCGCGACGCCGAAGCCGGCGACGTCGCGCGACTTGATCGCGGCGGACATCTCATCCGCGAGCTCGGCGAGGTAGGCGAGATCGTCATCCTGGATGAGCGGCATCACGTGGCGCACCGATCCGATCCAGATGTCGCCGAAGAGGTCGACCGCGTTGCGGACCTGGTCGAGGTCGATCGGCGCGACCCTGGTGTAGCGGTTGCGCTGCATCTCGACGAGGCCGTGGTCGGCCAGTCTGTCGAGAGCATGACGGATCGGAGTCTTCGAGGTTCCGAGGCGCTCGGCGAGCTCGTAATCGCGCAGCCGCTCGCCGGGACGCAGCTCGCCGCTGATGATCGCGTCCTGCAGCCGGTTGTAGGCCTCATCGCTCATCGACCTGCGCTCGAGGGGTCCGCCTGAGAGTGCCACTGCCTTGTCCTCCACTCGAGCACGGAAACGTAGTAGAGCCTGAAGTTCTACCTACACTGCAATGTATCGCATCCCGCGTAATCGCCGGGAGAAACCGGTGTCGCAGGCAAGCAGGTGACTGTGCTCGTGCTCGCTTCACTACCCCAGGTGCTCGCCTGGAGATCCGCCTAGGCACCTGCGATCGAACGCGGGTCCGCGCCCTAGTCCACGAGAGCCGGGAGAGATCAACAGCCGCCGCGAAGGATTTCCGTCGCGGCGTCGAAAGGTTCGCCCCGGCTGCCGGGGCAGGTCGATGTTCGCGGCAGCGGTACTGCCACCTCACTCCGCGAGCACGATGAGCCACCGCGACGCCTGGGCGAGGGTTCACAGCGCCGAGTAGTGCAGGGACCATGGGGTGCAGTACACGCAGGTGGGCCTGGTCACCTCCTACGCGATCGTCGTGCGCTACATCGACCGCGTCGGGCTCGGCGAGCGCGACGCGTTCAGCTGCCCTCTCGCCGAGCAACGGCTCGCGATCGGGGTGCTGTCGTGATGCGCGCCCTCGCAGGCGATCTTGCTGCTCGTCGAGAACCGATATTCCGCAAGATGCTTGCGGATGCCAATAGTCCATGTTCTCCTGGGTACAAATGTCAGTTCGGTGAACGGGCACAAGTTGGGCCATTTCCGATACGGAGTATCGCTTGGCGCACACCGCAGGGCCGTTCAGCGTCGACCGGAGAAGGGGGTGTAGCAACAATGGCAAAGGAAGAGACAACTCAGGATCTCGCTGCGTTCGAGTCGGACTTCACTTGGGAAGATGTGAAGGTCGTCGATGACACGGAATCGCTGTTCTTTGGCGGAGCTTTCCAGAAGATGTAGAACCATCGTCTGGAATGCACCGGGGTGGGTCGCGTCCGACGATGCGACCCACCCCTCTGAATCGACCGGGAGTGCAGTTCGTGAGGGTTCTGGGAATAAACGGCTTTTTCAACGCAGATCATGACGGGGGGAGCGCGCTCGTCGTCGACGGCGACTTGGTCGCGGGGGTAGAAGAAGAACGGCTGGTCAGAATTAAGAAGGCGATCGGACTCCGTCCGCTTGGTTCCGCGGCGGAAGTCCTCTCCATTGCCGGTGTCGCCGCGCCTGATGTGGATGTGGTCGCGTATCCGTGGCTGCCGACCCTCGTCGGCCGCGATCCGGACATGGAACGCGATGCCATTCGACGAGAGCTCCAGGCCGCCGGGATCGCGCTGCGGAACGACGTCCGCATCGAGTTCGTCTCCCACCACGAGGCGCACGCATGGTCGGGCCTGTATTACGTTCCGCCTGAGCGCAGAACGGAATGCAACATCGTCATCGTCGACGGTTCAGGGGAGAACACCGCCGGAGGCCGGTACTCGTTCCACAACGACCAGCTGCAGGCCCACACGATCATCCCGACGGAGGCATCGCTCGGGTACTTCTATGAGGGAGCGACTGTCCTCGCCGGCTTCGGCTGGGGCGAGGAGGGAAAGCTGATGGGTCTGGCATCGTATGCCGATCCCCACTCCATCTCAGCGTCGAACGTCGCACAACTGGTGACGCAACTCGCGCGAGAAGCGCCGGTCGAGCGATTCCCGCCCGAGTCGCCCTCCTTCGAATCGATCATCAGGCGCTGGGCCAGCCGCTTGGAAGACCTCCTCGGGTCTCGGCCGAGGACCTTCGTCGAGCGGGCGCGCCTCGCCGGGATGGTCCAGGCGGCGTTCGAGGCTCGGATGGCCGAGTTGGTTTCCCAGTGTTCCGCTCCCACCGTCGTGCTCGCAGGCGGGAGCGCTCTCAACTGCACGAGCAACGGCAAGATCGCCCGCCTTCTCGCTGAGCGCGGGCAAGCGCTCGTTGTTCCCCCGTGTGCCAGCGACACCGGCGTCGCCCTGGGCGCAGCGCTGGCGATCGCCTCCGAGTCGGACACGATCGGGCACTCTGACTCCGCTCTTCATGGAAGAACCCTCACGGTAGAGGACGCACGACGAGGCGCGGCCGAAGTCGGAGCGAGGATCTACGATGCCGACGCCATCGAGGTCGCCTCACGAATCGCGGACGGACAGGTTCTCGGCTGGATGAGCGGTCGCGCGGAGCTCGGACCTCGGGCGCTAGGAGCACGCGCCATTGTCGCAGCGGCATCGTCCCCGCGCATCCGAGATCGTGTGAATCTCCTCAAGGGGCGCGAGTCATGGCGGCCTCTCGCTCCCTCCGTGTCTGCGGAAGAGTTCGATCGGTCGTTCGTCGGCATCAGGAACAAATTCATGCTTCAGGCGAGTGACGTGGCACAGACGGCCGCATCGGCCCTTGCGGGCATCACCCATGTGGACGGGACTGCGCGCCCGCAGGTGGTCGCCGACGAGCAGACCGACTATTTGGGCGTTGTCGATCAAGTCGCGAAAGAGACGAATGGCCCTGCGGCGATCGTCTGCACTTCCTTCAACGCTGCCGGAGAGCCAATGGTCTACTCCTTCGAGGACGGCTACCGAAGCGCCCGCCGGATGGGGCTCGATGCGGTCGTCGGCGACGGATGGCTCGTGGAATTGGCAGATGAGAGGAAACGGCACGATGGCGAGTAGGGACGACACGACGCTGGGGAACGAACTCCGCCTGACTCTCCTCGACTGCGATCCTCAGTGGTTGAACTCCGTCGAGAAGGTGTCCGGCCTCGTCCGGGATCTCTGTGAACGCCTCGACGTCACGATCAGATCGACGGTGGAGCATCAGTTCGAGCCTCAGGGCATCTCTGTGGTCGCCATCCTGGCCGAGTCTCACTGTGCGGTACACACGTGGCCCGAAGAAGGAAAAGCAACCGTGGACATCTTCTCGTGCGGCCCCGCGGATCCGGTGGAGGTCGTGCCCATGCTCGTCCGCGCCTTCAACGCGCAAGACATCCGTGTCGAAGTGAGCGAAAGGGCGGCTGTCTCCGCCCCGTCGACGCATTCCTACCCGAACTTTCCGGAGTACATTCTCCGAGAGCCGCCATATGGCCATTTCCCTGTCACCACATTTCGACGCGGCGTCGGACGCGAATACATCCTCGAGCCCGAAGCCGTCAGTTGGCAGAAGTTCTTCACGTCTTCGGACTATGAGCCCCCTGCCGGAACCGACATTCTGCTCCTGCACCCCTGTTCGTGGGCGAAACCGTATGATTTCTCGCACTTCATCACCCGATTGCGATCGGTCACCGATCGCTTCCCCCGAGTGCACCGCGCTGTCATCTCCAACGTAGGAGTCGTGCCCTTCGAGTATCAGATGAACGACTTCTTCTGCAGTTACGACTACATGGATCTCGACGCCGACAGGCCCGTCGAGGACAAGCAGTCGATCGCCGACGATTTCACCCGCATCACCGCGCAGCGCATCTCGGACTACATCGGCGCGCACAGCACTCGGTACCGGGCAGTCGTCATCCTCGGGCACCCGTTCGCCAATGGCTACCAGGCGGCGGTTCAGCAGGCAGCGGTGAAGGCCGGACTCCCGGGTTTCCAGGCTCCGTCCGTCGACACTTATCACGCCGCACAGGTGGAGGTCTCGGAGGACCGGGATTGGGATGCGCCTCTGTTCGCCGACCGATCGCTCGACGAGCTCGCGCAGAAGCTCACGATGCTCGTGGCGGCTGTCGACCGGCGAGAGGCCGCCGATGCCCACTGATATCAGCGTGGTGATTCCCGTACGCGATGATGTCCGGATCGAACGATGCCTGCGCTCATTCGACGAACCGCGAGCGCGGCCCCTCGTCGTGCTCAACGACGCGACGCCGGCGGTCAAACGGATCGTCGCCGAAAGCGGTGCGACTTGTCGCGAGCTCCCGGAGCCTGGCGCACCGGCTGCCTGCGAGCGCGGAATCGACGATGCGGAGACGGACCACGTCCTGATGATGGACAGCGATTGCGTGTTCCTGCCCGGCACACTGACGGCGTTCGTGGCCAGTGCCGGTTCCGCTGACTTCGTGCGGGGCGTGACGCTGTTCCGGCACCACTCTCGCAGTGAGAGGGTCGTGTCGAAGGTGCGCGCACGTCACACCAATTCGCCCCACATGGTTTTCAAGGTCCCGCTCCTCATAGACCGCCGCGTCCGAGATCGGCTCGGCGGCTACATCTTCGACAAGCGCCTCGAATGGACCGAGGATTTCGACCTCACGCAGCGCATCAGATCCGCAGCAGCGAGCGTACGGATCGTCCGAGAGGCGGTGGTGGTGCACGATGCCCTCTCGATGAAGCGCGACGTGCTGTCGGCATTCCGCTATGGACAGGGACATCGCGCGGGGGTCGACCTCGAGCTCCCCGGGTACTCCCCCATCTCCGCACGAGGCCTGCTGCGCGGGATGGGCAAGGCACTTCGCCGATACGGCATCGCCGAGACAATGTACGGACTTGCAACCAACTCCGCCTTGACCGCGGGGTACGCACTGGGTTCCTCGAGGAGACGATGATGCACACGAACGAGTCGACGATCACGGACTCGGACGCTGAGCGCGCCTACGACACGCTCGCTCAGATCTACGACGCCTTCATTCCGGACCCCGATGGCTTCATCGACTTCTACAGCGAGTTCACCGGCGACCCGGCCAACAGCGTGCTGTACATCGGGTGCGGTACCGGACGGCTCTTGGCACAACTGGCGACACTGGGCAATGAATGCATCGGGATCGACCCCTCCTCGGAGAGCATCGACCGGGCGACCGAGCGGCTGCAGCATCTGACCAATGCCACGGTTCTCGTCGATCGGATGCCGGAGGTGGCGACCCAGGCGCGACAGTTCGACCGCATCCTTATTGCAGGCGGGGCCTTCGAGTATCTCTTGACAAGCCGCGATCAGCTTCGGGCCCTCGAGCGCGTGAAGTCGCTCCTGCGCCCGCGGGGACGCGTGGCCCTCGACGTCGCAGCACCTCCGTTCGCGACCTCCGACCCTCAGGGGAACTATCGGGGAACGAGTTCGGTCCCCGTTTCAGACCGCACTTTCGACCTGACAAGCTCCGAAGTCCGGTTCGGCTACGATCACTTCCGGCAACTGGTTAGAAGCACCTGCACCTTCTCCTTCAGCGGACACGGATCACCCCTGGTCGTCGAGTATCTGACCCGCTACACCAGCTTGGCCGAGTGGCGTCTCCTGCTCGCGTACGCAGGTTTCGAGGCGACGATCTACGGTGACTTCCGCTGTGGCCCCGTGAGCCGGGAGTCCAGCAACTTCGTCATCGTCGGGGAGTGTGCAACATGAAGCGGCGACTCGTGATCGCCGCGCACGCCGACGACGAGACGATCGGCTGCGGGGGCACCATGGCCAAGTATTCGCAGCACGGCGCAACGACGTTCGTGGGGGTTCTCACACGCGACCAGTCCGACGACGTGCACACGGTGCGGCGCTCGGAAGCGGAACAGGCCTGGCAGAAGCTCGGCGTGACTGACTCCGGCTGGGCGGAGATGCGCTCTCACCCGCTGACCGTGTCCCCGACCGCAGTCGACGCTGTCACGGGGTGGATCGAATCCGTGCGACCGGACATCGTGTTCCTCCCCCACCCGGGCGAAGACGACCCTGATCACGCCGCTGTGGCCGCAATCGTCAAGAGTGCAAGGATCCTCGCGCGCAGTGGCTGCATCCTCCTGGGATATGAGGTGTGGACTCCGATCGCGCGCCCCTCTGTCTTCGAGGACGTGTCGGACTTCGTCGCCGTGAAAGGGGAGGCGATCAATTGCTTCCGCTCGCAGGTCGCCGATCGTGACTACGCGTCGGCAGCGCTCGCTCTCAACCGCTACCACGGAGTGATCTCCGGGCGCGGGCAGCATGTGGAAGCGTTCGGAATGATCTCGTGATGGCGCAGTCACTGACATCGGTCGACCGCTTCGTCATCGATCCGATTCCTCACATCGCCTCCGTGACGGCCGCGCTCTGGGTCCCCTACGGCAGCCGACACGAGGGAGGGGATCTCCGCGGCGGCTCACATCTGCTCGAACACGTCGTCACCGCCAGCGAAAGCGCGTTCGGCGACAATTGCTTCCGCCGCGTGACTGCGCTGGGCGGAAGAACGGATGCCGTCACAACCCCCGAGTTCACCGTCTATGCCATGACGGTGCCGCACACGGCCTGGAAGGAGGCGTGGCAGCTTCTGGAGTCTCAGTACCACAACCCCGACTTCTCGGATTCGGTCGTCGAGACACAGAAGCTGATGGTCGTCGACGAGATCGCCGGCGCGGAAAGCGACGCCGGTCGCCACATCCACGCAGTCGCACTGTCGGAGATGCTGGATGGACACGGGTTGGGGTACCCGGCGGTCGGTCGCAGCGATGACATCGGCGAGCGGACGCCGCAGGACCTGAGGGACGTTCACCGCCGGCAGTTTCAGGCTGCGCCTCGGGCGATCGTGTCGGGCAACCTCGAGTCGGCGGACGCGGCAGATCTTCTGGGCGCTTCACCGCTCTTCGCAGCGGAGCAGGCATTCGCTCCTCCCATCGGTCCACCGCCCGAGCGACCGCAGGCGCGCGCGAGATTCGAGAAGACCGCCGTCGGTTCGACCCGCAGCCACGTACTCGTCTCCTGGTTTCTCCCGGACCGCACCCCTGCAGACGATCTTCCGCTCGCGCTGGTGAACAGACTCGCGGGAGGGGCCGCAGGCGGGAGCCTCCAACGCGTACTCCACAGGTCCGAGGGCGCTTACTCGTCCCACACCTATCGATCCGTATTCTCGGACTGCGCCGTCTGGTCGGCATACCTCTCCTGCAGCGCCCAGTTCACCGAGGCAGCCGCAGAACGGATCATCAGAGCGATCGAGCAGGCGTGGGACACGGCGATGAATGACGGGGAAGCGCGGGAGCACGCGTCTCTCGCCCTGGCGGGGGCACTCGCCATCGGGCTCGAATCAACACGGATGCGCGTCAACTGGATAGGGCGGCGCCTCCAGGACCGGATGGAGATCCCTGAGCACCTGGGCTCCCCGACCGATGGAGTACTCGTGTCCGGTGACGCTCTTCTCGCGTTGCGCGAGCGACTCGTGGGCCCGCATGTGACGATCTTCGAGGGGAAGAAATGATGGATGAGTCCGAGGACATGGCAGCCGGATACGCGCGTTTCGTCGACATCGAGAACGGCGAGTGGGGAGCCGGCCCGCTCGCCGAGATGCGGCGGCATGCATGGCGGACCTGGTATCGGCCCTCATTCCTCCAGTACCAGCGACTCGTCGCTGAATGGGCGCTCGAGAGTCGGGAGAGCGTCGGCGGCCTGCCAAGACTCGAGAAGAAGGTAATCGTGTCCCTCTCCGGGGCGGACATCGAACGTCTCCGGCCGCCGGCGCTCGTCGAGGACCACGCCTCCGCCGTGCCGGGCCTCTCGCCTCGGGCCGACCTCGGGCAGCTGCTCTGCGATGAAGACAGCCGCGTCCGCGTCGCGACGCTCGTCCGCCGCGACTTCCCGTACGGTGCCAACGTGGCCATGCTCGGCGACGATGACCTGGTCGGTACCGCGATCTCGCACGAACTCTTCCCCGTCACGATTCTCGACGTGGATACCCGGATAGGTGACGCGATCGCCGAGCGGGATCACATCGAGTTCCGCGCTCACGACATACGCGAACCGTGGCGCGATGCACCGCGTTTCGAAGCCGTCCTACTCGATCCGGCAGATGGCTCGATCGCACTCGAAGCGTGGATTCGGCGTACGGACGAATGTCTTTCCGAGACCGAAGGCGCTCGTGCCTACCTCTCCGTGAACCCCTGGCGCCTCGGGCGACGCTGGGCCCGACTGCTCGAAGAGTTCGGCCGATACGACCTGAGTCCCGTGGCGTCTCACCCGAAAGTGAAGCTCTATCCGCAGCCCGACGGAAGGGCAACGACCACCGACCTGTGGGTATTCGAGCGGATGACGCGTCCCTCACGTCTGCCGCAGCCCTACCTTGACATCGAGGTCTTCCGATGAGCAGAGCAGATTCATCCGCCCGCGACGTGTGGGGCAACCGCTCGCTCGCCCCGATGGCGATGGCCACGGTCGCCGCCGGCCTCGGGTTCTACGTACCGGTCAGCGCGCTCTTCCTGCTGAACCGCGGGCAGTCGTTGGCCGACGTCTTCATCTTCGAGAGCATCCTCGTCGCGAGCATCCTCCTCACCGAGATCCCCGCCGGCGTCCTCGCCGACCGTATCGACCGGCGATGGGTGATCGTGGCCGGGTTCGGGCTCAATGCCGTGGCCGAAGTAATCTTCGCCGCAGGGGACTCATTCTTCGCCTTCGCGATCTCCTTCTGCGTGAGTGGCATCGGCATCGCTATGCTGACGGGCGTTCAGGACGCCTACATCTACGACGCGCTGGGCTCCGATGCCGATGCGAAGTCGGTCGGCGTCTGGGGGCATCTGAGTTCCCTGGAACTCGTCGCCGGGGTCATCGGCTCCGTTGTCGGTGGTCTTCTCGCCGGAGTGGACATCGCACTCCCCGCAGTCGCCGCCGCCGCCGCCGCAATCGTCGCTGCGATCATCTCCTGCTTTCTCCCCTCTCAGCAGCCGGACCCCGATCCCGACGGTGCGCCGGAGACATCGGTGCAGGCAGCACTGGACGGAATCCGCATATTGCTCTCGACGCCGATCCTGCTCTACATCGCCATCGCGTCCAGCGCCTCTTTCGTGCTGTTCAACGCCGTCTTCACCTTGAATCAGCCTCTGTTCTCCGCCGCAGCGATCCCAGTCGTGGCCTGGGGCTTCATCGGAGGCGCCGCGCAGCTCGTGGCGGCGCTGTACAACCACAAAGCCGGCGCCGTCGAGAAGAAGCTCGGCAGGAAGTACGCTCTCTTCCTCGCCATGGGCTTCGGGTTCCTGGGCTTCGTTCTGATGTCGACGCCGAATCCCGTCGTCGTGATCATCGGATTCGTTCTTGTCGTTCTGGGATTGAATGCTCGCGGCCCCATCACCATGGCGGTGGCGAACAAGGTGATTCCCCAGAAGCGGAGAGCGACCGTACTGAATGTCGCGAGTTCGGCGGGAAGCCTCATCGGGATCATCGTCAATCCGCTCATCGGCTTCGGGGCAGAAGCGAGCCCACCGCTCACGGTCATCGCAATCGGTGTGATCCTGCTGGCGCTGATGATCACCTGGATCCCGATAGCGAACAAGTATCTCGACACGCCATCGGCAGCGCAGGACAGCGCAGACGCAGAGACCACATGACTCGGTGGACGCCGAGACCACAGCACGAGCAAGCAAGGAGACGATCATGAAGCGAGTTGCAGTCCTTTTGTCCGGCGGGCTGGATTCCACGACTGCTGCCGCTCTGGCGCACGAGGAAGGCTCTCTGGCCATGACCATCTCCGTGAACTACGGCCAGCGTCATGCTCGCGAACTGGATGCCGCGCGCGCAGTCTCGGAATACTACGGTGCTGATCATTTCGAGATCGACCTTCGCGGTTGGGGGGCGTTGTTGACGGGTTCCGCGCTCACCGACGCGACCGTCGATGTGCCCAGCGGCGCCTACGAGTCGGACAACATGGCGCTCACCGTGGTTCCGAATCGAAATGCGACCCTTCTGATGGCCGCTGTTGGAGTCGCGCAGTCCCGCGGAGCGACAGAGGTATGGACCGCCGTGCACGCCGGCGATCACGAGCTCTATGCGGATTGTCGACCCGAGTTCATTGAGGCGATCGCGCTCGCCGCCGAACGCGGAACCGGCGACGCGGTCACCGTCAAGGGCCCGTTCGTCTTCGAATCGAAGGCGGACATCGTGAATGCCGCGATCCGAACGAACGCTCCGCTGCATCTCACGTGGTCCTGCTATCGCGGAGGTGAGAAGCACTGCGGAGAGTGCGGCACCTGCTATGAACGCCGCTCCTCATTCGCCGAGGTCGGAGCCGCGGATCCGACCGAGTATGAGAGCTGAGGAGAGATCAATGAAGGCCACGATCAGCAAAGACTTCGATTTCGCGGCTTCCCATCGTTTGGAAGGCCTGCGCGAGGGCCACCAATGCAGCCGGATCCATGGCCACAACTACGTCGTGCGGGTCACAGTGGTCGGGGACGTCGTCGAACCCGGCTTCGTGATCGACTACGGCGACTTCGCGCCGATCAAGGCATGGCTTGACGACACTCTCGACCACCGCCATCTCAACGACGTCATCGACATGAATCCGACCGCCGAACACCTCGCCGCGCTGCTGGCCGAAACCGCGTACTCCGTTTTCGCCGATGCCGGGTACCGCAACGTGGACGCCGTGACCGTGTCCGTCTCCGAAACCCCCAAGACCTGGGCGAGTGTGACGATACCGGCCGACGCGGCGCAGATCGCGGGAGGTCGGACGTGATGACGGGGCTCCGGCTTGCCTCCTCGCCTCGCCGCTCCGGCGGTGCGAGGACCCTGCCGATCGTCGAAGTGTTCGGCCCCACGCTGCAGGGAGAAGGCCCGGCCTCCGGAGAACTCAGTGCCTTTCTGAGACTGGGCGGATGCAATCTGGCCTGCACCTGGTGCGACTCGGCGTACACCTGGGACGGAGGACGATACGACCTCCGGATGGAGATCTCCCATCTGAGTCCCTTGGAGATCCTTCCTCTCGTTCCGGATGTGCGCAACTGCGTCGTCACCGGCGGAGAGCCCCTGCTCTACCAAGACCGAGCGGAGTTCGTCGAGGTGCTGCAGATGATGCGCGCCCGCGGCCAGAGGATCCATGTCGAGACCAACGGAACGATCTCACCCAACCCGCAGGTGCTCGACCTGGTGGATCTCTTCGTGGTCTCGCCGAAGCTCGCCCACGCCCGTGCTCAGAAAAGCCGGACGACGCCGGCTTTGCATCCGGGTTGGCGTGAGGCCCGTGAGATGGCGGAAGTCCACCTGAAGGTCGTCGTGATGTCGCGAGACGATGTCCGAGAGACAGCCCGACTGGCGCAGACCTTCGGATGGAATCCCCATCGGGTCTGGGTCATGCCGGAGGGAACCGACATCGAGACCCTCGCGAGGCGCTGGCCCGAGGTCTGCGATTGGGCGATCGAAGCGGGGCTGAACGTCAGCCACAGGCTGCATGTCCTCGCGTGGGGAGACGAACGTGGAAAGTAGAACCGACGTGAATGCTGTGAGCGTGCCCGCCGTGAACACCCGGGAGATCGATCCGGAGGCTGCGATCAGCGCGGTCCGCTCCTTCATGGCCTCCATGGGATTCGATGAGGGCGCGCACACCGCCGAAACGCCTGAGCGAGTCTTCAGAGCGTGGATGAAACGAACAGAGGGCTATGACGCGAATCCCGCGGACATTCTCTCGACGAGATTCCCCGTCGAGGGCGACCCGGGTCTGGTGATCCTCTCCGGGCTGCGGTTTGCCTCTACCTGCGCTCATCACCTGCTCCCGATCGAGGGCGTCGCGACGGTGGCTTACCGTCCAGATCGAGCGCGGGGAGAGGTCGTCGGTCTCTCGAAGCTGGCGAGGCTCCTCCGGGTCTACGCATCGCGGCTGCAGGTTCAAGAGACCCTCGGACGTCAAACCGTCGACGCGCTCATATCCCACCTGTCCCCCATCGGAGCTGGCGTGGCGATCACAGCTCGTCACGGGTGCATGTCGTTGCGCGGGATCGATGAGCAGGGTGCCGCCACCACGACACTGTCGGTGGGTGGAGCATGGACCTCGGAGCACCCCGACGTCGCTCATCTGATGGAAGAGCACGCCAAGCGATCGTGAGACCGGCCGGCGCGCTCACCCCGCATCCGACGGCCCGGCGAATGCTGGCACTGGATAGCTCTCACCGTGCGCGACGATCTCGCGATGCAGCGCGGTGCCGGGCTCGACGGATGCCAGGACTTCAGGCGGGACGCGCCCGTTGAGTGCCTCACCGAACGACTCCTCACGTCGCGTGAAATGGTCGCTGTAGAGTCCGAAAACCTCTTCATCCATCCCTGCGTCATCGAAGGCCACCTCGTGCTCGTCGGCGACGGCCATCGTGTGCGCGGTCGCCAGCTGCGGGGCGCCCTGGGCAGGGGCCTCATACGACAGCGGCCGCTCAGGAGCCCAGACCGCGGGCAACGTGTCTTCGTCTCGGAGGATGGCGCGGCCTATGGCATCGCCGATGACAGGCGCCATCGTGAGCCCGTCGCGGAATGTTCCGCTGGCCATCCACAACCCGGCGATCGATGTCTCGCCGATGGTCGGCAACAGGTCGGCCGAAATAGGACGGTTGCCCGCCCGCAGCTCCGATACGCTCGCGTGCGCGAGCTCCTTGTTGATCTGTGTTCTGGACCAGGCAGACAGCGCCTCAACGTCGCTCATGCTCGGCCGCGCCCAGGGCATCGTGAGAATGTTGTTCGTCGCACCGATGTAGAGCTTGTTCGGCCCGCTCGGCAAGACGTGGAGTCCGCAGGCGAAGGCCCGATTCGGAGTACGGATGCACGAGACGAGGGCCGCCGAGACTTCGCTCGTCACGACGAGTGCCGAACCTGCGCCGAACAGCGTCGGCGGGACGCGGCGACGCACGTCGAACGGGAGAATGGCGCGCGAACTGACTCCGGCGGCGATGATCACCGCTTCGGCTCTCCATACCTGCTTAGTATTGTCTATGACGCCGATGAGCTTGTCATCTTCGGTCAGCGGCCGCGCAAGCGCATCGTGGAGATGAACCTGCGGCGAGGCGGAGAGCGTGCGCTTCTGCCATTCGTGGAGAGCGGCCGAGTCGAGGGTGAATTCGTCACGGATGTACAGGGCCCGGGAGGCACGGGCACCCGGTCGCGGAGCGAACCCGGGTATCTCATCCGGATCGACGGATTCGTAGCTCACGTCGTCGGCGTCGAGTTGCTGCACGATCGCCCGATAATTCCGGTCTTCGATCGTTCCCGACACGGAATTCGAGATCAGAAACGAACCTGTTCCACTGATCAGCGGCCGTCCGTCGACCCTGACGCCGTCGAGTTCATGGGCCCACGCTTCGCGCGCCTCACGAAGAAGAGAATGCCGAAGCGCGTGATCATGGCGTTCGATCGACTCTGCAGTCGTCTCAGACCAGGGAGCGACCATGGCTCCCGCGGCGAGCGAGGCAGACGGCACCGACGCCCGACCCATGAAGACATGAATCTCGACCGAGCCGTCCAATCGCGCGAGAGCACGGGCGATCTCCAGCGAGATCGCGCCTGCTCCGATCACAACGATACTCGATGCCATCGGCAGCTCCAGAGCTCTCAGATCATTCGTCACCGGGTCGTGTTCGACGATATCGAAGCGCACCCTGCTTCGGAAGGCGCAGAAATGTCAGGTGAGGGCGTCGGACTCCTCTGGCTGAGCGAATGTACGACTTCTCGCGACCGCGCGAACGCCAACATAGAACGCGAGCGGCACGATCGTCGCCCATAGGATCTTCCCCACCATCTGACCGACGATGCTCTCGAACATGAGAGGGAACCCGGCGATCCAGAGGAACAGCACGGTGTCCACCGGTGCCGACACGCAGTTGGAGACGAGCGCAGCGCGAACGAAGCCACGCGGGCGGATCCACAGGAACACGAGCATGTCGGCAACTTCTGCGACGAGGAATGCGACGGCCGACGCCATCGCCAGTGCCGGCGTCGCGAGAAACCACGACAGTGCGAGTCCGATCGTTATTCCGGCCAGGACGCCCCGGACACCGAGGTAGGTGTGGACGAAGTCACGGGAGAGGAGCGCGAAGCCAGCCGCGTATGTTCCCGCCGAGACGAGAAGGCCGAATCCTACGGGGACCAGGCCGATATTGGCCGAGAGGATGTTCGCGACGAGTATCGCACCGATGTACACAGTGAGGGCGAGCGCGCCGTACATGCGGCGGCGGAGATCACGGACTTCAGACTTCACGTCTGCTCCTCCTCGTCGGGGGCTCGCCAGGGTGGCGGTGATATGGTCACCGACTCTAGTTCAGGACCGTCTGCCGAGTAGTCGACTGCCGCCCGACTTTTCCGCGAACTCCTATCAGCGCACGGGAGCGCTGCTGCGCCCGTGCGTGCGCCCGCTGAGCTCGCGGCGTCGAGAGTCTCCTGCGCGAGGCGCATCTGCTCGGCGTGCTGGGCTGCTGCAGGCGCTGCCACGCCACGTCTTCCGGCACGTCTTGGGCGTGGCTCACGACCCACCAGATGTTCCCGAACGGATCCTTGATGCGCCCACCGCGCTGGCCGAAGAAGTCGACCGCGTTGCGGACCTGGTCGAGGTCGATCGGCGCGACCCGGGTGTAGCGGTTGCGCTGCATCTCGCGCACGCTCACCGAGGTCGTCGGACAGGATCGACGAGGCTGTGGTCGGCCAGTCTGTCGAGAGCGTGACGGATCGGAGTCTTCGAGGTTCCGAGGCGCTCGGCGAGCTCGTAATCGCGCAGCCGCTCGCCGGGACGCAGCTCGCCGCTGATGATCGCGTCCAGCAGCCGGTTGTAGGCCTCATCGCTCATCGACCTGCGCTCGAGGGGCTGACGGCATGGGGCGAGCAACACCAGGTGATGCTGTATCTGACGTCCATCGTCGTCGGTGCCACCATCGGCCTGTGGGCACCTGCGAGTGCTCCGTGGTGGGAGTCGGCGATCACCCCCGTCCTGGGACTCCTGCTGTACGCGACGTTCCTGAGCGTGCCGTTCTCACGCCTCGGGCGGGCCTTCACCGAGTGGCGCTTCCTCGGGACGCTGCTGATCGCGAACTTCGTGGTGGTGCCCCTAGTGGTGTTCGGCCTGAGCAGGTTCGTCGCGGCCGACGAGGCCGTGCTCCTCGGAGTGCTGCTCGTGCTGCTCACTCCCTGCGTGGACTACGTGATCGTATTCACCGGCCTCGCGGGTGGCGACCGCGCCCGGTTGCTGGCGGCGACTCCGCTGCTCATGCTGGTGCAGATCCTCCTGCTCCCCGTCTACGTCTCCCTCATCATGGGGCCGAGCGTTCTGCGCTCGTTCGATGCCCGTCCTTTCGTCGACGCGTTCCTCCTCCTGATCGTGCTGCCTCTCGGGCTGGCCGCGCTGACACAGCTGACGGCGAGGAGACACGCGTTCGCTCGGGCCTTCGAGCGGGGATCGGCAGCGGGGACGGTACCGCTCATGATGCTCACCCTGTTCACCGTCGTCGCCTCGCAGGTGGCGGACCTCGGCGACGCGTGGAGCGGTGTGCTCCTGACGGTCCCGATCTTCTTGGGATTCGCCGTGGTCGTCGGGCCGCTCGGAGCCCTGGCGGCACGCGTCGCACGACTCGATGCGCCGGGGCGGCGTGCCGTGGTGTTCAGCGCCGTCACCCGCAACTCGCTCGTGGTGCTGCCGTTGGCGCTGGCTCTTCCGAGCGCCTTCGCGATCACCCCGCTCGTCGTCGTGACGCAGACGATGGTCGAGCTGATCGTCTTGGTCGCGATGGTGGCGCTGGTCCCGCGCCTGGTCCGGGGCGACTGACCGCTCTCCACTCGCAGCCGATATCCCGCCCGTATCGAAAACGCCATACGCTCCGGCAACCGCCTCTGCCGTGGGCTGGACGCATGAACGATCTCGCTCCACCCTCCGCGGCACCTGCGGCCCCGACACCCTCTCGTCGTATCGCGTCGCTCGACGTCATCCGCGGCGTCGCCATCATCGGCACCCTCGCGAGCAACATCTGGCTGTTCCGCGCGTTCTTCGGCGAACGGATCATCGACATCTGGTGGGACGACCTGCTGTCGGCCGCGTCGAACGGCAAGTTCCTCGGGCTCCTGACGATCATGTTCGGCATCGGACTCGAGATCCAACGCCAGGCCGCTCTGCGCCGGGGAAGCCGGTGGCCCGGCACCTACCTCATCCGCACCGGACTGCTGTTCCTCGACGGAATGCTGAACTACATCTTCGTGGTGCAGTTCGACGTGCTGCGGGCCTACGCGATTCTCGGTTTCGTGGTCGCCTTCGTGCTGCTTCTGCCCGAGAAGCGCCAGTGGATCTTCATCGTTGTCGCACTGACCGCGCACGTCACTCTCATACTCATGCCGCTGTTCACCGCCGATGGCACCTTCATGCTCCCCGGGGTCGTGTTCCCCGGAGACGCGGGCGATTCGAGCGGCCAATCGGGGTACTGGGCGACGGTGCAGGCGAACGCGCTGACGGTGTTCTCCGACCTCACCATCGGCACTGACACCGGGTCCATCCTGTCTCTGGGGCTCGTGCTCTTCACACTGGGCGCGATCCTGTACCGTCACGGGCTGTTCGAAACGCGAGGGGCACGCCTGCGCAGATGGGTCATGATCATCGGACTCGGCATCGGTCTTCCGCTGGAGCTCACCTTCTTCCTCGCGCAGGACCAGGTCGGGCTCGACCGGTTCCTCTCTGCTCCCTTCGTCGCCTTCGGCATCCTCGCCCTGATGGCCGCGTTCTATCAGAGACACCGCATCGGGTTCGTCGGCCGACAGCTCTCCCTCGTCGGACGGATGGCGCTGAGCTGCTACGTGCTGCAGAACATCCTCGGGAGAGTCGCTCAGCAGGTGATCGGTCACTCGCCACTGTCGACGACGCTCGACCCGCTCGTGGGCACTCTGGTGATGTTCGCCGGCATCGCCGCCGCGGTGATCCTCTTCGCGAACCTCTGGTCCCGCCGGTTCCGGAAAGGACCGCTCGAGTACATCTGGGACGTCAGCTTCCGATTCCTCACTCGCAGGCGCTCGGCACCTCTGACCAACATTCCGTGATCAAACCGTTGCATTCGTTACCTCGCCGTTATACAGTGATCGCACGGTGAATGTTTGCTGTGGCATCCACCGCATGTGATTGCAGGACACTCTTGGTGCAAGGGACAAGGGCCGGTCGGGAGCCTCTCCGACCGGCCCTTTACTGTTCGCACTATTCTGTGAGGATGACCGATCGCAAGCTCGCCCTGGAGGCCTGGGAGAGCCTGTTCCGCGCGCAGCACGAGCTGTTCACCGAGATGATGGGCGACTTCGAGCACAGCGATATCGCGCAGGCCGAGTACGACGTGCTGCTCACCGTCACCCGCTCCCCCGACCTGACCGCGCGGCTGCGGGACATCACGGCGAACATGCTCATCAGTCAACCCAGCGTCTCGCGACTGGTCGACCGGATGGTCGCGCGCGGTCTCGTGGCGAAGTGCCCCGACCCCGACGACGGTCGCGGCGCACTGATCCGCGCGACGGACGAGGGGGCCCGGGCGTTCCGCTCGCTCGCCACGGTGCACGGACGCTCGATCGCCGAGCGCATGTCCCGCCTCGACGACGACGAGCTCCGCGCCCTGCGTGACCTCGCGGAGAAGCTCCGCAAAGGCTGACGTCCGACTCTCCTCCACAGCATCGCGGGGAGCGAGGACTCCTCTACGGTGACAGGAAGATGACGTCCGCCGCGGCGACGCCGAGCGCTTTTCTGGCAGGGTGGGGGCGAAGGCGCGCATCACGGCGCGTCCGAGACCGCCCCCTCGGGGGAACCAGGGAGGTCATCCATGGAGATCGCCGGAATCGTCGGCATCCTCGTCATCGTCGGAATCGCCGTCGTCGTCGCCGTCGTCCTACTGCTCGTCCTGCTGCTGTTCGCACGCAGCTGGATAAAGGTCGCTCGCGCCGACGAGGCACTCGTCATCTCGGGGCGCAAGCAGAAGGTGCAGACGGCCGTGCTCTCGGCCGACGGCTCGAGCAGGTCCGAGATGTCGGAGTCGCCGGTCACCGTGATCGTGAACGGCAAATCGCTCGTGAATCCGATCACGCAGCGTCACGAGATCATCTCGCTGCGTTCACGTCAGGTCTCCCTGAACGCCGAGGCGCAGTCGCTCGACAGCGTGACCCTGAACGTCGACGGTGTCGCGATCGTGAAGATCGGATCCGACCCGATCCTGGTCCGCCGCGCAGCCGAGCGATTCGCCTCGCAGGACAAGGCCATCGAGCAGTTCACCACGGAGCAGCTCGAAGGGGCGCTCCGCGGCATCGTCGCCACCCTGTCGGTCGTCGAGCTGATGCGCGAGCGCAAGAAGTTCTCGGACCAGATCGCGGCAGACGTCTCGCAGGAGCTCGCCGAGCAGGGCCTGATCCTCGACTCGTTCCAGATCAAGGGCATCACCGACAAGGTCGGCTACATCCAGTCCCTCGGTGCTCCTGAGATCCAGGCGAAGCGTCAGTCCGCCGAGATCTCGCAGACCAACGCCGACCGCGCGATCAACCAGAAGAACATCGCCAACCAGGAAGCCAACCTGATCGAGCAGACCGCGCTCGACACCAACACCGCCAATGCCGATTCCGGCATCGGCCGGGCGCGCGCCGAAGCCGAGCAGGCCGAGGCACTCGCCCGTGCGCAGGCCGAGCAGGCGGTGCTGCAGCAGCAGGCCGAGAACAAGCAGGCACAGCTCGACGCCGACGTGAAGCGCGTCGCCGACGCCCAGCGTTACGAGGCGGAGACCCGCGCTCAGGCCGAGCTCTACACACGCGAACGCTCGGCCGAAGCCGCCGCGATCGAGCAGGTCAAGCAGGCCGAGGCCCGCACGCGCATCGCCGAACAGCAGGCCCAGGCCGACAAGGCCCGCGCCGAGGGTGAAGCAGCAGCGGCGATCGCCAAGGCCAGCGGTGAGGCGAATGCCCTGCGAGCCCAGGCCGAGGCCGAAGCAGAAGCCCGCCGTCTCCGCGCCAGCGCCGAGGCCGACGCGATCCGCGCCGAGGGTGACGCCCGTGCTGCCGCTCTGGAGGCGGAGGCCAAGGCCATCGCCTCGAACCAGGACGCATTCCTCTCGCAGCGCGTCCTCGAGGTGCTGCCGTCGATCATGGCCGAGTTCTCGAAGGGCTATGCGGCCATCGGCAACGTGTCGATCATCGGCAGCTCCGGCGAAGACGGCGCATCCACCGTCGTGGGCGCCGACAGCGCCAAGGCACTCGCCTCGGTGTTCGACAGCGTCCACTCGGCCACGGGACTCGACCTGGCCGGCATCATCCAGGGTCAGGCCGTGGGCCGCGGCTTCGGCGCAGGAGTCGCAGAGGCTTCGGCAGCCGCGCCCGCTCCGCGCGTCTCGACGCCGACCACACCACCGCCGCCCGCGCCGCCGGCTCCTCCCGCGGAGTAGTCGGCGCATGACAGCGGATGCCGCGATCGATTCGGTCGCGGCATCCGTCGTTTCTCCGACCGGGCAGACTGGACGGATGATGCACGCGGTCTTCGACATCGCCACGATCGGTGCCGGCCTGTCGTTCGCCGGCGCCGTCGAGGAGCTCTCCGCCGCCCTCGATGCGAGTGCATCCGTGGTGGTGACCGCACCGCCCGGCACGGGTAAGACCACCCTCGTGCCTCCACTCCTCGCCTCCCGAACCCCCGGTCGCGTGCTCGTCACCCAACCGCGCCGGATCGCCGCACGCGCGGCCGCTCGCCGACTCGCGCAGCTCGACGGCTCGCCTCTCGGCGGACGCGTGGGATTCACCGTCCGCGGCGAGCGCTCCGCGGGAGCCGACACGAAAGTCGAGTTCGTCACGGCGGGGGTCCTGCTGCGACGGATGCTCGACGACCCGGGGCTAGACGGCATCGGCGCGGTCATCATCGACGAGGTGCACGAGCGCGCCATCGAGACCGACCTCCTCGTCGGTCTGCTCTCCGAGGTTCGCGAGCTGCGGGACGATCTGACGGTCGTGGCGATGTCGGCCACCCTGGACGCCGCCCGGATCGCCACCGTCATCGGCACAGACGAGTCCCCTGCGCCGATCGTCGACCACGCCGTCCCGGCCTTCCCCCTCACCGAGCGCTGGGCCCCGAGCCCCGTGCCCCGCCTCGACGAACGGGGAGTCACGCGCGGGTTCCTCGACCACGTCGCGAGCGTCACCGCATCCGCAGCCGCCGAGCTGGTCCGCGAAGACCCGGAAGCCGATGTGCTGGTCTTCGCCCCCGGCGCTGGTGAGGTGTCGGAGATCGCGCGACGCGTCCGCTCCCTGAACGACGCCTTCGACGTGCGCGAGTTGCACGGGCGGATCGCCCCGGCGGAACAGGACGCCGTGATCCGCGGTCGCGCGCCGCGCGAGGCCCCCCGCATCATCGTCACCACCTCCCTCGCCGAGTCATCTCTCACGGTGCCGGGTGTACGGCTGGTCGTGGACAGCTGCCTGTCGCGGCAGCCCCAGCGTGACGCCGCCCGTGGCATGACGGGTCTGGTCACCACCCCGGCTTCACGCTCCTCGTGCGTGCAGCGTGCCGGACGCGCCACCCGGCAAGGTCCAGGCGCCGTGATCCGCTGCGTCGACGAGCGCACCTACGCCGCGGCTCCCGCTCGTCCGTCGCCCGAGATCGCCACGGCCGACCTCGCCGACGCCGCCCTCCTCCTCGCCTGCTGGGGCGCACCGGGTGGCGCGGGTCTGCGCATGATCGAACCGCTGCGAGCCGACAGCCTCACCGACGCCGTCGCCGTGCTCCGCGGACTCGGCGCGATCGACGACGACGGTCGCGCCACAGCAGCAGGCCGGATGCTGGCACGTATACCGACCGATCCCCGACTGGCCAGGGCGCTGCGGGACGGCAGCCCGGTGGTCGGCAGCCGACTCGCCGCCGAGGTCGTCGCGCTTCTGAGCGGAGACCAGCGCGTCCCGGACGCCGACGTCGCCCACGCTCTCATCGCACTGCGCGGGGGCCGGACCCGCGACGCTCGCCGCTGGCACGAGGACGCGCGTCGGCTGGAGCGCATGGTCGCCCCGGCGCCCGACACGCGTTCGGGTCTCGAGGGGGTGGGTCTCGTGATCGCGCTGGCCTTCCCTGACCGTGTCGCCCACCGCGTCGAGCGCTCGGAGTCGGGCGCGACCTTCCTGCTGGCTTCGGGCACGCGGGCAGGGATCGCTGGTCCGCTCGCCGCCGTGGAGTGGCTGGCCGTGGCCGACGTCACCCGGGCATCATCGCGGGCGGCGGCGGGCTCCGGCGCTGTCATCCGATCGGCGGCGGTGCTGACGGAGGGGCAGATGGAGAGCGCGGCCAGCCACCTGATGACCGACCGCGTCGAGGCCGAGTTCGTCGGAGGTCGCGTGCAGGCCCGCCGTGAGCGCCGGATCGGGGCGATCGTTCGCTCATCGGTGCCGGTGCGGGCGGCGGCGTCGGAAGGCCGGGATGCAGTGGAGCGGGCGGTCCGACGCGACGGACTCGGCATGTTCACCTGGTCCGAGAGTGCGGATGCCCTGCGCCGCCGACTCGCGCTGCTGCGGAGGGAACTCGGCGCCCCCTGGCCCGACGTGTCGGACGCGGGCCTGCTCGAATCGCTCGACACGTGGCTGGCGACGGAGCTCGATGCCCTCGCGTCCGGCGCCCCCGCCAGCCGGCTGGATCTCACGTCCGCCCTTCGCCGTCTGCTGCCGTGGCCCGAAGCCGTGCACCTGGATGCGCTCGCCCCGGAACGGCTCGCCGTGCCCAGCGGGTCCCGCGTGCGCATCACCTACCCGGAGCCCGACGGCGACGCGACCGCACGCCCCGTCGTGGCGGTGAAGCTGCAGGAGTGCTTCGGCTGGGCGGAGACGCCGCGGGTGGTGGACGGACGCGTTCCCGTGCTCTTCCACCTGCTGTCCCCCGCGGGGCGGCCGCTCGCTGTCACAGACGACCTCGCCTCCTTCTGGTCCGGCCCGTACGCCCAGGTGCGCGCCGAGATGCGCGGCCGCTACCCCCGGCACCCGTGGCCCGAAGATCCCTGGGCCGCGACGCCGACCAAGCACACCAAGAACCGCGCCGCTCGCTGACCGACTCTGCTCAGGCGGCCGTGCACAACTCCTCAAAAGCACGGCGCTGTACCGCAGAGACCGCTCTGATCCCGAGTTCCGAGGGCCTTTCTGAGGAGTTGTTCACCGGGGTCACGGCTCAGCGCGTACGCCGCCGCAGCGTGAGGGCGGCAAGCACCAGGGCACCGACGGCGAACGCCACGACGATGAGCAGCGGACCGAACACGTCCGCGCCCTCGTCTCCCGCCGCGACCGCGTTGATCGTGTCGATCGCATAGCTGAGCGGCAACCAGTCGGAGATGGCGTGCAGCACATCGGGCATCTGGTCTCGGGGCATGAACAGACCGCCGAGGATGATCTGGGGGAACACCAGCAGCGGCATGAACTGCACGGCCTGGAACTCGGTCTGGGCGAACGCGCTCGCCAGCAGCCCCAGCGCCGTGCCGAGCAGGGCATCGACCACCGCGACGAGGCCGAGCTGCCACAGCGGCCCGTCGACGTCGAGGCCGCACACCGCGACCGCGAACGACACCGTGACCACCGCCTGCAGCAGAGCCATCAGCCCGAACGCGAGTGCGTAGCCGAGGATGAAGTCGGCCTTCTCGAGCGGCGTGGTCATCAGCCGTTCGAGCGTGCCGGAACGGCGCTCGCGCAGAGTGGTGATCGAGGTGATGAGGAACATCACGATGAACGGGAACAGCGCCAGGATCGCCCCGCCGAACTGGTCGAACACACCGTCCTGCTCGCTGAACAGCCAGGCGAAGAGACCGACGAGCAGGCTCGGGGCGATGAGCATCAGGGCGATCGACCGCGGGTCGTGCCGCAGCTGCGTGAGCACGCGCCCGGCCGTCGCGAACAGACGACGGCCGTTCATTCTTCGACCTCCTCATGCCGCTCGTGCGCTTCTCGCCGCGCCCGCCGGGTGGTCGCGGTGCCGGCCGCCCTGTCGCGTTCGATCAGAGCGAGGAACGCGGCTTCGGCGTCGCTCGTGCCGGTGTCGGCGAGCAGCGACGACGGAGTCGTGTCGGCGATGATCCGCCCTTCCCGCATCAGCAGCAGCCGATCGCAGCGCACAGCCTCGTCCATCACGTGGCTCGAGACGATGAGTGTGACTCCCCGGTCGGCAAGGCGGCGGAACAGGCTCCACAGCTCGGCACGCAGTACAGGGTCGAGGCCGACCGTCGGCTCATCCAGCACGATGAGCTCGGGGGCGCCGATCAACGCCACCGCGAGCGACACCCGCGTCGCCTGGCCGCCGCTCAGCGAATCGACGAGCTGCGCCGCCTGCGCGCCGAGACCGACCTCCTGGATGACCCGGTCGACATCGCCCTTAGGCGCCTTCAGGAGCGAGGCGAAGTAGGTGAGATTCTGCCGCACGCTGAGATCGCCGTAGACCGAGGCGCCCTGCGTGCCGTACGCGACACGATGCCGCAGTTGGCGGGAACCGCCCGGCTCACCGAGAACGGTCACGTCGCCCGACGCGATCCGCTGCACACCGACGATCGACCGCATGAGCGTGGTCTTGCCGCACCCCGAGGGACCCAGCAGCCCCGTGATCTGGCCGCGGGGCACGGCGAGGTCGATGCCGTCGAACACGTGCACGGCTCCGCGCCGCACGCGCAGCTGCGTGATCTCCACTGCGGCATTATTCATCATGCGATGAATTATGCGCCTCCCGATCGACGGCGTCAACGGGTTCTCCCGAGCGCAGTAGAAGGTGGAGCGCAGAAGATGGAGCTCAGAAGATGGAGCTCAGTCGAAGAGGTAGCGCTGCACCGTGGGGCCCACCCGTGCGACGAGGTCGTCCACCGGGGCGGCAGCGAGCGCCGGGAGCTTCAGCACATATCGGGCGATCAGCATTCCGGCGATCTGCGAGGCGACGAGCGAGGCTCTGAGGTCGGCGTCGTCGACGTGGAGGCTCCGCGAGATGCGGGAGAGGAGCTCGCGCGAGAGGAAGCCTGCCAGCAGCGGTGTCGTGACCCGACTCCCGATCGCGGTGCGGAGGAGCATGACCCCGCGCCGGCGCACCTCGGGCTGCTCGAACGCCTCGAGGACATATCGGATCAGGCGTTCACCGACCTCGTCACGCGGACCCGCGACGATCCCCGGAACATCGATGTCGGGACGCAGCGGGATGCCCACGGCTTCGGCGAAGAGGTCGGCCTTGGTGCCGAAGTAGTGGTGCACGAGGGCGGAGTCCACCCCGGCCCGCGCGGCGATGGAGCGGATCGTCGCTCCGTCGTAGCCCTTCTCCCCGAAGTCGTCGACGGCGGAGGCGATGATCCGCGCCCGCGAGTCCGAGACGCCGCGGGGTCGGCCACGCCGCCTGCGAGGCTTGTGCTCGGTCATGCCCGTCAGCCTATGACGCGCGAGGGTGGCACGGCGGGCCGGTCAGTCGAGCAGATGACGCAGATAGCGCGTCGGATGCTCGAGGAACGAACGCCAGTGGTTCACGATCTCGAGGTCGCCCCACTCGGCCGGGCGCACACCCCACTCGCCGACCTCGAGGATCTTCGCTCCCGGCAGGGCCGCCAGCACCGGCGAGTGGGTGGCGCACAGCACCTGTCCTCCCTCGTCGGCGATGCGTCGGAGCACGGCGATCAGGGCGAGGGTGGAATTGAAGGACAGCGCGGCCTCCGGCTCGTCGAGGCAGTAGAAGCCCGGTTCGTCGAAACGGCTCTCCAGCAGCGCGAGGAACGACTCGCCGTGGCTCATCTCGTGGAACGGCACGTCGGGGGCGCTGGTCGACGGGTTCTCCTCGAGGTAGGTGTAGAAGGAGTGCATCGTCTCTGCACGGAGGAAGAATCCCCATCGGCTCGAACCCACTCCCCGCTGCAGCCGCAACCACTCGGACAACGGCGACTCGGTGGCCCGTGTGGTGTGCCGCGCCTGCCGGGAACCGCCCTCCGGCGAGAGACCGTACGCGATCGCGATGCCCTCGACCAGGGTGGACTTGCCGCTGCCGTTCTCGCCGACCAGGAAGGTCACCCCGGGGTCGAGGTCGATCCCCTCTCGCAGCACCTGGGCGACGGCGGGGATGCTCGTCGGCCAGTCCGTCCCCGTCGTCGGCGCCTCATCGTTCGGACGGACCGCGACGACGGGCTGCTGCCGTCGTCGTCGAGAGGTCGGCTCCCAGAACGCATCCATCGTGGCCCCTCCCCGTGTGACGTCTCGGAGAGGCTACCCGCATCCCCCGACAGGGACACGGGAAGGAGCCTCAGCACTCGATGACGTTGACGGCGAGACCACCCTCGCTCGTCTCCTTGTACTTGGTGGACATGTCGGCCCCGGTCTGGCGCATCGTCTCGACGACGGCGTCCAGCGACACGTAGTGGCTGCCGTCGCCACGAAGAGCGAGCCGGGCAGCAGTGACGGCGGTCGAGGCGGCGATCGCGTTGCGCTCGATGCACGGAATCTGCACCAGCCCGCCGATCGGGTCGCACGTGAGACCGAGGTGGTGCTCCATCGCGATCTCGGCCGCGTTCTCGATCTGCCGGTTCGTTCCGCCCATCACCGCGGTGAGGCCGCCGGCCGCCATGGCGCAGGCGCTGCCGACCTCGGCCTGGCACCCGCCCTCCGCCCCGGAGATCGATGCGTTGGCCTTGAACAGCGACCCGAGTGCCGTCGCGGTCAACAGGAAGCGACGGATGCCGCGACGACGGTTCGCCTCAGCGGTCTGCTCCTCGTCGAGGTCGCTCCCGTCGCTCACCGCACGCACGTCCGACTCGAAACCGAGCAGCGCACTGCCCACCAGCTCGCCGTACGGGGTGACCGCGTTGCCCGCCCCGAGCCCCGAATCGGCCAGGAAACGCCACCAGTACATCGCGACGGCGGGAAGGATGCCTGCGGCTCCATTGGTCGGCGCCGTGACGACGCGACCGCCCGCCGCATTCTCCTCGTTCACGGCGAGCGCGAAGGCCCCGAGCCATTCGCCGGGAAGCTCGCGATGCCCGTCGGCTTCCACCTCTTCGAGCTGGCCGCGGATCACACCGGCACGTCGCTTGACCTTGAGGATCCCGGGAAGGGTGCCGTCGGCATGGAGGCCGGCATTCACGCACCCCGACATGGCATCCCAGATCGCATCGAGCCCGGCGGCGACCTCCTCCTCCGAGCGCAGCGAGGTCTCGTTCAGTCGCGCCACCTCGGCGATCGACAGTCCGTTCTCGTCGCAGAGGGCGAGCAGTGACGCCGCATCCGCATAGGAGTACGGGAATCCGGCGGTCGTGAGCTTCGCCTCCTCGCCGTCGCGTCGGATGAAGCCTCCGCCGACCGAGTAGTAGGTCTCCTCGGCGACAACCGCACCCGAGTCGTCCCAGGCGGTGATCGTCATGGCGTTCGGGTGTCCAGGAAGCCGGGTGCGCGGCGCGAACACGATGTCGTCCTTCGCGAAGGGGACGTCGTGGGTGCCGTCGACGCGGATCACAGCCTCCGCGGGCAGATCGGTCCAAGCTGCACGCACGTCGGCAGGATCGCAGGTCTCCGGCGTGAGACCGCGCAGGCCCGCGACGACGGCGTCCGGTGTGCCGTGCCCGATGCCCGTCGCTCCGAGCGAACCGTAGAGAGTGCTCCCGATCCGGGCGACCTGAGGGAGGACGCCCGTGGCTGTGAGTCGCCGAGCGAAGTCGAGGGCCGCTCGCATCGGTCCGACCGTATGAGAGCTCGATGGCCCCACTCCGATGGAGAAGAGGTCGAAGGCCGAGACGTACGCTGTCACCCCTCCAGGCTACGCCGGATTCGCCGGTTCGGTTCACCGCGGTTAACTCATCAGCGCGTCAAGCCCCTTTCCGTTCTCGGCGTGCGGAGCCATCCTGGTCGGACCACATCGTCGAAAGGGGTCATCATGACCGACAGCACTCCCGATCCGGAAACCACGGGCGATCCGGAGACCACGGGCGATCCGGAGACCACGGACGATCCGGAGACCACGGACGAGGCCTCCCCCGAATCGCAGACCCCCACACCCACGCCGTCGTCGGATACGAGCGAGGGCGAGGTCACGACGCCCGCCGAGGCGGAATCACCCGAAGACGCCGACCCGAGCGAGGTTCCGAGCACCGAGGAGCTCGAAGAGCCGAGCACCGAGAAGGCCCCGGGTGAAGAACCCAAGGCTCCGAAGCGCGATGAGCCCGAGCCCGATCACGAGGCGGTCGGCATCGGCGTGATCGACGCGGAAGAGCCGCAGGCCGACTGAGCTCCACAAGAACCCGCAGCACCACCGAGGCCCCGCCCTGCCGTCATCGGCGGAGCGGGGCCTCGGTCGTGAACGGGTTCCCCCGCTACTCGACGAGCTTGCCCGCGGTGTCGACCTCCCGCATGAGCTCGGCGATCTCGGGTGAGATCTCAGGGATCGCCTCGCGGGTCACACCGTCCTTCGGCGACCACACCAGGTTCACCTGCAGCGTCGGGTCGGTGTCGGGGAAGTCGCTGCGGTTGTGGCATCCGCGGGTCTCCCGACGTTCCAGCGCCGCCTCGAGGGTGGCGCGTGCGGCGAGCGCCGACGCCTTGAGGTCGAACGCGTGGGCGAGGTCCTGGAAACCCGCGATGTCGGGGTGGATGCCGATGTCCTCCATGCGCCCCTCGATCATGTCGAGATCGGCGAGCCCCGCACGCAGCCCCTCCTCCGAGCGCACGACTCCGGCGTACTCGGTCATCAGGTTGCGGATCGCCCGCTGCAGGGCGCGGACGTTCTCCCGCCCCTCCGCGGCGAGCAGATCGTCGATCTCCGCCCGCGCCTCGGCCACAGCCGTCGCCGACCGACGCTGGGCATCCAGACCGGCCGCATGCTCCATGGCTGCCTGCCCCACGATGCGCCCGTAGACGAGCAGCTCGATGAGCGAGTTGCCCCCGAGTCGGTTGGCGCCGTGCAGTCCACTCGAGGCCTCGCCGATCGCGTAGAGGCCGTCGACATCGGTCTGGTGGTCTTCCGGCCGCACCCACACACCGCCCATCGAGTAGTGCGCGGTCGGGGCGATCTCGATCGGGTCGGTGGTGATGTCGAGCATCTGCAGCTCCATCATCGTCTGATAGACGCGAGGCAGGCGCGTCATGATCGTCTCGCGCGGCAGGTGCGACACGTCGAGCCAGACGCCGCCGTTCTCGGTGCCGCGACCTTCCTGGATCTCGGTGTACGCCGCGAGCGCGACGCGGTCACGCGTCGACAGCTCCATCCGCTCGGGGTCGTACTTCGCCATGAACCGTTCGCCGAGCGCGTTGCGCAGGATGCCTCCCTCGCCGCGAGCCGCCTCGGAGATCAGGGTTCCCGCTGCGCTCTCCGGCTCGATGATGCCGGACGGGTGGAACTGCACGAGCTCGGGGTCGCGCAGGCGAGCTCCCGCGTCGACCGCCAACCGGAAGGAGTCGCCCGTGTTCTCATCACGGCGGGAGGAGGTGCGACGCCAGATGCGGTTGTGTCCGCCGGCCGCGAGGATCACGGCATCCGCGTGGATGAGGTAGCGGGTACCGTCGGCCTGGTCGAAGCCGTAGGCCCCGAACACGACGTTGTCGCGCACCAGCAGGCGGGTGATGTAGACGTGGTCGAGGATCGGCACGTCGAGCTGCTCGGCCTTGCGCACGAGGGTGCGCTGGATCTCGAGGCCCGTGTAGTCGCCCGCGAACGCCGTGCGGCGGAAGGTGTGGGCGCCGAAGAACCGCTGCGAGATGCGTCCGTCGTCTTCGCGCGCGAAGTCCATGCCCCAGCGCTCCAGGTCGCGGATGCCCCGCTCGGCGCCCTGGGTGACGATCTCGACCGTGTGCGGGTTGGCGAGGAGGTAGCTCTCCTTGATGGTGTCGGCCGCGTGCTGCTGCCAGCTGTCCTCCGCGTCCATGGTGCCGAGCGCTGCGTTGATGCCGCCGGCGGCGAGGGAGGTGTGCGCGTCCTGCCGCGGTCGTTTGCCCACCGCGAGCACGTCGACGCCGTGTTCGGCGATCTCGATCGCTGCCCGCAGGCCCGACCCCCCGGTGCCGATGACGAGGACGGTGGTGGATATCTGACGTTCGCGCGTAGCCATGCGGTCCACGGTAGTTAGGCGATCCTAATAACTCCAATGCATAGTTCGACTTGAAACGATGCGGGTAGGCTATGGCCATGAACCTCGAGCAGCTCCGCGGGTTCGTCGAGGTCGCGCGTCTCGGACACTTCACCCGCGCCTCCGAGCACCTGCACCTGGCACAGCCGTCCTTGAGTCGGCAGATCTCGACGCTCGAGCGCGAACTCGGCGCGGAACTGTTCCATCGTGCGCGCGGCCACATCGCCCTCACGGCCGCCGGCGAGACGCTCCTCCCCCGCGCACAGCGCATGCTGGCGGAGGCAGATGCCATCCGCGACGAGATGGGCGAGCTCGCGGGCCTCCGACGGGGACGCGTGCGCCTCGGCGCCCCTCCCACCCTCTGCATCAGCCTCGTCGCCGAGGCGATCAGGTCCTTCCACACCGCGCACCCCGACGTCGACCTGCATCTCACGGAAAGCGGATCTCGCCGCCTCGTCGAGGAGCTCGCCGTCGGCGCGGTGGATATCGCACTCATCACGGAATCCGACGGCCCTCCACCTTCGGGGTTCAGCCTCACGCGGATGCCGCTGCTCACCGAGGAGCTCGTCGTCGTCTCGGCCGCGACCGAGCCGCCCGTATCGAGCTCGGCATCCATGACGCTCCTCCACCTCGCGTCCCTCCCCCTGATCGCACTCGACGAGACCTACGAGCTTCGAGCCACGACCGATGCGGCCTTCCGCGCCGAGGGCCTCAGGCCCACCCATGTGCTCGAGGGCGCCGAGATGGACGCGGTACTGCGTTTCGTCGAGCGCGGCGTCGGCGTCGCCGTCGTGCCGGCGATGGTGCTCCTCGATCGCCCCGCCCTGCGGTCGGTCCGGCTGACGCACCCCATGATGACCCGCACGGTGAGCCTCGCCCACCGCGCGGATGTGACGCCCGCCGTCGCCGTCGCCGCGATCCGCGACGTGATCGTCGCGACCGCCGCCGAGGTGGCCGACCGTGATCCGGCGATCACGAGTCTGCTCGCCTGACGGCGCGAGGCTCATCCACAACGATGAGCTGACTCGTTCCCGACAACGCAGAAACGGCCTCCACCGAAGTGGAAGCCGTCGGTGTCACGGAGTGGACGATTCAGAACCTACGGAAGCGCGCGGGCGCGCCGACCAGACCAAGAGGACTGAGTGAACAGGTGTTGACTCGTGCGGCAGAGCTGTATGCCGAAGGCGTCTCGTTTCGCAAGATCGCGATCGCTGTTGGCTACGACGCCCGGACGGCGCCCGCTGAGCTCCGATCCCGCGGCATCGCCGGTTAGTGGCGTCGACGCGGCTGCTTTCCGCCCGTTGCTTTCTGATGGTCTTCGAGCGCGGACATCACTGCACGCATGATCTTTCTGTGGGTCGATCTCTGGGTGCACGAGCGAGAACACCGTCACGGCGTAGTTCCGACTGCGTTTCGCTCCAAGCGCCGGACTGTGCGAGCGTTCCCGATACGCTGCCAGTGGTACTTCCTTCATGCGCTATTCATGAGTACCTCACCGGCTAGACTTCACGACGGTAGGCGAGAAGCTGGTCGTCGGCGAGATTGTGTCCAGGAACGAAGTATCCTTGGAGCCCCCATTGCTCACTCGCACTCAGGAGAGCGAATGGAGCCGAGTCCTTAAGCCGCACGGAACGAAGCTCTTGATGTGTCACCAGGCGGGTGATATCCGTTAATCTCGCCATGGGGACGGTCCGCACTATGGACCTCCGAGGCTGGAGGTCAAGCGTGACCGAGACTTAGTTTTTGATTAGGTCTCCAGTGATTTGCCTATCGGTTGCGAAACGATCAGCCCAGGCGGGTCGATCGATCTCGGCGTTTCCGTCTAGCTCAGTCAACGCATCGAGCAGACCTTCGAGAAAAGGGGCAGCCTCCTTGGGCCAGATCTGCTTCTCGCCTTCGCCATCCCACCTGCCCTCGAAGGTCGTAGCAGGAAGTAGCGCAAGCGTGCCTCCGCCTCGTGGCTTGACGACCGCTGCGACGGCACGTTCGGTCCCCTGAACTCGTGCGATCACACTTCCAGGGGGTTGATCCATCGTGGCTGCATAACGAAGACTCTTTGCATACTTCCGAAGATGGCTCTGAACGGGACCGCTTCCGACAGACTCGATGCGATCACCGCTCGCGCGCACGAACGAAGTGCCCTTGACCGGAATCGCAGACGTGATGTCGAGCTTCGCCACCATCCTCGTTCTGGCTGCATTGCGTCCTGTCCCCGACGTCTGCACCTCGCCTGTCGCAACGTACACCGGTTGCGGAGGGCCGATAATGATGATGAGGGTCCGACCACTGTTCACGAAGTCAGTGAACTCCGCACGCCTCCGCTGAACATCAGCCTTCATATTGGCCGACTGCCCATCTGAGAGGCTCGGTAGGCCCTGGTACGAATTGAAACTGGGGTAGTTCTCCATGCTTCGAGCTGGATCCCAGATCACCACGTCGTAGTCGAACACGCTTACGTCACTGCCGAAGGTGTCCCGAGTATCGTCGTCGTCTCCGAAGAGCGGATCAAAATCAAGCGAGAGGATTCTCACAGTGCCCTCCGTCGGTCATTCAATCTGTAGGTTCGGTACCGTCTTTTCATAGCTGCTCCTGATTATGACAGGGGCGTACGACACGTCAAACCTGTCCAGAATCGTTACCGTCGGTACATTCCACCTCTAGAGGAACAGCGCCCAAGGCACGTACCGAACCTAAGTACCTTGAAGGACTCAAATCCCGTTAACAGGGGACGGTTCACTATGATCCTCAGGGCAGAGCGGTCTAGCGTGAGCCCGAACCGATAGATAGTTGACGTATGTGAAAGCGAGACGGTCGTGAAAACCCACGAAGACGTTCGTCGTCGTCAGTACGTTGAATGTGAGGCTGCCGAGATCCTGCGGCTCGCACCGTAATCCGCGGTCTCGGAAGCCGCCGAACCATTGGCCGAACTGAGCGGGAGCGAAGTTGCCGTTGGACATGACGAGCACACGAGTGATGGCAGTGCTCTCAGCGAGCGCGACGATGTGGACATCGAGAGAATCCGGTGATGCCGTTCCAGTCGGATCGACGACCACCAGTAGATCGCCTTGGGCATGAAGAGGCGAACCTTCAATTCGAAACTCGGATCCATCGTTGAACCCGAACTCCGTCGTTATAGGCAGGACCCACTCATACGTGAGATGCATTGTCCCTCGGAGGATCGTCGGGGTATCCAAGCTCAGCTCGTTCACTGGCGCGACGGGGCGAAAGTCATGCGCCGAAAGGAGCTCACGCACGACCTCGACGAACAGCGCCGGCTGCATGGGAGCAAGGGCGCTCCGTAGCGGATCGATACCATGTCCGAGCGGGCGCCCTCGCCACGCCGGGCCGTCGACGCGCATCGAGCGATGTCGTGGCATCTGTTCGATCACACGCTCCAAAGTCTGCTGCTTAGAGATCTTGAACGTGGTCGTTTTCTGCGCCGAAAGCTTGACCAGGCCGCCACTTCGGTCGACATAGTCTCGAACGTCAACGGCTAGGAACTCTTCCGCCGCCTCGACGTAGAGTGCAAGATATACGGGTTCGGGAGCGTTGTACCAGGCGCGAACATGATCCAGCTCGAGCGATGGTGTGGTGATCGTTTCGGCAGCGTCGTAATCGTCTTTCGTCACGGTTGTGTCGTGAAAGCCCTTGGCCTGAAACCAGACGCGTGGACCGATTACTTCCTTCTTGCCCTCGACGTCGATCCAGAGATGGATCCCTACATCAATCACCGCGCGGTCAACGGGATACTCGACGAGCACACCCTCTTTCGTGAGGATGCTGCGGAGCTTCGCCATGTAGCTCTGTTCCAGAACGTCATCATCGCTGATCTGCGGCACAGCTACGCGGTCTCCTTCTCGTCTGCTTTCTCCGCATGCTTGGTGGCTGCAGCGAAGGAGGGGTACCCGGACGTGCGATCAACCAACGTCAGGACCATGTCACCCTTGGTGAGGCGGTCCGTGAAGTAAGTCCCTTCGACTTCTTCGGGCTTGAGTGATGTGGGATTGAGATTGCAGGCGCCTGCGCTGCGCATGCTCCGATGCGACTCCGACATTTTCGGGATGTTGTCGTAGGTGAAGGTCAGGTTGTCGACAGAGCTCTCGTATGCCGGGAGCCAGGTGGTTGCGGTGCTCTTGCTCGCGCTCTGATCCGTGTAGAGGCGGAGATGTACCGCCCAGAATGATTGCGTGACCTCAAGGAACCCTGCGATCGGTCCTCGGTTGCCGCCTTCCGGAATGTGTGAATCCAGGTGAGGAGTGAGCGTCACCCTCCAGAGCCCGCGCACATCGGGACGACGAACGAGCCTTTGCACTCCAGGCAGATGCCAGAGCCAGAGATCCCATGCGACGACGCCGGCAACGGTTATGGCAGGCAGGAACGAGACGACGAAGCGCCACCAACCCGGTAGCTCAAAGCCGAGCATGAACAGAATGATCGAGTAGATCGCCGAAACGATCAGGGTGATGGTGCGAACAAGTGCGGTAGGGCGACCCATCTAGGCGTCTCCGAACCCGAGATAGTTCCATCCCGCATAGGCGAAGTCACGCGCGTCCTCCCGCGTCCACTTCTGCTCGTAGTGGAACAGGAACTTGGTCTCGTTGACCTCGAGCCAGCGGTCGCTGTCGTTCGTGGGTTCATCACCGTCAAGCTCGTTGTAGATGTGGGCAAGTACGCCCTCGACCGTCGCCGTCCACGTAGCGGCGGTGAAAGACGAGTCGGGACAGTTGTAGACGAGACACTCGATGAAGAAAGACGGGACTTCGCGATGTGTCCCGTCGGAGACCATGGCGTTCTCCAGACGCTTCAGAATTCGTACTGTCTTCTTGTAGGCCTGATTCGTGCGGCTGTTCTTGTTGCGGCCATTCGTGAGCTGACGCGCCGAGTAGTTCTCTACGTGCGAGCCGTCGGTCTTGTAGACCCGAGCGCCTTCGATCCAGCTTGAAGCCGAGTAGTAGTAGCGGTACTCGAAGCACGGAACGACATCTGCCTCGACACGCGCCGAACTTGAGTGAACCTGGATCGCAGTCGATCCTGACGTATCAACGTCAGAGCCGAACTTGGCGCGAAGTGCGGCAATGAGCTCGTTCCGAAGGGTCTGCGGATCGCCCCACTCGCCCGAATAGGGGGTGACCGACGTTCCGAGGTCGGGCGAGGTCTTGTCATAGTAAAACAAGTTGGTGCACTCGACAGCGATGTCGACGTCGCTGTCGGACCGAACGTTCGTGTTGTTGGCGTAAGAACCCTTGGCGTATACCTTCCGCGACAGGGTCTGAAATGCCGGATGCGCGTTGATCGCCTCCCGGATCATCCGCTCCGTGCGGTCTTGCTTGTCTTGTTCGGTTGCGCTCGACGGTCCCGTCCATCCCGTCAGCTTGTTCTCTAGAGCTGTCATCCCCAGCACTCCTCGCTTTCTGCCCCTGATTATGACAGGGACCTCCGACACGTCAAGAGTGCGCAGAATCGCCCGAGATTCATAGCTATAGCGAAATCCGCGAGCTGGAGCTCATCTTGGATGCGCGATGGTACTCTCATCGCACTTAAGGACGACGATCAGAGTTTCAGCGATGCGCTCGCGGTCGTGCGAGCAGATGTGCGTTCCGCACGGTGGCTGCCCAATGCAAAGTCTGCACTGTCCTCGCTGAATGAGATGGGCTCAGACACGATCGAGTCACTCGACTCCGATCCCTTGGCTGTCCTCGGGAGTCTTCGGTGCAGAGCCGTATGGATCATCAAAGCTCACGCGGTTTCGCAGGACGATGACGCAAATGACGAGGCATAGCACGCAGCGAGTCTTCGCGCTCATCACCCAATCGGCACACCAAACGATGCCCTCGCCTTCTACATGACCTGATTGCAACCGAACTGCTGCAAGCTGGACATGCCCGTGATCTCGACGGGGCTTCTGAGCTCGCAGAGACGCTCGTCGAACAGGTTCGCGTTCTGATCATCGACGCGCAGACGCTTGCTTCGAACGCCGGAGAGGCATTGACGCTTGAGATTTATGGCAGCGAAGGTGAGTATGCTCCTGGCCTGTCTGCAGGCGATCCGAGTTTGTCCGCGCAGGAGCGGCGGATCCAATCCAACCGCCTTCATATCTCCGCAATCCATTCGGCACTTCGCGCGCTATCGCCTACCGAATTCGATCACGCCTGCACGGCCGTACCGCAACTCATGGGATGCGTGGAACCTCAGACCTCCCCGAGGCGTGACGGTGGCGGCATCGACTTCTATGGACGACTTGAACTGACGGGCCGCCTCGATAACGGTACGCCCCACGGCGGCCTCGACAGACGGGTAGGGCTGTGGCTGGTCAACCAGGCGATGCAGTATCCAGATCGTTCGATCCGGGCGGCTCACATCCGTGAACTGTCGGTTCCGTCGAACTGGCGCGAATGGGCGGTGCCATCCACATGTGGCAAGGCCTTCAACTACGCCCATTTGACGCCACAATCCAACTACTCTTTACGACTGGCACCTTCGCGAGTGGCGCTCTCCTCCAGCTGGAGACGACCGGAGTCGGCGCCATGAGTGGCGTGCAATTTGCCACGTTATTGGCGGATGCCAGGCGATGATCAGATAGCGTCTGCGTTCGCCGAGGAAGCGTTCTGCTCCGCTCTAAACATCCTTAGCTGAGCGCTCAGGAAGATGCCCTCCTACGCCGCTAAATTCCGTAAAGCTTCAGAGCGACGTGGTTCACAATGAGTCGCCGTCCACCCTTGTCAAACGCGAAGTGGATTCGCCCGACCTCGTTCGGCTTGACTGCGTCGCGCACCTTGACGTGGGGCACCTGGTCGCGTCGTTTGCCGTCAAACTCGAAGTAGCGCAGCGACTTGTTCTTTTCGATTGTGTCGTCGGCGGTCGAGACGTTCAGACCAAAGTTCTGCTTGAACCAGTCGTCGATGTGCCCGATTGAACCTGGATCGTCGCTGTAGAGCCTGTGCGCCGCCCGTGCCAACGCGATCAGCGCCTCAGTCATATCGGTGGGATCGGGATACGCGATCTTCTTCCAGGAGCGCTCGGCCGCTTCGGTGAAGACGATACGAAAGTCACTCGCGTCCGTGAGCCCTAGAAAGGTATCCGCGGGGTCGGACGACTCCTCCAAAGGAACGATCTTCTCCCACGGGTCTGTCTCGGCTTCCTCGACCAGCTCATACTGCGCGAGGTATTGCCCCTTCCAGTAGTCCACCTGTGCCTGCAGATCTTCCGCTATATCGGCGCGCGCTTTGAGGGCCTCAACGTCGTGGGCGTACGACTCCGCCAGATCCTGAGCTTCGTTGAGGTCGGCGTCCAAGATCGCCACCTGCGCAAGCAAAGCATCTCGCTCGGCGCCAATATCCGCTGCCTCTTGAGCAAGACGAACGCGCGCATCGGCGTCAGCACGCGCGGCCCGCTGGACCTTCTGACGGGCGCGCCGCCACCCCTCGTCAACACCGCGGGTAAGCGCCGCGACGGGAGCCAGTCTCGGCATCAGACGATTGCGAAGCACCTCGCGGTCTGCAGCAGCCTCTACCTGCGCCGCGGTCACGTCGATGCCGGGCGCCGCAAGATCGGACCACACGAGTCGGGCGCCACCGAAAGGTATCTGAAGCCCGGGGATGGCGGCTTGGATCGCCTCGCGAGTCGAGTAGGTGAGCGTGACGATCCTCGCGAGCCCAATGAGCTTGCTGGCTGCGACGAAAGCAGCGTCTCGGGTCTCCGTCGACCTGCTGTGCACCAACAGGATCGGGAGGCGTGACGGCGACTTCAACGCGGCAACCAGGGCGCCGATCTCCTCCGCATCCCGCACCATCTGGAAGCGTTCATCGACGTGCTGACCTCCTATGCTGAGGCGTAGCGATTCGTCCCGTACAACTGCCCCCACGATGCCCGGCTGGAAGACGCTCGTGCTCCGAACCGGTGTCAGCGCTCCCCCGAGATATTCCCTGCTGATGCCAACACGGAAGTTCACGCGGCCAGCAACTTCGCTAGCGGTGACGCGGGTTGTGAGTTCGACTCCGGAATCCAGCGTCTGCTGCACCGAGACCCTCAGCGCGCGATCTGCACCTACTGAGATCGACTCCCATGCCGCAACACGGTCCGACACGACCAGATCCCTCAACTCGACCGGGGGTAGCGTCGCCCTCCCTGACTCGCGCAGATCGGACGCGAGAAAGGCAACCTCCGACCCTCGGCTCAGCCATTCCGCGACATGGTCAAGTAGCTGCGCGAAGGCGGAGTCGTCCGCACGCACTGACTCGACATCGAAGTCGACAACGTATAGGAGGTGCATCGGCGCCGCCTTTCTGTGTATCAGCACACCAACGAGCGGAAACCACCGCGTCTGTGAGCGTTCTCCGCCTGAGCCTATCGAGCACGCTCGCGTTCGACAGGTTCCTGCAAGCGATAGATCCAACTACCCTTGTCATAATCTGTCCATGCGGTCCCGGTGTTAATGCTCCTCCACCACGCCGCCCGTCCGCGAAGCATCTGGCTCGGCGCGCTCGCCGACGCGACCGGCCATCTCGGGCTGGTCACCACGTTCTCGACCATGTGCGAGCTGCCCTACGCGCATTTGGATGCCGTCGAACCCAGTCGGGACGTGAGCTTCACGTCGGCGCGACTTCGTCAAGCTCGCGGTCCCGGGACTGCAGCGGTGAGGGTCGCCCATTCGAACTACCGCAGCGGTGAGACTCTGCGGCGCCTGTCGCGCGGAGCAAACGAGGCCCCACTCGACGCATCCATCCTGGCGTGCGCAGCCCCCCGACAACGCAGAAACGGCCTCCACCTAAGTGGAGGCCGTTTCTCACTGTCTCAACACAGTGTGCGCCCGAAGGGACTCGAACCCCTAACCTTCTGATCCGTAGTCAGATGCTCTATCCATTGAGCTACGGGCGCCCGGCCCGCTCAGCGGGCCGTAGAACAGCCTACAACAGTCCCGACGCGAAAGCGAAACGAGGCCTCAGCCGTCGGTCGATGCGGCCTTCTGCTGCTTCTTCCGTCTCTTGGCCTTGGCTCTCTGCTCCGAGGAGAGCGCCTGCAGGTCGACGAGTCGAAGGGCCTGCATCCGGGCTTCGCGCATGCGGTTGTAGTCGGGATCCTGGTCGGGGCGCATCCCCTCGACACGCAGTCGACGGTCGAGGTTGTGGCGTACGTCGGCCCAGGCCGCGCTCCTCGCCTCCTCGACGATGGCGGCGAGCTGATCCCGGTCCTGCATGATCTCGCGCAGACGCACGGCGACGCCGGTCGACTGCTTGGCCCGGCGGCGGAGGTTGCGCACATCGCGATCGCGGTAGTCGTGCGTTCCCACCGGGTCGGAGTGCCGGCCCCTCGCCCGCTTGCGCAGGGCGGTGACGGTGGCCGCGGCTTCTTCCGACTCCTCGGCCATGGCACGGAGCGCCTCACGTGCGTCGTCGATGTACTTGTCCATGTCGAACACGCCGTCCTCGGCGATGGTGCCGATGAGGATGTGGTTCTTGACGGCCAGGCGCGCAGCAGCGGTCGCGATCGCGACGCCTTCGGCGATGGCATCCGCTGTCCGTCCCACCGGTACCTCCTCTCCTTGAGCGTACCGGTATCGATGCGGCCCGGTGTCGGCCAGAATGGTCGGAATCAGCATGCCCCACCCATCCGACATCCGCGGGTTCCCGCCCCGATCACGCCCTGCAGGAGACGCATGAAACACCTCGATCTCACCGGGGGCACCACCGTGATCACCGGAGGCGCCAACGGGATGGGCGCGGAGATCGCACGACAGCTCGCCGCCCAGGGAGCATCTCTCGCGCTGATCGACCACGACACCGCGGCTCTCGCGAGGATCGCCGAGGAGCTGCACGACGCACGGGTGACCACGCACGTCGTCGACCTCCGCGACGACGACGCCGTCTTCGCAGCCGTCACGGACATCACCGAGTCGCACCCGCGGATCAATGCGCTGATCACGTGCGCCGGCTCCTCCATGCTCGGCGACATCGACCAGTTGACGATGGAGGAGATGCGCTGGCTCACCGACGTGAATCTCTGGGGCACCGTGTCCGTGACCAAAGCGCTCCTCCCCGCGCTCCGCGCCACCCCTGCCGCCCACATCACCCATCTGGCGAGCGTCTACGCCCTCGCCGCCCCCGCCGGACGGATCCCCTACGCGGTGAGCAAGTTCGCCGTACGCGCCTTCTCGGAGGCACTGCGGCACGAACTGGAGGGCACCTCCGTGAGCGTCGGCGCCGTGTACCCGGCCGGGGTGCGCACCGGGATCATCCTGCACGGCCGCTATGCCGCGGCGATCGATCCGAAGGTCGCCGCCCGCGCCGCCGCCGCCCAGGCGGAGATGTACCACACCGAGCCCGCGGACGCGGCGGCGCGGATCATCCGCGCGACCGAACGGCGGGCTGCGCGGACGATGGTCGGCCGCGAGGCGCGCCTCATCGATGTGCTCACCCGTCTCGCGCCGTCGTCGTACTGGCGTGTGATGCGGCGGCCGCTGCGTGAAGCGGTCGACACCACGACGCCGATATCCTGACGCCGAGTAGGCGCACCGCCTCAGCGGACGACGCCCACCCAGATGCCAGAGGCCCAGGCCTGCTGATCCCCGTTGCAGCCGACCGATCCGGGATACCCGCGCACCACGGCCATGCAGTTGGCGAGGAATTCCGGATCGCCGCCGAACAGCGACCCATAGGCCCCGGACGACGTGAGCGAGCCCCACACGCGGAACTGATAGATGTGCGCGAGCTCGTGCGCCATCGCCCAGTTCAGCCGGCCGGCGCCCCAGTTCGCGATGTCGGCACGATACTTGATGTATCCGTTGCTGTTCGCGCAGGCCGGAGCGTTTCCCCCCGCACAGGACGACGATTCGTAGAGCCCGACGCCCCCGCCGCCGACGAGGTCGAGCGCCGCCCGCACCCGCGCGTAGCCGTCAGGGCCGCTCGACGACCATGCCGGCCCACCGGGGCCGGAGCTCTGAACCGCCTGCCATGAGGCGACCTCGGTGCCGACCTTCTCGGTGAGCGCGTGCACGGTCGCCGTGGCCGCAGCGACTGTGTCGGGGTTCTCCTTCTCGGCGGCGACGGTCTGCTGTGCCGAGAGCGCGGCAGCACGGTGCGCGGCCGTGTCCACCCGCCCCTCCGCACCCTTGAGGGCGACGGTGAGCGCCTGCACCTCCGCGAGGAAGGCGGGACGCTGGGCGAGGACGGCGGCGCGCTCCGCGGTGTCCTGCTCCGCACGGTCGACCGCGCCGTCGAGATAGTCGGTGCGCTGTCCGGCATCGTGGTACTGCTCGGTGAGGGCGGTCAGCTCAGCGACGGCGGACGCCCTCTCCTGCTCGAGACCTTCGGACCTGCCGACCATCCCCGAGACGAGGAGGACGGAGGCTGCGAGCGCTACGGCCAGCGTGCGACGCATCACGGCAGGAAGCCCGTCGTGTCCGCGATCTGCGCGTCCTGCTCCGCGAGCTGAGAGCGCAGCGCGGTCAGCTGCGCGGCGAGCTCCAGGTTGTCGCCCCGCGTCGCCTCCAGCGCACGTTCGATCCGGACGATCTCCGCTTTGACCGCGGCGATCGATTCCAGACGCTCCTGATCAGCGATGGCGACGACTGTGATCCCACCGAGAAGCAAGAGGCATCCGACCGCGACAGCAAGACTCCGCATCTCGCTCCCCAGGACAGCGCACCAGTTCCGGACCGACTCCGATCGCCCCAATATACAACCGGAGGCGCCTCCGCAGGACCCGAACGGTGGGAGGCCGAAGGCCCGCGGCGCTCAGACCGTCAGGTCGCTGTTCGCCGCAAGCCGCCGCTCCGCCGCGGACTGGCCGCTGGCGAGGTGCGCCGGCACGATCCGACGCAGCGCTTCCGTATCGCGCTCCGCCATCGCCTCGAGGATGATGCGGTGCTCATCCGCCATGGCGAGCAGGTCGTCGTGCTGACCGAACAGCCAGCGCAGACGGGTGAGGAAGACGGCGATCAGCTCTCCGAGCATCTCGTTCGCGGCGAGTTCGACGGCGACCTCGTGGAACTCCGCCGCAGCGATCCTCGCCGCCTCGGAATCCTCCGCACGAGCGGCCGCGAGCTCGCGCTCGTACGCGGCGCGGATGCGGGCGATTCCCGCCTCGTCGTGCCGCTCCGCCGCGAAGACGAAGATCAGCGTCTCGATGGCCTCGCGCACCTCTGCGAAGTCCTGGATGTCGCGGTGCGTGAACTCCCGCACGACAGCCCAGGTACGAGGACGGGCGACCACGATCCCCTCCGCGACGAGCGTGCGGATGGCTTCGCGGACCGGAAGGCGGGACACGTTCAGCTCCGCCGCGATGTCCCGCTCGACGAGTCGCGCACCCGGTTTCCGGCGCCCGAGGATGATGTCGTCACGAAGGATGCGCGTGACCCGCACCGACTCGAGTTCCCCGCCTGCTGCTATAGCCCCCGCCATCTGGGCATTCTCGCACCCCAGCCGGTGTTCCTCAACTTTTGGTATCCCAAGGCTCCGCGGCCCTGGGCTCCGACGAGCGGGCGAGAGGATGCGTCCCCTCGCCCGCATCGACGCTCAGGGCAGACGGTTCGCGCGTGCGAGGTTCTCCGTCAGCTCTTCCGCGTTCTGGCGGACCACATACGCCGGACGGTCGCGCTCGACCCGCCAGGACTCGCTGAGCGGACCCACGTTGACGGTGTCGAATCCCGCCTCGTCGTAGAAGCGGGTCACGAAGGCGACAGCCTCCGCATCATCACCGGCCGTCGCCAGCGCCCGCCGGTTCGGCGTGCCGGCAGGAGTACCGTCCGACGTGATCTCCGAGGCGAAGATGTGGTTGAAGGCCTTCGCGATCTTGGAGTTCGGGAGAGCGCGCTGCACCAGCTCCGACGTCGTCGTCTCCCCCTTGTCGAGGGCGTCGATGTGCCCGTCCCGCTCGAAGTAGTAGTTGTTCGTGTCGAGCACGATCTTGCCCGCGAGCTGCTCTGCCGGCAGATCGTCGATCGCGCGGAGCGGCACCGTGACGACCGCGACGTCCGCAGCGGCGGCTGCATCCTCCGCAGTGGCGGCGCGCGCGTTCGGTCCGAGCTCGGCGACGAGGTCGGCGAGCGTCTCCGGTCCCCGCGAGTTCGCGATCACCACGTCGTACCCGTTCGCGATCGCCAGGCGTGCGACCTGGCTGCCGATGTGTCCTGCACCGATGATTCCGAGAGTTGTCATGTCGGGACCAACGCCGGGTGCTCGAGGCTATTCCCGTCGAGTCGTCCGACGACGGCTCAGACGTCACGGAGCAGGCTCTCCTCTGTGCGACGGTAACCCAGCTGCTCGTACAGGTCGATCGCTCCCGTGTTGAAGCCGAAGACGTGCAGACCGATCGAGTCAGCGCCGAGCCGGCGTGCTTCCCGCTCGACGGCATGCATCAGTTCGCGCCCGTACCCTCTGCGCCGGTGCGCGGCGGCCACCTCGATGTCCATGACGAACACGTGAGGACGACCTTCGCGCTGACGCACGCCGACCCACAGGATGCCGACCTCCGTTCCGTCGACGGAGGCGGTGAAGAGCTCCTGTCCCGCGGTGTCGAGACCGTCGGGGAGCTCGGCGATCATCTGACGATGCGACTCGGCGACTGCCTCCTCCGGGGTGTAGCGACCGGACTCGACGAGGTCGTTCGCGAACCCCTCCTCCGATGCGGTGGCGAACGTCGGGAAGCGCTCCGGGGTCATCGGCGACACATCGACGTGGGGAGCGACGTCGCGCACCGGGAGCGGTTCGAGCACCATCTGGATGGAGGCCGCCTCGAAGCCTCGTCCGCTCGCGAACGCCCGTCCGGTCGTGTCCTGCGGGAACAGCTGCATGCCGACCTGCGTGACACCCTCTTCTCGCGCGATCCGCAGGATCTCTGCGAGCAGATCGTCGCTGTGCGCGTCGGTGAACGGCTCGTCGACCACGAGGTCGAGGAGGAAGAGCTTGTCGTCTCGCGAGATCAGCAGGAGCGTCCCGACCTCCCCTTCCGCGTCGACGACCACGCGCATGACCCGCGCGGTCGCGGTCGCGGCGGAGTCAGGGAACAGCTCGCCGAACAGCTGATCGACGTGGGCGACCGCGTCGACGCCGGGGCGCCGGTCCGACACCCTGTTGCCGTCGATGAGACGCTTCCGCGCAGCGGCCCGCCATTCGTCGAAGCGTTCGGCGGGCAGCGGCATCAGGTGCACGGACATGCGTCCATCCTGCACCTCAGCTGCGGGTGAGCGCGTCTTCCGCTGCGACCCAGGCGAGCATGGCGCACTTGACGCGTGCGACGTACTTCGACACACCACCGAGGGCTGCCGCGTCCCCGAGCAGCTCCTCATCGGGTTCGATCTTCCCGCGGGAGCGCATCGCCTCGCGGAATGCGGCGATGCGCACCTCGAGGTCTTCGACGCTGAGCCCCTCGGCGAGCTCTGCCAGCAGGGAGGCGGATGCCTGCGAGATCGCGCAGCCGTGGCCCTCCCAGGCGATCGCCTCGACGCCACCGTCGGCTCCGCGATGCACCTGGAGGGTGATCTCATCGCCACAGGTCGGGTTCAGCTGGTGCGACTGCGCAGGGATCTCCTCTCGCAGCCCATACCCGTGCGGGGTGCGCGAGTGGTCGAGGATCAGCTCCTGGTACAGGTTCTGCAGGTCGCTCATGCGCCCCTCCGGAAGAAGTCGATGGCTCCGGCGACGCCCTCGATCACGGCATCCACCTCCGAGTCGGTCGTATAGAGATAGGTGCTCGCCCTGGTGGACGAGGTCACGCCGAGTCGGCGGTGCAGCGGCTGTGCGCAGTGATGGCCGACGCGCACCGCGATGCCGAGATCGTCGAGGAACTGCCCCACGTCGTGGGAGTGGATGCCCTGGACGTCGAAGCTCGCCAGTCCCACGCGGGGCAGATCGATACCGGCGCCGAGCACGCGCACCCCGTCGATCGCGCTCAGACCGTCGACGAGTCGCCGACCGAAGGCCGCCTCATGGGCGGCGATGCGCGGCATCCCGACCTCGGTCAGGTAGCCGACCGCTGCGGCGAGCGCGATCGCCTGCGACACCCGCTGCGTGCCCGCCTCGAAACGCTGCGGCGGCGGAAGGTACTCCGCTTCGGTCGTGGTGACCGTCGTGATCATCGACCCGCCCGTCAGGAAGGGCGGCATCGCAGCCAGCACGTCGCGGCGGCCGTAGAGGGCACCGATCCCGGTGGGTCCGAGCATCTTGTGTCCGGACAGCACGGCGAAGTCGACGTCGAGAGCACGCACGTCGAGGGGCAGATGCGGTGCCGACTGGCAGGCGTCGAGCAGCGTCAGCGCACCGACCTCACGGGCGAGCGCGACCACCTGCTCCACGGGGTTGATCACTCCCAGCACGTTGGAGACGTGCGTGAAGGCGACGAGCTTGGTGCGGGCCGTGATCAGCTCGGCTGCGACGTCGAGCCGCAGGGCGCCGTCGTCGTCGAGGGGGATCACCTTCAGCGTGGAGCCGGTGCGCGCCGCGAGCTCCTGCCACGGGATGAGGTTCGCGTGATGCTCCATCTCCGTGGTGACGATCTCGTCGCCCTCTCGGAGCCGCAGGCGCTCCGCAGCCGCACCGCCGCGCCCGAGCGATGCGTTCGAGAGGGAGTACGCGACGAGGTTGATCGCCTCGGTGGCATTGGACGTCCAGACGATCTCGTCGTCGTCCGCGCCCACGAATCGGGCGACGGCCGTACGGGCGTCCTCGAACAGCTCGGTCGCCTCGGCGGCGAGCGTGTGGGCGCCGCGATGCACGGCCGAGTTCATCGAGGTGGCGAAGTCGCGCTCGGCGTCGAGCACAGCCACCGGTCGCTGTGACGTCGCCCCGGAGTCCAGATACACCAGCGGACGCCCGTGCACCTGCGCCCCCAGGATCGGGAAGTCCCCGCGGATGCGCCGCACCTCGGTGTCGTTGAGGGGGGCGATCACGTCGAGACCGGGAGAAGTGCTCATCCCTCCATTTTCCCACCTGGGGACCGGGGGTGGGCGCGACGGGTCAGGAACCGCCGAGAGTCTTCGCGTCGGCGGCCGCGTCGTAGCGGTCCTGCGCGTCACGTACGTCCTCGACATGCGACTCCGCCCAGACCTGAAGCGCCTGAAGGGGCTCATGCAGGGTCCGCCCCAGTGTCGTCAGCAGATAGCGGGAGTGACCGTCGTCGCCGACCGCGCGCTCCAGCATCCCGTCGCGCTCGAGCGCTCGGAGTGTGTCGATGAGGACCTTCTTCGTGATGCCGTCCATCCGCGTGTGCAGCTCGCCGAAGCGCAGCGGCTGTTCGTGCAGGAGGACGACGATCATCGCGGTCCACTTGTTCGCGATACGGGCGAGCGATGCCCGAGAGGGACAACGGGAGGAGAACACCGTCCACGTGCTCGACATCGGCCGCTCCCTCCCGGTGACGTTGAAGTAACCGCGCCACGATCGAGACGCTGGATGCTCCACAGTACCGATCCATCGAGGAGGAGCATCATGTCGGCGATCGACGTCGTAGCGCAATACGGTGCGGCCATGGCCGCCGGGGACATGGAGGCGCTGTCTGCGACCTTCCACCCCGATGCCGTCTGGCATCAGCCCGGAGCGAACCAGCTGTCAGGAGATCACGTCGGCCCCGACGCGATCATCGCGCACCTCGGCAGGTTCATGCAGCTGAGCGAGGGCACTTTCGCCCTCGAGACGGACTCGGCGACCGAGAGCGGCGCCCTGGTATCCGCCACCGTGCGCTTCCGCGCACAGCGCCAGGGGCGGGACGACCTCGATCAGCACGTTCTCGATCAGCACGGTGTCGACGTGTTCCGTGTCGCCGACGGCCGCATCGTCGAGGTCTGGCTGATGAGCGAGGACCAGGAAGCGGAGGATCGCTTCTGGGGCACGGCCTGATCCGTCCCCCGATTCGAGCGACACCGGGCGGTCGTGGACCTCGACCGCCCGGTGTCCGCAGCTCTAAGCTCATCCCATGATCGCCCAGGACACACTGCTCGCCTTCATCGTCGCGGCGTTCATCATGGTCGTCATCCCAGGACCGACCGTGCTCTTCACGATCGGTCGAGCCATGGCGCTCGGCCGGATGGGTGGATTCCTCAGCATCCTGGGCACGGCAGTCGGATCGATCGTGCTCGTCGTCGCGGTGGCTCTCGGTGTCGGCACCGTGATCGCGCAGTCGGTCGTGCTGTTCACGATCGTCAAGGTGCTCGGCGCCGGCTACCTGATCTTCCTCGGCATCCAGGCGATCCGACACCGGAAGGAGGCAGCGCATGCCATCGCCGCGGCGCGGACCAGACGCTCCGGGTGGCGGTTGCTCGGGGAGGGTTTCGTCGTCGGCGTCACGAACCCGAAGTCCATCGCGTTCTTCCTCGCGATCCTCCCGCAGTTCGTCGATCTGCATGCCGGATCGGTGCCGGCGCAGCTGTTCCTGCTCGGGGTGATCGTCGTGGTGATCGGCGTGAGCTGCGACGCCGTATGGGTGCTCCTGGCGAGCGCCGCGCGTGACTGGTTCGGCCGCTCGCCCCGACGCATCGAGGCTATGGGCGCGACCGGCGGCGGGTTGATGATCGCTCTCGGCGCTTTCCTGCTGGTGTGGAGCGAGAAGCCCGCCACCGCGTGAACGCGGCGTGAACGCTCGAACTCACATCCTGGCGTACCGGGCCCTGGCGATACAGAAGACGCCGTAGACGGCGAACCCCGCGCCGACAGCACCCAGGACGAGTCCGCCGAGGGGCAGGTCGAGCAGACTGTGCAGGGCGGCATCGAGCCCCGCACCCTTCTCCGGGTCCTGCGTGACGGCGGCGACGACGAAGAGCACCCCGGTCACGGCGACGGCGATGCCCTTGCCGAAGTAGCCGATCACTCCCAGGGTCACGATGCCCCTGCGGGCGACTCCCGATGGCAGGTCGAGCAGCTTCTCGAAGCCGCGGGTGAAGCCGCCGACGATGAACCCGACCCCGACCCCGACGACCGAGAGCCCCACGACGACCAACAGGGCCACGCCGCCCGGCGCCGACAGCAGCACCGCGCTCAGGGTCTTCGACGCCGTCTCGGAGTCGGCATCGCCACCCGCGGCGTAGATCAGGGCCATGCCGCCGACGACGAGGTAGGCGGCGGCGATGCCGAACAGCTTGACGCGCTGACCCCACTTCTTCGTCTCGGCCGGATCTGCGGCGAGGAAGGCACTGGCGATCTGCCACACGGCGAGCGTGATCAACCCGGCGGCCACGAGCACGAGCAGCAGCCCTCCGATCGGGCTCTGGCGGATCTGCTCCATGGCCCCGTCCTGGTCGGCGTCGCCCGAGGCGCCCGCCGCGATGGAGATCGCCACCGATCCGATGATGACGTGGATGAGGCCGAGGACGACGAAGCCGGCACGGGCGGTCCGTCGGAACGTCGACGACCTCTTGGCGACGCGTGCCGCGTTCTTGACCGTGCTCATCTTTGAAGCGTATCCGTCGTGCGGAACCTCGCCGAGGGGCTTGATTTCGCCTCGCCTGTCGCTCCGGCCCGTCGCCCCAGCCTGTCGCTCAGGCGCGCGGCATGACCGGCTGCCGCAGGATGGTGCGCAGCTTCGCCGGATCGGCACGGCGCAGGTCGCTCAGGTAGATCTCATGATGGAGCCCCCGCATCTGCAACCCGTTGTCGGGGATGACGCGGTGATGCAGCTCGTCGAGCACCGGTCCTTCGTCGTCGAACGGTCCGACGTGAAGTGTCTGCACGCAGCTGCCCTCGTCGAGGATCTGCAGCCGCACGGAGTCGAGCGCGGGGATCGGCTCCTGCTTCTTCGCAGCCTTCTGCGACACCGACTCGACGGCCGCCGCGAACATCGCAGGGGTCACGTGATCGCCGACCATGATCATCATCGTCCACATCCACGCCGACTTGTCGCGGCGTGAGGTGAACGACTCCATGTCGGGCGCATGCCAGAGCCCCTCGAGCGGCATGACGACGGTGTCGATGCCGAGGTCGTTCCGACTCGCGAACTTCAGCGCGTATGCCAGGGGGAATAGCGCCGACACGGCCTCCCGGTAGGCGGGCGCCGTGTTCGGATCTCCTGCTCCGTCGATCATCAGGTACTGCAGGGGCGGCACCTCGACGACGCGGAACTCGCCCCGCTTCGCCCGGTACGCGTCGAGTGTCTTCTTCGGATCGATCGCTGCCATCACGTGCCTCCCCGGATCGTGCGCTCAGTGTCGCACGAGCCACGGACACGGGGTGGGCACTCGCGCGTGCCCACCCCGTCGCCCTCAGGCCGGCTCGACCGGAAGCCAGAGCTCGCACGACGCGGAGTCGCCGCTGAACTCGAGGTAGCGCACGATCGACGGCCCGGGTCGCAGCCGCCACGGGTTCGACGGGAACCACTCCGTCGCCGTGGCCGCCCACAGCGTCTGCAGAGTGGCGGGGAAGGGACCGCCGGCGGCGAAGACCGCCCACGATCCCTCTTCGACCGGAAGCACGTCGAGGTCCTCCGGGACCGGTGTCGTGCTCTGCACCGAGACTCCGTGCAGATAGGTCAGCAAAGATCCTTCCGGGGCGTCGGGTTCGACGTCTGCCGTGACGGCCAGGATCCCCGAGGGCTCGGCATCGCCGATGGCCTTGAGCCGCCCATGCTCCTCGGGCGGGATGGCCGCGATGTGCGCCTGGATGTGCGGATTGGCGCCCTCGTGGATCAGCGGAACCTCGACGGCGTGGCCGACGAGCAGGAGCGCTGGCCGGTGGGTGATGGTGACGTGCATGGGGATGCTCCCTTCCACGCTCAGGCGGAACCGGAGTGTGGGTTGTGTACGGAGAGGACCCCCGTCACGGCGCGCGTCGGCCGGTCCGATGCCGTGCACCGCGCGGAATGCGCGAGCGAACGCCTCGACCGAGCCGTATCCGTGGCGCACGGCCACGTCGAGCAGGTTCGGAGCGCCGGCGGCGAGTTCCGCTCCCGCGTGCGTCATCCGGCGACGACGCACGTACTCCGAGAGCGGCATCCCCGCCAGCGCCGAGAACATCCGACGCAGGTGGTACTCCGTCGTGCCGTGCTCGCGGGCGAACGTGTCGACGTCGATCTCCTCCGCGACACCGTGAGCGTCGACGAGGTCGACCAGGGCGTTCAGCGTGCCGATCATGAGGTCCTCCTTTCCCCACCATCGTCGCTGCGCGCCGCATACGCCCACCCGACTTCTCCGGTCGGATGCGGTCGGTTCGCGGTCGACGCCCGGTCAGAGCTCGACGGGAGGCGCCGGCTCCGTCTCCGACTCCTCGGGGTGACGCGCCAGGTTCACGATCCCGGCGACCAGACCACCCCAGACGGTGACCATCGCGATGATCATCATGATGATTGCCGCCGGAGTCATGCGCCCGCTCCCTTCGTCGTGGCACCCACCGCCGGGATCGCGGACGTCTCCGCATCCGGCTCGTACTTCTCCTCCACGAGGAACTCGTCGTACTCGGGATCGTCCTTCGCGTGGGAACGGCCGCTCCACGGCAGCGCCGACAGGATCAGGGCCAGCACCACGAGCGCGATGACCATGCCCCATCCGAAGACGGCGAGGAACCAGGCCGGATAGCCGCTGTACGGCTCGGACGTCTTCGCGATGAGCTCGCTGATGAAGAGGTACCCGAGCACGACGGGCGCCAGCACGCCCACGAGCAGCTTCCAGATCGTGCCCACCCGGAAGCTCGAGCGACGGTTGAGGTGCTCAGCCAGGACCGGCAGCTTGTGCAGCAACCAGGCCACGATGATCACGGCCACCAGGGCGACCGCCATGATGCCGAAGGAGTTGACGAACGCGTCGACCGTATCGAGGACCGAGAGCGCCGTCGTCGTCGAGAACAGCGCCATCGAGACGATAGCGAGCGGGATCGCCACGGTCAGTGTCGTGCGCACGCGCGCCCAGCCCAGCTTGTCCTGCAGGGCGGCGACGATCACCTCGAGGATGGAGATGAGCGAGGTGACTCCGGCGAACACCAGCGCTCCGAAGAACAGGACGCCGATGATCGATCCGCCCGTCGCCTGCGACACGATCGTCGGGAACGCGATGAACGCCAATCCGATGCCGGACGACGCGACTCCCGCCACCTCGGTCCCCTGCGCCTGTGCCATGAAGCCGAGGGCCGCGAAGACACCGATGCCGGCGAGGATCTCGAAGCCCGAGTTCGCGAAGGCGACGACGAGCCCCGAACCGGTCAGGTCGGTCTTGCGCTTGAGGTACGAGGAGTAGGTCACCATGATGCCGAACGCGACCGACAGCGAGAAGAAGATGTGCCCGTAGGCGGAGGCCCAGACGCCCGGGTCGGCGAGCGCCTCCCAGTTCGGGGTGAAGAAGGCGTTGAGACCGTCCATCGCACCGGGGAGGAACAGCGACTGCACCACGAGGATCGCGAACATCACCGTGAGCAACGGCATCAGGATCATGTTCGCCCTGCCGATGCCGCGCTTCACGCCCAGCGCCATGATGACGATGACGACGAGCCACACGACCACGAGGGGGATGCCGACCTGCGGGACGAAGTCGGTCGAGACGCCGACTTCGGCCACGTCCGCTGAGCGCAGGAAGTCGATGAAGAAGAAGTCGTTCTCGTTGCCCGCGCCCCAGGTGAGCTGGGCCGAGAACCAGGTGTACATGGCCGCCCAGGCGATGATCACGGCGTAGTAGACGGCGATGACGACGCAGATGAGCACCTGCCACCATCCGAGAGGCTCGGCAGCACGGTGCAGACGACGGAACGCGAGAGGAGCCGATCCGCGGTATCGATGACCGATCGCATAGTCGAAGAACAGCAGCGGGATGCCGGCGGTGAGCAGCGCGCACAGGTACGGGATGAGGAACGCCCCGCCGCCGCCCTCATAGGCGACGTAGGGGAACCGCCAGATGTTCCCGAGGCCGACCGCTGAACCGATCGCCGAGAGGATGAACACGTTGCGCGAGCCGAAGGCTTCGCGTCTGTGGGTCTGCGTCGCTGCGGTGGCCATGCGGACGAGGCTACCCGAGGGCTGAGTCGAACGTCGGGTTGGACACAGACACGAGACGATCCCGCCCCTTCAGGCCAACTCGTCCGCCAGCTCGGCCAGGCTGGGGAAGCGCCCGTCGAAGGCGTCGGTGTCTGCGGGCGGATCCCCCGCCGGACGCGGTACGTACGCAGTCCTCATCCCCACGACTCCGGCGCCTCTGAGATCCCAGGCGTGAGCGGCGACCATGAGCACGCTCCCCGGGTCGCCACCTGACTCCTCCACTGCGAGTCGGTATACCCGCGGTGAGGGCTTGTAGGCCTCGACGGTGTCCGCAGAGAGCGCCCCGTGCCATGGCAGACCGGCGTGCTCCCCGAGCGCGTGCAATGACTCCGGGTCCGCGTTCGACAGCCCGAGCACCCGGAACCGGGCCGCGAGTCGCGCGACGCCATCGCGTGAATCCGGCCAGGCGGGAAGACGCTGCGTCACGGTGGCGAGGCGATCGATGGTCGCGGCATCCGTGATCCCCGCGGCCTGCGCCACCCGCGTCGCCGCCTCCCGATCCAGGATCCCGGAAGCGACGTAGTCGCGCTCACCCCGTGCGATCCGGCGCTGCTCGCCTTCGATATGACGTTGCCAGACGCCGAGGAGGTCATCGGAATCACGGGGAGAGCCGCCCGCCTCTTCGATGGCGGTACGGAGCCCTCCCGGCTCATCGACCAGGGTGCCCAGCACGTCGAAGACGATCGTGGTGATGTCGCGAAGCATGATTCGAGTCTGCCCCGACGCGCGAGCGTCGGGGCCGGGAACGAGAAAACCCCCGCCGGAGCGGGGGTTCTTCTGCGGAGACGAGGGGATTTGAACCCCTGGTCCCCGTGAGGGGACTCCACCTTAGCAGGGTGGTGCACTCGGCCGGACTATGCGACGTCTCCAGGCATCCGACCCGAAAGCACGGATGCACCTAGCCATCATAACGGGTCCGGCGAGCGGACACGAACCGCGCCCGGCCGGTCGTCCCTCCTCGTCTTCGTCCGCCTGGGATACTGACCGCAGATCGCGGACATCGCCAGCCGCTGATCCGGAGGGACGCCATGACCGAGAAGCTGACCGCGCACGGGACCGACTCCTCGCCTTCCAGCGGCCTGTGGAGCCGACGCGCAGCCGGGTACGGGATCGTCCTCGTGCTCCTCGTCGTCTCGTACGGACTGTGCGCGATGCAGCCGAGCACCGACCCGAGCCCGTGGGCCTTCCTGCCGATGCTGGCGACCGTCGCCGTGGTCTTCTACGTGACCGGAGCGACGCGGCTGGCGCAGCGCGTCTCATGGGTGGTGCTCTCCGCGGCCGGTCTCGCCGCGGTCATCGCCGGCGCTCTCGGCCTCGATGGCCCGCTCTTGGCCATCCCGCTGTCCGCCGCCTCGATGCTCGCGCTCCTCGTGGCGCCGTGGGTCATCATCGCGCACCAGGTCACCCGCCGCGGGCTCGACTTCGAAGCGCTCCTGGCCGCGGTCACTGCGTACATCCTGGTCGGGATGTTCTTCGCGTTCGTGTACAACCTGATGTCGCAGCTGTCTCCCACTCCCCTGTTCGGCGACACGACCGCGGAGTCGCTCGGAAACCAGCTGTTCTTCTCGTTCACGGCCCTGACGACGACGGGCTACGGCAACATCGTCCCGGCCGGAACCGGAGGGCAGGCGGTCGCGATCGCCGAGGGGATCACGGGACAGCTGTTCCTCATCACCGCCGTCGCCCGCATCATGCGGGGCGCCAGCGCCAAGCGCACCCCGGCGCCGTCCGAGTGAACCAGCGACAGCGCATCGACATCCGAAGAGCCGCAGGGACAGGAAGAAGCACATGACCACCGTCTCCGCGCCACGCATCGAGCACCACAGGGAGCCGCTCGGCATCGGCGAGAGCCGCCCGCGTCTGAGCTGGACCATCACAGACGTCCCCGACGACTGGCGACAGCAGTCCTACGCCGTCACGGTGGTGCGCGGCGGTGGCGAGGACCGGGTCGAGGAACGGGTCGAGGTGACGTCCGACGGACAGGTCCTGGTGCCCTGGCCCTTCGACGCCCTCGACTCGCGCGAGCGCGTCGGCGTGCGCGTGTCGGTGCGGGGCGGCGACGGCAGCTGGTCCGCCGACAGCCCGGAGACCTGGCTCGAGGCCGGGCTCCTCCGGGCAGACGACTGGTCGGCGCGTCCGGTAGGGGTCGACCTCGATGAGGATCCGGAGAGCGATGCCCGCCGTGCGACACTCGTTCGACGCGGCTTCCGCATCGAGGGCGAGATCGCCGGCGCCCGGCTCTACGCCACGGCGCACGGCTTGTACGAGGCGGAGATCAACGGGGTCCGCGTCGGCTCCGACACGCTCTCACCCGGATGGACGACCTACCGCGAACGCCTGCGGTACTACACCTACGACGTGACCGCCCTGCTCGTCGACGGTGAGAACGCGCTCGGCGCCTGGCTCGGCGACGGCTGGTACCGCGGTCGTCTGGGCTGGCGCGGCGGGTATCGAAACGTCTTCGGCAGCGACCTGTCGTTCCTCGGCCAGTTGGAGGTCGTCTACGTGGACGGACGGCGCGAGACGATCGCGACCGACGACTCGTGGAGGGCTGCGCTCTCCCCCATCCTCCGTTCCGGCATCTACGACGGCGAGGACTACGACGCGCGTCACGAGCACCCCGGGTGGACCAGCGCGCCGTTCGACGACACCGGCTGGTTCCCTGTAGCCGTGCGCGAACGCGACCCGCGAACCCTGGTCGCCCCGACCGGCCCGCCCGTGCGGGTGACGGAGGAGGTCGCTCCGATCGCCGTGCTCACCTCACCGAGCGGCGCGCGCATCCTCGACTTCGGGCAGAACCTCGTCGGCAGGGTCCGCATCCGCGTCGCAGGCCCCCGCGGTGCCACCGTGACGCTGCGCACCGCGGAGGTTCTGCAGGAGGGCGAGATCTACACGCGCCCGCTGCGCAGCGCCCGGTCGAGCGATTCCTACACGCTGGCCGGACATCAGGGCGGCGAGGAATGGGAGCCCCGCTTCACGTTCCACGGCTTCCGCTACGTCGAGGTCTCCGGCTGGCCGGGCGAGCTCGACGCGGATGCCGCAGCCGGCGCACTCGTCGCCCGCGTGCTCCACACCGACCTCGAGCGCACCGGATGGTTCACGTGCTCCGATCCGCTGGTCGAGCAGCTGCACCGCAACGTGGTCTGGGGCATGCGGGGGAACTTCGTCGACATCCCCACCGACTGCCCGCAGCGCGACGAGCGCGTGGGCTGGACGGGCGACGTGCAGGTGTTCGGCCCGACCGCGTCGACACTCTTCGACGTCTCGGGGATGCTGTCCGGATGGCTCAGAGACGTCGAGGCCGATCAGCTGCCCGACGGCACGGTGCCCTGGTTCGTGCCGGTGATCCCGTCGCACAAGGTCTGGTCCCCGGCCAGGGCAGGTGCCGCCTGGGGCGACGTCGCCACGCTGCTGCCCTGGACCCTGTACGAGCACTTCGGCGACACCGGCGTGCTGGCGACCCAGTTCGAGAGCGCACGACGATGGGTCGACAAGATCGATTCCCTGGCCGGCCCCGACCGACTGTGGGACGAGGGGTTCCAGCTCGGCGACTGGCTCGATCCCGCCGCTCCCCCGCAGGATCCCGGAGCCGGCCGCACGGATCGGTACCTCGTGGCCACAGCCTACTTCGCCCGATCGGCCAGAGCGGTCGCGGACATGGCTGGCGTGCTCGGGCGCCCCGCAGAGGCTGCGCGCTATGCCACTCTCGCCGCCGAGGTCGCCGCCGCCTTCCGCGCGGCCTACGTCCGAGCCGACGGCACGATGACCTCGGACGCTCAGACCGCGTACGCCCTCGCCATCGTGTTCGCGTTGCTCGACGACGACAGCCAGCGCGCAACAGCGGGGGTGCGTCTCGCCGACCTGGTGCGAGAGGCGGGCAACCGCATCGCGACCGGCTTCGTCGGCACACCGCTGGTCTGCGACGCCCTCACCATGACCGGCCATGCCGACACCGCATACGACCTGCTGCTCGAGCAAGGCTGCCCGTCGTGGCTGTATCAGGTCGTGCAGGGAGCGACCACGGTCTGGGAGCGCTGGGATGCGATGCTCCCCGACGGCACGGTGAACCCCGGCACCATGACGTCGTTCAACCACTACGCGTTGGGCGCCGTCGCCGATTGGCTGCACCGCAGCGTCGCAGGGCTCGCCGCCGCGGAACCGGGCTACCACCGCATCCGCTTCGCGCCCCGACCGGGTGGCGGGTTGACGCATGCCTCAGCGACGCAGCGCACTCCCTACGGAGTCACGTCGATCTCATGGCGTATCGACGATGACCGGCTGCACGTCGACGTCGTGGTCCCGGTCGGCGCGACCGCGGAACTCGAACTGCCAGGAACCGCCGCCGAGGAACTCGGCCACGGCTCCCACACGCGGACGGTGTGGTTGGCGCCATGACAGCTTGATCGCAGGCGGCCCCGACGGGTCAGCCCGCGGCGGTCTCCCCCGCGTTCGCTGCGGCGATGAGCTGCTCGATCTGCTCGAAGTCGACGGGAAGCCCCGGGAACCCGGCCAGACGACCGATCGGGAACGACGCCATCATCTTCTGCATCGCCTCGTCGTTCGGCATCATCGACGCCGCTGCCGCATCGCCGCCCGCTCCGCCCAGAAGCCCACCGAGAGCCTGCTGCACGATCGGGCCCGCGACGGGGTGCGACATCAGGTCGCCGACGGAGGAGTTCATGGTCAGCTCCTGGCGCACCGTGTCTCCGGCGAGGTCGACGGTCGCGGTGGAGCGGATGTCACGGCTGGAGGCGGCGACGTCGACGATGTACTCGCCGCCCTCCACCACCCAGCGATCGACGCGCACATCCCAGTAGGCGAGGTCCTCGCGCCGCACGACGAGCTCCACCGTGCGGGTCTCCCCTGCGGCGAGCGCGACCGAGGAGAAGGCCTTGAGCTCGCGCGGTGCGCGCTGCATGATCGATGTCGCCGGAGCCACATACACCTGCACGACCTCGCGGCCGTCGCGGTCGCCGGAGTTCGTGACGTCGACGCGTACGACGATGCCGCCGTCAGGCCCGACCTCGGCCGTTGCGGGCGCGTAGTCGAACGTCGTGTACGAGAGTCCGTGACCGAAGGGGAAGGTCACATCCAGGCCCTTCGCGTCGTACCAGCGGTAGCCCACCAGCAGACCCTCGCCGTAGCGGACATGTCCGAACTCTCCGGGGAAGTTGCCGAACGAGGGGTTGTCCTCGAGCCGCACCGGCACGGTCTCGGTGAGCTTTCCCGAGGGGTTCACCGCACCGTAGAGCACGTCCGCCACAGCGCTGCCGCCCGCCTGACCGAGCAGCCAGCTCTCGACGATCGCGGGCACACGGTCGGCGAAGGGGAGCGCGACCACGCCGCCGTTCGACAGCACCACCACGACGCGGGGGTTCACCTCGAGTACGGCATCGAGCACCGCGAGCTGCTCGGCGGGCAGATCGATGTGGTCGCGGTCGAAGCCCTCCGACTCCTCCGCTGCCGGGAGCCCGAGGAAGAGCACGGCCACGTCGGCCGCCTTCGCGATGTCGACGGCTTCCGCCCGCAGGTCGTCTGCAGAGCGTCCGGACGCGGCGATGGCACCGCCTTCGACCGCGAAGCCCGCGGCGTAGGTGACGTGGTCGCCGCCGACGGCGCGCAGTCCGTCGAGGGCCTCGTCGATGCGCGTGGGGTTGATCAGCGAAGAGCCCGCTCCCTGGAACCGCGGCTCGGTGGCGAACGCACCGATCACGGCGACCTGCTGGTCGTCGGCGAGTGGCAGCAGCGCACCGTCGTTCTTCAGCAGCACGATGGACCGACCAGCGGCCTCCCTGGCCAGCGCGTGGTGCGCGTCGACGTCGAGCGGGCCGGACACGGCAGGACGCCGGCCGGCCTTGCGCACGAGGTCGATCGCGCGACCGGCTGCGGTGTCGAGCACGCTCTCGGCGAGTTCGCCGGCGCGCACGGCTGCGACGAGCTGTGCATCCGTCCGCCCACCGGAGGAGGGCATCTCCAGGTCGAGTCCTGCGGCGACGCCGGCGACGCGGTCGTTCACGGCTCCCCAGTCCGAGACGACGAGACCGTCGAAGCCCCAGTCGTCGCGAAGCACGCTGGTGAGCAGCCAGGGGTCCTCGGAGGTCCAGACGCCGTTGAGCTTGTTATACGAGCACATGACCGTCCATGGCGAGGCGTCCTTCACGACGCGCTCGAATCCGCGCAGGTAGATCTCCCGCAGCGGACGCGGATCCACGTCGGAGCTCGCGCGCATGCGGTCGAACTCCTGGTTGTTCGCAGCGAAGTGCTTGAGCGAGGTGCCGACGCCCTTCGACTGGATGCCGCGGACGGACGCGGCTCCGAGCACGCCCGACACGATCGGGTCTTCCGAGAAGTACTCGAAGTTGCGGCCGCACAGCGGGGAGCGCTTGATGTTGATGCCGGGTCCGAGCACGACGGCGACGTCTTCGATGGCGGCCTCCACGCCGATCGCGGCGCCCACACGCTCGATGATCTCCGGGTCCCACGATGAGCCGATGCCGACAGCGGGCGGGAAGCATGTGGCGGGCACGCTGCTCGCGAGGCCGAGGTGGTCGGTGCTGCCCGACTGCTTGCGCAGCCCGTGCGGCCCGTCGGTCATCATCACCGAGGGGATGCCCACGCGGTCGATCGCCTTCGTCGTCCAGAAGTCCGCACCGCTGGTGAGCGAAGCCTTCTCCTCGAGGGTCAGGTCGGAAGCCGAGTTCTCGGTCATTGTGTTCCTTTCGCGGGCGACGGCGATGTCCTTGCGAAAACCTTATGCCCTTCAGTATTAGATTTCAAACGCCATTCAGGATTAGTGTCGAGTCATGGCACGACGAGGTTCGTACGCGAAGGGCGTCGCGAGGCGCGAGGAGATCCTCGAGAGCGCCCTCGACGTGATCGGACGCAAGGGGTACCAGAACGCCTCGCTCAAGCAGATCGCCGAGGTCGTCGGTGTCACACCCGCCGCCCTCCTGCACTACTTCGGATCGAAGGAGGAGCTCTTCACCGAGGTGCTCCGCACCCGCGATGCGCATGACGGCCTCGAGCCGACAGGGCTCGGCGCCGACGATGCCCGCACCGCCTTCCTCGACGTGATCCGCCACAACACCGAGGTTCCCGGCATCGTCGCGTTGTTCTCGCGCCTCTCGGTGGATGCGGCCGATCCGGAGCATCCGGCCCACCAGTACTTCCTGGACCGCAGCGAGCGGCTGAGGGAGTCGATCGCCGACGGCTTCGGAGCCGACGCCCGCCGCTCCGCCCTGGATCCGGACGCCCTCGCCCGCGTGATCCAGGCCGCATCCGACGGACTTCAGCTGCAGTGGATGATCGATCCGACCGTCGACATGCCCGGCATCATGGGCGCCCTCATCGACACGCTGCTTCCCCCGCCGCTTCCTCCGACGCCACCTACCTGAGTCGCCGAGACCCATCGCCATCGCCGAGACCCATCGCAGGATGCGTCGCCTGCGATGGGTCTCGACGCGGAACGTGGGTCTCGACGCGTCTCACCCCTTCACGGCACCGCCGAGACCTGCCGAGCGCAGGAACACCGACTGGAAGACGAGGAACATCGCGATCGGGATCAGGGTCGCGATCGCCAGCGCGGCGAGGAACACGTCCAGTTCGGTCTGCGACTGCACGGCGGGGAGTCGCACCGACAACGGCTGCACCGCGGGATCGGGCAGCACCAGCATGGGCCAGAGATAGTCCTTCCACGCGGCGATGATCGCGAAGACCGAGACCACCCCGAGGATCGGCTTCGACATCGGCAGCACGATCGACCAGAACAGTCGGAAGGGCCCGGCGCCGTCCGTACGCGCGGCCTCGAACACCTCGCGCGGAAGGCTGTCGAAGAACCGCTTCACCAGCAGGATGTTGAAGGCGTTCGCTCCCATCGGCAGCCACACCGCAAGGTAGTTGTTGAGCAGGCTCACATCGCCCAGCAGCGGTGGACGCACGATCGTCAGGTACAGCGGCACCAGCAGCACGATCCCGGGGATGAACAGCGTCGCCAGCACCAGCGCGTTGAGGATGGGCGCGTAAGTCGGGCGCAGCACCGAGAGCGCATAGCCCGCCGTCGTCGCGATGAACAGCTGCACGAACCAGGCCCCGAGCGCGATGATCACCGTGTTGAGGAAGTACTGGTCGATGTGGATGTCGTTCCACGCGGTCGAGAGGTTCTCCCAGTCCATGCCGTTCGGCCACAGCGCGAACGGCTGCTGCAGGGTGTCCTGCGTCGGCGTGATCGCCGACTTCGCGAGCCACAGGATGGGACCGAGTCCAGCGACGACCAGACCCACGGCGAGGAACACGTGCGTGAGCGTCATCCCCATGCGGATGCCGGGGCGCCGACGTTCGGAGTCGGAGATGACGGTGCGATCGCCCGCGCTGTCAGCGGCCTTCTCCGCGGCCCTCTCTGCGGCGCGGGTCGACAGGCGGGTGGTGAGGCTCACGTCGTGCTCCAACGGTCGGTCAGCTTGAAGTACAGCCAGGAGAGGAGGGCGAGGACGATCGCCAGCAGCACCGAGACGGCCGTGGCCTCGCCGTAGTCGCCGCCCAGGCTGTTCCGGAAGGCCTTGTCGTAGATGTACAGCAGCACGGTCTTGGTCGCTCCCGCGGGCCCGCCGCCGGTGAACAGGAACGGCTCGAGGAAGACCTGAGCGGTCGCGATCACCTGCAGGATCAGCATGATGAAGAGGATGCCTCGCAGCTGCGGCAGCGTGACGTGCCACACCTTCTTCCAGATGCCGGCACCGTCGACCTCGGCCGCGTCGTAGAGCTCCGGTGGCACGCCCAGGAGTGCCGCGAGGTAGATGATGATCGATCCCCCGGCTCCTGCCCAGGTGGCCTCGAGCACGAGCGAGGGCATCGCCTGCACCGCGTCCTGGATCCACGGCTGGGGCGGAATGCCCACGAACCCGAGCACGGTATTGAACACACCGGACGGATCGGCACTGTAGAAGAACTTCCACAGCAGCACAGCCACGACCGGCGGGATGACGACCGGGAGGTAGGCGAGCGCGGAGTAGATGCCCTTGCCGCGGCGCACCTCGCTCATGAGTACGGCCATCAGCAGGGGCAGCGGGAACCCGAAGAGCAGAGCGAGCACGGCGAACCACAGCGTGTTGATCACGGCGCGGCCGAGTTCGGGGTCGCCGATCACCGCGAGGTAGTTGTCGAACCCGACCCACTCGGAGACGATCAGGTTGGTCTTCTGCAGGCTCATGACCACCGACTGCACGATCGGCGACCACGAGAAGAACACGAACACGAACAGCATCGGGAGCACGAACAGGAGGTTCGCGAGCCCGCCGCCGCGGAACCAGGTGAGGGGTGAGCGGCGGCGGGAGCGGCGCACAGCGGGCGGCGGAGAATCCTCCACCGCCGCCCGCTGCTCGGGGAGCGTCATCGTCATGAAGGGTTACTCGTCGAGCTTCGCCTGCGCATCGCTCTGCGCCTGGGCCAGGAGAGCGTCGATGTCGGCGTTCTGGTCGGTCAGGACCTTCTGCACCACGGTGTCGAGCAGGGCGTAGACCTCCTGCGTCTTGACCTTCGGCTCCCCCACCGGCGTCTGATCCCAGATGCGGTCGCTGAAAGGCGCCATCTGGTCGACGGGCACATTGATGTAGTCGGCGATCCACTCCTGCGACTCGTCGTACAGCTCCCGGCTGAGCACGGGCAGCAGCGGAGTGCCGACGGCCTGGCCCGACTCGTTCAGGGTCCTCGCGTCGAGCACCGCGGCGTCCTTGTCCATGAGCTTCTGCATGTAGTACCAGTCGATCCAGGTCACTGCGGCTTCCTTGGTCGCGTCATCGACCGTGGGGCTGATCACTGCGATGTCACCGCCGCCGAGTGTGCCGGGATCGTCGCCTTCCATGGGCACGACGGTCATGCCGTAGATGTCCGAGTCCATGCCGAAGTCGCGCACGAGAGCGGTGTAGATGTCGGAGCCGGAGGTGTACATGCCGATGTTGCCCGCGGCGAACTCCTGGTTGATGGTCCCCCAGTCGAGGTCGACCTTCGAGCCGAAGGCGTTGTCCTCCCACTTCACGTCGTGCAGGAACTGGAGGGAGGCCTTGGTCGCGTCGTTGTCGATCGTCGACTCGGCGGTGCCGTCCCCGTTGTCGGTCTGCGTGCGACCACCACGGGCCACGGTCTGCGACGTGAGCTGCCATCCACCGGTGTTGTTGATCGCCATCTGCGCGTAGCCGGCCTTGCCGGTGGCGTCCGTGATCTTCTTGGCGGCCTCGCGGATCTCGTCCCACGTCTCCGGAGGGCTGTCGGGGTCGAGCCCCGCCTGCTCGAACAGGTCGCGGTTGTAGTGCAGTGCTGCGGCGTAGGCCTGCCGCGGGAAGCCGTAGATCTTGCCGTCGGCGCCGGTGACCCCGTCGAGGATGATGGGGTTGAACTTGTCCGTGTAGCCGAGCTCGTCGATCGCGTCCGTCACATCCATCAGCTGCCCGTTCTCGAGCAGGGTCTTGGAGTCGGTGAACGGCACGGTGAAGACGTCGGGCAGGCTTCCCCCGGCGAGCTGCACGGCGAAGGTGGGGCCTTCCCATTCGTACTCGACACCGATGATGTCGATGTCGGGATGTTCCTTCTCGAACTGCTTCTCCTGCGCGGCGAACGCATCGTACGCGGCCGCATCCGCCCCGGGCGGGAACGTCGCGACGCGCAGCTCGAGGCGTCCGTCGGCGCCGTCCCCGTCGCCGGCGGACGTGCATCCGGCAAGGGCGCCGACCGTCGCGAGCACGGCGATGCCGGCGACCATGGCCTTCGTTGGTGACTTCATTGTCTGTCCTTCCATGTGGTGCTGAACGGGTGGTGCAGGATCACGACAGCGCTCACTGCGAGCGCGTGGGGGTGGCGCGCAGAGCGAGCCAGGCTGTGGAGTCGGGCGGGAGCACGCCGTCGAGCGGCGCGCTGGAGAGGAGGACCTCATGGTGTGCGGGCAGCGGCACAGCGACCGCCCCGAGGTTGGTGACGCTGAGCGTGCCGTCACCGCGGCGGAATGAGAGGACGTCGGCGCCCAGTTCGAGCCACTCCAGGTGGTCGCCGGCGAAGTCGTCGATCCGCCGGCGCAGAGCGATCGCCGTGCGATACAGGTTGAGCGTCGAAGTGGGGTCCGCATCCTGCGCCTCGACGGTGAGCGCCGCCCAGTCCTCGGGTTGCGGTAGCCAGGGAGTGCCACCGAAGCCGTAGGGGCTCGTCACGCCCGTCCAGGGCAGCGGCACTCGGCAGCCGTCGCGTCCCGGGTCGACCCCGCCGGAGCGGAAGTGCATGGGGTCCTCGATCGCGTCGAGCGGCAGCTCCACCTCGGGCAGACCGAGTTCGTCGCCCTGGTAGATGTAGAGACTGCCCGGCAGCGCGGCGACGAGCAGCGCGGCGGCGCGGGCCCTTCGCGCACCGCGAGCCGGGTCCGTCGGGGTGCCGAAGCGCTTGCGCTCGAAGGCGAACGAGGAATCCGCCTGCCCGTACCGCGTGGCGGGACGCGTGACGTCGTGGTTCGAGAGCACCCATGTGGCAGGGGCCCCGACGGGCGCGTGCTCCGCGAGGGTGCGGGTGATGGAATCGCGCATGGCACGCGCGCTCCACGGCTGCGTCATGAAGCCGAAGTTGAAGGCGGTGTGCATCTCCCCCGGCCGCAGATACCGGGCGAATCGCTCTGCATCCTCGAGCCACACCTCGCCCACGAGCACCCGCTCCCCTTCGTACTCGTCGGCGACCGCACGCCACTCGCGATAGATGTCGTGCAGCTCGTCGCGGTCGATATGCGGATGGTCCACCGCCGGCGCCGAACCTGCGGGGAGGTCGGGAAGCGCGGGGTCCTTGACGGGAAGAGCCGCCGAGTCGATCCGGACGCCCGCGACCCCGCGGTCGAACCAGAACCGCAGGACGTCTTCGTGCTCACGTCGCACATCGGGGTGGTTCCAGTTCAGGTCCGGCTGCTCGGGGGTGAACAGATGCAGGTACCACTCGCCGTCGGTGCCGTCGGGGTTCCGCGTGCGCGACCAGGTCTCGCCCTGGAAGCTCGACACCCAGTTCGTCGGGATGACGTCGCCGTGTTCCCCGCGGCCGGGGTGGAACCAGAAACGTTCCCGCTCCGGGCTGCCTGGACCCGCCGCCAGCGCCCGCAGGAACCACTCGTGCCGATCCGAGATGTGGTTGGGCACGATGTCGACGATCGTGCGGATGCCCAGAGCGAGCGCCTCTGCGATCAGCTGCTCCGCTTCCTCCAGGGAGCCGAAACGGGGATCGATGCGGCGGTAGTCCTGCACGTCGTACCCGCCATCGGCGAGGGGGCTCAGATACCACGGGGTGAACCAGAGCGCGTCCACCCCGAGGCTCTTCAAGTACGGGAGCCTCGAGCGGACACCCGCGAGATCGCCGATGCCGTCGCCGTTTCCGTCCGCGAAGCTGCGCACATACACCTGGTAGATCACGGCCGTCCGCCACCAGCCGTCGCCAGCGGGCATGGTCAGCGTGCGGGCGGGTGCCGCCGTGCGCAGAACGTCAGTGTCCACGGAACTCCTCGTCGTCGGTGGCGATGAGTCGAATGTAGCTTTCTTAATCACTTAACGCAAGAAGTAAACGAGATGTCGCAAATTTACGATAGATTGCGGGCACGACAATCAGCGTACCTTCGGGGACCTGTGGTCAGAGAGGCAGGGGCCCCGTCGAGGCGCGCAGCACCAGTTCGGGCTCGAACAGGAGCTCGTCGCTCGGCTGAGCCGTGCCGGCGATCTGAGCGAGCAGGAGGGCGATCACGGCTCGCCCCATCGACTCGATCGGCTGCCGAACCGTGGTCAGCGGCGGCTCGGTGCAGCTCATCAGCGCGGAGTCGTCGAATCCGACGATGCTCACATCACCCGGCACCGACAGCCCGCCGCGCCGCGCCGCGCGCACGGCCCCGAGCGCCATCGGGTCACTCGCGCACACGATCGCGGTCGCACCGGCGGCGAACAGCCGTGAAGCCCCGGCCTGACCGGACTCGAGGGAGTACATGCCGCGCACGACGAGCTCGTCCGACAGCGGTGCTCCGAGCGATTCGAGCAGACGTCGCGCTGATTCGAGCTTGCGGCGGGACGGGATGTGATCCTCCGGCCCGAGCAGGAGGCCGATCTTCCGATGCCCGAGCTGATGCACGTGCAACACCGCCTGTTCCGCGGCAGCAGCATCATCGGTCGACACCGTGGCGAACGGCAGCTCCGACACACGGGCGTTGACGAGCACGGTCGGGAGGTTCACCTGACGCAGGCGTTCGTAGTGCTGATGCGCGGCATCCGCCTGCGTGTAGTTCCCCCCGAGGAAGATGACACCGGACACCTGCTGCGCGAGGAGCAGGTCGACGTAGTCCGACTCCGTCACACCCCCGGCGTTCTGCGTGCAGAGCAGCGGAGTGTAACCGTTCTGGGTGAGCGCTCCGCCGACGATCTCGGCGAATGCGGGGAAGATCGGATTCTGCAGCTCGGGCAGCACCAGGCCCACGAGGCGGGCGCGTTCTCCGCGCAGCTTCGTCGGCCGCTCGTAGCCGAGGACGTCGAGTGCGGTGAGGACCGCCTGGCGCGTGGCATCCGAGACCCCCGGCTTCTCGTTGAGCACGCGACTGACCGTCGCCTCACTCACTCCGACCTTGCGGGCCACCTCGGCGAGTCGCTTCGACATGCAGTCAGTGTACGCAAGTCCTTGCAAGAAGGCGCAAGCAGCTTGCGCTCCCTCGCGGAGTCGTCAGCGGACGTTGCCGTTCGAGCAGGTCTGCTGCGCGGCGGAGTTGCCCTTGATCGAATCGGGAAGCGCCACGACGTTGTCGGGGGTCGCTGCGGGGTCCGGAGTCGCCGCCGTGTCCGTGGGCTGTTCGCCGGCCGTGGACGGCTCCTGCACGATCACACCGTCGTTCCGGTTGTTCTCGTGCGTGATCTGCAGCTGCGCGTTCTCGGCGAGCGCATCCCAGAGCGCAGTGGCTGCGGTGTAGTTGGGGACGACCTTGTTGGGGTTCGCCGAGTCGGTGCCGTTGGGGTACTGCACGAAGACGATGTCCTCGAACGGCACGGACTTGACCGCGAGCGCGATCTGCACGAGCGTCATCGGATTCGTGAGCGACTCGCTCGGTTCGAGGTTCTGGATCGCGGTGTTCGCGAGCTTGAGCATCACCGGGACGTTGCCGAGCACCTCGCCGCTGATCATCTTGCGGGCCAGGCTCGACATGTACTGCTGCTGGTTGCCGATGCGGCCGAGGTCGCTGCCGTCGCCGACCCCGTGACGGGTGCGCAGGAACTGGAGCGCCTGCAGCCCCTCCACCGTGTGCGTGCCCGCAGCCATGTCGAGTCCGGTGTAGCGGTCCTTGATCGGGTTGGCGAGGCAGACGTCGACGCCGCCGATGGCATTCGTGATCTCGATCACGCCGCCGAAGGTGACGCCGGCCGCGAACTGGATCTCCTGGTCGGTCAGCTCGGAGATGGTCTTCACGACGCAGTTCAGGCCGCCGTCCGTGTACGCCGTGTTCAGCGGCTGCTTGCTCATCGCAGAGGTGGCGTTGCCGTTCTTGTCCGTGCAGGACGGGATCGGGACCATCAGGTCTCGGGGAAAGCTGACGACCGTGATGCGGCGCGGCTCCTGCGAGACGTGGACGAGCAGGTTCACGTCATTGAGCGTGCCCTCGGCGTCCGCTCCGGTGCACCGTTCGCCGAACAGGTCCTTGTACTTCTCCTCGCAGGTGTCGACCCCGGTGAGCACCATGTTGAAGCCGCCCTCGTACTCGCCGATGTCCGGCGGGATGGGGTCCTGACCCTCGATCTCGACGGCGTTCGCCGAGACCGTGCTCGTGAGGTCGTAGAAGACGTAGGCGCCGACGCCGAGACCGCTCACCAGCACCACGGCGAGGCCGATCGCGATGAACTTCAGGAGTTGGCCGACGGTACCGGGAGTACCCAGCTGACCATGGCGCGCGATCGTGTGCCGGCGTCGGGGGTTCTGGCTCACTCGGGACCTTTCGGATTCAGCGCCGGTGCGGGGGACACCGTGCTCACAATGCGGAGGGTGTGGGATTCGAACCCACGAGACATCTCTGCCCACTGGTTTTCAAGACCAGCTCCATCGGCCGCTCGGACAACCCTCCCGGCAGGCACTTCTGCCGACCAGGCGTGAGTCTAGCCGAGTTCTATTCTCCGGCGCTGACCTGGGCGGGGGCTGGAAGCGTGTCGAGTGCTCGCGCCAGACCGCCGTCGACGACATCCGCGGTGACCTCGCCGGCTGCCTCCTTCACCACGTCCGGAGCCTGACCCATCGCCACCGCCCGACCGCCGAGCGAGCGCGCCCAGCTGAACATCCCGATGTCGTTGCGCCCGTCCCCGGCGACGAGGATGCGCCCCTCGCCGAGCCCGAGCTCGGCACGCACCTGCTCCAGTGCCGTGCCCTTGTCCACGCCCTGCGGTGCGATGTCCAGCCACGCCGTCCAGCCGATCGCGTACGACACCTCGTTCAGACCGGCGTCCGCCACCAGCCGGTGGAAGTCCTCTTCGTCGTGACCGGGAGAGACGACGACGATGCGCGAGACGGGAAGGGCTCCGAGCTCGTCGAAGTCGACCTGCCGACCGCCGTCGAGTGTCCAGTCGTCGAGCTGCTCCGTGAACAGCCGCTGCCCCGAAGCGAGTTCCACCATGTACCTGGCCTCGGGCAGCCGCTCTCGCAGCAGACCGAGAACCGGGGTGGGGTCGAACGTCTCCACGTTCCAGCGCTCCCAGTCATCGCCCGAGCGCCGCATCGTCACGGCCCCGTTGGAGCACACCACGAAGTCCGCGGTCAGCCCGAGCTCCTCGACGTAGCGCCGCGTCGCCATCCAGCTTCGTCCAGTCGCGATCGTGACGACATGTCCGCCGTCGCGCACGCGGGCGATCGCCTCCGGAACACCGGGGCTCATCGTCTCGTCCTGCAGCAGGATCGTCCCGTCGACGTCCAGCCCGACCAGCCAGGCTTCCGTCATCGCGCAGCCCGCCCTTCGGCGAGCGGCTCGATCACCTCGAGGCCGCCGAGATACGGGCGCAGCACCTCGGGAACCCGCACGGATCCATCCGCCTGCTGATGGGTCTCGAGCAGCGCCACGATCCAGCGCGTCGTGGCGAGCGTGCCGTTCAGCGTGGCGACGTGCTGCGTCTTGGCCGTGCCCTGCGCCGCACCATCCGTGGACTCCACCACCGGCCGGTACCGCACATCGAGACGTCGCGCCTGGAACGTCGTGCAGTTCGAGGTCGACGTCAGCTCGCGGAAGGCACCCTGGGTGGGGACCCAGGCCTCGATGTCGTACTTGCGGGCGGCGCTCGAACCGAGATCTCCCGCTGCGACGTCGATCACACGGTAGGCGAGGCCCAAGGAGGTCAGCATCTCCTCCTGCAGCGCGACGAGGCGCAGGTGCTCGGCCTCCGCGTCCTCGGCCGTCGTGTAGACGAACATCTCGAGCTTGTTGAACTGGTGCACACGGATGATGCCGCGAGTGTCCTTGCCGTGCGAGCCGGCTTCACGGCGGTAGCACGTCGACCAGCCGGCGTATCGGAGGGCGCCGTCCGCCAAGTCGACGATCTCGTCTTTGTGGTACCCGGCGAGCGCGACCTCGCTGGTGCCGACAAGGTACAGATCGTCGTCCTTGTCGAGGTGATAGACCTCGTCGGCGTGCTCGCCGAGGAAGCCCGTCCCCTGCATGATCTCTGGGCGCACGAGCGTCGGGGTGATCATGGGCACGAAGCCGTTCTGCAGCGCCTTGTCGAGCGCGAGGTTCATCAGCGCGATCTCGAGACGCGCTCCGATGCCGCGCAGGAAGTAGAAGCGGGCGCCGGAGACCTTGGCACCGCGTTCCATGTCGATCGCGCCGAGCAGCTCGCCCAGCTCGAGGTGGTCCTTCGGCTCGAAGTCGAAAGCGGGCACGTCTCCCACACGGCGAAGCTCGACGAAGTCGGCTTCACCGCCGGCCGGCACACCGTCGATGACGACGTTCTCGATCCGGGCGAGGGCTGCAGCCGCTGCCTCAGCCGCTTCGTTCGCGGCGTGCTGGGCCTGCTTGACGCGCTCGGCGAGCTCCTTCGCCTGTGCGACCAGAGCGGCCTTCTCCTCCTTCGGGGCTTTCGCCACCAGCTTCCCGAAGGCGTTCTGCTCTGCTCGCAGCTCCTCGAATGCGGAGAGCGCCGACCGGCGCGATCGATCGGCCTCGAGTGCGACGTCGACGGTGCTCTGGTCGTTTCCACGAGCAATCTGCGAGCGGCGGACGATCTCCGGATTGTCGCGGAGGAGTGCGAGGTCGATCATCCACCAAGTCTACGGTGAACGGCACGTCCTCCCGGATGTCACACTCGCCGCGCAACGTCGTCTTCCTCTGCAACGGCCGGCATTCCGCCGGCCTTCGGAAAGGAACATCCATGAGCACTCCCGTCACCGCCCTCGATCAACTGAACCTGGCGTTCGCCGACCGCTTCAATGCGCGCGACCTCGACGGACTGATGGCATTGAACACCCCGGAGGTGGTCTTCGTCCCCGCGCCGGGGACGAAGGTCACCGGCACCGAGGCCGTCAGAGGCGCGCTCGAGCAGTTCCTCGGCCTGAACCTGCCGATCTCGATGACGGTCCGTCACGTCTTCGAGAGCGCGGGCACCGGACTCGCCGTCGCCGACTGGACGATCACGGGCGTCGCACCCGACGGGTCGGAGGTGTCCCTCGCCGGGACGACGGCCGACGTCGCGGTGCACGACGACGCGCACGGCTGGCGTTACGCGGTCGACAACCCGTTCGGGACCGCCTGAGACGACGTGAGGGAGACCTGCAGGATGGTCTCCCTCACGCCACCCCCATACCTGTGCCGCGGCAGGCCTTCAGCGCCTTGCGTGCCCGCGATATGCGCTGCCGGGCGGCGGCGGGTTCGATTCCGAGCCGCGTCGCCACCTCCTCCGCAGAGAGCCCGTCGGCGACCGTCAGCAGCAGTGGTTCCCGAAGCGTGGGCGGCAGCGCATGCACGGCCGCCAGCGCTCCGTCGAGCAGGACTCGCGCCTCGACGACGGACTCGACGCTGACGTGCTCGTCCGCCACATCTTCCAGCGTCGCGGCGGGGCGACGGGAGCGCTGTCTGGCGAGGTCGATGGCGACGTTCCTGGCGATCACGTCGAGCCAGGCGCACATGCGCCCTGGCTGCGGGGTGTCGAGGTGCGAGATCGACCTCCAGGCGCGCAGCAGCGCGGTCTGCGCCGCGTCGTCGGCGTCGTCGACGGGAACCCCCAGCGAGACGCTCCGTCGCCGCAGACGATCGGGGTCGCCTTCGATCATCGCGGAGAGCACGGTGCGAGCGGCGTCGTCGGAGTCATCGCGCATGTCTCCATTCTGCTCGCGCCGAGAGGGCTCGGCGCCGGATGGAGGACCCGGGTGGATCGCGGTTTAGAGTAGCGCCATGACCACGAGCGAACCCGTCCGGCAGCAGGCGGCGCTCATCTACAACCCGATCAAGGTCGACGGCAAGCACCTCCGCGCCCGAGTGCGCGATCTCTCGCGGGAGGCCGGGTGGGAGCATCCGGCGTTCTACCCCACGACCGTCGAGGATGCCGGTCAGCTCGCCACGGCGCAGGCGCTGGAGCGCGGGGTGGACGTCGTGCTGGTCGCGGGAGGCGACGGCACTGTGCGCGCCGTGTCGGAGGCGATAGCGAACAGCGGGGTGCCGTTGGCGATCCTGCCCAGCGGCACGGGGAATCTGCTCGCGCGCAATCTCGGGCTCCCGCTGGGCGATCCGACCGAGATGATCCAGGCGGCGCTCGGCGACTTCCGGCACCCGATCGACATCGGCTGGGCGCGGCTGACGCGACAGGACGGCGAGGAGGCAGAGCATGCGTTCGTCGTCCTCGCCGGCATGGGTCTCGACGCCGACATGATCGCGAACACCCGCTCCGATCTGAAGAAGTCCGTCGGGTGGATCGCGTACGTCGACGGCGCGGCCCGTTCACTGCCTCGCGCGAAGCCGTTCCGCGCGGTCTACCAGATCGACGACGGACGCCTGCACACCCACCGCGCCTACAGTCTGCTGTTCGCGAACTGCGGCACGCTCCCTGCCGGGATATCCCTGATCCCCGAGGCATCGATCACCGATGCCGCGCTCGACGTGGCGGTCATCCAGCCGACCGGCATGCTCGGCTGGTTCGCCGTCTGGCGGAAGATCTGGTGGGACAACTCCGTGCTGAGACGTTTTCGCGCGGGACGCCGAGTGCTCGAACGGCGTGGGAAGAACGCCTCCGTCCACTACTTCCACGGAGCCGCGGCCGAGGCTGCAGCTCCCGACCCGATCCCGATCGAGCTCGACGGTGACGAGTTCGGGGAAGCCGTGCGCATCACCTGCTGGGCAGACCCGGGGGCGCTTCTACTCGCGCTGCCGACGGGCCATCCCGTGCACATCCTCTGAAGGCCCGCGGGCTTCGGATTCAGCGCACCTCGACCGTGCCTTCGAGGCCTCCGCCGACGAGGGCCAGAGTGAAGGGCGCGTCGTCATCGACCGCGTCGTCGCCGAAGGAGAGCAGCGTGGCGCGCGGAGCCATGTCCATCGTGCAGGCCTGGGATTCATCCGTCACGAACGTCGCCGTGCCGCTGTTCCCCGACCCCTCGAGGGATTCGATCACCGGCGGGCAGGACGACGATCCCCAGGTGAGCAGCACCAGACCGCCGTCACCGAACCAGCCGGCAGACGGCAGGTACTCGGTGGAGGTGCCGGGCGTGCCCGTCGCGGCGGGGTCGCCGTCGAGGTCGACGTCGTCGGCGATATCGACGTAGGTGACCTCGAGGGTGATGTCGGCTGTCGGATCCACGCCCTCGGGAAGCGCGCCGATGCTGGCACGCGGAGCGAGGTCCTTCGTGCACGGCCGCGGCGATTCCCCCTCGGCGTCGACGAGAGTGACCGTGACGGTCTGTCCCTCTGCGCTCACCTGGTCCACCTGGGGGACGCACGTGGAGGAGCCCACCGTGACGACGGCGAACATGCGCCCGTCGTCGAGCAGCGCACCCTCGATGTCGTTCCGGTCGTCGACGCCGCCCGCGCTCGGCGCAGGGGAACTCGTCGGCGTGTCCGCACCGGGGCTCGCGGTGCAGCCGGCGACGAGGAGCGCCGCGGCGACGAGACCGACGAGAGGGGCGAGAGGACGCAGCGCGGAGGTCATGCTCACAGGGTAGCCCTCACGGACTTCCGACGGACAGCGACGATTACTGCAGCGCGGAGGTGAGGCGGGCGAGGTTGTCGAGCACGGTCGAGCGCAGCGGCTGCTGCATCCACTCCTCCAGCGTCAGCTCACGGCTGAGGGAGCGGTACTTGTCCTCGACCTCGCGCATCTCGGCGACGAACTCCTCGCCGCGCACCAGCATCGAGACCTCGAGGTTCAGACCGAAGGAGCGCATGTCCATGTTGCTCGACCCGACCACCGCGACCTCGTCGTCGATCGTGAGCGTCTTCGTGTGCAGGATGTAGGGCTTGCGATACATCCAGATGCGCACACCGGCCTTGAGCAGCACCTCGTAGTAGCTGCGCTGGGCGTGGTAGACCATCGCCTGGTCGCCCTCTTCCGACACGAACAGTTCGACGTGCACGCCACGGTCGACGGCGGCCGTGACCGCGAGAAGCAAGGCTTCGTCGGGGACGAAGTAGGGGCTGACGATCATGATCTTCTTCTTCGCCGCGTAGAGCAGTGCGAGGAAGAGACGGAGGTTGTTCTCGACTTCGAACCCCGGGCCGGAGGGCACGACCTGGCAGTCGAGATCCCCGGAGCCGATGTTCGCGTGGGCGATGTCGATGCCCTCGAGCACCGTGTCGGTCTCGCTGTACCAATCGGCGACGAAGATCGCGTTCACGCTCAACACCACGGGACCGTCGAGACGGACCATCAGGTCGACCCAATGCAGTCCGCGCTTGATGTTCTTCTTGAGGTTGTAGGTCGAATCGGTGATGTTCTGCGACCCGAGGAACGCGATGTTGCCGTCGACCACGAGGAGCTTTCGGTGGTTGCGCAGATCGGGGCGCTGCATCTTGCCCTTGAGCGGCTGCACCGGGAGCATCAGGTGCCAGTCCGCCCCCATCGCGTTGAGCCGCGCGATGGTCTGCTTGTAGCGGGGCTTTCCGCGGTTCGCCCAGTGATCGAGCAGGACGCGGACCTCCACCCCTCGCGCGCAGACCTCTTCGAGGGCACGGAAGAAGTTGTCGGTCGAGTCATCCGACTGCAGGATGTAGAACTCGACGTGCACGTACTCCTGCGCGGTGCGGATGGCCTCGGCCATCTCGTCGAGCGACTCCTGGTAATCGGAGATGAGGTGAGCGCCGTTGTCGCCGGAGAGCGGGAGGGCGCCGAGCTTCTGGTTCATCTGCACGATCGGGCCGAACCACGCCGGGGCGTTGGGACGCAGAGTCCCGAAGTGCAGGTGCTCGCTGGTCTCCGCGATGTACTCGTTGATCTGATCCTGTTTGCGTCGACGTGCCCGCGGGAGGCGCGGGTTGCCGATCATGAGGAACAGGAAGACGCCGACGAAAGGGATGAAGAAGACGGCGAGCAGCCATGCCATCGCGGCGGTGGGGCGGCGGTTGCGGGGGATGACGATGATCGCCGTGACTCGGATGACGATGTCGAGCGTCAGCAGGAAGGCGGCGATCCACCATCCCCAGCTGTCCGCCGTCATCGTGCCCCCTCGCCACCGCAGTGACCGTCACAGCTCACGCGCATCTGAGCAGATGCGCTGGCTTCACAGTAGCCGATGGGGTGGGAATCAGCCGCGTGGCGGGAGGCCCCGCGCTGCGCGCTCCTCGGCTTCGATCTGCGCGTGCACCTTGCGTTCGGTGCGGTCGAAGCGGAGGATGCCCCGGACCACGAGGAAGAACACGACGCTCACTCCGACGGTCGGCAGAAGCGACCAAGCCGCGGCGAGCCAGAAGTTGTCCATCCCTCCATGGTACGCGAGCCACTGTTCGTGCACACTCCGGCTCTCACAGGATCTGCGTCCACAAGCCCCCTTTTCCCCTCCGGCTCGCCCCGCCGACGCGCACACTCTCGGGATGACCACAGTTCTCCGCGCCACCGATTCCGCCGCCTTCCTCGGCATCGTCCCCTCGCTCGCCGGCTTCACGCCCCGACGGAGCATCGTCCTCCTCCCGTTCCGCGGCTCGCGTACCGACGGTGCCATGCGTCTGGACCTCCCCGAGGAGAGCACCGACCTCGGGCGCTACGCCGACGCAGCGGTCGGGCTCGTGGCACGGGTCTCCGGAACGGATGCGGTCGCCGTCGTCGTCTACACCGATCAGGATGCGCACCCCACGCGCGACGGCCTGGTGCTCCCGCACGCGGTGGTGATCGACGAGGTGCTCGGCTGCGCGGAGGATGCGGGTCTGCGGGTCGTCGACGCTCTGTGCGTGACGCCCTCCGGCTGGTCGAGCTACCTCGAGGAGGAACCGGAGCTCGGATCCCTCGCACAGATCCGCCTTCCGTCCGACCTGCCGCCGATGGAAGACGTGTCCGGCGATCAGAACGTCGGGACGGAGCTCCCGATCGTCGACCTGGCGGAGAAGGAGCGGGTCGGGCGAGCATCCGGCGACCTCACCGCGCTCCTCGATCGGCGCGGGCGCTCTCCGCGAAGCGCCAGGGAGAATCCTCAGCTCATCGCCGCACTCGTCCTGCTCGACGACGTGCCCGCCTTCCTCGAGTCGGTGCTGGCTGCACCCGACGGGCTTCCGCCCTTCGCGACAGCCGCGCTGCTGTGGTGTCTGGAGAAGCCGCTGCTGCGCGACGTGGCGATCGCGCAATGGGCGACCGACCTCGCGGGAGGCATCCGCACGCTCGACGCCCAGACCGCGTTCGCCGAGTCCGGAGTCATGGTTCCCGACGAAGTGGGCGACGTGTTCCTCGGACGTGGGCCGACGCCCGACACCGAACGCCTGCGGTGCGCGCTCTCGGTCGTACGCGAAGCGGCCGCCCGTGCACCCCGGCTCTCGCGACCCGCGCCGCTCACCGTGGCGGCGTGGCTGTCCTGGGCGCTGGGGCGCGCCAGTCACGCGGGCCGCTACCTCGAGATGGTGCGCGAGATCGACCCTCGCTACTCGCTCGCCGCACTGTTGGAGACCATGATCGGCGGGGCGATGCTGCCGGAATGGGCGTTCCGGCGCGGCACGATGGGATGAACGACTCCGTGGACTACTTCACCAGAGGGAAGAGGATGGTCTCCCGGATGCCCAGACCCGTGATGGCCATCAGCAGTCGGTCGATCCCCATGCCCATCCCGCCGGACGGCGGCATGCCGTGCTCGAGGGCGCGAAGGAACTCCTCGTCCACAGGCATGGCCTCGACATCGCCGCGTGCTGCGAGCTTGGCCTGCTCGACGAAGCGCTCCCGCTGGATCACGGGATCGACGAGCTCGGAGTATCCCGTCGCCAGTTCGAAACCGCGGATGTACAGGTCCCACTTCTCCACGACGCCCGCGATCGAACGGTGCTCGCGCACGAGGGGCGACGTGTCGACGGGGAAGTCCATCACGAACGTGGGGCGGATGAGGTCGCCCTTCACGAAGTGCTCCCACAGCTCCTCGACGAGCTTGCCGTGGGTGGCCTGCGGCGGCAGGTCCACATCGTTGGCCTCTGCGAAGGCGATGAGGTCCTCGACGGAATCCTGCGGGGTGATGGTGCGACCCGAAGCGGCCGAGAGCGACTCGTACATCGAGATGCGGTCCCACTCGCCGCCGAGCTCGTACTCGGTGCCGTCGGCCCAGGTCACCGTGGTGGAGCCGGCGACCGCGATCGCCGCGTTCTGCACGAGCTCCTGCGTGAGCGCGGCCATCTGGTTGTAGTCGCCGTACGCCTGGTAGGCCTCGAGCATCGCGAACTCGGGGCTGTGCGTCGAGTCCGCACCCTCGTTGCGGAAGTTGCGGTTGATCTCGTAGACGCGCTCGATGCCGCCGACGACCGCACGCTTGAGGTACAGCTCCGGCGCGATGCGCAGGTACAGCTCGGTGTCGAACGCGTTCGAGTGCGTGATGAACGGGCGGGCCGATGCTCCTCCGTGCTGCACCTGCAGCATGGGCGTCTCCACCTCGAGGTAGTCGTGGCTCGTGAAGGTCGAGCGCAGGCTCGCGTTGACGGCGGCTCGCGCACGGACGGTGTTGCGCGCCTGCTCCCGCACGATCAGGTCGAGGTAACGGCTGCGCACCCGGCCCTCTTCGCTGAGCTCGGAGTACGCGTTGGGCAGCGGGAGGATCGCCTTCGCAGCGATCGTCCAGTCGTCGGCCATGATCGACAGCTCGCCGCGACGGCTCGAGATGACTTCACCGTGCACGAAGACATGGTCACCGAGGTCGACATACTCCTTCCAGTCCGCGAGGGATTCCTCGCCGACGTTCGCGAGGGAGATCATGGCCTGGATGCGCGACCCGTCGCCGGCCTGCAGAGTGGCGAAGCAGAGCTTGCCGGTGTTGCGGCTGAACACCACTCGACCGGCGACCCCGACGACGACGCCGGTCTCGGCACCCGCCTCGAGCTCGCCGTACTCGGCGCGCAGTGCAGGGATCGTGTGCGTGACGGGCACGCCGACGGGGAATGCCCCTCCCCCCGCATTCGACCGCTTCTCGATCAGACGCTCGCGCTTGGCGAGACGCACGGCCTTCTGCTCGTGGACGTCCTCGTCGGAAGAGGGGTCGGTCGATGCCGATTCGGGCGCGGGCGACGCGTCAGTCATGTGGGGGGCTCCTTGGAAGTCCCTCCCAGTTTACCGAGGCGGCGTGACGCCATCGGTCGCGCGCTGGGTAGCCTCGGAGAATGGCCCACACACGGATCCTCCGCGCGTTCGCTGCCCTCCCCCTCGCCCTCGTGGCGGCCTTCACCCCGGCTGCGGCGTTCGCGACGTCAGCCGAGCCCGCCGCTCACGCCGCAGCCGGTTTGATCCGCACCGCCACGACCGATGTCGACGACTTCTCCTACAGTTCCTGGGACGCGGCGTACGAGGTCGGGCTCGACGACGACGGCCGCGCACGGATGCGTGTGACGGAGACGCTCGTGGCACGTTTCCCCGACGCCGATCAGAATCACGGCATCGTCCAGGGTCTCGCGACCTCGTACGAAGGGGCGAGCACGGAGACGACGATCCTGTCCGTGACCGACGGGAACGGGGCGGAGGTGCCCTACGAGACCGACGAGGAGGACGGTCTGCTCTACGTGCTCACGGGCAACGACGACGACTTCGTCCGCGGGCTCACGACGTACGTGATCGAGTACGAGATGCGCGATGTGATCCTGGCGACGAAGCCCTCCGCGGGATCGTCGGCTCCTCCGGCGGACGAGTTCTACTGGGACCTGCTCCCTCTCGACAGCACGCAGTCCATCGATCGCTTCCGTGCTGACATCACGCTCGACTCCTCCTTGAGTGCTGCGCTCAACGGTGCCACGCGCTGCTACACCGGTCCCTCCGGCTCGAAGGACGAGTGCGAGCTGGACGGTCCGATCGCGGACGGGCGCGACGTGACCTTCCGCATCGAATCAGGACCCCGCCCCGCCGGCGACGGGGTGACCGTCGCCATCGGCTTCGACGCCGGTACCGTCACGCAGCCTCTCGCCCGCACACCCGACCCCGTGGCAGACGTCACCCCGATCGTCGCTGCCGTCGGCGCGCTCGGGCTCTCGGTCGGCAGCTGGGTGGCCGTCTCCGCTTTCACCCGGCGACGCCGAAGGGCCACGGGAATCGTGGTCGCCCAGTACGACGTGCCCGACTCGCTGCCTCCGTTGCTGGCCGCCGCCGTCGTGCCAGGCGCCAAGGACGTGATCCCCTCGGAGATCGTGCACCTCGCCGTCCGCGGCACGCTGCGCATCGAGGAGGGTGCGGAAGACGAGGAGCCCCGGCTGCGTCGACTCCCCGGAACGCGGCTCCCCGACCAGCTCGACGTCGAGGCCCTCGACGCTCTGTTCACCGACGCGGACGCCGAGGGAGTGGTCGACCTGCCCTCCGCCGATGAGACCTTCGCCGGGCGGATGACCGCCCTGCAGCAACGCGGGACGACCGAGGCGCAGAACCGCGGGCTCACCGAGAAGGTGCGCAGTCGGACGGCGGTGATCCTGCAGTGGTGTGCGATCGGCATCGCGGTCATCGGTCTGGGGTTCGGGATCTGGAGCGCGGCCAGCGGGCGCCTCTCCGCGATCCCCGCACTCGTGGTGATCTCCTTCGGTGCGTTCCTGGTGCTGCTCTCCAGCATCTACGGCTTCTCGAAGCACACGGTGCTCACGACCGAGGGCGCCCGCACCTACGAGTACCTGCGCGGCGTCGAGGAGTTCATCCGCGTCGCGGACGCCGACCGCCTGCGCATGCTGCAGTCCTACAGCGGGGCCGAACGTCGCGCAGACGGTACCGCCGACGTCATCCACATCTACGAGCGGCTCCTCCCCTACGCCATCCTCTTCGGCATGGAGGACGAATGGGGCGAGGTGCTCGAGAAGGCGTACACGCGTGCACAGCACGGCGCCACCTGGATCGGCGACCCGACCTCGTTCGTGCTGCGCGCACAGCTCGCCTCGTTCGTGGCCTCGTCGCACTCGGCGGCGACCTACTCGGCGCCGTCCACGGGCTCGTCATCCAGCGCGGGTGGATCCTTCGGCGGCGGATTCTCCGGTGGGGGCGGCGGCGGGGGCTTCTCGGGCGGACGATGACACGGCGGCTCCCCCGCGCCCTGCGGTGAGATGCGGCGAGAACCGTTCAGATCAACGGCGGAGCGTCAGATGCTTCGCGCAGTGCTCTCTCGACAGTCGACTGCACGAGCGCCGAGAGGTAGCCTCCGGGGTTCTCCACACCGATCTGCCGCAGTCTCTCGGTCGACTGACCGATGATCGACCGCGAGAACTCGGTGGCCGTCGCGATGGCATCCGCATAGGCGGGCCGATCCGCTTCCGCGATCACGACGGGCTCGCATCCCATCTCCACGGCGAGGGCCTGGGCGATCGGCAGCACGGCGGCCGGCGCTGTCACGGCGGCGAACCCTGCCTGGAGCTGGCGGAGGTCGATCGACGTCCCGGTGAAGGTGATCGCCGGATGCACGGCGAGCGGGATCGCACCACGCTCGGCCGCAGGACGCAGCACCTCGATGCCGTAGCCAGGGTCGGTGTGCAGCACGAGCTGACCGATCTGCCAGCCGCCCACCTCCGCGATGCCGGCGACCAGAGCGGGCAGTTGCTCCGAGGGGACCGCGATGATCACGAGCTCGGCTCGACGCACGACCTCCAGCGCTTCGAGCACCGGCACATCCGGGAGCACGGCGGAGGCTCGCTCGTCGTCGGAGCCGCCCGTGATGCCGATCACGGCGTGGCCTGCACCACCGAGGGCTGCGCCGACGACCGGACCCACACGGCCGGCACCGATGATGCCGACGCCGAGGCGCCCGTCACGCGCCATCGTCGCTCCGTCTCCGCCGTCGCAGCGGGGGCTCGGAGGGAGCCGCGGGCGTGACCGGAGGAACCGGGGGCAGGGGCGTGGCTTCCACGGAGGATGAAGACGGAGCCACCGGAGGCAGAGGCGGAGCTGCCGGAGGCAGAGGCGGAGCTGCCGGAGGCAGAGGCGGAGGCAGAGGCGGAGGCAGAGGCGGAGCGACCGGTGCTGCCGCCTGTGGCGCGGCTGGAGGCGCAGGCGGCGCTGCCGGAGGCGCAGGCGGAGCCATGTGCTCCGGAGCGGGGAAGACCGGCGGAGCCCCTGTGTACGCCGGAGGTGCGGCGACGGGCGGCGGCCCCGCGTACGCAGGAGGAGCAGGAGGAGCGGCGACCGGCTGTTGCGCCGCATGCTCGCTCCACCGGTGAGTGGTGTCGCGGGACGCGGCCTCCGCAGCTGCAGCCGTGACCTCGTCGATCAGCGCCAGCGCATCAGCACGCTCGAGACCGGACAGGTACCCGGTGATGGGGCCGGGAACGGTGTGCACCTGCGCACCGGACACACGCTGCGCGCGATCGATCGGCCCCTGGCTCAGCGAGACGCCCTGCAGACGCGCCAGGGGGAAGAGAGCGAGCTTGCGCCACACGTTGCCGCGGCGCAGCAGCAGGCCGAAGTCTGCGACCAGGTACCCGTGACGCTTCCACGAGAACGGACGCCGCCACCGCGCGCGGCGGGGCATGGTCCGATAGGTGTCGTCGCCCTCGGGGCCGACCATGCCCTGCTCCCACAGCGAGGGGATGCTCTCCGCGGGGACGTCGGGAAGGACGAGCGCGAGCACCCGCTCGACATCGGCACGCTTGCCGACCGGCAGCACCACGTTGAACTGCTGGCCGCTGCCCGATGACTGCTGCGCCGCGCTCTTGCCGCTCATCCGGTTGATCTTGATCGTCCACCAGCCGAAGGGACGCCACAGCAGCGACTGCGACACCTCCACGGCGAAGATGCGACCGGGCGGGAGCGTCTCGGTGACGGTCGTGAGGAGACCGTACGTGATCCGCACGCCGTCCGGTGTCGGCGCGATCGAATAACGCAGCGATTTTGAGATCTGCGCCCAGGTGATACCGACCACGGCGACGATCATGGGAACGCCCATGCCGAGCCCCAGCCCGAGGAGGATGAACCCCCCGTCCGAATTGCCGTCGGCCAGCATCCCGATCAGAGCGCTGCCGATGGCGATCGCGAAGATCGCACCGAAGAAGACGAACCACAGCACGCCGGAGATGAGCTGCGATCCCACCAGCCGACCGGTCGGGATCTTCACGACGCTCTCGGGGACCACGTCGGCGAGATCGACTCCGGAGATCAGACCGTTGACTCCGGCGTTCATGGATCCGACGAGCTGCGACCGCGCGGATGCCGGTGCGGCCGCCGCTGCTGCGGCTGCTGCCGGGTTGAGCGCCGCGTCACGCGCCGCGCGCGCACCGGACGCCAGACGGAGGATGTCGGCGCGCACGGATTCGGCACGCGGAGTCGCGAGATACTCCAGTTCGACGTTCGCGTCATTGCCGGCGCCGACGACCTCGAGCTTCGCGAGACCGATGATGCGCGCGGGGAACGGACGCGTCAGGTTGACGCCCTGCACGCGGTCGAGCGGCGCGCGTCGGTGCGAACGGAAGATGATGCCCTTGCGGACCTCGACGTGGTCACCGGTGATGCGGAACTGCTGGAAGCGCCAGACGAACCAGAAGATCAGGATCAGCACGATCACGAGGCCCAGCACGCTCAGCAACGCGACCAGGATCAGATTGTTCGAGAGAACCCAGTCGACGGGATCGGCACCGGCGTAGTCGCCGTAATGCGCCTCTTCGGGCGCGAACAGCGCGACGGCCCAGGAGATGAGGCGGTCCCGCATGTTCGCGATGACGATGCCACCGATGATGATGAGCGCCAGGCCGCCCTTGAAGAGCGGCGTGAGCGGGTGCATCCGGTGCCACTCGCCGTTCGCGAGGGTCGTCGGGCCCTCCCCTGCCGGTGCCTGCGGGCTGTGCGTCGCGAGAGGAGGCTGCTGCTCGCTCACAGGCCGGTCCGTCGGGTCTCGGCCACGTGGATGAGCGTGTCCCGCAGCGCCTCGGCCGCTTCCTGCGTGAGACCGGGGATCTGCACACCGGTCGTGGCCGCAGCGGTGACCATCTTGAGCTGGGCGATCCCGAAGGCACGGTCGAGCGGCCCCTGCGTGATGTCGACGAGCTGCATGCGGCCGTAAGGAACGGCGATCATGCGCTGCCAGAGGATCCCCTTGCGGAAGACGATGTCGTCGGCGCGCAGCATGTAGCCGATCGCCCTCGCCTGACGCGGGAGGATGATGAGGGTGATCACCGTGATCAGCAGGATCACACCGGCCGGGATCCACACCCAGTCCTGTTCCAGCACGATGTTCAGCACGATCGCGGCCGCGGCGACGATCACGAGGAAGATCACGTTCTGGACGATCTGCGAGACGACGTAGCGCGGCGAGATCTGATGCCAGGTGCCGTCGAGTTCCAGGCGGGCCTCGTTGCGCGCCGTGCGCAGCTGCGTGTATGTGCCGCGGTCGAGGGCGTCGAGGTCAGTGCCCTCCGCCGGGTTCAGGGGCGCGGTCTCTGGGTTCTGAGTCATCAGGATCCTTCGGCAGGGTGCAGAACTGTTCGGCGATGAGGGCGGCGATCACGAGGACGATCGCACTTCCGATCAGGGCCAGCATGGCCACAGTCGACCCTACCGGCGGATCGATGGGGCGCGACAGGAGGAAGACCAGCAGCCCCGCTCCGAACCCCGCCATGATCGCGCCGAGAAGGCTGGACGCGCGGGCGAGCGTCGCCGCTCTGAGCGCACGGAACGGGTCGATGCGGACGCCCGAACGCACACTGCGTCGCACCGGCCAGGCGACGCCGAGAGATGCCCCCGCGATCAGCAGCAGGAGCACCGGCAGCAGGAGCGACGGCGTGAAAGTCGCGCGCCCCGAGGCCGTCAGCAGATGGTCGAGCAGGAAGCCGACGCCGCCGCCCAGCAGTGCGAGGAGGACGAGCACACCGGCGGAGGTGCGTCTCATCCCTCGCCCCCGACACGAAGGTCGGCCGCGAGGTCGGCGACCCTACCCCGACCGTGCAGCACCGCGTCCTGATCGACGTCGAGCCAGGGGTCGAGCACGAAGAGGCGTTCGGCGGCACGCGGGTGCGGCAGCTGCAGGTGCGGGTCGTCGGAGATGACGTCGCCGTACGCGATGAGGTCGAGGTCGAGGGTGCGGTCGCCCCAGCGCTCACGGCGTTCCCGACCGTTCTCGTCCTCGATGGCGTGCAGCATTCCGAGCAGGATCTCGGGGGCGAGACGCGTGGTGACCAGTGCCACCGCGTTGACGTAGCCGGGAGCTTCGGGATCGGGTCCATCGGGCCGGAGGGCGACCGTCTCGAACAGCTTCGACAACCGCACCTCGCTGACCAGCGGCAGTCGTGCGATCCGCTCGGCGGCAGCCGTGATCGTGTCGTGGCGATCGCCGAGGTTCGCGCCGAGGGCGACGACGGCCGTGACCTCCGGCCGCCCGGGGCGAGGTGCCGGCATTGCGGGTGGGTTCGCGAGGTTGCGGCTCATGCGGTGGTGCCCTCCGGCGCATCAGGGGTTCGGCGGCGATGCACGGTGACCGCCACATCGGCGAAGTCGAGGGGAATCGGGGCGTGGGGCTTGTGCACCGTCACGGCGACGTCCTGCACCCGCGGGTCCTCGAGACCGACCGCGGCGATGCGTTCGGCGAGCGTCTCGATCAGGTTCACAGGCTCCCCCGCCACGACCGCGGCGACCTTCTCGGCCAGCTCGCCGTAGTGCACCGTGTCCACGACGTCGTCGGAGGCAGCGGCTCGCGCGAGGGAGAGCCGCAGTCGCAGGTCGATCGTGAACTCCTGGCCGTCCTGACGCTCGTGCTCGAAGACGCCGTGACGACCGAACACCGTCAGACCGGTGAGGACGATCTCGTCGAGGGACTCCATACGTCTAGCGTACGGGGATCACCCCGAGACGCCCTCAGCCTTCCCAGGCGTGCGCGATCGCGAGGGCGTCGCGCGTGGATGCCACGTCGTGCACACGCACGGCCCACACTCCGGCTCTGACCGCGAGCGCACTGGTGACGGCGGTGGCGAGGTCGCGACGGGATTCGGAGACCTCCTCGTCGGGACCTGTCTCCTGACGGAGGACCTCTGCGAGGAACCGCTTGCGCGACGTGCCGATCAGCACCCGAGGGCCGAGTGCGACGACCTCGTCGAGCCCTCGCAGCATGTCCCAGTTCTGCGCTCCCGACTTCGCGAACCCGATGCCGGGATCGACGATGAGGCGAGACGGCGCGATCCCCGATGAGGCCGCCTCGCCGATGCGCTCCTGCAGCTCGCCGGCGACCTCGCGTGCGACGCGGTGATACTCGGCGTTGGCGTACATGTCCGCGGAGAACCCACGCCAGTGCCCGATCGCGAAGTCGGCGCCGGACTCCGCGACGGCAGCGCGCATCTCCGGGTCGGCGAGGCCCCCGGAGACGTCGTTGACGATCCGGGCCCCCGCACGCACGGCGGCGGCTGCCGTGGCGGCGCTGAGCGTATCGATGCTGACCGGCACGCCAGCGGCAGCGAGCTGTTCGATGACCGGGATCACTCGCTGCTGTTCGACGTCGGTGCCGACCCGGTCGGCGCCGGGCCTGGTCGATTCACCACCCACATCGAGCACAGCTGCTCCCTCGGCGCGGAGCCGCAGCCCGTGGGCCACCGCGCGGTCGACGTCGAGGTAGCGGCCCCCATCGCTGAACGAGTCGGGAGTGACGTTGACGATGCCCCAGATGCCCGTCATCCGTGCGCTGCTCCGAAGCCACCCGCGCCGATCAGAGTGATCAGCTCGGCCCGGGAGACGGGATCGTTGTACTCACCGCGCGCCGCGATGGTGAGTGTCGAGGCCTCGGTCTGGCGTCCGCCGCGCATGGTGACGCAGCCGTGCGCCGCATCGAGCACGACCAGCACACCGCGGGTGTCGAGGTGCTCCGCGATGGTGTCGGCGATCTGCTCGCCCAGCCGTTCCTGCACCTGCGGACGCGCGGCGAGGATCTCGACGACCCGCACGAGCGCTCCCAACCCCACGACCTGCTCGCCGGGGAGATAGGCGATGTGCGCGTGCCCGGCGAAGGGCAGCAGGTGGTGCTCGCAGACGGAGCGGAAGCGGATGCCCCGCAGCAGCACGGCGCCGGAGGGCAGCGTGTCGGGCGCGGGGCCTCGGGAGACGCTGATGGTCCGCGCGAGCGGTTCAGCCGGATCCTCACCCACTCCCGAGAAGAACTCCGTGTACAGCTCAGCCATCCGCGTCGGGGTCTGCTTCAGCCCCGGTCGGTCCGGGTCTTCGCCGATCGCCGCGAGAAGCTCTCGCGTGAGCCGCTCGATGCGCTCTCTGTCGACCGTCACGTCACGCCGTCGCAGGCCGCGGGTTCCCTGCTCCCGCCGAGCCCTGCTGCGTGCGCGGCGCGCCGGCCGGAGCCTCGACGGATGCCGCCAGCGAGACGTCCTTCTTCGGCACCTCGATCGGAGGGCGCTCCGAGACCGGACGACCTTCGCTCGAGAGCCAGAGCGGGCGCTCCGGCAGCTTCTTGATCTCGGTGAAGATCTCCGCGATCTGGTTGTGGTCGAGGGTCTCCTCCTCGAGCAGGGCCAGGGCGAGCTTGTCGAGGATGTCGCGGTTCTCGCTGATGACCTCGTAGGCCTCGTTGTGCGCCTGCTCGATGAGCGCGCGCACCTCGGCGTCGACGCGCTCGGCGACCTTCTCGGAGTACTCGCGGCCACGGCCCATGTCGCGTGCGACGAACATGTCGCCGCCCTCGGTGCCGAGTTTGACCGGACCGACCTGCGTCGTCATGCCGTACTCGATGACCATCTTGCGGGCGATCGAGGTCGCCTTCTCGATGTCGTTCGAGGCGCCGGTGGTGGGGTCGTGGAAGACGATCTCCTCCGCGACGCGGCCGCCCATGGCGTAGGTGAGCTGGTCCTGAAGTTCGTTGCGGGTGACCGAGTACTTGTCGTCGAGCGGCAGCACCATCGTGTAGCCGAGCGCCTTGCCACGGGGCAGGATCGTGATCTTGGTCACCGGGTCGGTGTAGTTCATCGCCGCCGCCGCGAGCGCGTGTCCGCCCTCGTGGTAGGCCGTGATGAGCTTCTCCTTGTCCTTCATCACGCGGGTGCGGCGCTGCGGACCCGCGATCACACGGTCGATGGCCTCGTCGAGTGCCCGGTTGTCGATGAGCTGCGCGTTCGAGCGGGCCGTGAGCAGCGCAGCCTCGTTCAGCACGTTCGCCAGGTCGGCTCCGGTGAAGCCGGGGGTCTTGCGGGCGACGACTTCGAGGTCGACGTTCTTCGACAGCGGCTTGCCCTTGCTGTGCACCTTGAGGATCTTCTGGCGACCCTTGAGGTCAGGGGCGTCGACGCCGATCTGACGGTCGAAGCGGCCGGGGCGCAGCAGTGCGGGGTCGAGGATGTCCGGACGGTTGGTGGCCGCGATCACGATCACGTTCGCGTTCGGGTCGAAGCCGTCCATCTCGACGAGCATCTGGTTCAGCGTCTGCTCGCGCTCGTCGTTTCCGCCGCCCATGCCGGCGCCGCGGTGGCGACCGACGGCGTCGATCTCGTCGATGAAGATGATGGCCGGAGCGTTCTCCTTGGCCTGGCTGAAGAGGTCGCGCACGCGGGAGGCACCGACGCCGACGAACATCTCGACGAAGTCGGAACCGGAGATCGAGTAGAACGGGGCACCGGCCTCACCGGCGACGGCGCGGGCGAGGAGGGTCTTTCCGGTTCCGGGAGGGCCGTACAGCAGCACGCCCTTCGGGATGCGGGCGCCGATGGCCTGGAACTTCGCGGGGTCCTGGAGGAACTCCTTGATCTCGTGGAGCTCCTCGATGGCCTCGTCGGCACCGGCCACATCGGCGAAGGTGACGGTCGGGGTCTCCTTGCTGACGAGCTTGGCCTTGGACTTGCCGAACTGCATCACCTTGCCGCCGCCGCCCTGCATGGAGGACAGGAGCCACCAGAACAGCAGACCGAGCAGCACGAGGGGAAGAAGCAGGGAGAGGAAGCCGTCGAACCAGGTCGCACGCGGGACGGCGTCGTTGAAGCCGTCCTTCGGCGCCGCATCGTTCACGGCCTTGACGACCTCGTCGGCGCGCGCGTCGACGTAGTAGAACTGGACGTTCTCGGAACCCTGGAACGGCTTGGAGAGCGTCATGTCGACGCGCTGATCGCCATCGGTGTTGACGACCTCGGTCACCGTGGTGCCGGAGAGGAGCTTCAGCCCCTCCTGCGTCGTGATCTGCTTGGGCGCACCCAGATTCGAGATCAGCAGGAAACCGCCGAACAGGAGCACGCCGATCAGCGCGACGTAGATCAGCGGATTCCGGGTGAGCTTCTTCACATCCATGATCGGATCAGCGTATCGCGAGCGCCCTAGGGGGTCGCTGTGCGTTCACCCACGGCGTAGCGTTCGACGGCGAGGTCGGAGTCGCCCCGTCACCGCGGCCGGGTCTGCGGCCTCAGGAATAGACGTGCGGGGCGAGCACGGCGACGTCGCGCAGGTTGCGGTAGCGCTCGGCGTAGTCGAGGCCGTAACCGACGACGAACTCCACCGGGATGTCGAAACCGACGTACTTGCAGTCGATCTCGACCTTCGCCGCCTCGGGCTTGCGCAGGAGCGCCAGCACCTCGATCGACTCCGCGCCGCGCGATCCGAAGTTCTCCAGCAGCCAGCTCAGCGTGAGGCCGGAATCGATGATGTCCTCGACGATGAGCACATGCTTGCCGTTGAGGTCCGTGTCGAGGTCCTTCCGGATCTGCACCACGCCGCTCGACTTCGTGCTGGCGCCGTAGCTCGACACCGCCATCCAGTCCATCGGAGCGTGGAACGGCAGCGCCCGCGCGAAGTCGGCCATCACCATGACCGCGCCCTTCAGCACGCCGACGAGGAGAAGGTCCTTGCCCGCGTAGTCCTCGGCGACCTGCGCTGCGAGCTCGTCGAGCTTGGCGTGGATCTCCTCCTCGGTGACGAGGATCTGTGCAAGGTCGTCCTGGATCTCCGCGGCGCGCATGGATCGATTTTAGGCGACGCGATCGGATGCTCGGTCCCAGGTCTGTTCATCGGGACGGCATCTGCCCCTCGCCCGGCATCCGCACTACTGTGAGCGGTGATGCGGGCGGACGCCCCGAGGGAAGGATTCACCATGGCTCTTGACGACATCCTCAACCAGGTGCCGATCGACGACATCGCCGAGAAGCTGGGCGTCTCGCGGGACGAAGCCAAGGTCGCGGTCGAGCAGGGCGGTGCGGTGCTGCTCGGCGGCCTCGCCAAGAACGCCGAGACTGATGAGGGCTCCGCGGCGATCCGGAACGCGCTGAAGAAGCATGAGGGTGCTTCCGGCGCGGCGAAGGTCGACGACATCGATCAGGCCGACGGCGGCAAGATCGTCTCCCACATCCTCGGTTCGAAGGAGAAAGAGGTGACGAAGGAGCTCACGGAGTCGAAGGCGACCCCCGGCATCGACTTCGGCAAGCTCCTCCCGATCCTCGCCCCGATCGTGATGGGCCTGATCGCCAACGCGACCAAGGACAAGTCGGCGAAGGCCGACGCGGGCGCGGAGGGCTCCGGCGGTATCGGCGATGTGATCGGCGGACTGCTGGGTGGCGGCAACAGCGGCGGCTCGTCCGACGGCATCGGCGATGTCATCGGCGGACTCCTCGGCGGCGGCAACGGCAGCGGTTCCGGCGGCGGCATCGACCTCGGCGGGATTCTCGGCGGACTGTTCGGCGGCAAGAAGTAGAACCACGATGCACGCATCCGGTCGCGCGGCGGTGGTCCCCGCTCAGCGACCGGATGCGGCGAAGACGAGGCGCCCCCCGCGGCGCACGGCCGAGCATTCCGGCAGGTCGATCGGCCCCTGACCGCTCCAGTCGGTCACCAGCCGCGCGACCTCGATCGTCTGCGACCTGGTCAGGCTCACCCCGAACTCGCTGTCGACGACGAGCCGGATGATCCGGTTGCGCAGTGCGGCGGGATTCGCGGCGAGCGCCGCCACGCTGACGGAGATCCCGGCTTCCGCATGCTCGACGATGTCCTCGATCGTCTCGTGGATCATCTCGTCGAACGCCTCCGCGTCCTCCCGGAGCTGCTCCGCCGTGCGGGCGAGGGCCTCGGCGATGCCGGGACCGAGCTCGTCTTCGAGCACCGGGAGCACGCGCTCGCGCACCCGGACCCTGGCGTAGCGGTCGTCGCGGTTGTGCGGGTCGTCCCACGGTGTGAGGTCGGAGGCGACGCAGAAAGCGCGGGTCGTCTCGCGGCGCACGCCCAGGAGCGGACGCACCCATCGCACACCGTCCTCGTCCGCACGGACCGGAGCCATCCCCTGCAGGCTGGCGGCCCCGGAGCCACGAGCCAGGCCGAGCAGAACGGTCTCCGCCTGGTCGTCGAGCGTGTGCCCGAGAAGCACGGCGGCGGCTCCGGCGTCGGCAGCCGCGTCTCGCAGCACCCGGTATCGCGCCTCTCGGGCGGCGGCCTCGGGACCGCCCTCCCCTGCGACGTCCACGCGCACGATCAACGGGTCGAGGCCGAGGTCGGCGGCAGCACGAGCCGCCGCGGAAGCGACCTCTGCCGAGTCGTGCTGCAGGCCGTGATCGACGGTCAGGGACGCGGCACGAAGTCCGAGCTTGGGCGCTTCGAACGCGACGGCCGCGGCGAGCGCGAGCGAATCCGCACCCCCGGACAGGGCGACGATGACGGCCGCTCCCTCGGGAAGGTCGGCGAGCGCGGTGCGCACGGCGAGGCGGATCTCGGCGATGGCGGGAGCGAGTGACGGCACGCCTCCACGCTAGGGCACCGCAAGGAACGGCGCGCCCTGTCCCGATCGCCGGCGACGGCCGCGGGCGGGGCTATCCTGACGCCGTGACCGATGAGACGAGCACACGACCGTTCCGCACCGAGAGGTTCAAGGCCTTCGTCGATGCCGTCGTCGCGATCGCCATGACCCTGCTCATCCTCCCGCTGATGGAGTCGGTCTCCGAAGCGGCTTCCGGTCAGCTGACCACCGCCGAGTTCCTGAACGAGCACGCGGGTCAGCTGCTCAGCTTCGGGTTGAGCTTCCTCCTCATCGCGACGTTCTGGATGGGCCACCATCGTCAGTACCGCGACGTGGAGTGGGTCACGGTCCCCCTGCTGTGGATCAACGTCGCGTGGATGGCGACGATCGTCTGGCTGCCCGTTCCCACGGCGATGATCGGGCAGATGGACACCGATGCCCTCCAGGCGGTGGTCTACATCGGCACGCTGATCATGACGCAGGTGACGACTCTCGCCGGCTGGCTCTATCTCGCGCGTCACCGCGAACTCACCACGGCGTCGACCGAGACGATCCGGCTGGGGGCGATCGGCGACCTCGCGGCGATCATCCTGTTCGCCGCGGCGCTCGCCATCGCCGTCCTCGCCGCTCCGAACGGGTACGCCGGACTCTTCCTGCTGCTGCTCAGCGACCCGACGAGCAGGCTGCTGAACCGGCTGCTGCGCAAGCGCGGAACCGAAGCGCCCCGGCCGGAGACCGACGCCGGATCCTGAGCGTTCGCGGCCGACGGGGGTGCGAGCGCCGCAGGTAGGCTAGTCGGCGGCATCCAACCGAACTTTTCCTGAGGAGCACACGCATGGGCGCACACGACGCCGTCATCGAGATCCCGCGCGGCAGCCGCGTGAAGTACGAGGTCGACCACGAGACCGGGCGAGTGCACCTCGACCGCGTGCTCTACACGACCTTCGGCTACCCGGCCGACTACGGCTACTTCGACAACACGCTCGGCGAGGACGGCGACCCGCTCGACGTGCTCGTGCTGCTCGACCACGCCATCTACCCCGGCGTCGTCGTGGAGGTCCGCCCCGTCGCCGTGCTCAAGATGAGCGACGAGGCCGGCGGAGACGACAAGCTCGTGGCCGTGCTCTCGAAGGACCCGCGTTGGGCGCACATCCAGGACATCGACGACATCGCCGAGTACACGAAGAAGGAGATCTCGCACTTCTTCGAGCACTACAAGGACCTCGAGCCCAACAAGTGGGTCAAGGTCGACGAGTGGGGGAATGCCGCCGAGGCGCAGCGCATCCTCGACGAGGCGATCGTCCGTTTCGGCGAGCAGGGTCACTGACCCTCACGCACGCAGAAGACCCCCGGTTCCGCTCAGCGGCCGGGGGTCTTCTGCATGTCAGGAGGGAGGGACTCAGGCCGACACTCCGCGATCGCCGAGGAACGCGACGGGGTTCACGGGGCGACCGCCGACGTAGACCTCGAAGTGCAGGTGGCAGCCGAACGAGCGGCCGGTGTTGCCCGCATACGCGATGACCTGGCCGGAGTTCACGCGCTGACCCGAACGGACGAGGATGCCGCCGTCGCGGATGTGGGCGTAGCCCGTGCCGATGCCGCCGCCGTGCTGGATGCGGATGTAGTTGCCGTAACCGGAGTTGGGGCCCGCATAGTCGACGGTCCCGGAGTTCGCGGCATAGATCGGAGAGCCACAGCCGTTGGCGAAGTCGGTTCCGTAGTGGAAGGACGAGGAGCAGCCCTGCGAGCCGCACTGCACGGAGCGAGGACCGTAGCCCGAGCTCTTCCCGCCGCCGTGCGGACGGCACCAGCCGCCGGAGCCCTGGCTTCCGCCACCTCCGCCGCCGCCACCACCGCCACCGCCACCGCCGGCTGCGGCTGCCGCAGCTGCGGCAGCACGCTCAGCGGCTTCGCGCTCGCGACGGGCCTTCGCCTCGGCTTCGACACCGGCCTGATAGCCGGCCACGGTCTGAGTGGTCACGTCCTTGAGGGCCGCGAGCTGAGCCTGCATGGTGGCGAGGTTCGCGGACTGCTCGTCCAGGGCGGCCTGAGCGGCTTCCGCCGCCTGCTGCGCGACGACCATCTTCTCTTCGGCGACCTTCTGCAGCCGGTCGCGTTCGTTGCGAGCGACGACAGCCTGGTCGCTGAGCGACTGCGCGGAGTTGCGAGCGGCGACAGCCTTGTCATAGACCGACTGGTTGTACTCGAGCAGCTTGTCCATCGTGCCGAGGCGGGCGAGCAGCTCATCGGCGTTGTTCGCCGACCCGGCGAAGAACAGCTCCATGGACGTGTCGTCGCCGCCGTTGCGGTAGAGCTGCGCGGCGACCTGTCCCGCCTTGCGGGCAGAGCTGTCGGCGACCGCAGCCTGCTCGTCGGCCTTGGCCTGCAGGGTGTCGGCTTCGGTCGCTGCAGCGAAGTACGCCTGCTGCGCGTCGTAGAACTCCTGGGAGGCGACCTTCGCGGCGGCCTGCGTCTCGGCGACCTTCTGCGTGAGGGACTGGATCAGCCCTTCGATACGCGAGACCTCGGTGGCCTTGGCCGCCTCATTGTTCTTCGCCCGCTGCACGTCGTCCCAGCTCGGGTACGTGGCGGCATACGCGGCACTCACACCGTTGGTGATGCCGAAGGCGCTGAGCGCCACGACGCCGAGCGCGCCGATGCCGAGGGCTCCTCGACGACTGATGCCTGTCGTACCGAAGGCGCGGCGTTCTGTGGGAGTGGGCGCGCAGCCGCAGTCCTCGGACGCTGCTGCGACCGCAGCATCCAGCGTGATCTTGTCGTTCACACGGCCCCTTCCGCCGGTTTCACAGTTGCCACAGTAACAACAACTTTCACATCCGCACCAGGGGCACGGCCGCTCCTCTGCCCTCCACCGACCCCTCGATCGTGCCCCGGAAACACGCCCGGGTTGCGGCGCCGCGCCCTCGATTCGCGATTTGCCTGAAACATCCCTTATGCTTGAGCGTCGGCAAGGAAGTCCCCCGGGACTGACTCGGCCCCATCGTTTAGCGGCCTAGGACGCCGCCCTTTCACGGCGGTAGCACGGGTTCGAATCCCGTTGGGGTCACACCTTCCGATATAATTAAACAAGTATGGCCCTGTAGCGCAGTTGGTTAGCGTGCCGCCCTGTCACGGCGGAGGTCGCGGGTTCAAGTCCCGTCAGGGTCGCTCCGTGCGACGAGCTCTTTCTTCGGAGAGGGCTCTTCGTCTAGGACGCGACAGGTTCGCCGGTCGCGCGGCTCTGTAGCTCAGTTGGTAGAGCGTTCGACTGAAAATCGAAAGGTCACCGGATCGATGCCGGTCGGAGCCACACGAGTGATCGTTACAATCACTCCAGAAACCCTCGCCTAGCTTCTACATGGCGGGGGTTTTGCTTTGCCCGCAGGGCGGGCGGTTTCTGGGATGGATCCATGGGCGAACGGGCACAGCGATTGAGCAAGTGGAACTCGCTGCCGCCGAGCATGCGCAATGATGCCGGGCGTTCGCAAGATGCGAGCTTGTGCTGGTTTTGTGTCGCTCAGTCGCTCCAGCTACTCCAAGACAGATCGGCGTAAAGCATCTGGGTACAGCTGTCGCAGAGCAACACGTCGGGCGGTTAGGACCGTCGAAGGGCAAGAAAACTTCTGGCGCGAGTGCGCGGACATCGTTCTGGCATCGAGGGATTTGGCACTGCTCGGAGTCGGGTTCGATTACGCCAGAGCCGATGAGCTCGCGACCCATAACGGGCTTTCACCCGTCCGCTACGAGCTGATGAGAACTCTGCCACTCGTCCAAGGCCGACCCTCGCCTAGCCGCGGTCCGGGCGCTCCTCAGTGCCGCACACCACTATGCTTGGCCGCAGCTCGCAGCCGCAGATGAGGAGATACGACTTTGACCCGATCGTCGATCATGACTAGAGCGGGCTTCACATCCGATCCCTTCGCCACCTGGGACTCAGACCGTGAAGAGCATTTGGCCGACTACTTCGTGCCGCCTCCTTACTTCCCCAGCGTTCTCGGGGATCCAACAGCGCCGGAACCGACAATCATCTTTTCGCCACGAGGCACCGGGAAATCCGCCCTCCGCCGCGTACTCGAACAGCAGTCGGCGAACGACTCCGCGCCGTATCTCGCCATCCCCTACATGGACTTTGAGTGGGCAAGCGACACAACGCCAACTATCGAGCAGCACCAGCTCCAGATCGCGCGTCTGCTCACATTGGCCATCTTGGCCGAGATTGAGGCCGAGCCGACTGAAGCACTGTTTCACCTCGATGAATACGATAAGTCAGTTCTCAAGACCGCGACCGCTGCGCTCCTGTCAACTCTAACTTCCAAGCAATTTCGCGCCGCGCTCAGCAGAGTCAAGAGTCGTCACGACAAGGCAAGCGATCTTTGGGTCAAGTATGGGGGCCTCGTAACGGGAGCTGTAAGCGCGCTCTCCGCCGCCGCAGGGCTGACCGCATCACCAATCAACGCGGAGCTCATCTCATCGCCCGAAGCACTCACCGCGGGAGCGCAAGACCTCCTGAGCGACCTCGTTGCTGTCACACGCAAGCTTGCTTGGCGTTCGGTTTACGTTCTGGTGGATCGAGTAGATGAGACTTCGGCCACCGCAGCTGATCCGGTCGCAGCGTTCAATGTGATTCGCACGCTTGTGACAAGTCTTCCCACTCTCGAGCAACCGGGAATCGGCTTCAAGCTATTCCTCTGGGATCAGACGCACGAGCTCTTCAAGACTCAGGGCGGGCGTCCTGATCGCATTGCGATTAACACCCTGCGCTGGTCTGTAGATGAGCTCTCGGAGATGCTCACTCGCCGACTCCGTACCTTCTCGGACCAGAAGATCTCATCATTCAACGTCCTTCTAGACGACAGCGCGGAACTCGATGCTCACAAGCTGCTGTGCTACCTCGCGCACGGGTCACCGCGAGACATGATTCGCCTCGCGAAGCGCGTGATTGCTGAGGCCACTCGCGGAGGGGATGAGGACCAAATCAGCCGCCAGGACCTGATGCGAGGGGTGCGTGCCTTCTCGGATCAGCGAGCCGAAGAGCTCTTCCCGCAGATCGAAGCGGAACTTACGCGTGTCCCGGGCGCGAGCTTTACCACCTCGCAGCTTGCCAGCGACGTCTTCAAGATCGGCGTCCCTTCGATGCGGCAGAAGATCATTCAGTGGGGTGCGGTCGGAGCAGTGGTCAAGGTGGGTGAACGCCAAACCGGGTCCGCCAACCGCCCACCCCACATCTACGCCTTTACCGATCCCCGTCTCGTTCTGCGGAGTCGAGATGAGGCAGAAATCGAACGCCGACTAGATGAGTATCTCGTTGAATGCGATACCTGCCACGAGCTAGCCATCGGTTCGGGGGTCGAACTCTTCTGCCCAAAGTGCAAGAACGAGATCTCACGACAGGGCGCCCGAAGCCTACTGCGGATTGTCGCTAGCGAATAGGCCGGTGCCGCCCCCGTGCCGGTTGCCCCACTGCGCACGACATCCACGTCAGATCCCCCGCGAATAAGGCCGCAGTCGGGACGATTGACGCCCTGTGGGCCGTAGCGCCCCGCCGTCTCCAGAGTGAACGCGGCCGACGAAAGGCAATCCCATGGTCCGAAAGCTATACAAGTATCTCGGACCCGAGCTTGCGGGCATAGCGCTGTCGCATGATGGAGCGTCTCTAAAGTTCTCCCTTCCGAGGGAGTTTAATGACCCCTTTGAGCTGTTTCTAACCGTGGATCGTAGCTCTCCCCCCGAAACCCTCGCCTTCTACGAGGAGGTAATCGGAGAGATAGACGATATGCCCACGACATGCTTCTCGAGTCACCCTGACGTAGTCCCGATGTGGGCTCACTACGGCCGGAACGGCCAGGGGTTCGTCATTGAAGTAGATCAAGACGCCCTGAGTGCTGAACTCAACGACGACAGCGTCATTCAGGACGTAGCGTACCTGGACTCGAGCCCCGATGGACTCGCGGGGTTGCTCACCCGCGCTCAGTATCGCCAGAAGCCTAGAGACATCTACTTTCTCCGAAACGGCGTCTACAACGCCGCCTACTTCACGAAGGCTACTTGTTGGTCGTACGAGAAGGAGCGGCGTCTCGTGCTGAACGATGCGACCAAGCTCGTCCAAGAGGGTGGTGCTTCGGTCCTTCACCTCCCGAGCCAATGCGTGACCGCGGTAATCCTCGGCCCGAACGTTGATGCCGACACGGAGTCGAAACTGCGCACGCATGCAGCGGAAATCGGTTGCACCGTGTACAAGTGCAGGATCGGGCGAAGTAGCATCACTCCCTACTTCACGGACTCGGACGGCTTGACTTGCTTCTTTGCGGACGGTGCAATCTCAGAAGCCGAGAACTTTTGCCAATCGTGCGGAGAGCCCCTGAAGGAGGGCAATAGTTGCTCATGGTGCAGGATCCAGGAAGCGGATCGGTTTCTTGCGGCGAGAAGTAACCCTTGGCGAATGATTGCCTCAGCGGGGCTCTTGCAAGATTACGTTAATTCGATGAACTCGGCCGGCAGGAAGTAGTCAGCCTGGCACATCCGTCCCATACTCCTGGGCTCCGCTAACCGCTCTCTCAGCACCAGCAACGGAACGTGCGACTCAAAAGTGCCTCGGTGCGGGTTCTGTGCTGGCAGCACCGCTGAATCACGCTGAACCAGCCGCGACTGACGAGAACAGTATCCGTGGAACGTCGCAGCAAAGAGCGACCAACGAGCACCTGCTACCCCACCACATCCAACTGAAAATCGAAAGGTCACCGGATCGATGCCGGTCGGAGCCACGCGAGTGATCGTTACAATCACTCCAGAAACCCTCGCCTAGCTTCTACATGGCGGGGGTTTTGCTTTGCCCGCGGGCGAGACCCCTGCTCCGACGCCGTGTGATCAACTGGTCCGTATGCGTCCAGAGCAGTCGTCCGTCATCCCGGTGGAAGTCCTCCGAGGCTTCGCGTCCGGGGACGACGCGACCCGCGAATGGGTGTCCCACGTGCCGGGCATCGCCCTGGACCTGCTGCAGCGGTGGGAGCTCCGCCCTGAGGGCACGGTCCGATCGGGCGAAGCGGGAATCCTCGTGCCGGTGCGCCGTGCCGATGGAACGCCCGCGGCATTGAAGCTGCAGGTCCCCCGCGCCGAGACCACGGCTGCGATCATCGGCCTCACCCGTTGGCAGGGAGCCGGCATCGTCCGCCTGCTGGACAGCGATGCCGACCACGGAGGGATGCTGCTCGAACGCCTCCAGGGAGATCTCGCTCTGGAGACCGTCGAAGACGACGATGCTGCCGTTCGCGTGGTCGGTGGCCTCCTCGCACGCCTGCACGCTGTGTCAGCCCCCGACGGGCTCCCCCAGCTCGCGACGGTCACCGCCGAGATGATCGCCGATGCCCCGACGGCCGCGCGCGCGCTCGACGACGACGACCGCTCCCGGCTGGCCCGATGGGTCGACACGGTGTCCACGGTGGCCGATGACACCGGCAACCACCTCCTGCATTGGGACCTGCACTACGGCAACGTGCTCGCGGCCGACCGCGAACCCTGGCTGGCGATCGACCCGGAACCACTCGTCGGCGATCCCGGATTCGACCTCTGGCCCGCGCTCGACAGTGGGTGGAGCGACGACCCCGCCCGCACGGATGCGCCCCGGCTCGTACGGCGACGCTTCGACATCCTCACCGAGATGCTCGACCTCGACCGCCACCGCGCTGCCTCCTGGACCCGTGCCCGCCTGCTGCAGAACACCCTGTGGGACATCGAAGACGGTCAGCCCGCCATCAGCGCGGCAGCGAAGCTGATCGACGATGCGCTCCTCGCCGCCCCCAGCTCCGACCGGAACTGACCCTCCCCACATCGGGACCCGCGAACCCCTACGCGCGGAAGCCGTGCGACCGTGCGATCTCCCTCGCCTGCGGTGACGAGAAGAAGTCGAGCAGTTCGCGCCCGACATCGGCGTTCATCGACACACTCGCCACCGCGCCGCCGAACACCGTGACGATCGCGCAGTCGTCGGGCAGCACGCCGATGACCCGCACGCCCTCACGATCCACCAATTCGCTGAGCTGCTGGAACGCCAGGTCGACAGCCCCCTGTGCCAGGAGCTCGGCGACCGGCACGCCAGGGCGCGCCTGCACCAGCTTCGGCCCGACCACGTCCATGAGCCCCCAGCGCTGGATCATGTCCACGAGCGCATCACCGCTCGGGCCCGTGGAGTAGCCGATCCGTTCCGCCGACACGAGCGCCGCACGCACCTCATCCGCATTCTCGAAGGCCGCGCCGCCGGGGTCGGCACTCCCGTGTCCGTGACGCCCACGGACGCCCACGGCCACCTCGGAGAACACCAGATCCGTCACGGATACCGGGTCGACGTGCCCGCCTTCCGCGAGCGCATCGAGCGCACCGGCGGCGAGGAAGACCAGATCCACCTGCTCCCCGTTCGCCACGCGCCGCGACGCGTCCACACCGCCCACCGACTCCACCTCGATGTGCGGGAGCCCGGCGGCGACCGCCGCGACCGCGAGGTCGGCGAGCAGCCGACGCGTGGCCATGGACGACAGGGCTCTCATACCGCCGCGCGTCCGGGGATGACGAGTCCTGCGCCGTCGAGACGACTGCGCAGGACTCTCACCTGAGCTGCTCCTCGAGCTCTCCGAGCACGCGGTAGCAGTCGATGACCTGGCGGAGCGAGGAGTTCGGCTCGCGTCCCTCGCGGATGGCGGAGACGAACTCCCGATCCTGCAACTCGATGCCGTTCATGCTCACGGCCACGTCGGTCACGTCGATCTGCTCGTCCGCACCGGTGAACAGATCGTCGTACCGGGCGAGGTAGGTGGCGGTGTCCCCGATGTAACGGAAGAAGCTGCCGAACGGCCCTTCGTTGTTGAACGACAGGGACAGCGTGCAGATCGCGCCGGTCTCGCTCTTCAACTGCACCGACATGTCCATGGCGATGCCGAGCTCAGGGTGGATCGGCCCCTGCATGGCATGGGCCTCGACGATCCGGCCCGCCTGGTACGCGAACAGATCGACCGTGTGCGCGGCGTGATGCCACAGCAGATGATCGGTCCACGACCTGCGCTCACCCTTGGCGTTCGTGTTGGTGCGCCGGAAGAAGTACGTCTGCACGTCCATCTGCTGCACCGCGAACTCGCCGGCCTCGATCCGTTGATGCACGAGCTGATGCGAAGGGTTGAAGCGGCGGGTGTGCCCCACCATCGCGATGCGATCCGATGCCTCGGCGACGGCGAGCGTGGCCTCCGCTCCGGCCCACGAGTCGGCGACGGGGATCTCGACCTGCACATGCTTGCCGGCAGCGAGCACGGCCTGCGTCTGCGCGGCGTGCAACCCCGTGGGAGTGGCGAGGATCACGGCGTCCACGTCGTCGCGCTCCAGCACGGCATCGAGTCCGACGACCGCGTGCGCGATGCCGTACTGTGCGGCGACGGCTTCTGCCTTCTCCATCGAGGTCGCGCTGACGACCGTGACGACCGCGTCCTCGATGTTCGCGAGTCCGTCGAGGTGCTTCATCCCGAACGCGCCGTTGGCGCCGACGACGGCGATGCGGATCTTGTCTGTCATGCGGAAACCTCCTGAGAACGGTTCGAGATCACCAGATGGCCGACCGCGGTGTTGGATGCAGGCACATGGTAGAACCGATGATCGACGTCGGGGGCGTCACCGCCGAACTGATCGTCCATCGCTCCTCGGGCGATGAGCCAGTCGACCAGCTCGATCCCCTCGGATCCGGCCTCGTCCACGTACTCCATGTGCTGCCACTCGGTGAGACCCAGCGGATCGGCGATCAGGTGGTCGAGGAACGCGTTGTCCCACTCCTTGTTGATGAGACCCGCGCGCGGGCCCTGCAGCTGATGGCTCATACCTCCCGTGCCCCAGATCTGGACGTTCAGCTCATCGCCGTCCCACTTGTCGATCGCGCGGCGAAGCGCCTTGCCGAGCTCGTAGCACCGCCGCCCCGACGGCACCGGGTACTGCACGACGTTCACCGCGAGCGGGATGACCCGCACCGGCCACGCCTCCACGTCGCCGTAGACGAGCGAGAGCGGGACGGTCAGACCGTGGTCGACCACCATCTCGTTGACCAGCGTGAGGTCGAAGTCGTCCTGGATGATCGACTGCGCCAGGTGCGCGGCGAACTCGGGGTATCCGTTCACCCCCGGCACCGGCCGCGGCCCGTACCCCTCGTCGGCGACGGGATAATGCGCTCCGGTGCCGAGCACGAAAGTGGGGATGATCGAGGCGTCGAATGCGGTGGCGTGGTCGTTGTAGACGAGGATGACCACGTCTGGGGTGTTCTCCTTCGCCCACTCCCGTGTCCACCGGTAGCCGTCGAAGACCTTCTTCCAGTACGGCTCCTCCGTCTTGCCGAGATCCATGGCCGCACCGATAGCCGGCACGTGCGAGGTGAACAGCGCCGACGTGTAGTGCGCCGGTGCGTCCGGCCGGAAGGTCTCGCCCTTCTCCCCCGGCTGCGGTGGGGTCCAGCCGTCCAGGTCCTTCAGACGATTGCCCTCGGGATTGCGTCCGCCGCCGATCATCATGTCGCGGTAGGCGGCCTCGCTCATCCCGGTCATCGACCCGGCCATCTGCTGGAAGCTCAATCCATGCGTCGCCCCGATCTTGCTCAGGAAGTAGATGTTGCCGCCCTCGGCGATCATGGTGTTCAGATCCAGGTCGAGCACCGCCTGGCGCTGCACGGGAGTCAGCGGCCACTCGTCGAGGTAGGCCTCCTGGTCCGCGAGGAACCGCGTACGGTTCTCCGGCTGCATGAGGGACATCGAGAACTGATTGAGGTGATACCCCTTGCGGGCCTGCTCGGCGTCGTAGATCGTCGTGCCGGGAATGTCCTTGTACGGCTTGTCGAGTGCCATGGTCAGTCTCCTTCTTCGTTCCAGTAGAGGCGCCGGGGATTGTCGACGAGCAGCTTGTGCTGCAGTTCGGCGGTCGTCGCGATCTGCGGGATGTGGTCGACCAGCAGGCCGTCATCGGGCATGTGGTCCTTGAGGTTCGGGTGAGGCCAGTCCGTGCCCCAGAGCACACGGTCAGGGAATTCCTCGATCACACGTCGGGCGAAGGGCACGACATCGGCATAGGCGTGCTGCTCACCGTCGAGCGCGGCCGGTCCCGTGACGCTCAGCCGCTCGGGGCATGACACCTTCGTCCACACGTTGTCGTTCTCGCGCAGGAAGCGCAGGAACAGAGCGAACTCTTCACCGTCCGGGTCTTTCGTCACGTCGGGTCGCCCCATGTGGTCGACGACCACCGTCACCGGGATCGCCGAGAAGAAGTCGTACAGCTCCGGCAGGTCCTCGGCCTCGAAGTAGATGACGACGTGCCAGCCGAGCGGGGCGATCTTCGCCACGATCTCCTCGAGGGAGTCCGTGGGCACCCGGTCGACGAGACGCGTGACGAAGTTGAACCGCACTCCGCGCACCCCTGCCTCGTGCAGCTCTGCGAGCTCCTCCTCGGTGATGTCCCGCCGCACGGTGGCGACGCCCCTGGCCCGACCCGCCCCGCGGCGGAGCGCATCGACGAGGGCACTGTTGTCGGAGCCGTGGCACGTGGCCTGCACGACGACATTGCGGTCGAAGCCGAGACCGTCGCGCAACGCGAAGAGCTGTGCGGCCGAAGCATCACAGGGGGTGTACTTGCGCTCCGGGGCGTAGGGGAACTGCGCCCCGGGACCGAAGACGTGGCAGTGCGCATCGACCGCTCCCTCGGGGAGCGTGAACGTCGGCGCCGATGGGGCCTCGTACCAGTCCAGCCAGCCGGGAGTCTTCTCGAAGTCGCCCGAGGTGTCACCGTGAGCCATCTCAGTCCTCCACATACTCGAGTCCGGCGTCGGCAAGGCGCTCGCGCATGCCGTACAGGTCGAGGCCGAGAACGCCGTCTCGGAACCGCTGCCGTTTGGACTCCTCGTCGTCCTCACGCCTCCGACAGGCTTCCGCCACTGCGCCGACGATCCCTCTGGGCACGACGACGACACCATCGACATCCGCCACGACCACATCGCCGGGATTCACGAGCGCGTTCGCCACGACCACCGGGACGTTGACCGAGCCGAGCGTCGCCTTGACCGTGCCCTTGGCGTTGACCGCACGGGAGAAGACCGGGAACCGCATCCGCTCCAGGTCGGCGACGTCACGGACGCCCCCGTCGATCACGAGGCCCCGGCATCCGCGAGCCGCCAGTGAAGTCGCCAGCAGCTCTCCGAAGAACCCGTCCTCGCTCTCGGTCGTGCAGCCCGCGACGACGACATCGCCCTCCTGCACCTGCTCCGCGGCGACGTGCAGCATCCAGTTGTCGCCCGGCTGCAGCAGCACCGTCACGGCAGGGCCGCACAGGCGAGCGTCGCGGACCACGGGTCGGATGTACGGCCGCATCAGCCCCACGCGTCCCATGGCCTCGTGGACGGTCGCCACGCCGAACTCCGACAAGCGAGCCACGTCGCCGGGGTCGGGCCGCTCGATGCGGGTGCGGACGATGCCGAGGTCGTTCAGACGCATCTCTTCTTCTCCGATCTCACAGTCCGCGCAGGGTCAGAGCACGGTCGAGGCGCGGGTAGACACGTCGGGCATTGCCCTCGAAGATCTGCTCCCGCTGGGCTGGGCCGAGGTTGGGCGTGGCGTCGATGTAGCGCCTGGTGTCGTCGAAGTGATGGCCCGTGCGCGGATCGATGTCGCGCACGGCACCGATCATCTCGCTGGCGAAGAGGATGTTCTCCGTGGGGATCACCTCGGTCAGCAGGTCGATGCCCGCCTGGTGGTACACGCAGGTGTCGAAGTACACGTTGCCGAGCAGATGCTCGTCGAGGTCGGGCCTGCCCAGGGCCATCGCGAGGCCCCGGAAGCGGCCCCAGTGGTACGGCACCGCACCGCCGCCGTGCGGGATCACCAGCGCGAGGTCGGGGAAGTCGCGGAACAGATCGCCCTTGATGAGCTGCATCACCGCGGTGGTGTCCGCGCCGAGGTAGTGGTCGCCGGTCGTGTGGAACACGTCGGGCCGACACGTGGTGCTGACGTGGATCATCGCGGGGATGCCATACTCCACGAGCTTCTCGTAGATCGGGTACCAGGATCGGTCGGTCAACGCAGGAGCCGACCACCGACCGCCGGACGGGTCGGGATTGATGTTCACCGTGACGGCGCCGAGCTCTTCGACCGCACGGGTCAGCTCGGAGATCGTCGTCGCGGGGCTCGCCTCCGGCGACTGCGGCAGCATCGCCCCCATCAGGAACCTGTCGGGGAAGAGCCGACTGACACGGGCGACGAGGTCGTTGCAGATGCGCGCCCAGGTCTCGCTCACCGCGAGGTCTCCGATGTGATGCGCCATGAACGACGCACGCGGGCTGAAGACCGTGATGTCGCTGCCGCGCTCGTCCATGAGCCGCAGCTGGTTCGCCTCGATCGTCTCGCGGATCTCGTCGTCGGTGATGTGCAGGGCATCGGGGTCAGGGGCCGAACCGCCGCCCCCCGCGAACGCGATCTGCAGGTCACGCCACGCGCCGAGCGGTGCGGGTGCGGTCGTGTAGTGACCGTGGATGTCGATGATCAACGCGTGTCGTCCTTGCCACTCGGAGGGTGATGACGTCGACATTAGGTCGCGGACTTTCCACTAGTCCAATAGATGCGTAACCGGCAAAGAATAGAGATGATCTATGCATGTCGATCACCGATCTGAACCAGCTGCGCACGTTCGTCGTGCTCTACGAGCTGCGGAGCGTCACGGCGGCCGCCGAGCACCTCCACGTGACCCAGCCGACCGTCAGCTACACGCTGCGCCGCCTCCGTGATCGGTTCCGAGACGAACTGTTCCGCCGCGAAGGGCACGAGATGGTGCCGACCGCGAAGGCGACCGCCCTCTTCGTGCCACTGCACGAGGCTCTCGCACAGATCGACGCCACGGTGAGCGACCCCGATGCCTTCGACCCGGCCCGCTTCACCGGGGAGCTGACCCTCGGCCTCACCTCGATCGGCGAGCAGACCTTCCTCCCTCCGGTCATGGCGGAGCTCGCCCGCCAGCACGCCCGACCGCATCTGAAGGTCGAGCGGCTCGACGCCGACCACGTCGAGGAGGGCCTCATCCGGGGATCCATCGACCTGGCGATGACCGTGTCGGTGATCGAGGGGCCGCGCCTGTGGCGCTCACGCGTGCGAGCGGTCGAGTACGTCGCGCTCTCGTCGGAGCTGGCACCGCTGCCCGCGACGGCGCCTGACATGTTCGAGGGTCGTCACTTCGTGCGGGTGTCCGCGCGCGGTGGACACGTGTTCCCCCTGCAGGCGTTGATCGAGAACGGTCTGATGTCGCAGGTGTCCCTCACGGTCCAGGAATACGCGACCGTGCCGACCGTGGTGCAGACCACCGATCTGGTGGCTCTGCTGCCCCGACATGTGGCCGAGGTGTTCAGTGGCTGGTTCGACGGGCTCCGCATCAGCGATCTGCCGTGGCCGGCGCAGAGCACCCCGGTCTCCCTGTACACCCGACGCGATGCCGCTCTCTCCCCCGCGCAGCGCTGGTTCCGTCGTCTGGTGCGGGATGCGGTGAGCACCGAGGAGTACCTCCGCCCCGCCGGAGAGGTCGACTAGCGGCGGGGTCTGCGGTTCCAACTGGCCTTCGCCGGGGCGAACGGGCTGCGCACGTGGATCGACCACGTCGAATGGGGGTGGATCGAGAGGATCGCCCGCTCGTACCACCCGCGCGCCTCGTCGTCGAGCGCGGCCACGACGGCGTCCTTGTCGAGGTCGTCCTCAGGGCGCGGGCGCAGCGCCTTCCAGACCAGCTGCACCGCCGGTGCCCCGACCGGTGCGCCGTCGACGTCGATGACCGCGCGCTCCCACGGCAGAGTCAGACGCGGATCGCGCTTGTAGACCCAGACATCCCCCGTGCCGTCCTCGACGTTCACCTGGAGCACCCACGCCCGGCGCGACTCGTCCCGCAGCAGCACCGGCTGCCTGTCGCTGTCGACGGGAGCCTCGTCGAACGGAACGACATAGCCTTCGGTCTCGGCCGGCGCCCATGCCGTGAAGCCATCGGGGAGACCGTCGACGAACGCGGGCAGGTCCGGGGCGATCACGCTGACATCGATGTTCGGCCTGGTCCTGATCTCGCGGCCGAGCCAGCGATCGAGCGCGACGCCGCCCGACACCCACCACCGGACGGCCGAGCCGTCGAGCAGCGCCATCGCGCCGCTGACGTCGATCGGCTGCCAGGGGGTCGCGGAACCGGGCATGGGCGTGGTCATGCACCGAGGGTACCTCCCGCTTCGGTCGTCGAGCGCACGCCCGTGGAAGACTGCGGGCATGGCCAATTCCCCGTCCGGCGAGTCGATGACGGAGCGCATCGTGCGTGTGCTCGACACGTTCAGCGCTGACCGGACGATGCAGACCACGAGCGAGATCGCCCAGCGTGCGGGGCTCGCCCCGTCGACCGCGCATCGGATCGTCGGCGACCTGATCCGCTCCGGCCTGCTCGAGCGCGACGAGGACAGGCGCGTGCGCCTCGGCATGCGGCTGTGGGAACTCGCGCTGCGCGGATCGAGCGCCCTGCGGCTGCGTCAGGCCGCCCTCCCGCACATGGAGCAGGTGCAGACGAGGATCCGTCAGCACACGCAGTTGGCCGTGCTCGACCAGGGCGAGGCGCTGTTCCTCGAACGCCTCTCCCACCCGGACGCCGGCGCGAACATCACCAGAGTGGCCGGACGCCTGCCGCTGCATGCGTCGTCGTCCGGACTCGTGCTCCTCGCCTTCGCCGATCCGGAGGTGCGCGACCGGGTGCTGGACGGACCGCTTCCCGCAGTGGCCCCCGAGACCATCACCGCTCCGATCGCCCTCCGCGCCGCCCTCGCCGGTATCCGCCGTCAGGGCTTCGTCATCGCCCCCGGGTCGGTCGATGCCGTCTCGACGGGGGTGGCCGTGCCGGTTCGCGACCGCGGTGTCGTCGTCGCGGCGCTGTCCGCGGTACTGCCACGCGAGATGCTGACAGTGCCCGCAGTGCACGCGCTGAGGAAGGCATCGACCGCCATCGAGAACGCCCTGCTGCAGCATTAGCCTTCCCGTTCAACGGGAATCGAAGGGAGCGCTGCGGCGGAGTACTCCACACTGATCGGCAGAGCGGATGCACCGGCGCCGCCTGTCGAAGGAGACACGATGACGCTGTCGATCCGCACCCGCGTGGCGATCGTCGGAGCCGGCCCGGCCGGTCTGATCCTGTCCCATCTCCTCGCGGTGGACGGCATCGAATCGGTCGTGATCGACCGGCGCACCCGCGCCGAGATCCAGTCGACCATCCGCGCCGGCATCCTCGAGCAGGCCACGGTCGAGCTGCTCACCCGCATCGATCCCGGAACCCGTGTGCAGACCGTCGGCGAACGTCATGACGGCATCGAGCTGCGGTTCCAGGGTGAGGGGCACCGCATCGACTTCCGGGCCTTCGTCGGCCGCAGCGTCTGGCTCTACCCTCAGCACGAGGTGCTCACCGATCTGCTGGCGCTGCGCGTCGGGGCCGGGCAGGATCTCCGCTTCGGCGTCACGGCGACGCATATCGACGACACCGACCCGGATCGGCCGCGCGTGATCGCCACGGATCCGCTCGGCGACGATCTCGTGATCGATGCGGACTTCGTGGTCGGCGCCGACGGCTCACGCTCCGTGGTGCGCTCCGCCCTCGCGGGCGACTCGGCGACGGGAGCCTTCCGGGAGTACCCCTTCGCCTGGTTCGGCATCCTCTGCGACGCGCCTCCCAGCTCCGACGAGCTCATCTACAGCAACTCGGACGACGGCTTCGCCCTCATCAGTCAGCGCAGCCCGAAGGTGCAGCGCATGTACTTCCAGTGCGATCCCGGCACGGATCCACAGGGACCGAGCGAGGGCGAGATCTGGTCGACGCTGCAGGCCAGGGTGCCCGGCACGACGCTGAAGCAAGGGCCCATCTTCCAGCGCGACGTGCTGAGGTTCCGCAGCTTCGTCGCCGGCGAGCTTCGCCGCGGGCGGCTCGCTCTCGTCGGCGACGCGGCGCACACGGTGCCACCCACCGGCGCGAAGGGCATGAACCTGGCCGTCGCCGATGTCGTCCTCCTCGCGCGGGCGCTGTGCGCGCTGCTGCAGGAGAACGACTCTCGCCTCATCGACGGCTTCACCGAGCGTGCACTGCGGCGCATCTGGAAGGCGCAGCACTTCTCGTGGTGGATGACCAGCATGCTCCACACCCCACCTCACGGGGACGGCTTCGATCGACGTCGCCAGATCGGCGAACTGCGATCGGTGGTCGAATCCGAGGCAGGGCGCGCGTACCTCGCGGAGGCGTACACGGGATGGCCGCTGGACCTCTGACCGAGTCCCGTCGTCGTCACAGCGATTCCGCGGCCTCCCGCGCCCGCTCCAGATCGCGCACCGCCGCTTCCGTTCGCTGAGCCGCGGCGGCGCGCTCCTCCTCAGCGTGCGACACCTCGACCTCGGCGCGCTCGGCATCGGCGCGGGCACGGGTGAGCTGGGCTTCGAGGTCGGCGGTCCGGTCCGCGAGTTCCGAGATGTGCGCTCGCACCCTCTGCAGCGCCGCATCCCGTCGTGCGAGCTCGCGCTCCGCGACCGCATGCTCCTTCTCCGCCGCCGCGACCGCCCGCTCGGCGTCCCGGCGTGCGCGTCGCTCCTGCAGCTCATCCGTCGGAGGTCGCGGCACCGGCTCGAGGTCGGGCACCGCGCCTGCCACCGCCTCGCGGATCTCGCTCGCCGTGGCCGAGGGATCGAGAGCGCGCAGCAATCGGCTCGAGGCGACGGCTGCGGCCGCCTCCTGATCGAAGAACGCCGCCGAGATGGTCTGCTCGACCGCCTCGAGCGTCGACGGCGTCACGCGCTCCCCGCGCGCTGCGGCCAGTTCTCCCGCCGCTTGAGCGAGCCGCCGGGTGAGGGCACGGCGTTCCCGTCCCAGCTTCGCCAGCGCCGGGGCGTCCAGGTCGTCCTGGGCTTCGCGAAGCTCTCGCGCGAGCTCCAGCGCCTCCCCGAGCTGCGCCGCCCGCTCGCGCGCGAACACGTTCACCACCCAGGCCGCGATCGACGGCTTCCTCAGGGCGAGGATCCGGGAAGCGAGCTCCGGTTCAGCCTCCCCCGCGCGGGCCTTGCGCGACGCCACGAACGATTCCGGGGCATCGGAGTACAGCACGGCCGCGATCTCCTCGAACGTGGGACCGACCATGCCGCCACCCTACGCCGATCCCGGTCGCCCGCACCGAGATCCGGCCCGCGATCACAGCAAGTCGTACTCCCCGCCGTACGGCACCGCACTGTCGCCGGTGTCCCGAGCGTCGAATTCCACCGTCTCGACCGAGATCACGACGTGTGTGACCGAGGAGATCAACACGCTGACCGAACGATTGCCCACCACCGTGAATTCGACGAACCCGCCTCCGGTCTGGATCGCCTCCTCAATCCGACCTCTCAGCTCGACGGCATCCTCCCCTTGCGCCAGGAAGAACTCTGATTCATTGAGCGCAATCCGCGTGCGCGCCATCGTCTGCACCTTGTCCTCCGCTCGTTGTCATTCCGTTGTCGTCATGCTGAGACGGTAACGAGTGCATCCGGGCTCGCAGAGGGGGTTGCGCATGGGCCGCAGAAGAGGCAGTGCGCCGGTGTACCTTGATCACATGGGCAGACTCCGCTACGACGGGACCTCGGATCCGATCCTCATCGAAGACGCGACTCTGGCGCACCTCAAGATCGTCATCTCGACCAAGCTCCGCCGCCAGGAGAGCTTCATGATGACGTGGCTTCCGGTCAACGACGGAGTCGACAAGCGCGCCACCGTATGGATCCATCCGGCGATCCCGCTGCAGTTCGGTTACGACGCCGCCGAACCTCCGGCGATCGATCCGCGACTGATCGCCGACATGATGCAGGCGCTCAACGCGTCGGGCGAACTGGTGCTCGATCATCTGATCTCCCCCGCCCGAGCCTGAAGGCCTCAGCAGGATCCGCTCCGGGTCCGGCTACGCTGTGCCCGTGGATGCCGCCCCCTATCTCCTGCTCGGTCTGCCGATCCTCGCGCTGATCATCGGCGGCCCGATCCTCAGGAGTCGTATGGGTCGCCGCGCCTCCGCGACCGCAGACAAGGCGGGGAGGAAGTTCGCGGACGAGAAGCTCGAGACGACGCTCGGCGAGCTCGGCACCACCCTGGTGATCCACGCACCAGAGCCGCGCGCGAGAGAGATCATCGCCTCCGCGATGGCGGGGAAGGAACGGGAGTACGTGATCCGCAGCGACGGCGGTTACGGCATCCGCTTCGTCGAACCCGATGACACGCTCGTCCGACTCGTTCCCGTCACCGAGGGCACCCGGATGCAGATCGAGACCTTCCGCGACTACTTCGGTTTTCCCCAGACCGTTCAGTTCTGGACGGAGCTGCGTGCGCGGGTCACAGCCGCGGCGGAGGCCCACGAGGTCACGGTCGCGGAGGGCAAGCCCATCCGCTACGTCCGCGGCGAGGCGATCGACGACCGGAACGCCCGCTGGGTGCAGACCCCCTGACCTGGGACACGCGCCTTCAGCCGATGCAGGCGAAACACGGACGCACAACAATCCGCAGACGCAACTAGGCTGGAGGGCGCGCCCCGCCCGCCGGGCCTCCGCCGGGTCACGGTGGTGGCGTGCGCCCTGACGACCTCCTCCGGTCCACACGGTCCCGACTCACGGGACGGAGCCGCCGCTCCCGGTGTGGCCACGCCAGAAAGGCAAGTACCCATGAGCGAATCCCCCGGAACCGCAGACCGTGACGGCGAGCGCTCGCCGGACTTCTTCGACCAGCTGATCGAGACCTCGCCCCGCGACCAGCAGGGCGCGTTCACCATCGGCTTCCGCGGATACGACAAGGGCGAGGTCGACGCCGCGCTCTCCGCGCTCCGCAACCAGCTCAAGCAGGCCGCCGCAGACGTGGCCGAGGCTCAGGCCCGCGAAGAAGAAGCCGTCGAGGCAGTGCGGGAAGAGGAGCGCAAGGCTCGCGAAGCGCTCGAGAGCGAACTCACGGCCGCGAACGCCAAGGCCTCCGACGCCGAGCAGCAGGTCGCCACGCTCACCTCCGAGCTCGTCGACGCCCCGCAGCCCGACGGCGAGGAAGCTCCGTCGCGCCAGCAGTTCGAAGCGATCCTCCGGGTCGCCGAGGAGCAGGCGAACGTGCTCATCCAGAACGCGGCAGTGCAGGCCGACCGTCTGATGACCTCCGCCCGCGAGGAAGTGGCCGCGCAGCGCGCCGAGGCCGAGGCCGACGCCGAGCGGATCACCGCCCAGGCGCAGCGTGACGCCGATCAGGTGCGCCTGAAGATGGACACCGAGTACACGGCGCACGAGGCACGCATCGAGCGCGAAGCCGCGCACGCCGCGGAGAAGGTGAACCAGGCCGCACAGGAGGCCACGGCGATCCGCACCGAGGCCGAGAAGGGCGCGGCAGCGCTGCGCTCCCTCGTCACCCGCGAGACGACCCAGCTGCGCGCCGATGCCGAGCGCGATGTGCGCGACATGAACGCCCGTGTGCTGGAGTTCGAGGAGACCCTCACCCGCCGCCAGGACGATGCGCAGCAGGAGTTCCTCGTACTGCACAACCAGGCCGTCGCCCACGCGGAGCGGATCACCAACGACGCGAACGAGCAGGTCACGGCATCGCTCGAGCACGCCCAGCGCATCTCGGCACGCGCCGAGGACTACGAGCGTCTGACCCGCTCGCAGGCGCAGGCTATCGAGGCCGAGGCTCAGGTCCGCGCACGTGAGACCCTGGAGCGCGCACGCGCCAAGGCCCAGAAGATCGTCGACTCGGTCACCGGCCACACCACTGCCGTGCTGCACGACGCGGAGGACCGCACCCGCCAGTTGCGGTGGCAGCAGCAGCAGCTGTCGAGCTTCATGGCGGAGGTGCGCGAGCTCATCCGCCCCGATGGCATCTTCTCCGACGAGTCGCTGCCGACGGAGATCACCGGAGCGGACGCGCCTGCCGCTCCGGCTCCCGCCGCCGCAGTCGCCGACGAGGCGCCGGAGGAGACCTTCCTCGGCGACGAGGTGCTCGAGGACGAGCTCGACGACGACCGTCCGCTCGAGAAGATCACGATCGACGTGGTGGAGACCAAGAAGAAGTCCTCAAAGTAACGCACGAACGACAGAGGCGCGAGCAGGGATTCCTGCTCGCGCCTCTGTCGTTCCCGGACTGATCAGGCCCGGTGATGTCTGGGGGCTACCCCCGGCCGAACTGCGCCACTGCCGGGCAGTCGAAGGGATCCGCTCCGGCGGAGAGTCCGACCCGGTTCAGGTACTCGATGACGATCATGTAGGACCGACCGAGGCTGGTCTCCGTGTAGGGCACGTCGTTCGCCGCGCAGTAGTCGCGCACGATCTCCCGCGCCTTCGCGAGGTGCGGTCGCGGCATGCTCGGGAAGAGGTGGTGCTCCACCTGGTAGTTGAGTCCGCCCATGAGCCACGTCGTCCACCATCCACCGCTGATGTTGCGGGAGGTGCGCACCTGCTTGGTGAAGAAGTCGAGACGGGCGCCGGGCTCGATGATCGGCATCCCCTTGTGGTTCGGCGCGAACGCGGCCCCCATGTAGACGCCGAAGACCGCGAACTGCACCCCCATGAAGGCGAAAGCCATACCGAGCGGGAGCATCATGAACACCGGCACCAGGATGAGGGCGAACCGCAGCGCGATGATGCTCAGCTCGGTCCAGCGTCCCTTGACGTTCTTCGTCGTCATGAGGTACTTCAGGCCGAGGAAGTGGAGGTTCAGCCCCTCGAGGGTGAGGAGCGGGAAGAAGAGCCAACCCTGCTTGCGGGTGATCAGCTTGATCAGGCCCTTCGCCTTGGCGGCGTCCTCCTCGAGGAACGAGATCGTGTCGACCTCGATGTCGGGGTCCTTGCCGACCTGGTTCGGGTTTCCATGGTGCTTGGTGTGCTTCGAATCCCACCACGAGTAGCTCATGCCGATGCTGGCGATCACGATGCGCGCGAGCTTGAAGTTCGCGGGCCCCGTGCTCAGGATCTGGCGGTGCGCGGCCTCATGCCCGAGGAACGCGATCTGCGTCAGGACGATGCCGAGTCCTGCGGCGATGAGCAGCTGGAACCAGCTGTCGCCGAGCAGGATGAAACCGGTGATGAGGCCACCGAGGGCCACGGCGAGCCCTGCGGCCACGAAGACGTAGAACCACTGGGTGCGCTGGAGCAGGCCGGTCTCCTTGACCACCTGCGACACCTGCTTGTACGCCTGGGCCATGGGCGGGAAGTCCGCATTGCCGGAATACGTCTGACGAATCGGGCCCAGCGTTGCCGCGGTCGGTTCGATCTGTGTGATGGAGATGATCTTCTCCTGACATTCGGAGCCCTCGAGCTGTGGAAGCCCAAGGCAGACGCCCAACGCTTACCTCACAGTAGCCCGGGGTCCATGCACGTCAGGGAATACATCGGAACCTCTCGCCGACCCTTCAGTCGAGCCCGGCTGCGGATGTCCGAGGGGGCTCAGGCCCGCGCGCGTCGGGTCCGGCGTCGCCACGCTCGCGGAAGGATCGAGGGGAAGTCGGGGGTCGACCGGGAGGGCCGGTTCGCGTCTTCGAGGGCGCGGAAGGCGGCATCGAGCGAATCGAAGACTCCGAGTTCGGTGCCGTGATTGTCGCGCACGAGGTGCGCGCTGCCGTCGAACTCGACGAAGCCTGCGAACTCGCCGCCGCGCGTCGCGACGTGCACATCGACGTCGGCCTGTTTCCAGGTCAACGGGTCGGAAGGGGGAAGTGTGGTACTGCTCATGGTCATACTCATTGCTGTGTGGCGGACACGCGTGGCGCTCCGCAAGATGTGAGACCGAGGGCGGATTCCGCACGCATCGATGTGCGCGGTCCGTGATGGCCCTGATCAGTGGCGACGTGGCGGCCGAGAGGGGCGATGCACACACGTTGCTCGATAAGCATAGCAGATCTCCCCTCTCGGCCTCCGAAGCCCCGATTCGGCTCAGCTCGACGGCCGGCCGCCGCCGGGCCCACCCTGACTTCCGCCCGCGGCGGGCGCTGTCCCGGTATCGACGCCGACCACGAGCGTCGCCGCATATCCGCCCTGCACGCTGCCCGTGACCGTGGCCAGTTGCAGAGCTCCGGAATCGTCGCCGAAGACGTTGTCGCTCGCCAGCGTGATCTGCGACAGATTCCTCGCGGATCCGTCGTAGGCCGACTCGGTGTAGACGGCCGCGCATGCCGCTTCCGGAAGTGCCAGCTGCGAGGTGGCGATGGCTGCCGTCGAGTCGGTGATCGAGCCGACGTCCGGATACACCTCGAAGTGGATGTGCGGCCAGCGGCCCGAGTAGCACCCGGGGAACACCGAGGTGAACGAGACCCTGCCGTCGGCGTCCGCCACCTGCACACCCCGCAGGTAGGTGACGTCCTCCAGCCCCGAGGAGTACATCGAATACTCTCCCTGGGCGGTGCAGTGCCACGCGTAGACGGCGACACCGGCGAAAGGCACGCCTCCGTTCGCCAGATCGATCACCCGCAGCTCGAAGGTGAGGGGCACGCCCTCCGCCGTCGCTCCGCCGTCGATCGAGGACCGGATGTCCTGACGCACGATGCCGGCGTCCTCGAGCACATCGGGCCCGTTCGACCCGTCCCCCGGATACGGCCCCGCCGTCTCGTCGGGGATCTCATCGACGCTCACGGAGTCGCCATCCGATGTCGTCGTCGTGCTCGGTGTCGGTGTCGACGTCGCAGCTCCGCCCGAGTCGGACGGCGTGCAGGCCGCGAGGACCACGGCTCCGATACCGAGACCCGCGAGGCCGAGCACACCGCGCCGGCTCAGCAGGGTGCGGATGTCGAAGGCTGCGCCCTGGTCGACGACCTCCTCGTCGACACGATCGAGCAGCCTCCCCTCGTACGCAGGACCATCGGGGGTCTGGGTGGGTTCCGGAATGCTCATGATGCTCTCCTCCTCGACGGGCTGTTGGTGATGTCCACCAGCGTCGCGGAGCTTCCGATCAGGCGCGCCTGCGCCCGCTATGCCTTTTCTATGTGTGAGGAATCGACCGGCGGACGCAGCACCAGCACCACCACGACACCGACGAGGATGAGGGCGGTGAGCGTCACCGGGACCGGCAGCACGGGGTCGAGCAGCACCAGCACCGCCGCGACCGGGACGACCGTGTTCACGACACGATCCGCGTTCTCGCGGATGGCGATCCACCAGATGCCCACCAGGAAGATCGCGATCGGGATGGTGACCGTGAACGATGCGGCGATGTTCGACAGATGGCTCTTCCCGGTCAGGACGTCGAGCTCCACCTCGATGCCCGCCGAGAAGGCGGCCGCCGCTGCGAAGACGAAGTAGTGCGTGTACCCGTAGCGCAGCGAGCGCGCGAAGCTCGAGATGGCGCGGTGATGCGGCGGCCAGAAGTAGATCCACCAGAGCGACGCCGTGACGACGAGCGTCAACACCGAGATCGCGATCAGCGGCCCGAGACTCTCGACCTTGTCGAGCGCGTCGATGATCGCATTCGCCGAGGCCAGCAGGCTCTCGCCGAGCACGATGAGCGTGAAGAGTCCGTAGCGCTCGGTGATGTGATGCGGATGCCACGGATTCTGTTTACGGAACTCGGCGAACACCGGGACGCTGATCTCGATCAGGGCGAAGAGCACGAACGCGGCGAGCTGCAGGGGGCCGGTGGGTATGAGGAGGAACAGGATCCACAGCACCTGGACGCCGGCGATGCCGAACGCGTATCGGCGCGTCACCGACCGCAGCGGACCGGCCGACCGCGATGCCCGCAGCCACTGCGCCACCATCGCCACGCGCATCACGACGTACCCGAGCACGGGAACGGTGAAGTCCCCCTCGTTGAACGCTCGGGGGATGCCGGCGGCGAAGACGAGGACGCCGCCCATCTGCACGAAGGTCGTGACGCGGTAGAGCCAATCGTCCGTGTCGAACGACGTGGCGAACCAGGTGAAGTTCATCCAGGCCCACCAGATCGCGAAGAACAGCATCGCGTAGGAGGTGATGCCGTGCAGGAACTCTCCTTCGCTGAGGGCGTGGTGCAGCTGAGCGGAGGCGATGCTCACCGCCACCACGAAGACGAGGTCGAAGAAGAGCTCGAGCGGACTCGCGGTGCGATGCGGCTGCGCCGGGTCGCGCGGCAGCATGGTTCGGAGCTGGAAGCGTGGACGGTCGATGTTCGCGGTCACCGCGACAGGATAGCCCTCCGGCGGCCGCTTCCCGCAGCCGCCGTTCATCCAATCAACAGAATTACCTTTCGGTGGAGCCCGTGTTCCGCTACACTGGCTCGAGTCTGCAGTGCCTGCTGTCAGCGATCACCGTGTGGGACGGTGAGAACGCACTCCGTGATGTGGGAATCATGGAGAGTTTCAGCAGGACCCGAGGGGTCGGGACGCAGACGAAAGCCGTGAACGTGGGGTTCATGGTCTGGGGAAACTGGGGAAACACATGTCGCACTGGGGATTTCTGCGTACATTCACGGCTCATGGGGCCTCGGCATGACTTCCGTCGAGGATGCCCTGAGCATCGCTCGTACGGGCTTCGTGCCGGTCGCGGCTCCGCGAGCCACGAAGTCGGTGACGCGCACGGTGGTCACGCCGCGCGCTTCGGCGACTCTGGAACGGCGCCGTCAGTGGGAGCGTCGCTATCGGATGCGGTTGCGGATCACGGATGCGGCCGTCATCCTGTTCGCACTCGGTCTGACGGCAGCGATCCAACTGGCGAACGGCGTCTCCGGACCTGAGGTCCTCCGCGACGGCATTCCGCTCGCCGCGCTGTGGTACCTCCTGCTGAGCGCGCTGCACACGCGGGACGCCGCGTTGTTCCGCGCCAGCGCCACCGAGTACCGCGGCGTCGTGCACGCCACGGGGCTCGCTTTCGGGATCATCGCCATCGTGGCGGTGCTGCTCGCCTGGAAGACGATGCAACTGACGCTGCTGCTGGGGCTGCCCGTCGGAGTGCTGACTCTCCTGGTGACCAGGTGGCTGTGGCGTCACTGGCTGCAGAAGCAGCGATCCCAGGGGAGGTTCGCCTCCCGCACTCTCGTCGTCGGCAACAGGGACGACGTGGAGTATGTGGTCCGGACGCTGCACCCGATCGGCGCATCCGGCTACCAGGTGGTCGGCGCGACGCTGCTCGACGGCAACGCGCGCGACATCGTGATCGACGACACGCGGTTCCCGGTCCTGGGGAACGTGAACTCCGTGTCGTCGGTCGCGGCCGAGGTCGGCGCCGACACGATCATCGTCGCGAGCCGTCCCGAGGGCGAGCCCGAATTCGTGAAGCAGCTCAGCTGGCAGCTGGAAGGGACCGCCGCCGAGCTCGTGCTCTCGAGTCGTCTCACCGACGTCGCGGGTCCGCGGATCTCCTTCGCGCCGGTGGAGGGACTGCCGCTGATCCAGGTGCAGATCCCCACGTATGAAGGCGGCCAGCACCTGCTCAAGCGCGCGCTGGACATCGCCGTGGCCACGATGGCACTGATTCCCATCGCGCTGCTGGCTCCCGTGCTGGCGCTGCTGATCAAGCTGGACTCCCCCGGTCCGGTCTTCTTCTTCCAGGAGCGGGTCGGTCGCGACGGTCGACGGTTCAAGATGGTCAAATTCCGGTCGATGAAGACGGACGCCGAGCAGCAGCTCGCCCTGCTCAAGGAGCAGAACGAGGGCGCCGGACTCCTGTTCAAGATGAAGGACGACCCGCGCGTCACCCGGGTCGGCCGAGTGCTGCGCAAGCTCTCCCTCGATGAGCTGCCGCAGTTCTGGAACGTCCTCATCGGCGACATGAGCGTGGTGGGGCCTCGGCCGCCGCTGCCCAGCGAGGTCACCGCCTACGACGGCACCGTCTTCCGTCGCCTGTACATCAAGCCGGGGATCACGGGGCTGTGGCAGGTCTCCGGTCGGAGCGACCTCTCCTGGGACGAGAGCGTGCGGCTCGACCTGCGCTACGTCGAGAACTGGTCCGTGATGAACGACCTGCAGATCATGTGGCGCACCGCCAAGGTCATGGTGCAGCCCAGCGGGGCATACTGATCGGATGAGCAATTCGAACCGCCTCACCATCGCGATGGTGGGGACCAGAGGAGTGCCCGCAGCGTACGGCGGCTTCGAGACCGCCATAGAAGAGGTCGGACGCCGGCTCGCGGACCGCGGACACGACGTCGTCGTGTACACCCGCGGTTCCGAGCGGCGCGAGAAGGAGTACCTCGGCATGAGGGTCGTGCACCTTCCCGCGATCCCCGTGAAGCAGATCGAGACGCTGAGCCACACGGGCCTGTCGGCCCTGCACCTCGTGTTCCGGCGGCGACCGGACGCGACCTTCGTCTTCAACGCGGCGAACTCCCCGTTCCTGCCCCTGCTGCGATTGCGCCGTGCGCCGGTCGCCCTGCACATGGACGGGCTGGAATGGCGACGCTCGAAGTGGGGTCCGCGCGGGAAGGCGTACTACCGCTGGGCTGAGCAGTTCGGGGTGCGGACGGCCGATGCGCTGATCGCGGATGCACCCGGAATCGCCGACTACTACCGGCACCAGTTCGACGTTCCGACCGAGCTCATCCGCTACGGCGCCCCGATCCTCGACCAGCTCCCGGAACGCGGCGTCGCCGAGATGGACCTCACCCCTGAGGGGTATCACCTCGTCGTGGCACGGTTCGAACCCGAGAACCATGTGCTCGAGATCGTCCGGGGCTACCGCGACAGCGACGCGAAGCTGCCGCTCGTCGTCGTCGGCTCGGCGCCCTACAGTGCGGGGTACACCCAGGAGATCCAGCGAGTGGCGGATGGCGACGACCGCATCCGTCTCGTGGGTGGTGTCTACGACCAGGAGCTGCTCGATGCGCTCTACGCGAATGCGCTCACGTATCTGCACGGCCATTCGGTGGGGGGAACCAACCCCTCGCTCCTGCGCGCCATGGGGGCCGGGACCGCTGTCATCGGCTTCGATGTCCCCTTCAACCGCGAGGTGCTCGACGGCAACGGCTGGTTCTTCGCCGATGCCGCCCAGGTCGCCGAGCAGGTGATGGCCGCCGAGTCCGATCCGGCAGCGACCGCGACCAAGGGCAGCGCCGTGCAGGAGATCGCCCGCACCCGCTTCCGCTGGGATGATGTCGCGGACGAGTACGAAGCACTCGCACAGCGGATCTCCGAGGGTGCGACCATTCACCCCTCGGCCAGGCGGGCACGCCGACGGTCGGCGGACTGGGCACCCGTCCGCGCCGAATCGAGCACGCCGTGAGCAGCGAGTCGAAGCGGCCGACCGTCCTTCTCGTCCACCCCGGCGCCGAGATGTTCGGGTCCGATCGCATGCTCCTGGAGAGTGCGATCGGCCTCGTCGAATCGGGGGCGCGTGTCGTCGTCGCTCTGCCGAGTTCCGGCCTTCTCGTGAACGAGCTGCGCGCGGCCGGCGCAGAGGTCGTCATCCTGCCGATGCTCGTGCTCCGCAAAGTGCTGCTCACCCCGCGCGGACTGCCGAGGCTGTTCCGAGACACGTTCCGAGGTCTGGGCGCTGCCTGGCGGCTGATCGGCCGGCTGCGTCCCGACGTCGTGTACGTCTCGACGATCATCATCCCCGAGTGGCCGCTGATCGCCCGGCTGCGCGGAGTCCGCACCGTGAGCCACGTGCATGAAGCCGAGGCCTCGGGCAACAAGATCGTCAATGCCCTCCTCTACTCCCCCCATCTGGCCTCCCATCAGAGCCTCGTGAACAGCCGGTTCAGCCTGGACACCATCCGCGCCGCACTCCCCGCCCTGGCCCGGCGCTCCCACGTGGTGTACAACGGCGTCGCTTCTCCCCCGCACCCGATCTCTCCCCGTCCCCGCACCGAGGGCCCCCTCCGCGTGCTCTACATCGGGCGTCTCTCCCCCCGCAAGGGGCCCGACCTCGTGATCGCGGCGGCCTCGCGCCTCCACTCCGCCGGGCGCGCAGTGGAGGTCACCCTCCTCGGCGCGGTTTTCGAAGGCTACGAATGGTTCGAACGCGACCTTCGTTCCCAGGCGGCCGAGGCCGGGATCACCGTCGACTTCGCCGGATTCCACACCGACATCTGGCCGTTCCTCGAGAAGGCCGATGTGCTGCTCGTGCCGTCGCGCGTCGACGAGCCCTTCGGGAACACCGCCGTGGAAGGCGTCCTCGCCCTGCGACCGGTGATCGCGAGCGACAGCAGCGGTCTCCGGGAGGCAGCAGGCGGGTACGGCACTGCGGCGCTCGTCGCGGCCGGCGATGCGGAGGCGATCGCTTCCGCGCTGACCGACATCGACGCGCGGTGGGATGAGATCGTCTCGACCGTCGCAGACAGCCGTGCCGAGGCCCTGCGCAGGCACGCGCCGTCGGTCTACCGCTCCAGCATCTCGACGCATCTCCTGGGCTGACCCACGGGCTGCCACGCCTGCCCGGGGGTCAGCGCTCCCGCTACACCTGCTCCAGCTCGCCCACGGTGAGCCGCTTCTTGTTCCGGACGATGTAGATCGAGAACGGGATCAGCTGGCACACGACGAGGGCGAAGGCGACGCCGATCAGGGGGCCTGCGATGCCCAGCACGGGAGTGAGCACGAATGAGAGGGTGATGCCCACGGCCGCCATGCTGAGCGTGGGGATCACCTGGAACCGGATTCCCGGCTTGTCCATGATGAACATCCCCAGGGGGTACACAGCCGCCGTCATCATGATCATCAGACCGAAGGCGAAGATCGTGCTCGTGCGCACCGTCAACTCGCCCTGGGTGATGAACCCGAACAGCCACGGGCCTACGAGCCACACCATGACGGTCGCGACGCCGATCGCCGCAGCGAACAGCACCGACAGCAGGAACGGCCCACGCCGGAGGTCACCGTCGTGGCGGCTCTTCGCGAAATGCGGCCAGAGCGCGAGCCCACCGGCCATCACGAGTCCGTTGAGGGCGAAGAAAACCTGGCCCGCAACGCCGTACTCGGCGACGTCGGTGGGTCCGCCCAGCTGAGCGATCACGTAGCGCTGCGAGCCGACGGCGATCGGATACGTCACCATCTGCGCGAGCATCGGCCACCCGACGTCCATCACCCGCACGCCGGGGTAGCGGCGAGGGCGCAGGACCATCCGGGCGGCCGAGGGGATCAGCGGCGAAGTCGTGCGCGCCGTGATGAGGATGCCGAGCACCGACACGAGGAACGACGCACCGAAGGAGGAGATCGCCACGAAGGAATGGAGGTTGTCGCCGCCGAAGGTGAGCATCAGCCAGACGCCCGTCATCGTGAGCGGCGAGATCAGCCCCTGGAGGAGGATCACGATGTGGTTGCGACGCTGGCCCAGCATGATCCGCGCCCACACCCCGAGCGGGATGCCGAGGCAGAAGATCGTGACGCAGTAGAAAGCGGCCAACGAGGCGCCCGGTCGCCCCCCGGCTTCACCGAACACCAGCTCCCAGGCACCCGTGAGCACGAGGACCGTGTTGATCGCCATCGCCGTGGCGGCGAAGGTGAGAAGCACTCGGCCGACGGAGGTGAGCTGATACCTCAGCTTCTCGTCGGTGCGCACGTTCGTGCTGGTCGCGACAGCGTTGACGAGGACCGCGCCGCTGCCGAGGTCCGTGAAGGTCAGCAGCGAGGGGATGGTCGTCAACAACGTGTACAGGGCGAAGCTGTCGACGCCGGCGCCGCCGATGATCATCCGGGTCGTGATGACGCCGCAGACCAGCGCGATGACCATCGTCAGCGCACGCGCGCCGACAGCGAGAAGAGAGCCCATGCTTACATCGTCACCGGGGCAGGGCTCCCAGCGTCGTGCTGCTGCCGGGGAGTCGCGATACTGAGGCGATGTCAGACGGCACCGGCACCGCCACAGCACCCTGAATCGCGGCGAACTGCGGCAGCAGGGCGAAGCCGGCGTCGACCACCGGCGCTCCCTCGACGAACTGCGACCGTCGATCCTGCCCCGTGGCAGCGGTGAACGCGGCCAGCGTATCCGTCACCGCGGGGTCTCTCGAGACGGAGCCCTTCGACCACGCGGAGAACCAGCGGGGGGTGCCCGGCGACGTGCGGTGGTAGAGGTTCCCGTTGACGCTCGACATCATCTGCGAACCCGTGTACTGCAAGGAGTAGTCCTGGACGCAGACCAGGCAGTTGCCCGCGCTCTCGGCCACGATGTTGTTCGATGCCACGATGTTCCGTGTGATCCAGGACGCCTCGGGTGCGTATCGCGTCCGCGGGTCGTGCCCCGGCGTGTTCGGGTCGGAGGCGCGGCGGGCGTCCATCGCGATGCTGATGTTCCGGTTCCCGTTGCCTACCAGCGTGTTGTTCCAGATCTTGACGTTGCCGGAGTTGAGCACCCAGAGACCGAATTCCCCGTTGCGAGCGATGACGTTGTCGGCGACGACCGCACGTTCGGACAGCTCCACCAGCACGCCGTGCCCGGTGTTGCCGATCACATCGTTCCCGGTGAACGCGATATCGAGGACGGACTCGTCGAACCACGGACCGCGGCCGTCGTTCCCGAGGAACGCGCTGTCCTCGACGGTCACTCCCCTGGTGCGGGTGACCTTGAACGCACCGGACACCGGTGCGTCGTTGAAGTGCTCCATGTTGTTGCCCACGGACAACATCTGCGTCACGGTCAGTCCGTCGGCCTGCGATGCGCCTCCGCCCAGCAGACCGTTGCCGATCAGGGAGACACGGGTCAACGTGGTCGACGGCGCCCACGAGTAGAAGCCGGTGGTCGAGTTGTCGCGGATCGTCACATCGGTGAGCGACACGTGCGGTGCAGCGGCGATGACCGTGCCCATCTGCGGGACGCTGGTGGCGTATCGGCGCACTCCGATTCCGCGCACCTCGGTCCCTGCGGAGCGGATGGAGAGCGCCTGAGTGAGCACGCTCGCCTCGACCGACTTGCCCGACGGGTTCGTTCCGATCACCAGGCGCTTGGCGGAATCGTCGACGAAGAAGGTGCCTTCTGCGACCTGGGAGACGGATGCGACCTCTCGCAGCTGGACTCCTGCCACCCAGACCTGATCCGGGTGCGCGGCCATCGGGTGAGCCGGATCGACGAATCGCCACTCCGCCGCAGTGTTGTCGGGGGCGCCCTTCGTGTAGGTCGGGCTCGCATCGAGTGCCGTGTTCCAGCCGTCGACGAACCAGGTGCTTCCCGAGGCCTTCCAGCCGGTGACGGGCTCGGCGCCGTCGAACCACACCGACTCGTTGGGTGCCGGCTGGATGGTGACCCGCTTCTGCGCAGGCACCACGACCTCTTCGTGATACGAGCCGCCACGCAGGACGATCGTCCCCCCGTTCGGGACGATGCGGAGCGCGGCAGCGACCGACTTGACCGGCGCGTTCCTGGTGCCGGAGGCTCCGTCGAACCCTGCGGGTGAGACGTAGACCGCCGTGGCCGGAGCTTCGTACACGAGAGTCCCTGGGGCCTTGGCCCCGGGTTCGCCGCGCACGCCCTCGGGCGTCACGGGCGGCACCGGCTCGGGTTCGGGGGCCGGCGTGGGCTCAGGGGCCGGCGTGGGCTCAGGAGCCGGGGTGGGCTCAGGAGCCGGAGTGGGCTCAGGAGCCGGAGTGGGCTCAGGAGCCGGAGTGGGCTCAGGAGCGGGCGTGGGCTCAGGAGCGGGCGTGGGCTCGGGGGCCGGCGTGGGCTCAGGAGTGGGCTCAGGAGTGGGCTCAGGAGTGGGCTCCGGGGACGGCACGGGGGCGGTGACCGAGATGTCGTCGATTCCGACCGGAACAGCGGCCCTCGCCCCGGAGGACGTGTAGAGCGCGAAGCCGTACCCGCCTGCGGACTGAATCCGCGCGTTCGAGTCGTCGGAGTACGTCACCTGCCAGTCCGCCGGCTCCACGGCGTTCGACTCCCAGGCCTTGGCCGCCAGCGCCACCGGACTCGTGCCCGTGACTCTGAACGCCACCGTCAGCGTGTCACCGCTCGTCACGGTGAGGGGAAGCCGACGCTCGGCCAGATGCTGCACGCGCATGAGGTCGGTGAGCCGCACGACCGATACGTAGGCCGAGCCGTCGGGGTGGACGCGCACGCGCGCTCCGTACGAGTCGGCGCCGGACACCCGGACCGCCTGGGAGAGGTAGAGCGGCCCTCCCACGGGCAGCTCGGGAACGGTCAGTGAGAACCGGCTGTCCACGTCAGCGGGGACCACACCGTCGATGGTGGCCCTGGCGGTGATACCCGGCTTGCGACTCGCGAGCAGCGCCTGCTCGCCGGTGACGCTCGCCGTCGCTTCCACGACACGCCATGGGCCGTCGGGCGAGGTCCCCCACCCCGAATCGACCGTGCGGTCCATGTCGTCAGCGATGACGGGAGCGTCCGTGGCATCGGCCGACCGTGCGACGAGCGGAGCGTCATCGGCCAGTGCCGACGCAGGAACGGCCGTCAGCGCGGCCGTCAGCGCGGTCGTGAGCGCGACGGCAGCGGTCAGCGCTCCTGCGAGCATCTTGCGGGTGCGTCGCCGGGGCGGACTCGAAGTCTCGTGTGAGGTGCGGTCGAGGAGCGGAGTGGGCACGGTGTCACCGTCTTCTGGGGCAGATTCATGATCACCCCGCAGCTCCGCCGCAGTTTCAACCCCGGGCAGCAAAGTGCGAGTCCCCCTCGCAACTCATGAAGAATACCCCGGCCATCCCGGCGAAGACAAACGGAAACGGCGACGCACCGATATACTCCGCCGCATCGTGGCACGATGCGGCGTCGGATATCCCGTCAGTCGCTGTAGTACTCGCTGCGGTGACGTTCCGGCCGCGCGCGGTTCAGAACCGTGCCGAGGATGCGGGCACCGCCCGACTCGAGCGACTTGATGCTCTTGGCGAGCGCGGCGCGGCGCGTCTTCGTCGCGTCGACCACGAGGATCACACCGTCGGTCTGGGTGGCGAAGAGGTTGGCGTCGGCCACGCTGAGGATCGGCGGCGAATCGATGACCACGTAGTCGTACTCCGCTGCGGCGAAGTCGAGGAGCTGGTTCATGCGCGCCGATGTCAGGAGCTCCGCCGGATTCGGCGGGATGGTACCTGCGGGCAGGATGTCGAGCGTGCTGTCGGCGACACTGTGCTTGGCGACCTCGAACTCGACTTCGTCCAGCAGCACGCTGGTCAGACCGATCGAGCCGTCGATGCCTGCGTGCTCGTGCGCCCGCGGCCGCCGCATGTCGGCGTCGATCAGCAGCACCGAGTTGCGCAGACCGGCGAGAGTCATGGCCAGGTTGACCGAGATCGTCGACTTGCCCTCCGCCGGCATGCCCGACGTCACCAGCAGCACCTTCACCCGCGAGGACACGTTCGCGTAGGCCAGAGCCGAACGGATACGGCGGAACTCCTCCGAGGTGTGGCCGAGCGGCTCCTGCGCGACGGCGATGCCCCGCATGGCCAGGAGAGGCGACTTCGAGACGACGCCCAGAACAGGGTCGCCACCTGCCTCCGTCAGCGTCTCCTCGTTGCGCATACGGGTGTCGAGCACTCCGATGAGCACCGCGATGGCGAGGCCGAGGACACCCCCGAGGAAGCCTCCGAGGAGGGCGTCACGCGGCTTGCTCGGCGTGAACTGGAACTCGGGTACGACCGCGTCGTCGATGACCTGCGCCGTGATCGTGGATTCGCCCTGCGGGTCCTTGGGCGCCACGTCCTTGACCACGATGATGAGCTGGTCCGCCACGGCATCGGCCAGCTCGGCCGCTGCCTTCGGGTCGTCCGTGATCCCCGTGATCCGCAACGTGACCGTGCTCTGGGGGATCGTGACCTCGATGTCCCTCGCGAGCGCTCGCGGAGTCGTGTCGAGCCCCAGTTCCTCGATGACGGGGTCGAGCACCCGCGAGCTGGTCGCCAACTGGGCGAACGACAGCATCTGGCTCTGTGTGTACACAGAGCCCTGGTTGAGGTCAGAGGCGCTGGTTCCCTGATTGAGGGCGAAGTACAACGAGGTCGTCGCCTGGAACAGGGGTGTCTGCAACGAGGCGTACCCGAAGGATCCTGCAGCCCCGACGACGGCGCAGAGCACGATCGCCCACCAGAACTTGCGCAACGAGCCGGCGATCACGCGCAGACTCACCCGGCTCTCGCCCATGACTCCCCATTCCCCCTGAGACTTCGATTCTAGAGGTGTTCGTTCCTGTGACCTCATGATTGCGCAGGGGGCTTCCCGACGATGCGCTGCCGTTGCACGGGTCCGAGCCCGTCTCGGAGTGCTTCCTCCGACTGCTGCCGCCCTCTGCCGATCACGTCCGCGTCGCGCGCCCATGTGATCGCGAGGCCCACGCAGAACCAGAGGAACATGCTGTACTGCGTGATCAACGCCACCACCACGAGACTCGGCAGCTGCCCCACGACGGCGATCGACGCCGGGCTCCTGGTCGAGCGTCGCACGGTCATGATCGCCGCGCAGACCAGCGCGGCCATGATCAGCAGTGTGGGGACGTAGCCGTACCGGAGCAGGGTGAGGACGAGGGCGTTGTCGACCGAACGTGCGAAGTAGCCGAGGTAGTAGTCCCCCGACACGAGCGAGTGCCAGTCCCCCGGGTTGCCGAAGAGCTGCACCTGCTGGAGGAGCACCAGGAGATCGGTCCGATAGTCGGCGCTGCCGCCTGCCTCGTCGCCCGCGGCCCCGAAGACCGAGTCGATGATCGGGATGGCGATGGCGGTGCCGATGACACCGGCCGTGACGACGGCGACCCGGAACCGCGTGGACACCCCGACGATGAGGAACGTGGACAGCACCAGCGTGAGCACGAGGGTGAGCTGTCCGGCGCGGCTGAACGTCAGGACCGTCGCCACCGCGACGATCACCACGCCGCCGATCTTCGGGATCAGCCGCCACTTCGTCGCCACGATGAACGCCGACGACATCGCCAGCGCCGCTCCCAGGGCGATCGAGTGGCCGAACGCGCCCTCGACCCTCAGCACCCCGCCTCGTTCCTGGAGAGGGCTCCAGGTGTCGTAGACGACGCCGGATCCGGGGATCAGGACGAAAGGATTGAAGGAGGTGAAGAACTCGATGATGCCGAGGACGGCTGCGACGATGGCGACGACCGCGATCGTCGACGTGACCCATTCCGGCGCGACCCGGGCGAGCACCACGCGTCCCCAGAGATACGGGATGACCCACTCGAGCAGAGCGGCGACGAGCGACGGGAGATCGACCGTGCCGAAGCCGTACAGCCCGACGATCACGATGACGAAGGCCACGACCCAGGCGTCTGCGGCGCGGAGCGGGACGACCGACCAGTTGACGATGATCATCAAGGCGGTCAGCAGAGTGATCGCAGCCCAGTAGAAACCGATGTTGACGCCGACCCACAGCGGCACGAAGAAGAGGACGCAGGCCCAGCCCACGAATGCCGTGCGCGGCAGCAGCCGGAGCACGAACACGACGATGGCCACTGCTGCGATTCCTCCGACGGCGAGGAGCGCGATCGGAACAGCAGTGGCCATGCGTCAGGATCTTACTGGGGCGCGGTGACGCGGAACGAATCGAACGAGACGTTCAGAGGCGCCGTGGAGCTGCCCGACCGGTTGCCGCTGAGACCGACGGAACCCGCAGCGAGCGGAGTCGCGTCCGTCGCGTTGATCTGCCAGTTCGCGGGCTCCGTCGTGCCGGTCGCCCAGATCTTCGCCGACATCGCCGTGGAAGCCGATCCGGTGACGGACACCTTCAGGCTGTACGACGTGTTCGCCGCCCACACGAGTCCGGGCACGGCCTGCGTCAGCAGCACCGTCCCTTCGCGGTGCACCACGAGCCACACGGTTCCGTCGGGACGGAGCCACGCACGGGCGAAGTACTTCCCGGCAGCGGTCTGCCTCGCGATCACGCCGACGTAGGCGCCGCCCGCGGCGGGAGCCTGGTCGACGCGGAACTGCGTCTCGAGGATCGCGTCGCCGATCGAGGTCGAGTTGAGCGTGGCGTGGCGGGTGTCCCCCGCGACCAGACTCAGCTTGCCCTGGCCGTCGGCGACGGTCGCCGCCGCCTGCGAACCGCCGGCGATCGACCACGCGCCACCTGTGACCGCGGTGCCCCAGCCGGGACCCGCCGTCCGGTCGAACTCATCGCTCGCGAGCGCTGCCGGGTTGGGCTGAGGCTGCGGGTCGACCGGAGGGGCCGTGACCGTGACCTGCTGCGTCGCGGTGTGGGTGGCGCCCTTGTCGTCGGTCACCGTGAGGGTCACCGTGTAGGTGCCCGCCGTGGTGTACGCCCGCGAGCTGGTCGCCCCCGTGCCCGTCGATCCGTCCCCGAAGTTCCAGGCGTAGGACGCGATGGTGCCGTCCGAGTCGGTCGATGCCCCACCGTTGACGTTCACGGTCAGCCCCGTGGTCGTCGCCGTGAAGGCCGCGGTCGGCGGCACGTTCGGCTGCGGCTGCGGCTGCGGCTCCGGCTGCGGCTCGGGCTGCGGTGTCGCCGCGCCGAGGTTCTTCAGCGTGAAGTCGTCGAAGCTCGCCAGGTTGGTGCCGGTCGCGCTGCCCGCCCGGTAGGAGAAGACCGTCGGCGCTCCCGCGACCTGCAGGGCCGGCGTCGCGTCCGTCGTGGAGAGCTGCCAGTTGGCGGGCTCCGCAGCTCCGGCAGCCCACAGCTTCGCGCGGATGGTCGTCGTCCCGGACCCCGTCGTGTCCATGGCGAGGTTGAACGTGCTTCCCGCGGTCCACGTGAGACCGGCGACGGCGGTGCTGGCGATCGCGGTTCCGTTGCGGTGGATCACGAGCCAGGTGGTCCCGTCCGCCCGGTGCCACGCGAGTGCGCGGTACCCGTTGGAGCCGGAGCGACGTGCACCGAGTCCTTCGTAGGCCACACCCGTCGACGGACCGGAGGCCAGCGTGTAGGTGATGCGCGCGGACGTGTCGAGGAGAGAGGTCCCCTGCAGCAGCATCTCGCGCGTCTCACCCGGCGTGAGGTTCACCTTGCCGACGCCGTCTCCGACGGAGGTGACGGCGGCCGAACCGCTCATCGGCGCCCAGGTGCCGCCGACGTCGGCCGCGCCCCAGCCGCTCGACACGACACGACCGAAGGAGTCGGACGCGGCGAACACCTGAGCCTGCACGGTCACGGACTTCGTGACGCTGGCCGATCCCCCGAGGCTGTCGGTCACCGTGAGCGTGATGTCGTGCGCACCCGGCTGGGCGTAGGTGTGACCGGCGGTCGCACCGCTGCCCGCGGCCGTGCCGTCACCCCAGTTCCAGGAGTACGACAGCGTCGCGCCGTCGGAGGCGCTCGAGCCCGCGGCCGAGACGTCGACGTTCATCCCCGACGCCGTCGCGGTGAAGGTCGCGACCGGATTCGCGTGGGTCGTGACGGACTCCCGCGTGGTCGTGGCCGTGCCGCCGCGGTTGTCGGTGACCGTCAGAGTGACCGTGCGCGTACCCGCCGAGGCGTACACGTGGCTGGCCACCTGCCCGGAGGACGTCGAACCGTCGCCCCAGTTCCAGTCGTAGGACGCGATCGTGCCGTCCGAGTCGGTCGATGCCGAGGCGTCGGCCGAGACCGAGAGCCCGGTGCCCGACAGCTCGAAGGACGCGGTCGGAAGGACGTTCGCCGCCTGCACCGTGACGGGGTTCTCCGTCGTGGTGGCCAGGCCGTTGCTGTCGGTCACCGTGAGCTTGACGGTGTAGGTACCCGCGGCCGTGTAGGTGTGCGACACCGTCTTGCCCGTCGCGGTGGCCGAGTCGTCCCCAAAGTCCCAGCGGTAGCCGCTGATCGTGGCGGAGCCTGTCGGTGCGGACGTGCTGGCGTCGAACGCCACGGCGAGATCCGTCGGCGTCGAGGTGAAGGCCGCGGTCGGCGGCTGGAAGCCCTTGCCGATGCCGTAGTGGGTCTGCACCTGCGCGGGGGTGAGCGCGTACGGGTAGACCGCGACCTCGTCGAGAGCACCCTTGAAGTTGCTCGAGCTCGGTGCCGAGGGCCAGCTGTTGAGGTTGTCCCCGCCGACACGCCAGTACCCGACGTAGTTCTCGGCGGTGGTCGCGCCGGCCGCGGACGAGACGAGCACACCGTCGACGTACAGCTTCATGCCGTCTGCGCTCTGGGTGGCCACCGCATGGTGCCAGGCGTTGTTGTTCAGCGCCGTGGTGTTCTGGATCGTCTGCGTGCTGCCGTTGTAGGTGCCGAACACCAGACGCCCGTTGTTCGTCATGTAGAGATGACGGTCGTAGCTCGTGGAGTCGCCCGAGGCCGCTGACCCGTAGCCGAGCAGCTTGCCACCGGTGGTGGTGTTGGTCTTGAACCACAGCTCCGTGGAGAACTCCGCCGGTGCGGCGATCTTGTCGGTCGACGAGGCTCGCCCCGAGGAGGTCCCGGTGAACGTCGATGCGCCGGTCGCGGTGTTCTCCACGCCCGAAGCCGACGACGTCACGCCGGAGCCGAACACGGGAGGGTTCGCGCCCGCCCAGTCCTGCGGCGCGGTGCCCAGCGGGTAGTAGAGCTGCGGGTTGTCGGCCGAGATCGCGTTCGTGTAGCTCGAGACCGTCCCCGACGCGACCGTGACGCTCATGGCCTGGCTGCTGACGGTGTTGCCCGCGCTGTCCTTGGCGCTGACCGTGTACTCCTGCTGCGATCCCGGTGCCGCCGTCTTGTCTTCGAGAGTGACGGACGGCCGGTTCCACCAGGTGCCGTTGGCTGTGGTCGTGGCGACCGGAGTGGCCGTGCCGGTGCGACGGAGCTCGTACGTGAGCGTCAGGTCATCGCGGTCCCAGTTGGCCGGGATCGACACGCGGACGCGACCGGGGATGAACGACTGCGCCGTGCCGGTCCAGTTCGCCGCCGCGAGACGGGGGCCGTCCTTGGCTCCGCCAGGGGGGTTCGTCGAGAAGCGCACGAGTCCCTCGAAGCGGCCGTTGTTCACGGACCGGAACTCACCGCCGATCGAGATCATGTTGCCCGCGCCCGTGATCGACAGACCGGCCTGTCCCATGCCCGTCGTCACACCGACGGCCCAGTCGGGCGTCCAGGCGTAGGGCGACGGAGCGGGAGTGCCCGCCCAGTTCTTGTAGGTGCCGCCGGCTGCGGGCTGGTTGCCCAGCGAGCCGCGAGCGTCCGCCGTGTACGCCTCCGAGTAGCGGTGCGTGCGCGGGTTCTGCTCCGGGTGCAGGCTCATCGTGCCGCACGCGTGAGTGTGGCTGGTCGTGTAGACGACCTTGCCGGTGGAGTACACGCCGTAGTGGTCGCCGAGGCAGTCGGCGATCCAGCGGACCTGGCCCGTCCCGGCTTCTGCCGCGAAGGTCCCCTCCAGGTTTCCCGTGGCGGCGTCGGCGTAGACCCAGCCCGTGCCGTACACGGCCTTGTCGTCGGCGGCGAGACCGAAGATGCCGGCCTTGCCGGAGTTCGAGCCCGTGTTCGAGCCGTTCTTGACCGTCTGCGGGAGTGCCCAGGACGTGTCGACCGCGCCGGTCGCCTTGTCCAGTGCCACGGTTCCGCGCATCGTCACGTCGCCGTTGACCTGCGAGAAGCGCCCGGCGGCGATGACGTTCTGACCCGCGGGGTCCATGACCATGGCGTCGACCTGGAGGTCGGTCTGCGGCGCCCAGCTCAGCAGGGCGCCGTTGGCGGCATTGAAGCCGGCGAGGTTCTTGCGGGCGGTGCCGTTGCCCTGCGTGAACAGCCCGCCCACGTAGACGCTGGTCCCGGACGTTGCGAGGGCGTAGACACCGCTGCCGCCGATCGACGGGTTGAAGCCGGCCACGAGCTGGCCGGTCACGGCGTCGAGGGCGGCGAAGTTCCAGCGGGCCTGACCGTTGACGGAGTTGAACGATCCGCCGATGTAGATGCGGCTGCCGTCCGGCGACGCGGCGACGGCCTTGATCACACCGTTCACCTGCGGCGCGAACGAGAGCAGCTGACCCGTGTTGATGTCGTAGGCGAGCACGTTGGAGCGGGCCGTCAGGCTCGTTCCCGGCGTGGCGAGCGGGGCCCTGGCGTTGTCGAACTTGCCGACCGCATAGACGGTCGACCCGATCATCGTCTGCGCCCAGACGTAGCCGTTGTCGATCTGCACCGTCGGAATCGGATCCGAGGTGACGACATTGTCGTCACGCTGCAGCAGAGGCGGCGGAGTCGAGGGAACGTCTGCTGACGCCGCCTGCGCTCCCAGTGTCGTCATGCCTGCGACGAGCAACGCCGCCGTCACGACAGACGCGAGTGCGCTCAGCGCTCGCCTCGTGGTCGTTGTGTTCCCCATAGTGACTCCCCAGCCGCCAGTTTTCTTCTTCGAAAATGAGTTAGTGCAAATGAAAAACGAAAGTGATGCGAGTGATTACGCGCGCGTCAGGACAGCTGGCCGGCGAAGGTGGCCACCGGCTCGCCCGCGGCGTAGTTGACGCTGATCTTCACCGAGCGCCCCTGCGTCGGATCGAGCATGAAGACGTAGGTGCCGGTGGTCTTCGCCCCCGCGGCGACCTCGCCCTGCAGGGGTTCGTTCGGGCCGGCGGTCGTGGAGACCCCGATGTCGCCGTCGTCCGTGACGAGGCTGACGACCGCGGAGTCGACGCTCTGCGCACGCTTCGAGTCGTTGGCCACGGTCAGCGTGACGACCACCGCGGAACCGGCGTATTCGCCGGGTGTCTCGGGCTTGATCGTCGTGGTCGAGATCTTGTCGATCGTGACGACCATGTCGGTGGAGAGGGAGATCGGCGCGTCGAGCGCTCCGTTCTCCTCGGTGAGCGCCGGGCCCTCCGTGGGCCCTTGGGCCTCGGTGTCGGCGGGCGGCGTCCAGTCGGTGGTGCTGGTGCCTTCCGGCGCCGGCGATTCCGATGCGCTGGGCGCGGCAGCGGTACAACCGGCCGTCACGAGTGCCAGCGCCACCAAAGGCGCGATGAAGATCGCGCGTCGTGAGCGCGAAGTGCCGTCCCCAGAACGGCATGATGAAACGTTGAACACTGCAGCTCCCCAGAACCCAGATTCCCCAATCCCGAAGCCCCCTCGGCTTCAGGTCCCCTTCAACCGCGCGGAACGCGGCGTCGGCTAATCCTAGTGTGAGGTCTGGAAAACCGCAAGTGACCGGTCAGGACGCGTGTCGGCGATGGCCCGAGAGCTGCGCGAGGACCGTCGCGATGGCGGCATCGACCTCGTTGATCGTCTCCAGGTGACCGCGACTCCCGTGCCGATCGGCGATGCTCGTCGGATCCACGGTCCCCCGCGCCTGGAACAGCTGACGCAGGCGCGCTCCGACACCCGCGGGCGGTGTCAGCGGGACGGCGCGGGAACGTGCACGGTCGAGGTGCGCCACGTACTCCACCACGCGATCGGAAGCGGAGGACGAGAAGCCCTCCCCCAGATGGGCGGCTTCCTTGATCGTGAACATCCAGTCACGCGAACGCGGTGCCATCCTCACCAGCTCGCCACGGATGTCGCGCGAGGCCGTCAGCACGATGCTCGCCTGCTCGATCTGCTCGATCGTCACCGGCTGCGCCCGATGCTCCTGCGCCCAGGCCTGCCATTCCTCGTCTGCATGGACCGAGGCCACCGCCGAGCAGATCGGGTCGCCGTCGTTCGCCCGCACACCGGCACTGCTCACGGTGATGGGGGAATCCGCGCCGAGCCCGCGACGAAGAGCCAGCTCCGCCAACGGCGACCGGCACACGTTCGCCGCGCACACGACCAGGATCTTCTCGTCCGTCATGCGGAGGCACCGAGCCTTCCGATCTCACGGAACCACTTCACCGCGGCGAGCGCGAGGAACAGGACAGCGGCCAGGCACAGAGCGCCGTAGCCGACGAGGAATGCCGGCGTCCACCCCCACAGCACGAACACGAGGCACACCAGCCCGAAGTCCGTCGGCAACAGGATGAGCGAGCGCAGCAGGGTCCCGCCTCCTCGCTCGTGGGTCGACGCCACCGCGTGCTTGCCCTTGAGCAGATCGTTCAGGAGCATGCCCGAGAACGTGGTCGTGGCGACGATGCTGAACACGATCGGGATCAGCAGGAGAAGAGGCGTATCGGGAAGCACCCGATAGAGCCCGATCAGCACGGCGAGGTGGAGGGAGGCGATCTTGAGCGTGTCGATGAAGTGATCGAGCCACTCGCCCTGGGGGCTTCCCCCGCCGCGCAGACGCGCCACCTGACCGTCGGCGGAGTCCCAGGCGTAGCCGAGCACCAGCAGCAGAGCGATCAGGAGGCCCATGGGCACGTTCACAGGGCCGAACGCGATGAGGCCGATCGCGATGAAGGAGTGCACCGCGCTGATGATCGACACCTGGTTCGGGGTGAGACCGATCCGATACGCGACAGCGGCGAGCACCCGACCGATGCGCCGATTGACGTACACCGAGTAGGCGGGCGCCCCACGAGCGTGCCCCTTCTGCGCGCGCGCGAGACGATGATAGGCGTCTACGACCATTTCCTGCCCTTCTGGACCGAGGTGTGCGTCCGCGCGATCCGTCGGGCATCGCGCACACCGCGAAGATAGGCCCGGATCGGAGCGGCCGACTGGATCAGCTGTCGTCGGCCACCGCGGAGGATGACCTCCCTGGCGGTGCGCGGGATGGACCGGCGCCAGCGCTGCACGGCCTCGTCATCGAGATGGCGCACGGCGTAGAGCATCCGATTGCGGATGTTGTAGTAGTAGTAGCCCTCGGACTTGGCGCGTGAGGTCTCTGGCTCCGCGCGCTGCGTGCCTCCCTCGTCGTGCACGGCCGTGGCCTCCTCGACGAGGGCCAGTGACCCGCCGGCCGACACGACACGACGCGAGAAGTCGACGTCCTCCCAGTAGAGGAAGTAGTCGTCGTCGAACCCACCCGCGAGATCCCAGACCTCGCGCGTGATCCACAGGCAGGCCCCGCTCAACCACGGTTCGAACGGCTGGGTGTCCTCGGCGTCGCGCTTGCGGCGTGCGCGCATGGTGCCGTCGGTGAGCAGGAGATCGATCCCGGCGAACCAGGTCTTGCCGTCCGAGTCGGTGATGACCGGCGAGGCGAGGGTCGTGCGCTCGCCGTCGGTGACTGCGGCCAGCCGGCGCAGCGATGCGCGATCGATGTGCGCGTCCGGATTGATCACGAGGACGTCGGTGGCACCCTCGGCGAGCGCGCGCGCCACCCCGATGTTGACTCCGCCGCCGAAGCCCGTGTTGGATCGCGGTTCGATCAGGAGCCAGCCCTGCGCATCGGCGATCTTCGCGGCAGCGCGCCGTTCTCCGGCGTTCGACCAGTTGTCGACGACGATGACGAGCGCATGCTGATCGATCGCGCGCGCTTCGCGCTCCACCGTCACCAGGTTGCGCTCGAGCAACCCCGCCGAGGCGTAGTTGACCACGACCACGGCAAGCCGTCCGTGCTCGATTGACACGCGATCCTCCCCCCGGATCCGGATCACGGATCGCCTCGGGTCGCCGGTCGAATTCCCCAGAGTCGCGACCGACGTCGACTCCCAGGTGAACGACTATACGCGAGAGCATCGTCGACGAGCGGCTTCAGAGGTTCACGATACGATGAGCCGGCGTCGGAGTCGAGGCGCGATACTGCCATGGGGATGGGGCGGATGACCAGGGGACCGGAATCGAACGACATGATCAGGGTGACGATCGGCGTACCCACGTACCGGAGGCCGGAGCTGCTCCGAGCGCTGCTGCGCACGCTTCCCGAGCGCATCGCCGAGTGCGCCGACCTCGGGGTCGCGGTGGACGTGCTGGTGGTCGACAACGACCCCGCCGGCTCCGCCAGGGAGGTGGCCGCCGGTGCGAGCGTCCCGGTCCGCTACGTCGTCGAACCCGAGCCGGGGATCGTCGCCGCTCGCAACCGCCTCCTGGACGAGTGCGCCGACCGCGACCTGCTGGCCTTCATCGACGACGACGAGGTCCCGCGAGAGCGGTGGCTCTCCGCGCTCATCGAGGTGTGGCGCGAACACGGCGCCGATGCCGTGATGGGGCGCGTGATCTCGGTCTTCGATGAAGACGTCGACCCGTGGCTCCTCGCATCCGGCACCTTCCGACGGCCACCCAGGCAGACGGGCACCGTGCTCCAGGTGGCAGCGGCGGGCAACCTGCTGCTGGACCTCCGCTCCATCCGGCGGCTCGGTCTGCGGTTCGACCCTTCGCTCGGCCTCGGCGGCGGCGAGGACACGCTCTTCTCCCGGCAGCTCGCCCGCCGAGGCGGCTTGATCGTGTGGTGCAACGAGTCAGAGACGGAAGACCTCGTCGTCGCCGCGCGCCTGAGCCGGGCCTGGGCGGCACAGCGTGCCTTCAGCTCGGCGAACGCGGGCACCCGCATCCAGCTCCAGCTCACCGACGGGAAGATCCGTCGCGGGGTGCTGCGGCTGCGGGCTCTGGTGGGCGGCGTGGCCCGTATCGTCGTCGGCGCCCTGCGGAGAGCCTTCGGCGCCCTGACCTCGAACATCACCCATCACGCCAGGGGGACCCGACTCATGCACCGCGGGCGGGGCACGATCGCCGCCGCCCTCGGTCGACGCTACGACGAATACCGACGTCCATCGGAGGATGACACCACCATGACCGTTCCCGGATCGACCATCCGCGTGATGCAGTCGCTGGGCGCTCCCCGTCCGACGACGAACCCGTACAACAAGATGCTCGACGAAGCGCTGGGCTCGACCGAGGGTCTCACGCGTCTGCGGTTCTCGTGGCGCACGGCGCTGTTCGGACGCTACGACGCCTTCCACTGGCACTGGCCGGAGGCGAAGCTGCACGGATCCACCTGGTGGAAGTCCACGGGCAAGTATCTGCTCACCGCCGCGCTCGTCTTCCGTCACCGCCTGTCGCGTCGGATCGCCGTGGTGCGCACGGTGCACAACATCGAGCTGCCGGACGACAACGCGCCGCGCCTGTGGCTCCTGCGTTTCATCGACCGCCACACCGACTACCGGATCGTCATCAACGAGACCACGCCGCTCGCGCCCGGCACGCCGCACAGCCTGATCCTGCACGGCGACTACCGCGGCTGGTACGCGAAGTTCCCCGCTGCGGAGAAGGTGCGGGGGCAGCTCGGCTCCTTCGGCGGGATCCGCCGCTACAAGGGGCTCGAGGGGTTCATCGACGCCTATGCGGAGGCCGTCACGGCGGAGCCGGCGTTGAGCCTGCGGATCGGCGGACGCCCGTCCACCCCCGAGCTCGGCGACGACCTCCGTGCGCGGACGGCAGACCTCCCCGGAGTGAGCCTGCACCTCGACTTCCTGAGCGACGCCGAGCTCGTGCAGCTCGCGACGTCCTCCGACCTCATCGTGCTGGCCTACCGTTTCATGCACAACTCGGGCAGCGTGCTCGCCGCTCTGTCGATGGACCGCCCCGTGCTCGTGCCCCGCAACGAGGCGAACGAGGCTCTCGGACGCGAAGTCGGTCAGGAGTGGGTGCTCATGTACGACGGAGACCTCGATGCTCCGACCGTGGTGGAGGCGTGGCGGGCGGCGACCACGCTGACGGGCTCGCCCGACCTCTCCCGACGCGACTGGGCCGATGCCGGCCGCGCCCACGCCGACGCGTTCCGCGCGGCCGTGCGAGTGAAGCGACGCGGCGCGAAGCGTTAGGTGACGGTGGGCGGCGACGCGGTCACCTCGGGGTCAGCAGCCCCCGCACCAGGGCGGCGACCATCACCTGCGTGGTGAACTGCCGCTCGACCTCGATGCGCCCGTTCCGCCCGAGCTCGGCGGCGCGCTCCGGGTGATCGAGAAGACGGAGCAGCGCGAGGGCGAGCTCGGCGGGATCCTCAACGGGAACGAGGTGACCCGTGCGCCCCTCGCTGACATACTGGCGCATCCCCGCGGTATCGGAGACCACGACCGGACGAGCCGTCGCGAGGGCTTCGAGCGCGACAGTCATCCCGGACGCGTGGAGGTTCTCCCTGGTCGGAACGACCACGACGCTCGCCGTCGCGTAGAGGTCACGCAGCTCGGCGTGCGGCAGATGGCGGACGACCCGCACCCCCTCCGGCGGATCGAGGTCCGAGCGGGTCTGCACGACCACGTCCGTCTCCGGACGGATGGCGAGCACACGCGCGAGCGCCGCGAAGAGAGTCGCCGGGTCGCGGTCTCTGTCGTTGCCTGCGCTGACGATGCACGGCCTCGCCGGGTAGGGCCTCGCGACGAAGAAGGAGCTGTCGATACCGAAGGGCACCGCGAACACGCGCGTCTCCGCTCCTCCCAGCATCGCGCGCAGCGGCTCGACCTGCGCCTCGCTGAGCACCCAGGCGGCCTCCGCCCTGCGCAGCATCGCCAGCAACCGCTCCGGTGCTCCGCCGCTCTCAGCCATGTCGGTGAGCCAGATCACGCCGGTGGCGAAGCGATCCCGCGGGTGCGAGGTCTGCATCCGATAGGCCGTGTTCTCATCCCAGGTGAGCGCCAGACCACCGGCGGGACGCGGCCCCAGGGAGAGTCGCGAGCGAGCCCGCGCGAGTCTGCTCGGCGGGGCGAGATCGACCACCTCGACGACCGCGTGGTCGCGTAGCGCATCGAAGCCGTACGGCCAGACACTGGGCACCTCTCCCCTGGCGTGGCTCTGCTCCCAGGCGCGCGCCGACTGTTCGGCTCGATGCGCCCAGGTGAGAGTCAGGGAGGGACCGCCCTCGGATTCCACGAGCCAACTATGGACCTCGCCGCGGATCCTGACAAGAGAGAAGTTCCGGAGATCGCTTCGCTCCCGCTCCGACCTCCACCTTCGAGCCCCGCCGTCGAGCTCCGGCGCTAGAGCTCGCCGGGCTTCATCACCTCGACGTCGATCGCCCTGATCACGCGCTGCGCCGCGGTGTCGGTTGGCGGCTCGGCGCCGACCGCATGGTCCTTGCTCCGACGCTTCGGCGCGTACACGACGAGCGAGTGGAACAGGAACCGGGCGAAGAACGCCACGATGAGCGAGAGGCCCGTCGCGACGACACTCGAGATGTGCCACGACTCGACCATCAGCGCCATCACCGGGATGCGCAGAGCCGCCTCGACGTTGTTGAAGGCGAAGGAGCTGGCGAAGCGGATGCCGAGACCGCGGGCATCCGTGCGCATGTCGGCGAACACGAACCGCTCCTGGAGCAGGAAGTTGCCGATGATCGTGACCTCGGCTCCGATGATCGCGGCCCAGATGTACGGCACGCCCGCGGCCGTCAGCACCCACATGATGCCGAGGTTCGCTGCTGCTCCGATCACGCCGATCAGTGCGAACAGCGACATCTTGCCGAAACGCAGTCGCGCGAGGTGCTCGAGGAACATCGCGCCCTGACGCAGGCTCGCCTTCGAGGTGCCGTGCCGACGCTCGGCGAACTCCATCGGCACCTCGGCGATGCGCATGTCGTTGCGGGCCAGGATCTCCAGGAGGATCTTGAAACCCCGAGGCTGGAGCGTGGAGAGGTCGAGACGCCCGCGATCGACGAGGAAGAAGCCGGTCATCGGGTCCGTGCTGTGGGCGAGGCGGATCGGGAACATAGCCCTGGTGAGCCAGGTCGCCACGCGGGAGACGCCGAAGCGCACCGCCGTGCCGAGACCGCTCGTATCTCCTCCGCCGATGTAGCGCGACGCGGCCACGACATCGGCGTCCCCCTGCGCATACCGGGCGAGGAGCGCGGGGAGGAGCTCGGGCGGATGCTGAAGGTCGCCGTCCATCACGATGCAGACGTCGGCCGCTGCAGCCCCGAGCCCGACGACGACCGCGCCGCCCAGACCTCCGGTGTTCTCGGAGCGGTGGAGCACGCGAACGAGGATCGGCGCGTCCGCCGCGACCCTGGCGATCTCGGCTGCCGTGTCGTCCGTGCTGTCGTCGACGAACAGGATCTCCGCGTCCCACCCGTCGAGCGCTGCGGCCGTGCGCGCCACGAGCTCGGCGACGTTGTCGCGCTCGTTGAACGTCGGCACGATGACCGTGACCCGTGCCCCCACGTCCGCCCCCTGTCCCTCACGCGCATCGCGTGCGGCCTCCATCGTTCCATGGGTTCCTATGCGGAAGGAAACCGGAACCTGCTAGACTCTCGAACCGCGGCTGTGGGAGTCGCGGAGCGGATGGGGATCCGCTTACTGGGGAATTACTGATCTGGGGAGATCATGGGGACGCGTATCGGCTATGCCGTTGGTGCTTTCGACCTGTTTCACGTCGGGCATCTGAATCTACTTCGTCACGCCAAGCAGCACTGCGACATCCTGATCGCCGGCGTCGTCAGCGACGAGATGCTGCGTCAGGTGAAGGGCATCGAGCCCGTCATCCCGACGGCAGAGCGTGCGGAGATCGTGAAGCACATCTCGTTCGTCGACGACGTGTACGTCGAGACGACGCCGTCGAAGATGGACTCGTGGCGCGACGTGCAGTTCACGCACTTCTTCAAGGGCGACGACTGGCGCGGCACCGACAAGGGGCTGCGCTTGGAGCGCGAGTTCGCCGAGGTCGGGGTCGAGGTCGTGTACTTCCCGTACACGGCGCACACGTCGAGTTCCTCGCTGCGCCGCGCCCTCGACGCGATCACCGCCGGGGCGAACGCTCCTGCCATCGCCTCGGTGCGCTGAGCGCCTGAGCGGTCCCCGGGGTCACGCGGTCGATCAGCCTGGTCGGCCCTCGCGCAGCTCAGTTGGCGACGCCGAGGAGGCTCCGCGCCATACGTGCCACGTGCGGCGGCGTGTGCGGCCCGAGCCAGACCGTCCACTGCGAAGGCGGCTCGCTGCAGGCCCACTCGACACACCAGGCATGCACGGCGTTGGCGAGCCTCTCTCCTCGCGTGTGCGCCCTGGTCCCGTCTCCGCGAACCAGCCATCGCACCGACACCCCGTCGGGGACGTCGATGTGTCGGAACTGGATGCGCGCCGCCGCCTCGAGGATGACGACCCCCTGCGCGTCCCACGGCAGCCGCGCGGCGATGCTCGCGATGAACCCTGCATCGGCCGCATCGCCGGCGATGAGCACGGCACCCTCGATGTCGTCCCAGTCGGGATCTTCCAGGTGCTCGCATGCGCTCATGCCCCCAGTGTAAGTAAGGGCACCCTTACTTACAAGAGATGGATCGGATGTCGCGCTCCGTCTCGCCGCTAGCGCGCTCTCCCTCACCTCGTCAACCACCTGTGCCGTGACGCTCCACGGGAGCATTCTGCTGCCGTGAACAGACCATCGTCACGCCGCGATCGCCTCCACCAGCGGGCGGCCTCGATCCTCGGCGCCCTGCTCCTGGCAGCCTCGCTCAGCGGCTGCGGCGTCACCGTGCCCACCGACCCGGATGGAACACTGAGCACCGTGTCGGGCGGCGAACTGCGCGTCGGAACCGCACCGGACGGCGACCTCGTCCATGTCGACGGCGGTGAGCCGAGCGGGAGCATCGTCGACCTGGTGGACGAGTTCGCCTCCCGCATCGACGCCGAGACCGACTGGACGGTCGCCTCGGAGGAGACGCTGGTGTCGATGCTCGAGGGCGGCGAGCTCGACCTCATCGCCGGGGGCATCACCTCGGACACCCCGTGGGTGGACAAGGCCGGCGTGAGCCGGGGATACACGGACATCCAGGGGGCGAACGGTCGCGAGATCGTCATGCTCGTCCCGCTCGGCGAGAACGCGTTCCTGGCGAAGCTCGAGACCTTCCTCGACGAGGAGGTCGGCGGATGACCGAGACCGGACAGTTCGGGCGCACCACCCTGCCGCCGAAGCAGCAGCGCGCGATCCGCAGCGCCGTGAAGTGGGAGATCTTCACGATCGTCTACACCTCGATCACCATCGCCGTCATCGCTCTCGTGGTCGGGGAGTCGCAGGCGATGCGGACGGCCTGGATCGAGGACATGCTGTCGCTGATCCCGCAGATCGCATTCCTCACGGCTCTGCTCCTCGTGCGGCGGCGACCGACCAGGAAACACCCGTACGGCCTGCATCGCGCCATGGGCGTCGGCCATCTCGTCGCGGGTGTCGCGCTCCTGGCCGTCGGGCTCAACCTCGCCATCGAGGCCGTCACCGGGCTGATCGCCGCCGAGCACCCGACCATCGGCACGGTGCAGCTGTTCGGGCAGACCGTCTGGCTGGGGTGGCTCATGGTCGCGGTGATGGTCGTCGTCATCATCGGCCCCGTGTTCATGTACGGTCCGGCCAAGTCGAAGCTCGCCCCCGTGCTGCACAACAAACTCCTCTTCGCCGACGCCGACATGGCGAAGGCCGACTGGCAGACGACGGTGGCATCGATCGTCGGCGTGCTCGGCGTGGGCGTCGGGCTCTGGTGGCTGGACGGTGTGGCGGCGCTCTTCATCTCGCTCGGAATCATCTGGGACGGCTTCCGCAACACGAGGACGGCCGTGGTCGATCTCATGGATCAGCGCGCACGCACCTACGACAGCAAGCACCCGCACCCCCTCGCCGCGGACATCGTGTCGTATCTGCGCGGTCGCCCGTGGGTCGCCGAGGCAGGGGTGCGCATGCGCGATCAGGGACAGGTCTTCCACATCGAGGCCTTCGTCGTGCCGCACCGGCACAAGGTCGCGCTGCACGATCTGACCGCGGCCGCCGAGGGGATCACCGACATCGACTGGAAGATGCAGGACGTCGTGGTGGTGCCGGTGGAGAAACTGCCCGACGAAGCGGACACCGGTCGATGAACGACGACGATGCCCTGTTCCCGGGATTCAACACCCGCACGATCTCCACGAGTGAGGCACAGATCTTCGTGCGGTGGGGTGGCGAGGGCCCGGCGGTCGTCCTGCTGCACGGCCACCCGCGCACCTCCGCGACGTGGCATCGTGTGGCGCCGCTCCTCGTGGAGCGTGGATTCTCGGTCGTCTGCCCCGACCTTCGCGGCTACGGGCGCTCTCGCGGACCTGCGCCCACGCCCGATCACCGGGCGCATTGCAAACGGGCGGTAGCTGGGGACATCGTCGAGATCGCGACGCAGCTCGGCCACGGCCGGTTCCACCTCGCGGGCCATGACCGCGGAAGCTACGTGGCCCTGCGGCTCGCGTTGGATCACCCGGAACGCGTCGACCGTGTCGCCTTCATGGACAGCATCCCGCTCAGCGAGCACCTGCGGCGGGCCGACGCGCGATTTGCCGCCAGTTGGTGGCACTGGTTCTTCTTCGCTCAGCCGGAGATACCCGAGCGGGTCATCGGCGCTGATCCGCTGGCCTGGTATGCCCCGAAGGCCGACCCGGTGACCATGGGCGCAGCCAACCATGCCGAACTGCAGCGTGCGGTGCGGAACCCCCACGTCGTGCGGGCCATGTTGGAGGACTATCGTGCCGGATTGGGAGTGGATCGCGAGCACGAGGAGGCGGATCGGGCAGCCGGCCGAAGGGTCGAGGCGCCTGCCCTCGTGTTGTGGTCGGAACGCGACGATCTGCGAGCACTCCACGGCGATCCGCGGGAGATCTGGCGCAGCTGGGCGAGAGAGGTGACGGGTTTCGGCATCGACAGCGGTCACCACATGGCCGAGGAGGCCGCGCCGGACGTCGCCGACGCCCTCGCGGGGTTCTTCTCCTGACCTGCAGGAACACTGCTGATGAACGCCCAGCCGCCACTCAGCGCCAGCCCCTCCGGGCGGCCGTAGGCTGGGTGCATGACTTCTCCTGCCTCCGACACCATCACGATGTTCGGCGCCGACTGGTGCCGCGACTGCATCCGCACCAAGAAGCAGCTCGACGCGCTCGGTGTGGAGTACACCTACGTCGATCTCGTCGCCGAACCCGCGGCCGCAGACGTCGCGAAGGAGATCTCGGGCCGCACCAACATCCCCGTCGTGGTGTACCCCGATGCCTCGCACCATGTGGAGCCGTCGAACGCCGACGTCGAGTCGAAGCTGCGCGAACTCTCGCTGATCTGATCCGGGCGCGTCGCGCCGCTACACTGGCGCGATGAGCACCGAGGCTCGGCCCGAACGAGCATCCGTCCGCCTGTCTCCCCGCACGATCGTGCTGTACGCGATCGGCTCGCTCGGCACCGGCGGCTATGCCACGCTGCCCGGGCTGGTGCTGACCTACTTCCTCACGGACAACCTCGGCGTCGCCGCGCTCGCTGCGGGGATGATCGTGACGGCCGCGAAGATCTGGGACGTGCTGATCGATCCGCTGATCGGCGCCGCATCCGATCGTCAGCTCGCCCGCACCGGCTCCCGTCGCGGTTTCATGGTCACCGGCGCGCTCGCACTCCCCCTCTTCTTCGCCCTCACGTTCGCCGTACCGCCGTCGTGGGGTCCGATCGCCGGAGCGATCAGCGTGCTGCTGGCCTTCCTCGCGACCGCGACGGCCTTCAGTCTCTTCCAGGTGCCGTACGTCGCCCTCCCGGCTGAACTGACCGGCGACTACGACGAGCGCACCCGGCTGCTCGGGTGGCGCGTGGTCGTGCTCACGGCGGCCATCCTGCTGTTCGGCGCCGGCGGCCCCGCGTTGCGCAACGCCGGTGACGACCCCGTCATGGGGTACCTCCTGATGGGCATCGCCTCCGGGCTCGTGATCGGCATCGGGATGATCATCGCCTCCCGCACCGCGGGCGTCGCCGCCGAACGCGGCGCCGTCACACCCGGCGCGGCCATCGCCGCATCCACCTGGCGTGATCAGTACATGTCGGGCTTCCGGGCACTCGGACGCAGCCAGCCCTTCCGCGCGCTGCTCGGCACCTTCGTCCTGCAGGCCCTCGCGACCGGCACGATGCTCGCCGGCGCGCAGTACGTCGCCACGTGGGTGCTGCGCTCGGAGGACGCGGTGACGTTCGTGTTCGTCGCGCTCGTGGGTCCGGCTCTGCTCGCGACCCCGGGGTGGACCGTCATCGCCCGACGCGTGGGCAAGGAGCGGGCCTTCGCGATGGCGAGCGCGCTGTTCACGGCTGCTGCCGCATCGCTCGTCGTGGCAGTGTGGTCGCCCGGCCCCTGGATCTACGCCTCCGTCGCCGTGGCCGGCATCGCGTACGCGGGGCTCCAGTCGCTGCCGATGGCGATGCTTCCCGATGTGATCTCGCACGACGAGCGTACGAGCGGGGCAGGGCAGGCCGGCACGTTCACCGGTATCTGGACCGCCGGGGAGACGGTGGGGTTCGCCCTGGGCGCGACGGCGGTGTCCCTGACCCTCGCAGCGACCGGCTACGTCTCGACGGTCGCCGGCACCACCGTCGAGCAACCGGCGGCCGCGGTGACGGGCATCGTCCTCAGCTTCAGCATCCTGCCCGCCGTGCTGATGGCCGGCAGCCTGGTGACGCTCCGCCGCTACCGACTGCGCCGCGCGGACATCGATGCCCTCGAGGGCTCCGACGCCTAAGCTGGGATCCCGTCCGAAGGAGACATCGATGACTTCTGCGAGCACAACCGCCACCTCTCCCGTAGCCGCCGCTGCCACGTCGAAGAGTGCGCCGAAGAACGAAGCGCCGGGACTGGGCGACGGCGAACGGGAGCGGCTCGACACCGCTGTCGAAGCCCTCCAGGTCGGAGCGCGCACCTGGTCGGCGCTCACGGTCGCCCAGCGGGTGACACTGCTGCGGGCGGTTCGGACGAGCGTGGCCTCGACGGCGGAGGACTGGGCGAACACGGCTGCGGCATCGAAGGGCCTGGACGCGCGCCATCCCCTCCGCGGCGAGGAGTGGCTGAGCGGTCCCTACAGCGTGCTCGGCGCTCTCGACGCCTACATCGAGACGCTGTCCCGTCTCGCGAACGGCTCCAATCCCCTCGACGGGATCTCCATCGATCGCGCGCCGGGCGGGCGCACCCGCGTGCACGCCTTCCCCCTCACCGGCATCGACAGGTTCCTGCTGTCCGGATTCACGGGCGAGGTCTGGCTGGAACCGGGCATCACCCCCGGAGCCGCGCGCGCATCGGCGGGTCTCGCGCAGCGCACGCCCACCGAGTCGGGCGGCGTCGGCCTCGTGCTCGGCGCGGGGAACGTCACCTCGATCCCCGTGCTCGACGTGCTGTACGAACTGCTCGCCCACAACCGCACGGCGCTGCTCAAGGTGAACCCCACGCAAGATGCGCTGGTGCCCGTGTACAAGCGTGCGCTCGCGCCGCTCATCGAACCCGGCTTCCTGCGCATCGTCCGTGGCGGGCCCGCCACCGGCTCCTATCTCACCGGCCATCCAGGCCTCGTGCATGTGCACATCACCGGCTCGGCGGCGACGTTCGACACCATCGTCTGGGGCCCGTCGAAGGGTGACGGCGCATCGGCGACGAAACGACGTCGACGCGAGAACCGTCCGCTGCTGAAGAAGCCGATCACGGCAGAGCTGGGCGGAGTCTCGCCGATCATCGTGGTGCCTGGCGCGTGGACCGACGCCGACCTCACCTACCAGGCCGAGCACATCGTGACGATGCGCCTGCAGAACTGCGGTCACAACTGCATCGCGGGCCAGGTCGTGATCATGTCGTCCGACTGGGACCAGGCCGACGCGTTCCGCGCCGCCCTGCGACGAGCGTATGCGAACGCCCCTGAGCGCCCGATCTGGTATCCGGGATCGCCGTCGCGGATGGAGCTCGCGACCGATGCCTACCCCGACGCCCTCGTGCTCGGCGACAGACTGCTCGTCGAGATCGATGCAGACGACGACCCGACCGCCCTGGAGAACACCGAGTACTTCGCACCGGTGCTGGGTGTCGTCAGCATCCCCGGCACAGGACAGGCATTCCTCGACGCCGCTGTCGCCCATGCGAACGACAGACTGCAGGGGACCCTCGGCGCGAACCTGCTGATCGATCCCGCGACCGAGAAGTCGCTCGGCACCGGCTTCGAACGGGCCGTCGCCGCGCTCCACTACGGCTCCATCGCGATCAACAGCTGGACCGCATTCGGGTTCATCACCCCGACCCTCACCTGGGGCGCGTTCCCCGGCGGAACGATCGACGACGTGGGCAGCGGCATCGGCGTGGTGCACAACGCCCTCCTGCTCGACGGGGTCGAGCGCTCCGTGCTGCGTGGCCCCTTCCGTCCGTTCCCGCGGTCGCTCCCGATCGCCAACGGAGGCGGACGCCTCACCATCCTGCCGAAGCCGCCGTGGTTCGTCTCCTCGCGAACCGGCGCGGCCGTGAGCGAGGGGCTGACCCGCTACCGGGTGGACGGCCGCATCAGCGGACTCGTGAAGACCCTGACGAAGGCGCTGCGGGCCTGACCCTCAGTGCTCGGCGCGGGCGAACCGGTCCGTCGCCGCCCGGAGCGCCTTCTGCGTGCCGGGTTCCGTGGCCGCGTGGCCGGCGTCGTCGACCACGACGAACTCCGCCTCCGGCCAGGCACGGTGCAGATCCCACGCGGTCATCATCGGTGTCGCGACGTCATGGCGCCCCTGCACGATCACGGTCGGGATGTGCCGGATGGCGTCCACACCGGCGATTAGCTGGCCCTCTTCCCACCAGCCCCGGTGGATGAAGAAGTGGTTCTCGATGCGGGCGAACGCCGTGGCCTTCTCCGGGTCGGCCATCGCCTCGATCTGCGCCTCGTTCGGAACAAGGGTGACGGTCGCCGCCTCCCAGGTGGACCAGGCGATCGCCGCCGGGACGTGCACGGCGGGGTCGGGATCGAACAGACGGCGGTGGTAGGCCTCGATCATGTGCGAGCGCTCCAGCACCGGGATGGGCGCGATGAACTGCTCCCAGAGATCGGGGAACAGCGCCGCCGCTCCGCCCTCGTAGAACCACTCGAGCTCGACGCGACGCAGCGTGAAGAGGCCCCGGAGCACCAACTCGGTCACGGCTTCGGGGTGCGCCTGCGCGTAGGCGAGGGCCAGAGCGCTTCCCCACGATCCGCCGAACACCTGCCACTTCTCGATGCCGAGGTTCTTGCGCAGCAGCTCGATGTCGGCGATCAGATGGGCCGTCGTGATGTAGCGGAAGTCGGCGTCGGGCGCGCTCGCATGCGGGGTGCTGCGTCCGCAGCCGCGCTGGTCGAACAGCACGATGCGGTAGCGCTTCGGGTCGAAGAACCGGCGTTGCCAGGGAGATGTCCCGCTGCCGGGGCCGCCGTGGAGGAAGACCACGGGCTTGCCGTCAGGGTTGCCGCTGACCTCCCAGTAGACACGGTGGCCGTCGCCGACGAGCAGCTCCCCGGTCTCGTACGGTTCGATCGGTGGATACAGAGCATCCGTCTTCTTCATCATCGGTCCCCCGGCCGGTCGTGCTGACTACATCGTCAACGGTAGCGGACGTTTCCGCACCTGTCCGGTATCACGGATCCAGCTGATCGGCGGGCAGGGTCAGCACCTGCGCGCACACACCCAGACCGTTCTGGTAGCCCTCGGCGAACCAGCGCTTTCTCTGATCGCTGGAGCCGTGCGTCCAGGTCTCCGGATTCGAGAAGCCGGACTGCTCCTGGATGTGGTCGTCGCCCACGGCCTCCGCCGCGTTCAGCGCGTCCTCGATCTGCTGCTCCGTCGGCTTCTCCAGGTAGGGGTCGCCGTCGGCGTCGGTCTGCTCCGTCATCCGCCCCAGCCACCCGCCGGCATAGCAGTCTGCCTGCAGCTCGATGCGCACTCCGTTGCTGCCGGGACCGGTCCCGTTGTTCGGGTAGCGGTCCATGTCGCCCGTGATGTTCTGGATGTGGTGCCCCCACTCGTGGCCCACGATGTAGAGCTGGGCGAGGTCACCGGCCGAAGCTCCGAACTGCTGCTGCATGAGCTGGAAGAACGTGGGGTCGACGTACACCTTCTCCTCCGGCGGGCAGTAGAACGGCCCGACGGCGTTGGAGGCGGTGCCGCACTGCGTCGAGGTCGCCCCGTCGACGACGATCATCTCCGGCGCGCGGTAGCCCTCGACGTTGTCGCTCCAGAACGCATCGAGGGCGACCTGCGCCCCCGCCATGCGGCAGTCGACGTTCGCGTTGGCATCGGCCCCCGTGTCGCAGTTCTCGATGGCCGATCCGCCGGCCGGCTCGCTGCCTCCGCTCGGAGCGCCGCCGCCGACCAACCCGCTGAGGTCGATGCCGAGCAGAGGCCCGGCGATGAGCGCGATGAGCGCGAGCACTCCCACTCCGGAACCGCCGGCGATGGCCGCCGTGCGTCCGCGTCGGCGCGTGGTGTTGCCCGAGATGTCGGCATCGGGATTGAAGGTCATGCGTCGAGATTACTCCGAGCAGAAGCATGTCGAACGGACGTAGGCTCGGGGCATGACGACCACGATCACCATCACCGGCGCGGGCGGACAGATCGGCTACGCACTCCTCTTCCGCATCGCGGCCGGAGACCTGCTCGGGCCGGACGAGAAGGTGCGACTGCGACTGCTGGAGATCCCGCAGGGACTCGGTGCCGCCGAGGGTGCTGCGTTGGAGTTGCAGGACGGTGCGTTCGGGCTGCTCGAGCACGTCGAGGTGACGGATGACGCGGCGGTGGGCTTCGATGGCGCCGACATCGCGCTGCTCGTCGGCGCACGTCCGCGCGGTCCCGGCATGGAGCGCGCCGATCTGCTCGCCGCCAATGGCGGCATCTTCGGCCCCCAGGGTGCAGCCATCGCCGCGAACGCGGCCTCCGGTGTCCGGGTCACGGTGGTCGGCAACCCCGCCAACACCAACGCCCTGATCGCCGCAGCCTCCGCCGACGGTGTGCCCGCCGAGCGGTTCACGGCTCTGACGCGCCTCGACGAGAACCGCGCGCGGGCCCAGCTCGCGCTGACCCTCGGCGTGCCGGTGGACACGGTTCGGCGGGTTCCCATCTGGGGCAACCACTCGGCGACGCAGTTCCCCGACATCTCGCATGCGACGGTGGGCGGGCGCCCCGTGCGCGAACCGCTCGAGCAGATCGTGGGCGACGTGCCGACCTGGCTCGACGAGACGTTCATCCCTCGCGTCGCCAAGCGCGGAGCCGAGATCATCCAGGTGCGGGGGTCCTCGTCCGTGGCGTCGGCGGCGAACGCGACGATCGACCACGTGCGCGACTGGGTGCGCGGCACCGACGACTGGACCTCGGCCGGCGTCGTCTCCCACGGTGAGTACGGGGTTCCCGAAGGCCTGATCTCGTCGTTCCCGGTGCGTTCGGTCGACGGCGAGTGGCAGGTCGTCGAAGGGTTGGAACCGACGGACTGGGCACGTGCCAGGATCGATGCCTCCGTCGCGGAGCTGGTCGAGGAGCGTGAGGCCGTTCAGGCGCTCGGCCTCTTGTGAACCCGGTCACCGCGACGCACGACGACAGGGCAGAATGGATGCCGGAGGTGCGCGATGAGCGAGACGATTGATCCCACGAAGACCACGGCATCGGTCGATGCGGCTCTCACGAGCCCCCTGCATCTGCCGCACGACGCCGCAGCGTGCCCGAAGTGCTTCACCGAGTTGCAGCAGAACCGCAACTTCTGGACGGCACGGCCCGACGGTTCACGCCTGGTGGGCCTCGTCGTGTCGCGAGAGGGCATGCCGTCTGTCGTGGAGCAGCGCGACGACCTCACCCGCTTCGGCGTGCCGATCGAGGGCTTCCGCCACCCGGCGCCCGACATCCTGGAGAGCTGGAACGACCGCCTCGCCCGCCTCATCTCGACGCTGCGCACGGGCGATGTCGTCGTGGTCGCGAACATCAAGGCGCTCGGTCTCGACGCCGACGAGGGCGCCCGCACCGTCGCCGAACTTCGCAAGCACGGCATCATCGTCAAGGTGCTGAACCACGACGCCCGGCACCTCGCCGACGCTGCCGCCGCCCACTGACGCGCGACGATTCCTACGGCGTGGGCTTGGCCGTCGGGCCGAAGGCCGGCTCCCCCGGTGTCACACCGAAGAAGAGCGGATCGCTCGGCGACTCCTCGCGCGGCAGGTAACCCTCGGAGAGGTTCGCATCACCGAAGAGCAGGTCCCCGAGCTCGTAACGGTCGCCGGGCCAGCACTTGGTCGTCGCCGTCACGAGCACGTTGCCGTTCGTGATGAACGTCACCGTCAACAACGAGAAGTCACCCTGCTCGCGCACGATCACATCACTCGACTGAGTCTCGCCCGACCCCAGGTCCATACCGTCGAGCTCGTAGCCCGCATCCGTGAGGTACTTCTGCACAGCGACGGATCGCTCGGCATGCTGCGCAGGGTCCACCTCAGTCGATCGGGCGAGAGAGAACTTGTAAGAACCGTCCGGGCACCCCACACCCGAAGGCTCCATGCCGAATGAACCCCCCGGAGCCTCCCACGGGCCTTCGAAGATCAGCGCCTGGACGCCGTTCGTGACCTCGCGATAGTCGAGGTATTGCTGCTTCGCCTGGGCGACGAGCTCGTCGCCAGTCGGGGTCGCCATGCCGTCTCGTTGATTCGTACACCCGGTGAGCGCGATGACCAGCATGGCCATTGCCGCGGTGATCCGCCAGCGCTTCACCATCCGCCCACCCCTCCGACGCTACGGCGTCGGTGTGGGGGTCGGCCCGAAGGCCGGCTCGCCCGGTGTCACACCGAAGAAGAGCGGATCGCTCGGCGACTCCTCGCGCGGCAGGTAACCCTCGGAGAGATAGACACCGCCGAAGATGAGCTTGCTGAGTTCGGCCCGGTCACCCGGCCAGCACTTCGTGGTGGCCGTGACCAGCACCTTGCCGCTGGCGATGAACGTCACCATCAGCAGCGAGAAGTCTCCCTGCTCCCGCACGATCACGTCAGTCGACGCCGACTCTCCCGATCCGAGTTCCTGTCCGTCGATGTCGTATCCGGCATCCTCGAGGTGCTTCTGTACCACTGCGCTCAGCGCCTCATGCTTTTCCGTGGGCACCGCGGTCGTCCTGGCGAGGTCGAACTTGAATGAGCCATCGGGGCAGCCCGCGCCCGCGGGTTCCATACCGTACGCGCCGTCCCCGACGGCCCACGGCCCGTCGAAGATCAGCGCCTGCACGTCGTTGGTCACGCCGCGGTAGTCGAAGTAATGGTCCTTCGCCTGGGCGACGAGTTCGTCGCCGGTCGGGGTCGCCATACCGTCTCCTTCAGTCGTGCACCCGGTGAGGGCAAGCGCCAGCACCGCAATCGCTGCGGTCATCCGCCAGCGCTTCGTCATCCGTCTGCCCCTGCCTGTCGTGTCCGTCCTGCTCACGGCAACGGCTCGCCGTTGGCCACGATGTTGGCAATGTTACGGAACGATTCCGAGTCTCGTGCGAGATACCCGTTGTCCTTCTCCCACCATCCCCAGGCAGTGTTGCCGCCATCGTGGGAGGCATGGCCGGGAGTGCCATGTCCTTCCTCGGTAGCGCCGTTCAGGCTCGGGACGGTTCCGCCATCGCTCTCGAAGCTCACCGCGCCCGGCAGGTCTTCGGGGTTCGTTCCGTGCCCGAACGAGCTGTGCTCGCCGTAGCGGGCGATCCAGTCGCCGGGCGCTCGCGAGGCGTACACCTGTGTGCCGGAGTAGTCCATGGCCGCGTCGCCGGTCCAGTTCTGGTGGTACCCGTCCGGCACTCCGGCTGACCCGACGGCGATGAGGTTGTCCACTCCGAGATTGTTTGCCGACCCTCCGACAGCCAGGAAGGCCGTGGTGCTTCCGTAGGAGTGACCGATGACCGATGTGGTCACACGCGATGACACCTCGTTGTCGAGACCTCGCAGCGTCGAGCTGAGTGTCGCGGCCCCCTCCGTCGCACTGCCCATCGTGTGCTCGGTGAGCATGTTCGGGGAGTCGTACCCGTACCAGGCGATCGTCGCCGACTGCGTCCCTTCGCCGTAGGCATTAGCGAAGAGGTTGAGGTCGCGCGCGCTCTGCCCCCAGGCTTCGAGATCGCCGAGGCCCGAGAACATGCCGCCCACGAGCACGTTCACGTTCGTGATCCCCATCAGAGGGTCTACCGGGTTGCCGTTCTCATCGGTGATGCGCACGCCATACATCACCGCCGCTGTCGCCTGAGGGTGCTCGAACGGGTTGAACATCAGCAACTGGCCCTGGCCGTCTGTCAGCTCTAGTCCGAGGTTCTCGAACTGCGTGTCCAACGGCTCGCCGTAGGGTCCGGCGTCGATCACTCGTTCATACGCCGTCCTGTTGGCGAGCATGCGGTCGAGGTAGGGCACGCCTTCGAGGTTTCCGATGAAGCCCGGATACGTGAGACGGAGCGCGTCGCGCTGTGCATCGGTGAGACCGTCCCAGATCTCCGTGACCTCGGCAGGGGTATCGGCGTTCGCCAGCGCGTCGATCGCCGAGAGGGTCGAGTCGCTGAGGGTCGAGCCATCCGAACGCACGAGTCCGGCGATCGCTGCACCATATGCCTCGTCCCAGAGCGCGTATGCGGCTTCCCAGCTCTCCCAGAGGCCCTCGAGGGCGCTACGGGTCGTGGCGAGCGAGCTCTGCGCGTCGGTGACGTCCTGTTCCGCGGTCGAGCGCGTGCTCGCGTCGTCATCGGGGGTGCACATCTGCTGCTGGGATTGTGCACTCTCGAGATCGGCGACCGCCGCCTCGTTCGCCGCATGCGCGGTCTCGATGTCGTCGATCAGGTCGTTCGCGGTTCTGGCGTGCGTCGCGACAGCCTCACCGTAGGCCCGCACGACGTCGGCGATGCGTCCGAGTGCGGCGATGGTCGGGTTCATCCGTTCGGCGAGCAGCCCCGATTCACGCTGCACCAGAGTGATGCTCTGGCCGCGCCCTTCGAGGCCGCCGTCGACGTTGCGCAGCACGATCTGCGCGTTCCCTCCGGCGTCTGCGAGCTTTCCGAGATCGGCGTGGATCCCTTCGAGCTGCCCGCTGTCGTACTCGATCTCCTCGAGCGTCCACCCGCGGTTAGGAGAGATCAGCGACATAGTCGGCATCCCATCCGCTGCCCAGAGAGACGTCGAGCTCTTCGAACGACTCGTTGATGCTCGTCAGCCGATCGGTGATGCCGATCCCCGCGAGATGCTGCGCCCGCGCCTCGAGCATCGCCTGCCCCAGCGCGTTCTCGAGCATGACCCGCAGGCCCGTGCGCCCCGCGGGGTTGCCGACACCCGTGTCGCGCGCGGCGATGTCGTTCGCGTACATGACGTAGTCGCCGATCGAGAAGCTGATCTGCAGGACGGCGCCTTCGAGTGCGCGCTTGTCGATCTCGACGTCTGACATGGCCACCCCCCGGTTCCGCCGTGATCCACCATAGCCGGACGCTGGCCCTGCGCCGATGGGGAGAACTGCCCATCGGCCCGTGACCTCCGGCCCACGGGCACGAAGAAGGGGCCGACGGCGAACCGTCGACCCCTTCTCGAGAGCGTGTGTCAGCTGCCGGCGAGCTGCTGATCCAGATCCTGGATCGCCCGCATCATCCCGAGCAGCGACTCCGACATGTCGTTGATGCCATCGACCGCCGTCTTCAGACCCGTCGTCAGCTCCGTGTACCCCTCACCGAACTTCCCCGACGCGTGCTGCGTCTTGAAGTCATCACCCAGAAGAGTGTCGACCTGACCCTTCAGCGTGTCCAGCTGACCCTGAATGTCATCACGAGCCTGCGACAGCGAACCCGCCACCTGCTCCATCTCCGCATAAGACGCACCGAAATCGGCCATCGTCCACACCTCCGCAAATCGAGAGAACCGGACCCCTCCGGCCCGAATAACACCACCCTACGAGACCCCCCGCGCCCCCGTCGATGGGGACAACTCCCCATCCACGAGCTCGATCAGCCGCGGTCTGCCTGCTCCTCAGCGGTCGCAGGCACCGCGGGCTCCTCGGCCAGCTGCTCCCAGGCGAAGGTCGAGATCATGGCGTCGCTGAGCAGCTCGATGCCGTCGAGCACCTCTGCGGGGATCACGTCGCCGTCGGGGATCACGATGGTCGACGTGAACACGAGCGCCTTGCGACGCAGCGTTCCCGGCACCGGGATGATGTAGGTCAGGGTGCGCCCGCTCACCCCGTCGATCGCCTGTGCGCCGGCCGGACGCTTCGTCTCGGCCGACCACCGGACGATGTGCTTGAGGTTCTCGTCGAGGAACACCGCCCCGCGTGCGCGGAACGCCTCCGTCACCCAGGCGTCGAGGTTCTCACCATCGGGCGCGTCGAGAGCGGATGCCGTGATCGACAGCGGCAGCAGCTCCTCCATCGGCACGTCCTCCTGCCGATAGATGGCGAACACCTTGGTGCGTCGCATGCCCTGGTTGGCCTGGGCCATCATCGTGCGGAACTCCGCATCCAGGTCGGGGCGCCCCGCCTGCATGAAGATCGCGCTCGCCTTGCGCACGTCCTCCTGCTGTCCCGCGTTCGTCGGGAGGTGCGTCTTCCACCCCGGGGGCAGCACGAGCCGGAAGGCCGGGATGCCGAAGCGGAACTCCACGCCGAGGTCGTTCATCTTGTTCATCGGGTGGCACTCCTCGTGTCGATCGTGAGGTCGGCAGTCACGCAGGCGCTCCGCTCGGCAGGGTGATGCCGGCGATGATCTTCGGGATCTGCTCCTCCATGAGGGCGAAGGGCTCGAGCGTGGACCCCATCGCCTCGATCATGATCGCAGACTCGCCGTCGCTGAGCATCACCGTCCAGTTCGCGATGGGGCGCGCCTCCCCGTCGTCGAGGAGCACGGCGGACGTGCGCCGCAGGAGGAAGCCCTTGCCGTGGGAGTCGGTCTCCAGAGCCGTGAGTTCGGATGCCGTCGAGTCAGGGAGGGTGGCGATCTCGGTCAGGATGGCAGGGATGTCCAGGTCGGCTGCGGCGGAGACCGTCACCTCGATCAGGACGTCGCTGTACACCCCGCGGGGGACGAACCACAGTTGCACGGCGGCGTTGCCGGCAAGGCCCAACATGCCCTCGGCCGTGAAGGCGAGCGCCTCGCGGTCCCCGTCCGTGAGCGGGGACCGTTCGGCGTAGTGCTCGACCGCAGCCGATACCCAGTGCTCCCCGATGCCCGGCTCTCGCCGCACCAGATCAGCCGCGGGCAGCGGGATGAACCACTCCGCGTCGTAGGCGAAGTCCCATCGCGACGTGCCGTCGGCGACCGGCACCGACGTCATCGGGTGAGACCGTTGAGCATGCTGGCCGGCGACAGGCCACCGGAAGGACTGCCGCCCGCGAGAGCCACGCCCTTGTCCGCCCACTTGTACACGTTGTAGGCCTGCTCGAACAGGTCGGGTGCTTTGCCCGTCGCGAGGCTGGAGAGAGCCTCCGGCATCTGATTCACCAGCCGGTTGCCGTAACCTGTGCCCGCCGCGACCGCGTCCTGGAAAGCGACGGTGAATGACCTGTTCGTTCCGCCGAGGAAACGCTGGCCGAGTCCAGCGAGCGTGAACGGGCCGGTCATGCGTGTCCGCGAGGCGTTCTGCACGAAGTTCGCGAAGTTCGCCTTGCTCATCACTCCCCAGCTGCCCTTGGGAGTCGCGGCGATCCCACGGATGTTGCGGATCTGGCCGAGTGGTCCGGTGAGCTGCTTCGGAATCGCCTTGAAGAACTTCCCGAAGCCCTGCCCGAGCTTCCCGATCGGAAGCACCCCGATGATCGACATCGCGAGATCGCCCCAGCCCTTGCGTCCGTCGAACATCAGCGCCACGGTCAGAGCGAGTGCGATGACGCCGACCACGAGTGCGGCGATCGCGAAGAAGGGCCCGCCGATGATGAGTCCGAGAACAGCGATCGCGAGCCCGATCCAGCTCACCCATTCGGCCACGACCGCGAGGACACCGGCGATGTTCTCCCACGTGGAGTCCTCGCCGATCTTGTTGGCATCGGTCAGGCCCGAGACAGCGGTCTCATAAGCGGTGTGCCAGGTGTCATACTCGCCGTCGAACGCATCGAGGTTGTCGTTGTGCGTCGTCTCCGCGGTGCTCAGGGTCGATGCCGCACCGGAGGCGGCGTTCGCGAGATTCGTGCCGGCCGTCGTGTTCGCCGCCGCGTCCTCTTCCGCCGGCGGGTTCAGCCGCGTCGAGGTGTTGTGCGCCTGAAGCGCGTCGGCGGCGTCGGCAGCGTTCGACTGCGCGGTCTGCAGCTCGGTGAGGCTGGTCTGGCAGTCGGCCACGATGGTGCGCATGCGGCTCTGCGCGGTCTCGAGCGCCGTGGCATAGTTGCTCAGCGTCGTGCCTGCGGGCTTGTAGCGGCGGCCCGCCTCGTCGAGATCCTTGTGGACGTCGTCGACGACGTCCTTGATCTTGTCCATCGCATAGCCCTCGCCGTCGATGGAGCCGTCTTTGATCCCCTTGAGCGTCGCGGCGGCACTGACCATGCTGTCACCGAGTTCGACGATCTTCGTTCCCCGGTCGGCGATTGCCGCGGCGTCCCCGGCCACGACCTCGACGTCACGCCCCTTGTTCGTCTGCATCTGCTTCTCTCCCCCTATACCGCTGCCGGCTGACGTCCGGCGCCCGGCGCGCTACCCGAACCCGACTGCTCCATCGACGTCGCCATCTCGGTGTCGAGGCTGGTGACCTCGTCAACCGTTCCCTTGACGCGATCGGCGACCTCTTTGAGCTTGGTGAGCAGCTTGTCGCGACTGTCGTTCCAGCTGCCCTCGAAGTCGTGGCAGCGGTCCTTCAGCCGTCCATCGCCGTAGGGCCTGCCGACGGCGTCCTCGACGTCATCCTGCTTGGCCGCGGCGGACTCCAATTCGGCCACGATCGCCGTGAGCTTCTCGCTGGTCGTCTGCAGATCACTGATCGGCACGAGCATGCGTTCGCCTGCCATGGCCCCCTCCTTCGTTCCCGGACGCTACGACGTTACTGGGAAGCTCCGCACGACGCGATGGGGAGTACTCCCCATCCGCCCGCGCCTCACACCCTCCAGCTGCTGTTCTTGCGCTTCTCGGAGTCCTTGACGAAAGCCTTGATGCCCTCCGCGTCTGCTCGCAATCCGAGTTCAGTGAGCGCCGCCGCACCGAGACCGCGCTTGTGTACCTTCTGCGCAGTGGATCGCACGCTGGTCGTCGCGACGCGCGTCAGAGGATCGACGAAGCTCTTCCATCGACTCAGGTCGAGCTTCTCCACATCGGCGCGGTGCCGACGCGTCAGCCGACCGATACGGCGCCCGCCTGCCTTGCGCTTGCCGAACGCTTCCGAGACGAGGTACTCACCGCGGGTCTGGAAGACTTTCGTCTGCTGCTGCGCAGTCGCCTCGATCACCTGCGCCACCTCCTCCGCATAACCGGGCATCGCCCGCAGCAGTCGCCGCTCCTCGGCGACCCAGCGCCGCAGGAGCACCTCCCCGCACTCCGGACACAGCTTCTCCGGCATGACACCGTCGACCGCATAGCCGCATGCGCAGTCGATACCGCCGCGCTGCTGCGCCCGATGCGGACGTCCGCCGAGCTTCGCCCGCAGGAGTGAGGCTCCCACCGCGCTGCGCCCGAGCTCATCCGCCAGGAACCCCTCGCCGCTTCTGCGCTGCATGTCGGCGACCAGCAGCTCCCAGCGCTCCTGATCAGCCGGCCGGATCAGCGGGCGGGCGGAGGTCGCATACTCGTCCAACACCGCGGTGATCTCCGCTTCCTGAGCCGCGCGCTTCAACGCCGTCGCCGACGTCGCTCCCGGCCAGGACGGGAACGCGATGTGGGCCGCGAGTTCCCGCATCCGCGCATCACCCGAAACTCCCGCCGCCTCATGCAGCGCGGCCAGGGGCGGGTTCGCCTCCAGCACACCGCGTTCGAACTCCTCGACAGCCTCAGACGCACTCATGCTCCCAGAGTAAACGCCCCCATGCGACGAAGAGGGCCGACCGTCATGGTCGACCCTCTTCGTCAAACGCCGCTGTGCCAGCGGGTAGCGCTGTGTGTCAGCTGCCGGCGAGCTGCTGATCCAGATCCTGGATCGCCCGCATCATCCCGAGCAGCGACTCCGACATGTCATTGATGCCATCGACCGCCGTCTTCAGACCCGTCGTCAGCTCCGTGTACCCCTCACCGAACTTCCCCGACGC
>NZ_JBFRGI010000003.1:0-420263 GCF_052115285.1 Microbacterium sp. 2RAF4 | reverse complement strand
AAAGAGGGGCACACGAAGAACTGGACGCTCTACGACCTGCAGGATCGGCTGCGCATGAAGGGCTGGCTCGTGCCGGCGTACCCCATGCCTGCCGACCTGGAGCAGATCACGGTGCAGCGCATCGTCGTGCGCAACGGGCTGAGCATGGACCTCGCTGCCAAGCTGCTGCAGGCGATCGCGGTCGAGACGGCGTATCTCGACGCACTCGAATCGCCCATGCCCGTCGAGGGCCCGCACCCGGCGTTCCACCACTGAGGCGAAGCGACATGTCTCGTACATCGCGACAGGCGCCCGACGCCGCTGCACAGGCGGCATCCAACCATCCGCTCACCTCGCACCGCGCTGTCGTCAACTACCTCGGGGTCGGCCAGCTGGCACTGCTCACTCTCGTGGTGGTGGCGAGCCTGCGCTCGTTGCCCGCGATGGCGGTCTACGGCCTCGGGAGCGTCACCCTCTACATCATCCCGGCCGTCCTCTTCCTCATTCCGACCGCCCTCGTGGCCGCAGAACTGGCGACGGGGTGGAAAGGCGGCGTGTACGTGTGGGTTCGCGAAGCCTTCGGCAATCGCTGGGGCTTCACCGCCGTCTGGCTCCAGTGGATCCAGAACGTCGTCTGGTATCCCACCCAGCTCGCATTCATCGCAGCGGCGATCGCGTTCGTCTTCGTCGATCCGTCGCTGTCCGACTCCGGGCTGTTCACCGCGATCGTGATCCTCGTGCTGTACTGGGGTTCGACGTTCGTCACCCTTCGCGGTGGCAACCTCTTCGCCAAACTCGGCTCCTGGGGCGGCATCCTCGGCACGCTTCTGCCGGCCGCGCTGCTCATCGTGTTCGGTGCGATCTGGGTGTTCAGCGGTGAGAAGAGCCAGGTGCCGCTCGAAGCATCGGCGATCATCCCTCCCTTCACCGGGGTGGCGTCCATCGTGCTGATCGTGTCGAACGTGCTGGCGTACGCCGGGATGGAGGTCAACGCGGTCCACGTGAACCAGATGAAGGACCCGGGCAAGGGGTTCCCGCGCTCGGTGTTCCTCGCCGCCGGTCTGATCCTGCTCGTGTTCATCCTTCCGACGTTGGCGATCTCGGTCGCCGTCCCGTCGAAGGAGCTGGGACTCACCAACGGCATCATGCTCGCCTTCGGTGTGTACTTCGATCACTGGGGAATGGGATGGGCGACAGCGATCATCTCAGCCCTGATCGCCGCCGGCGCCCTCGCCTCCGTCATAACGTGGATCGCGGGTCCGTCCAAGGGGCTGCTGGCCGCTGCGGAGACAGGTCTGCTCCCGCCCGCGCTGCAGAAGCGCAACACGGCAGGGGTCCAGTCCGGGATCCTGATGCTGCAGGGGACGATCGTGACGATCCTCGCGGCGATCTTCATCGTGGTGCCGAACGTGAGTGCCGCGTTCGTCGCGCTCGTCGATATGGCAGCGGCCATCTATCTGATCATGTACATGCTCATGTTCGCAGCGGCGATCGTCCTGCGCCGCAAGGAACCGAACGTGAAGCGCACCTATCGGGTGCCGGCAATGGGTCTCGTGGCCGGCGTTGGTTTCGTCGGGTGTCTCGCGGCATTCGTTCTCGCCTTCATCCCGCCTGACGGTTTCACGGCGTTCTCGCCCACGGCGTACCCCTGGATCGTCGGGGCGGTGATCGCTGTGCTCGGGGCTCCTCCTCTCATCTTCTACGCCCTCCGGCGACCCGGGTGGGACCGCCGCGACCAGGCCGAGAAGGCGCTGCACGGCACCCACGAAGAAAGCGAATCGATGGAACCCGGACACGCACCGCGCACGCCAGAAGGTTGAGAGTCCGCATCGCCACCCCCGGCTGTCGGCGTCGACGTCCGCGACCCACGATGCCGCGGCCCCACCCCGCGAACGGTTTCCTAGACTGGAGAGATGCGACCGCTCACCGAAGCCGACGTCCGGGCATCGTTCGTCAATGCGGACGATGACGAGCTGCGTCTGATGGAGATGCCTCACGACTTCCTGCTCGTCGATTGGGACTACCTCGACTTCTTCGCCTGGCAGGACCCGGGTGCGAGCCGTCGCGGCTATGTGCTGATCCCGCACGACGACGAGGTGATCGGAGTGGTGCTGCGTGCGACGGACCCTGGTCGCGCGCGGTCGGGCATGTGCAACATCTGCCACACGATGCAGCCGGGCAACCAGGTCGCCCTCCTCTCCGCCCGTCGAGCCGGTGAGGCGGGCAAACGCGGAGACTCGTTCGGCACCTACATGTGCGCCGACCTCTCCTGTCACGAGAACGTGCGCCTCGCGCACCCGCTCGCACCGAACGAGGTCAGGTCGCCCGGTCAGGTCGACTTCCGTCTCGACGGCACGCGCCGGCGCATGGAGAGCTTCGTCTCGCAGGTCTGGGAGCGGGTCTGATCGCGGTTACGCTGGTGCGACACGTTCTGTGCTCGAAGGAGAAGCCATGACTGACGCCATCCTGTTCGCCGTCGAAGAGGGGATGGCTCGGCTGACGTTGAACCGGCCCGCTCGGCTCAACGCGTTCAACGCCGACCTGGCGCACGCGTGGAAGGACGCGACGGCCGAGGCGACGTCGCGCACCGACGTGAAGGCGATCCTCATCGATGCCGCGGGTCCTGCGTTCTGCGCGGGAGGCGACGTGATCGACATGGCGACGACCATGGGCGCGTCCGGCGCGGAGATCACGGCGCTCGCCGAGGTCATCAACTCCGGCATCCGCTCGCTGACGGAATCAGCGGTGCCCGTCGTCGCGGCGGCCCACGGCACGACTGCGGGGGGTGGCCTGGGCATCCTGCTGTGCAGCGACTACGCCGTCGTGGGTTCGCGGTCGAGGCTCGGCAGCCTGTACGCGAACATCGGTCTGACCCCCGATCTGTCGGTCTCCGCCCAGCTCGCCCGCGCCGTCGGCCAGCGCCGCGCCCTGCAGCTCGTCCTGCAGGATCGGCTGCTCACCGCCGCCGAGGCCGTCGAGTGGGGGCTCGTCGCCGAGGCCGTCGAGGGAGAGGATGCCGCTGCGGAGGCGGAGCGTGTGCGAGCGCGCGGTGAGGAGATCGCGCGCTTCTGGCTGGCGGGCGCCGCCGACGCCTACGGTCAGGCGAAGAGGCTGGTGCGCGCGCAGCCGGAACGCTCGTTCGTCGAGCAGCTGAGCGAAGAGGCCCGCTCGATCGGTGCCGCCCTCGAGACACCCGACGCGCAGGCGAGGGTCGCGGCGTTCGCCGCCGCGTCGGCCAAGAAGACGGGCTGACCTCTCCTCCCCAGACCCGAAGGGGCAACAGACTTCCCGCGGCGGGGTGGAACCCCTGGCAACCGTCGGCGCGCATGGCAGGATGAAGGCATCACCGCTCGACGAGAGGAACGCCATGTCCCAGCCGGACATCACCACGCATCGACCGCAGGGTGAGAAGAAGAACATGTCGCTGCTGATCAGGGGCTCCCTGTGGATCGCCATCGGCGCCCTCATCGCCGCGGCTCTCGTGTGCGTCATCTGGGTGCTCATCGGTGACCAAGACGGTCTCATCGGTCGCGCCTTCCTCACGATCCTGCTGCTGGCGGCGTTCGCGGGAATCGCGATCCTCGAAGCCGGGTTGGCGCCCAACCGCCCCGACTGGCTGCAGCTGGCGAGTATGGTGAGCTGGATCGTCGCTCTCCTCGTCGGTGCCGTGAAGATCTGGCTTCCGGAAGACGGGTTCTACTTCGGCGCCGAGCGCTTCTTCCAGCTGCTCCTCGTGATCGGCATCCTCCAGCTGGCCCTGCTTCACGTGCGCCTGTTCACACCGGCAGCGCAGCGATACGTCACGACCTTCACCCGAGTGATCTATATCGTGACGGTGACCTTCCTCGTCGGTCTCGTCGGCATGCTCGTGTTCTTCCTCGCCTTCCCGAACACGTTCCACTATGGGGAGCTGTACTGGCGCATCGTGGTCGCACTCACGATCCTCGTAGCCGTGGGCACCACGCTGATCCCGCTGCTCAATGCGCTCTTCGCACCGAAGAAGAAGACCCCGGCCAACCGTGCCGTGGCGTCGGCGCCGTCGTGGCCGACCTACGCCGACGGCATCACGCCGCTTCCCGCGCTGCCCGATGCATCGCCCGACTGGAACGCCTACTACACCGGTTACCCGACCGTCGCCCCGCCGCAGCAGGCGCTCCCGCAAGCGCCCGCCTCGGCGTTCCCCGTCGTGCCGCAGCCCGTCTCGCCGCAGTCCGCACCGCCGCAGTCCGCGCCGCCGCAGCCCGCTGCGCCGCAGTCCGCACCGCCGCAGTCCGCGCCGCCGCAGCCCGCTGCGCCGCAGTTCGCGCCGCCGCAGTTCTCGCAGCCCGCAGAGCCCGCGCCTGCGAGTGCGGGCGAGCACCCGGTGCCCCCTGCCCCTGCCACTCAGACGACGGCCTCCCCACAGGAGGCTTCGCAGGCTTTCCCGCCGCCGCCGCCCGCGCCCCGGCAGCCCGAACAGTGATGCGGGAACTCGAGCTCCGCGACCTCGCGATCGAGATCGCCGAGGAGGCAGGGCAGCTCGCGCGACTTCGACGACAGGAAGGGGTGCGCCTGGCGGCGACCAAGTCGTCGTTGGCCGACATCGTCACGGAAGCAGACCGAGAGGTCGAAGCACTCATCCGCTCGCGTCTCCGCGCGGCGCGGGTGGACGACGGTTTTCTCGGCGAGGAGACGGGTGCCGAAGCAGGGAGCAGCGGAATCACATGGATCGTCGACCCCATCGACGGCACCGTCAACTACGCGTACGGCATCCCGGCGTACAACGTGAGCATCGGCGCGGTCCGCGGAGAACCCGACCCCGAGACATGGGAGGCGCTCGCCGGCGCCGTCAACGCCCCGGCGCTGGGAGAGACCTTCGCTGCGGCGCGAGGTCACGGCGCCTGGTCGAACGGCATTCGTCTCGCGGTGACGGACACGACCCCGGCCGGCGCTCTCCTCGCCACCGGCTTCGGCTACGACCCTGCCACCCACGAAGGAGACATCGCGACCGTGGCGCGGGTCATGCCGATGGCCCGCGATGTGCGACGTATGGGGGCGGCTGCACTCGACCTGGCCTTCGTCGCCGCTGGGCGACTGGACGGTTACTTCGAGCGGGGCCTTCGCCCCTGGGACTTCGCCGCCGGTGCGCTCCTCGTCGAGGAAGCCGGAGGCGTGGTGTCCCGAATGGATATCGACTCCCCACGCCCGATGCTGGTCGCGGGGGGAGCCGATGTGCACGCCCGACTGCTCGCGATCCTCGCGGAGAATCCGTGAACGATTCATGGCATTCTCAGCCTGGTCACGGTAGGGTTTACCCGATCGTTACTTTCATCACCCGAAGGTGAAAGTCAAAGTTTGCGCCCCCCGAGCACGACGCACGACCGAGAGAAACGCTTTGCCCTTCGAGAACTCCCAGGCTGCCTCTGCGCCCACGCGCCGATCCAGCCGACTCCGCACTGCGGCCTCTGAGGCCCCCGCGGCGGGACCGACGGCACCCATTTCTGCCGCTGATTCCACTGCCGTCGCCCTCGCTGCTGTCGCCCCCCTTTCCCGACGCGCCGCCCGTCAGCGGCCGGCGCCCGACGAGACGGTGACGGAAGCGCTGATCGAGCCCTTCGTCGCCACGAACTCGGAGCCGGTGATCGCCGATGTGCCCGCGGTGCCTGTCGCCGCGGAGCCGGTCGAGGCTCCTGCGACTCCGGTCCGCGAAACCGGTGAAGCCGACGCGTTTGAGCGCGCTTCCCGTGCCTTCCGCGCGACGGGTGCGGTTCCGACGGCTCCCACGGCTGAGCGCTCGCCGTCCGCAGAGAGTTCGGACGCTGAGTCTGTCGTCCCCTCGCATGTGGCCCCCCGCCGCCCCCGCAACCTCCGCAAGGTGGTCACGGTCGGAGCGACCGTCGGTGTGATGAGCCTCGCAGGGCTTCTCGCGGTGTCCATGACGCTCCCCGCGGAGGCGGTCGCCGGTGTGCGGGGCGGCGCGGCCGCATCCATGTCGTTGGTCTCTGCTGCTGCCGCCGACTCGAAGGACGAGGCCGAGGCCGAGATCCAGGCTTTCGTCGCACCGTCCGGCGTCGAGAGCGTCCCGCTCTCCCGCTCCGATGACTTCAGCACGGTCTCGCTTGCCGAGGTCGCCGCCGAGCAGGGCATCAACTACTCGGGTGAGATCTTCACGAACGACCCCGACGCCGCCATCCAGTGGCCGTTCCTCGTCGGTGTCGGCATGAGCTACGGCTATGGGATGCGCAGCGGCCGCCTCCACGAGGGCATCGACTTCGTGCCGGGCAACGGTGCGCCGATCCAGGCCATCGCCGACGGCACCGTCCGCATCGCCACAGAGCAGGGCGGGGCCTTCGGGGTCACGGTCTACATCGACCACGTCATCGACGGCCAGGTCATCACGAGCCACTACTCGCACATGCAGTACGGCTCCCTCAACGTCAAGGCCGGCGACACCGTCAAGGTCGGAACGATCGTGGGCAAGACGGGCAACACGGGCCGTTCCTACGGCGCGCACCTGCACTTCGAGCTCATCGTCAACGGAACGACCATCGACCCGATGCCGTGGCTCAAGGCGAATGCCGGTCGATCGTCGCTGACCGCGGAGGAGTGACCGGCTCGATTTCATGAGGACGCCACAGTGATGGTATTCTCGTACGGTTGCCCCGCGAGGGGCAGCACGCCCCGATAGCTCAGTGGCAGAGCACTTCCATGGTAAGGAAGGGGTCGTCAGTTCAATCCTGACTCGGGGCTCGCAAGCATTCTTCTCACGCGGACGGATGCCTCGCGGCAGGGTAGCTCAGCTGGTTAGAGCGCACGACTCATAATCGTGAGGTCGCGGGTTCAAGCCCCGCTCCTGCTACAGATGAAAACCCCCGGATCGCCGGGGGTTTCGTCGTTCACGGGGCAGTGCGTCGCAGCCTCAGTCACTGGAGCGGCGCGCCGGCTGGAGCCCACCGATGGGCGAACCCGCGTCTCCGTTGACGTACATGTAGCCATCGATGATGTCCGCGGATCGCCCTCGGCCGAGCCATGCGTCGATGCCGTCGCACGCGCTCGCCGTCTGGGAGAGGAGCGCCTCCAGCTCGATCCTCCCCGCCGAATCCTGCGACCACCGGCCGCTCAGATCGTTGCACCCGTCGCTGCCCGTGACGGTCCCGTCGGAATTGAATGACAAGAACGTCGCGCCGTCGACGCTCGCCTCCCAACCTCCGACGGGGTCGGGGAGTGGCGGAGCCGTCTCGGCGGGAACCTCACCGTTCGCGATCCTGTCGTTGCGCGCGTACATGGGGGCAAGCCCGGCTTGGAAGACGACGCTGGTGGTGATGGCCGACGCCAGCACGAGGACCACGCCGAGCAGGGGTGCCCAGTAGGCGGGCTTTCTCCGATGCCGGAGCACGAACGCGGCCACGATCGCCGCGATGACCGAGGCAGCGACCGCCCACGGGAAGACGGCGCGGGCACCGAAAGCGAGTTCCAGATCGCAATCGCCTTCGCACCCGACGGCGCTGAACGACTCGAGGATCTGCGCGACGTACGCCGCGACGACGATCAACGGAACGAGCAACCAGAGGGTGACGGCGAGTGCTGAGCGGCGTACGCGGTCCCGATCGGCCGGTTCTGGATCCTCGACGGTCATGTCCCTGAGGGTATGGCGGAGCGCCGAGACGGACCGCAGGCGCGACGCGTGTCGTCGGCGCGGTGATGGCACGTCTCCTGTTCGGGCCGGCCGGCCGCCGATGCCTGGTCGGTCGGCCGCGGACGATTCGTCGACGCGTTCCACGGATCTGACGCTCCTGGTACCTTTCGGATACCTGGAGCGCTTGCGGGTAACCAGAGGGCCCCGGATAGCTTGACGGGCATGGCAACCACGCACACTCCCGATCCCGTCTTCACCTCTCCATCGATCCCCGATCGGATGCCCGCGATCGGCGCCCGGGGAGGTCGTCCCGTGTCGGACGCCGATGCGCTCAGCGACATCACCCTTCCGGTTCCGACCCCTACGGGCCGCGATCTCCTCGTCGAGGTGCAGGGTGTCTCGGTGAATCCCGTCGACGTGAAGGTGCGTGCCGGCGCTCCTCGCACGGGCACGCCACCGATCCTGGGCTACGACGCGACAGGGGTCGTCGTCGCGGTCGGCGAGGAATCGACCCGCTTCGCCGTGGGGGACCGTGTCTTCTACGCCGGGCAGATCGATCGCTCCGGCACGAATGCGCGGTTCCACCTCGTGAACGAGAACATCGTCGGCCACGCTCCTCGCTCGCTGTCGGTCGCAGAGGCGGCCGCACTGCCGCTGACCGTCATTACCGCGTGGGAGAGCCTCTTCGACCGCCTGGCGCTCACCGGCGAGAGCGAGGGTGTGCTCCTGGTGATCGGGGCGGCAGGGGGCGTCGGCTCGCTGATCATCCAGCTCGCGAAGGCCCTCACGCGCCTCGAGGTCATCGCCGTGGCATCGCGCCCGGAAACGGCGGAGTGGGTGCGTCAGATGGGGGCCGACCATGTCGTCGGCCGCGACTTCGCCGGCGAGGTGTCGACGCTCGCCCCCGCCGGCGTCGACTACGTGTTCACCTCGTTCACTCCCGGCAACGTCAGGGCGATCGCCGACGCGATCCGTCCGCGCGGGCAGGTCGTCTCCATCGATGAGACCGGGGGCAGCATCGACGCGCTCAAGGCGAAGAGCGTGACCTGGCACTGGGAGCTCATGTTCACGAGGCCCGTCACCGATCCCTCCGACCACTACCAGCACGACCTTCTGGAGAGTGTCGCGAAGCTGGTGGACGCAGGCACCCTCCGCACCACGCTGACGACGCACCTCACTCCGCTGGACGCCACGACGATGCGTCAGGCGCATGAGATCGTGGAGGCCTCCCGGACGATCGGCAAGGTCGTCGTCACCGACTGGCCAGAGGCGCGCCGCCCCTAACGCTGCGGCACGTCGAAGGCGGGGCCGACCTCATCCGCTGCGGCGACGGCGACGCCGACACGTCCGCGGATGAAGAACAGCAGCACGAGGCCGACCACGATCACGGCGGGGTTGCCGAGCCCCGCCAGCGTCGAGATCGGACCCTCGACCGGATAGGCCGTGTGCAGGAAGATGCTCGGATCGGTGCTGGCGTGCAGCAGGATCGGCGCGATGAGGGTGCCGGTGACCCGCATGGCGAGGTACATGCAGATTCCGAACGCGAAGGTGTAGACGAGCTGGAATGCGGTGGCGAACAGCGACTGACCGCTGAGCAGGTTCCCCGCGTGGAGTCCGGCGAACACCGCGGCCGAGATGACGGCGACGACGATCTCGCGGTGCCCGGCCTTGCGCAGCATGTTCACGACGAGGCCGCGAGTGAGCACCTCTTCGGCGAAACCGATGAAGACGCCGGCGAGCAGCCAGGTCGCGACCACCGCGAATCCGGCCTCGCCGTAGTCGATGCTGAGCAGGTGCAGGACATTGAACAGCAGCACGACCACGATCGCGATCCACATCCACCCGCGGCCCGTGATCGGCTGCCGTCTGAAGAGCTCGCCGAGCCAGCCGACCGACGCGGCGAAGCCGACCAGGAGCAGGCAGCCGACGAGAACGGGGAGCGCGTAGAAGACCAGGATCCCGGTGGGGCCCGTCGGGTCGTCGATCTGCGCCGCGAGCGGAGTGAACGCGAGCGACAGTCCGTTGTAGAGCACGAAGTAGACGGCCGCCAGTAGGAGTGCGCGCCACCAGCCGCCCTTCTCCCAGAATCTCTTCCAGGGGGTGCCGGTCGCGGCGGTGGGGGCGGGTGCGGTCATGAGAGCTCCAGGGCTCGGGGAACGGTTCTCCCGATCAGTGTGGCGCAGCCGTGCGCACCGCGTCCATCCGCCCGGTCATCGTGGGCGTGTCCCGCGCCCTGCTCTCCCCGTCGGCGGAGGCAGACGAGGGATCGGGATCGGGCGGGTGGCGCGCGAGGTGTCGTGGAAGCGCTGAACAGCGGTGAGCACGTCGTCCACGGACGAGTAGCGCAGGGCGAGGGGGAGATCACGCAGCCAGAGCACTTCGACCTCTGTCGGCGCATCCTCGTAGACGCGGCACACGACCCGCCTGTGGTCGACCTCCGGGTATTGCAGATCGACGATGGCCCAATCCGTGGCGCTGACCTGCTCGAGGGCGAACCGTGGGTCTGGTACGCGATCCATCATTCTCCTGACTGTCCCCACGATGAAGCATGCCCGCAGGCGAGCCAGGGCGGGAGCCCCTTGACAGACGGCGGCCCCTGCTCCAGAGGTGCAGGGGCCGCCGCGTTCACCGAGATGGCGCGTTCATCGAGGTGGCGGTGTCGAGTCCGATTCCTCCTGTGCGTCAGGAGACGCGACCGTGGCTCCCGACCATTCGACGCCTCGTTGCTCGGCCTCCAGACGCTCCGCTTCCTCTCCGCTGATGGCCTCGCCTCTGGCCACCAGCCCCGCGGTGTCCGACAGGGGGATCTGCTTCAGGAACAGCGAGAGCAGCAGCGCGAGGGCGATGAACGGTACGAGGTACCAGAAGACCGGGGCGAGGGCATCCGCATACGCGGTGACGATGCCGTCGCGCACCTCGTCCGGCAGGGAGTTGAGCGTGGAAGGATCGATCGTCGACGCGGCCTCTGAGGCGGCATCGGGCGACGCGCCGGCGCCGGCGAAGACCCCGAGCAGGTTCTCCGTCAGGCGAGTGGTGAAGATGGTGCCGAACACCGCGGTGCCGAGAGACGCACCGACTTCGCGGAAGTAGTTGTTCGTGCTGGTCGCGGTGCCGATCTCACCCGCCGGAACCGCGTTCTGCACGACCAGCACCACGACCTGCATGATGAGGCCGAGCCCCGCTCCGAACACGAACAGGAACACGCAGATCAGCCAGATGGGAGTCGACGCCGAAAGGGTCGTCATCGCGACCATGGCGATACCGGTGATGATCGTGCCGAGGATCGGATAGATCTTGTATCTGCCGGTCTTCGAGATCGCGATCCCGGAGAAGATCGACGTGCCCATGAGACCGACCATCATGGGGATCATCAGCAGACCGGATTCCGCTGCAGAGGTGCCGGACGACATCTGCAGGAACGTCGGCACGAATCCGATCGCTGCGAACATTCCGATTCCGAGGACCAGTCCGATCGCGGTGGCGTTCACGAAGATCGGATTGCGGAACAGGCTCAGCGGGATGATCGGGTCCTGCACCCGTGACTCGGTGATCACGAACGCCGTCGCCGCGACGACGAGCCCTGCGCCCCACGCCCAGGTCGCGAGCGAGTCCCATCCGAACTCCTTGTCACCGCCGAAGTCGGTGAAAAAGATGAGGCACGTCGTGGCGATCGAGAGGAAGATGACTCCGAAGATGTCGATCGGCTTCTCGGCCTTCTTGCTCGGGAGCTTGAGTGCGACGAGGGCGATGATGAAGGCCGCGATCCCCACCGGGATGTTGATGTAGAACGCCCACTGCCAGGTCAGGTGATCCACGAAGTAGCCGCCGAGGAGAGGGCCGGCCACGGCCGAGAGGCCGAAGACCGCACCGAGGGGACCCATGTACTTGCCGCGCTCGTTGGCGGGCACGATGTCGGCGATGATCGCCTGGGACAGGATCATCAGGCCGCCGCCGCCGAGACCCTGCAGGGCGCGGAACACGACGAACATCCAGAAGTCGGTGGCGAACGCGCAGCCGACGGATGCCAGCGTGAACAGCGCGATCGCGACGAGGAACAGGTTGCGCCGGCCCAGGACGTCGCCGAACTTGCCGTAGATGGGCATCACGATCGTGGTGGCGAGCAGGTAGGCGGTGGTGATCCACACCTGGTGATCGACGCCGCCGAGCTGTCCGACGATCGTCGGCATGGCGGTGGACACGATGGTCTGGTCGAGGCTGGAGAGCAGCATTCCCGCGATGAGAGCGCTGAAGATGATCCAGATGCGGCGCTTCGTGAGCAGGAACGGCGCATCCTTCGTGGCGGTGGCGGACATTCAACGAGCTTTCTGTGACGGTGCGTAGAGCGAGCGGGCGAGGTCGAGGCGTCGCACGATGAGATCGACGAACGGCTCGGGGGACTGGTGGTGCAGGAGCTGGTCCATGCTCATCCGCACGAGTGCGCCGACGGTGTGCACGACCACCTCGGCGCGGAGCTCGGCATCGGCGTCGCCCTCGGTGCGACGGAGGATCAGGGCCTGGTCACGGCGCTCGTTCTTCGCGAGCTGTTCGAAGGCCGCCTTCAGCAGCCGCGGCTCCTGCTCGATCACGGCGAACATCGCCGGCGCATCATCGACCGGGTTGAAGAGCTCGAAGCGGCGGATCGTCAGCTGGATGAAGTCGTCGAGCAGATCTCCGCGCTGCGCGGCGAACTCCTCCTCGAGGGCTTCCTGGCGGGAATCGATCGTCGCGAAGCCGAAGACCGCGTTCTCCTTGCTTTCGAAGTAGTTGAAGAATGTGCGCCGCGAGACTCCGACCTCGGCGCACAGCTCCTCCACCGTGAATCCGGCGAACCCCCTCGCCGCGGTCAACCGGCGTGCGGCATCGGTGAGGGCTCGCGAGGTCTCTCGCTTGCGCTGTTCCCGCAAGGATTCTGCACTGTCGCTCATAGAGTGCAATATTGCACTTCGAAGCTTGGAGTGCACTGTGAAGGGCTCGAATCCGTCCTCGGCGACTTCTTCGGACTGATTTGTGACATCTGCTCCTCACCATCCGTCCTAGTCATAGCGTCGCCGACCGCGACCGGTGCCCCTGGGGGCAGCACACGGATGAAGGAGCTCATGATGGCGAACACGACTCCGGGCACGCAGCCCGAGATCCACGTCGAAGCACCGCTGCAGGGGGCTGCAGTGGGCACGACGACGATCGAGGATGCGGTGGTCGCGAAGATCGCCGGCATCGCCGCGCGGGATGTCGACGGGGTTCATGCGCTCGGTGGGGGCGCCGCGCGCATGGTGGGAGCCATCCGGGATGCCTTCAACACGACCGACCTCTCGCAGGGAGTTTCCGTCGCGGTCGGCGAGGCGCAGATCACCGTCGACATCACGATCGTCGCCGAGTATCCGGTCGCCCTGCAGAAGGTCGCCGACGAAGTCAGGGCGGCAATCCATCGTGACCTCGTCGAGCTGGCAGGGGCGAACCTCGTCGAGGTCAACGTCACGATCGACGATGTGCACGTCCCCTCGGACGACGTCGAGGGTGAGACCGCTGTGGCGGCGAGCGAGTAGTCACCACGCCGAGGCTTCGGCTCCGAGCCCGGGGCCGTAACGAGAAAGGGAGAAGCAATGAGCGCTGAAGACAAGATCAAGGCCGCAGCCGAGAAGGTCGCCGGAAAGGCCAAGGAGACCGTCGGCAAGGTCACCAACGATGACAAGCTCGTCGCCGAGGGCAAGGCCGAGCAGGCCAAGGGCAACGTGCGCGATGCTGCGGAGGACGTGAAGGACGCGTTCAAGAAGTAGGCGGGACCGGGGGAGAGGCCGCGCTGCCTCTCCCCGATCCCTCACAGGCGGGTGAGACATGATCCGATCCGATGGGGCATCTGTTCCGAATTCCTCCGGGGATCGGATCGAGGGGTGGGGTAGATGGAGAAGGAACGCTTTCGGACAGCGCTCGAGGATGCAGATGACGGCATCGTCGCCGGACGCGCGATGGATGGGGACGTGGAGGCGTTCGCCGTCCTGGTGCGCAGGTACACGCCGATGATGCGTGCGTACACGCAGCGGATGCTGAACGCCTCCGCGGATGTCGACGACATCGTGCAGGAGTCCTTCGTCGTCGCGTGGCAGAGGTTCGGTGAGCTCGAGGATCCGGCGAAGGTCAAGAGCTGGTTGATGCGGATCGTCAGTCGGAAGGCAGTCGACCGCATACGTGCGATCCGGCCGTCCGTCGACATCGACTCGATCGATCGTCCGGCACCGCTCCATGCCGCACCGTCCGCGGTCGTCGAGGCTCGCGCCGGTGTCGCGGCCCTCGGTGCCGCTCTGCGGGAACTGCCCGACGCCCAACGCGAGTGCTGGGTGCTTCGCGAGATCGGCGGCTACACCTATGAGGAGATCTCGGAGCAGCTGGACATCCCGATCTCCACGGCGCGCGGCCTGCTGGCCCGCGCCAGAAAATACATGATCGTACGGATGGAGGAGTGGCGATGACCGACGACAGAGACGCGCCTGAAATCCGCAGACTCGGACTCGAACCCACCGACCTCGACGGGCACACGCTGGACGAGCTCACCGACTACCTCGACGCCGGAAGGCGACCGGCCGACCGCTCCATCGACGAGTCGCCCGGATGCCAACTTGCCTTGGACGCGCTCGAGCGTCTGCGTGGGCTCGGTGCGGAGCTCCTCGCCGCGGAAACCGCAGCCGAACCCGAGGTCGATGACAGCTGGGTCGACCGCATCCTGAGCGGCATCGCTATGGACGCACGGGCGGGGCGCCGCATCCCCTTCGAATCGCCGGATCCGCGGGCGGATCTCGCCATCACCGAGGGGGCTGTCCGCGGTCTCGTCCGCGCCTCGGAGGACGCCGTTCCCGGACTCCTCATCGGCCGTTGCAGGCTGGAGGGCGATGTGACCCGGCCCGGGGCTCCGATCCGCGTCGGGATCGATGCGAGTGCGCTGCATGGACAGTCGATCCCGAAGGTGGCAGACGAGCTTCGCGCCGAAGTGGATCGTCGCCTTCGCGCGCACACCGAATTGAACGTGGTCGCGATCGACATCGCGATCCGAGACATCAGAGAGGTGTCGTCGTGAGTGCGGGAGACGTGATGCGGGTGGAGGAGCGCGAGGAGCTCGCTGCGGCGATCGAGTCGACCCTGCGATCGACCCCGGGGGTGCGCAGCATCTACCGATCGGGGTCTCTGATCTCCCAACTGCTGCGAGTGGGCGCTGAGGCCATCGGTGCACGCAAGGACGATGAGCCCATGGTCTCGGTGATCGTCGCCGATGGCGGAGTGGTGGTCGAGGCGACACTCGGGGTGGAGTCAACGGCGCGATCGGGCGACATCCTCCACGCCGGGCACGGGGCCGTCGCCGCGCTGCTCGCTGCTCGAGGTGTGCGGCGCGAGAGCATCACCCTCACGGTCGCACATGTGCAGGCGGCCGAACGCCCTCAGGTGCCTGCGACCTCCTGAGGCACGGAAACCACCGAGTGCCGCCGTCCGGGGGGACGACGGCACTCGGTCTTGCGGGGCCGATCAGGCGGAGGCGGCGCGGAGTCCTTCCACGAGCGGCGTCGTGGGGCGCCCGATGAGGCGAGCGAGCGTTCCGTCCGTATCGGCGAGAGCACCGTCCTTGATGCCGGCGTCGAGGGCGGCGACGAATCCGGCCGTCCCCTCGTCGAGGCCGGCCTCGCGGAGCGCGGCGACCTGGTCGTCATGGTCGAGCGCGACGAAGGCGACTTCGCGTCCCGTGACCTCGGCGATTGCGGCTGCGAGATCGTTGTAGTCCCAGGCGACGTCGCCGCCGAGCTCGTAGACCTCGCCGACGTGACCGTCCTCGAGCGCGACGACGGCTGCGGCCTCGGCGAAGTCCTTGCGGCTCGCGGAAGCCACCCGCCCTTCTCCTGTGCCCGCGGCGAGCACACCCGTCTCCGCGGCGCGGGCGAGGTCCGCGACATAGTTCTCGGTGTACCAGTTGTTGCGCAGGATCACGGCGGGCAACTCGGCCGCGGCGATGAGCTCTTCCGTCGCCTTGTGCTCGGGGGCCAGGATCAGGTCGCTCGTCGTGGCCTTCGGAGCGCTCGTGTAGACGAACTTGGAGACGCCCGCCGCCTTCGCGGCGTCGATCACGGCCCGGTGCTGCGGAACCCGCTGACCCACCTCGGAGCCGGACACCAGGATGACCGTGTCGACGCCATCGAGCGCGGACGCGATCGATGCGGGGTCGGTGTAGTCGAGGTGCGCGACGCGCACGCCGAGGTTGGCCGCCTTGGCGGTGTCGCGGGCGCCTGCCACGATCGACTGGGGGTCGGCGCCGCGCTCGAGCAGGCTGGCGATGATGAGGCGGCCGAGGTTGCCGGTCGCACCGGTGACGAGAATGGTCATGAGGGTCCTTTCGTAAGTGACACCCACGACAACCCGCGATCGGGCGTTCGGCATTCCGATCTGATGGTACCCACTTTAAGGTAAGCTACCCACATGACGGTTAGTTTCGCGCAGATAAAGGAATCGACTCCGTTCGTGTTCGACCAGAATTGCGGCACGCGTGTGGTCCTGGATCACATCATGAGCAAGTGGGGAGTGCTCGTGCTCTCCTGCCTGTCCGACGGCACCCACCGCTGGGGCGCCCTCCGTCGGGAGGTCGACGGCATCAGTGAGAAGATGCTGGCCTCGACGCTGCGGACGCTCGCCGATGACGGCCTGGTGCACCGGGAATCCCTCCCGACCGTCCCTCCGCACGTGGAGTACAGCCTGACCCCGCTGGGGCGTGACCTGATGGAGCGCATGCTGCCGCTGATGGAGTGGGTGGCTGATCACGCCGACGGCATGCTCGAAAGAGGCTGATTCTGCGGATTCCGTCGTGAGCGGGACTTCTTTGCTTCGGATTCATGCTGTCTGAGAAAGCCGTTGACGCGAGAACCGTTGTGGCTCTACTGTTCTGACATGGCAGCAACGACGCCGATTCATCTGGAACGACCCGACGGCAAGGGTCTGGCCGCCGGCACTCTGGGACTCTGGGGATCGACCGTGATCGGTCTCGCCTCGACAGCACCGGTCTACTCGCTCGTGGCGACGCTCGGCTTCGTGGTGCTCGCGGTGGGGGCACAGGCTCCGATCGCGTTCATCATCGCCTTCGTCCCGATGCTCCTGATCGCCTTCGCGTACCGCGAGCTCAACAACGCCGTCCCCGACTGCGGAACGACCTTCACCTGGGGAACCAAGGCGTTCGGTCCCTGGGTGGGCTGGATGGGCGGGTGGGGAGTCGCCGTCGCCGGAATGGTCGTGCTCGCCAACCTCGCGCAGATCGCCTCGGTCTACTTCTGGTCGCTGATCGGTCAGGACCTGGAGAACAACGACTGGCGCGTCGTCGTCGTCGCCGTGCTCTTCATCGCGGCGATGACCTGGGTCAGCTGGCGCGGCGTCGAGATCGGCGAGCGCATCCAGAACATCCTTCTCGCGATCCAGTACCTGGCGCTGGCGATCTTCATCGTCGCCGCGCTGTGGCAGTTCTTCGACGGCACGGCTCCGAACGCGACGCCTTTCGACTGGGAGTGGATGAACCCGTTCGCGTTCACCGACTGGTCCGGATTCACCGAGGCGATCCTCCTGGCGCTGTTCATCTACTGGGGCTGGGATACCTGCCTCGCTCTCAACGAGGAGACGAAGGATCCGAAGCGCATTCCCGGTCGCGCCGCGCTTCTGACCACGGTGATCCTGCTGTTCACCTACGTCGCGGTGACCATCGCCGCCATGATGTACGCCGGACTCGGCGAGGACGGCACGGGCCTGGGCAACGAGGCGAACGCCGACGATTTCTTCCTCGCGATCAAGGACGGGTTGCTCGGTCCGTTCGGCTGGGTGCTGGTGGTGTCCGTGATCATCTCGGCCATCTCGTCGACCCAGACCACGATCCTGCCGACCGCCCGGGGAACGCTGGCCATGGGTGTCTACCGCGCCCTGCCCGCCAAGTTCAAGGAGGTGCACCCGACCTACAAGACTCCGTCGTTCTCGACCATCGTCATGGGTGTGGTCGCCTCGGTCTACTACGTCGGGATGACGCTGATAAGCGACAACATCCTGCAGGACTCGATCCTGTCCCTCGGGCTCGCGATCGCGTTCTACTACGCCATCACCGGCTTCGCATGCGTCTGGTACTTCCGCAAGGACCTCACCTCGTCGGCCCGCGACTTCTTCTTCAAGGGACTGTTCCCGCTGCTGGGCGGGCTCATGCTCGCGTGGGCGTTCATCCAGTCGGCCATCGACATGTGGGATGTCGACTACGGCTACACGGTCCTGTTCGGTATCGGCGGCACGTTCGTGATCGGCGTCGGCTCGTTGGCGTTCGGTCTGGTGCTGATGTTCGTCTGGTACCTCTTCCCCCGCTCGAAGCGCTTCTTCCGCGGCGAAAGCCTGAACCGCGACACCGAGGTGATGGTCCCGGACGAGCCTGCCGTGACCATCCGGTCGATCGACGGAGGCATCTGAGGATGACGGTCGCGACGGCGGACCTCTACGACGAGCTCGGGGAGGAGATCCAGTCGCTCTCGCTGCAGCTGCGTTCCTTCGGTCGGCGGTCGGCGTTCGACGGACCGATCCGCACCGTGCGCTGCTTCGAGGACAACGCACTGGTGAAGGCGGTGCTGGCGACTCCCGGCGCAGGTGCGGTTCTGGTCGTCGACGGAGCTGGATCGCTGGGGACGGCGCTGATGGGCGACCTGATCGCGGCGTCCGCCGTGGCGAACGGCTGGGCCGGCGTCGTGATCAACGGCGCCATCCGCGACAGCGTCGCCATCGATGCCCTCGAGCTGGGAGTCAAGGCTCTGGGCACGAATCCGCGCAAGAGTGCGAAGCTCGGAGCCGGTGAGACCGATGTCGCGCTGGTGATCGAGGGTGTGGTGTTCCGGCCGGGGGCGCATCTCTACAGCGATCAGGACGGCATCCTGGTCGAACGGTGAAGGGCGTCCGACGGCCGGCTGTCTTGGTGTCCTAGGCTTGCTGCGTGCGCATCCGGCTCGACATCGCCTACGACGGCACCCATTTCCGAGGGTGGGCGAAGCAGCCGACTCTGCGCACGGTGCAGGGCACGCTGGAAGCCGCCCTCGCGCGCATCGTGGGCTCGGACGTGCAGTTCGTGGTGGCAGGTCGCACGGATGCGGGCGTGCACGCGAGCGGCCAGGTCGCGCACGTCGACCTCGACGAGAAGCAGTGGTCGCGCATCGAAGCAAGGCAGGGGCGGGCGCCGTCGGAGCCCGCCGAGACCATCGCCGGCCGCATGCGGGGTGTGCTCGGTGCGTATTCGGATGTGACCGTCACGCGGTCGTCGATCGCCCCCGAGGGGTTCGACGCTCGTTTCTCCGCCGTCTGGCGTCGCTATCGCTATCGTCTCGCTGACGGCGGGACCGGGTACGACCCGCTGCGGCGCCATGACACGACCCTCGTCCGCGGCCGCCTCGACGAGCGCGCGATGGATGCCGCGGCGCGGACGCTGATCGGACTGCATGACTTCGCGGCGTACTGCAAGCCTCGTGAGGAGGCGACGACGATCCGCACACTGCTCGACTACCGCTGGGAGCGCGATGCCGACGGCGTGCTCGTCGCGGAGGTCAAGGCCGACGCGTTCTGCCACAGCATGGTGCGCGCACTCGTCGGGGCCTGCGTCGCCGTGGGGGAGGGGCGCCTCGGCGTCGACGACCTCGTGGTGCTGCGCGATGCGCTCACCCGCACCAGCGAGTTCAAGGTGCTGGCCGCGCGGGGATTGATCCTCACCGAGGTCGGGTACCCCGCCGACGAGCTGCTGTCGTCGCGAGCGGTCCAGACGCGCGCGCGTCGAGACCGGGACTGACGCGCACCGCGGTGGCCCGCCCGCGACGATGGAGCGCCGCGAGCAGCGGGCATGCGGCCCACTACCGCAGAGGAGTCACGGCATGCAACCCGGAGCCGATGCACAGCGGGCCGGAGTAGCGTGGAACGGTCATGAAGGTCATCTCGTACAACCTCCAGAAGCATCGAGCCGCGGGTGAGCTCGTGACTCTGGTGCGCGAGCACGATCCCGACATCCTCTGCCTGCAGGAGTGCGATGTCCCCGCGCTGCCGACGCAGATCGGCGACCTCGTGCTCGCCGACGCCACCCAGGGCAACCGTCTCGGACTCGCCCTCTTCTACCGCGCGAGCACGTTCCATCTGCAGGCGATCCGCATGCTCGGCCTCAAGAAATCCCTGCACGACCGGATCGCGAAGCCCGCACACGAACGCGTGCTGGGTGCGCGACTGCGCGACATCGATGACGGCCAGGACTTCATCGTCGCCTCTTTCCACGCCGCTCCGCTGACCGCGTTGAACTCGCTGCGCCGTCACCAGATCCGCGCCGCGCTCACCGAGCTCGCCGCGCTCGGGGAGGGCCTGCCCCAGCTGATGGTCGGTGACTACAACTATCCGATCTTCAAGGAGAACCTCGGTCAGGCCGTGCGCGACCACGGTTACGCGCTCTCCCTCAGCGACGACCACACGTACACGCGCTACCGGGTGTTCCGGGGGCACTACGACTTCGCCACGTCGACGGGCTTCGAGATCGAGCGCATCACGACCCTGCCGCAGGGGGCGAGCGATCACCGCCCGATCCTCGTCACGGTCAAGCCCGACTGAGCCGCGGTTTGGGCATACAGCACCGGTGCCGTATGATTTCCCTTTGGTGCCTTTCCCGTCCGCGGAGAAAGCGCATCGTCCGAACGTGAGCCCTCCACTGGCGTGTTCCTCCCTGTCGGGAAGAACCACCCCGGAGTGGGATTCACGAACTTCTCCGTTCGACACAAGAAAGCAGCACTATCGTGACGCGCACTTACACTCCCAAGGCTGGCGAAGTCCAGCGCGATTGGGTCGTCATCGACGCCACCGACGTCGTTCTCGGCCGTCTGGCTTCGCACGCCGCTACGCTCCTGCGTGGCAAGCACAAGCCGACCTTCGCCAACCACATCGACTCGGGTGACTTCGTCATCATCGTGAACGCGGAGAAGGTCGCGCTCACCGGTCAGAAGCTCCAGAAGAAGATGGCCTACCGCCACTCGGGTTACCCGGGCGGCCTGAAGTCGGTCACCTACGCCGAGCTCCTCGAGAAGAACCCGGTCCGCGCTGTCGAGAAGGCCATCCGTGGCATGCTCCCCAAGAACAGCATCGGCCGCCAGCAGCTGTCCAAGCTCAAGGTGTACGTCGGTGCCGAGCACCCGCACGCCGCGCAGCAGCCGACGCCGTACACCCTCGACCAGGTCGCCCAGTAAGCGCCGTAAGACTTAAGGACATACTCGTGGCTGACATCCAGGACACCACCGAAACCCCCCAGAACTTCTCGACGTCGACTCCCGAGACCGACGCGGTCGAGGCGGCTCCCCGCCCCGTCCTCAGCGTCCCGGGTGCCGCTGTCGGCCGTCGCAAGCAGGCCATCGCCCGCGTGCGCATCGTCCCCGGCTCGGGCACGATCACGGTCAACGGCCGCACGATCGAGGACTACTTCCCGAACAAGCTGCACCAGCAGCTGATCAACGACCCGTTCACCGTGCTGAACCTCGCCGGTGCATACGACGTCATCGCGCGCATCTCCGGCGGAGGCCCCTCGGGCCAGGCCGGTGCGCTTCGCCTCGGCATCGCCCGCTCGCTGAACGGCATTGACGAGGAGAACAACCGCCCGACCCTGAAGAAGGCCGGCTTCCTCTCGCGCGACGCTCGCGTCAAGGAGCGCAAGAAGGCTGGACTCAAGAAGGCCCGTAAGGCGCCTCAGTACTCGAAGCGTTAAGGTCAACTGCTCCGATGCCGATCTTTGGCACGGACGGTGTGCGAGGACTCGCCAATGGCATCCTCACCGCCGACCTGGCGCTCACCCTGGCCCAGGCGACTGCTGTCGTCCTGGGCCAGGGCCGTACTGCGGAGGCTCGCAAGGCCGAAGGCAAGCGGCTGACCGCAGTGGTGGCCCGCGACCCCAGGGTCTCCGGGCACTTCATCGCGGCGTCCGTCGCCGCCGGTCTCGCCTCCTCAGGAGTGGACGTGCTCGAGGCGGGGGTCATCCCGACACCCGCGCTCGCCTTCCTCGTCGCCGACCGTGACGCCGACTTCGGTGTGATGATCTCCGCATCGCACAACGCCGCCCCCGACAACGGGATCAAGATCTTCGCCCGCGGGGGCCGCAAGCTCCCCGACGAGGTCGAGCGGCGCATCGAAGAGGCCATGTCCGGCGAGATGCTGCGCCCGACAGGCGCCGGTGTGGGACGCATCGATCGGTTCTCCGACGCGGAGGACCGCTACGTCATGCACCTTCTCGGGTCGCTCCCGAACCGTCTGGACGGTATCCACGTGGTGCTCGACTGCGCCCACGGTGCCGCCTCAGGAGTCTCTCCCGAGACGTTCCGCGATGCAGGCGCCGAGGTCACCGTCATCGGGGCCGACCCTGACGGCTGGAACATCAACGACGGCGTCGGCTCGACCCATCTCGACAATCTCGCCGAGGCCGTCGTGCGACTCGGAGCCGACATCGGGATCGCCCACGACGGCGACGCCGATCGCTGCCTCGCCGTCGACGCCGAGGGTAATCACATCGACGGCGACCAGATCATGGCCATCCTCGCGGTGTCCATGAAGGAGCGCGGGCACCTCACCGACGACACCCTCGTCGCGACGGTGATGAGCAACCTCGGTCTGCACGTCGCCATGCGCGAGCACGGCATCACGGTACGGCAGACCGCCGTCGGCGACCGCTACGTGCTCGAAGACATGAACGAGGGCGGCTACGCGCTCGGCGGTGAGCAGTCCGGTCACGTGATCATGAGCGAGTTCGCCACCACGGGCGACGGGATCCTCACCGGCCTGCACCTGGTCGCCGAGATGGCACGGCAGGGGAAGTCGATCGCCGAGCTCGCGTCGGTGATGACGGTCTACCCGCAGGTGCTCATCAACGTGCGCGACGTCGACAAGGACCGCGTCTCCGAGGACGAGGTCGTGCAGCAGGCTGTGCGCGACATCGAGTCGGAGCTCGGCGATTCCGGAAGGGTGCTGCTGCGCAAGTCCGGGACCGAGCCGTTGGTGCGCGTGATGGTGGAAGCCTCCGATGCGGAATCCGTCCATGCCTACGCCGGACGCCTCGCCGAGGTCGTGCAGGAACGTCTGTCGCTCTGACTCGCGACCGAACACGGTCGACCGCTGATCTCAGCGGTCGACCGTTTCGCGTTCCCCACCGTGTCGAGCGGCGTCGCGATGGGTGCGCAATGCGCGAGGCGTGGCACCGTAGTCCTCTTCGATGGCGCGGCGAAGGCTGATCGGAGAGGCGAAACCCGAGCGCTGCGAGATCTGCTCGACGCTCAGGTCGTCGTATCGGCTGTCGGTGAGCAGCGTCCGCGCCAGGCGCGTCCGTCGGTGTCTGATCTCGCCGGCGACCGTGTTCTCGACCTCCGCGAAGACGAGCTGGAGCTGGCGGAGAGAGGTCTGCACCTCGCGCGCGACCCGCGCGGGGTTCAGTCCTGGGTCGCCGCACTGCTGGGCGATCAGGGCGACCGCTCGGTCGCGCAGGGCGGCGTGAGCTGAGCGCGGTCCGGATACGGCGTCGACGCGGTCGAGCAGCACCGCACCGCTCATCTCCACGATCAGGTGCTCCATGGCATATCGTTCGATCGCGGTCGTCTCGTCATCGACGGCCAGCACCTGCTCGATGAACGCCTGCATCGCCCGATCGAGCGGGCGTCGCTCCTCGAGGACCCATGTCGAGGAGGGGAGCGCCGCGACGAAGGTCCCGAGTGCGGTGCGGGGGACATAGGCGGCGGTGATGTGCCACGTGCCGACGCACCGCACGCGCTCCGCGACTCCGGGAGGGGCCACCACGAGTCCGCTCTCGACGGGCGTCCAGGGACCGTTCTGCTCCTTCGCCGAGAGCCCTGCGGCGTCGACGAAGGCGAAGACCGCGTGGTCGGGGTGAGTCGTGGTGGTGTCGATGGCGAGCTCCGTGGTGCCGCCATGCAGGGACAAGAGGGTCACCGGCCCCGGCGTCCGCTTCGTCGCCAGGAGGGGGACGCGTTCATCCACCGCGTGCACGCCATGCGCGCTCAGCTCCGCCGAGTCGATCGTGCTCTCATCTCCAGAACCCACTCAGCACCCCCCGACGCCGATGACCACGCGACGGCGTCGACCAGCTGGCCACCACGCCCGAGCGATCACCTCCCGTCCTCCACCGTTGCGGGCGGGCGGGTGCTCGCTTGGTCAGAGGATACCGGCGCAGACCGGGCAGGCAACAGAGGATGTTCATCCCACGTCATGCACCGTTCAGCGGGGGGAGTCGCTCCAGCTCAACTGCTCGATGTAGCGCAGCAGCACGCCTTCGCGCAGCGCCCACGGCGAGACTTCGAGCTCTTCGACGTCGAGGGCGGTCATCGCCGCATGCAGAGATACGGCCGCGGCCACGATCTGGAACGTCCGATCCGGCGTGATGCCGGGCAGCTCCTGTCTGGCGGATGCGGGCAGGCGTGCGAGCCGGGGGATCCACGATCCGAGCGCGGCACGGGGGAGCAGCATCCGTTCGCTCCCCGACCATCCCTGGGCCGGGTATCCGACCAGTCGGGCCAAGGAGCGGATGGCCTTGGACGACCCCACCACGTGATCGGGGCGGGGGAGGGTGACGAACCTCGGCAGCACCTCTGCGAGCGTCGCCGTGGCATGTGCGCGCAGTCGTTCCACGTCCGCCTCGCCCGGTGGATCGTTCGGCAGGAACTGCACGGTCATGCGCCCCGCGCCCAAGGGGACCGAGACCGCAGCGTCCGGCAGCTCCTCGGCCCCTGCCGCGATCTCCAGCGAGCCGCCGCCGATGTCGAGCAGCAGGAGCTGACCCGCCGACCAGCCGAACCACCGTCGAACCGCGAGGAAGGTCAGCTCCGCCTCGGTCTCGCCGTCGAGCACCTGGAGCCTCTGACCAAGGGCTGCTTCGATGCGCGCGATGACATCGGCGCCGTTGCGGGCATCGCGCACGGCACTCGTCGCGGTGGCGAGCAGGGCATCCACGCGCTCGCTCTCCGCGACCCTTCGGGCCTGCGTGACCGCGGCCTCGAGCGCGACGACGCCCTCCTCCGCGATGGACCCGTCGGGGGTGAGGTAGCGCATGAGGCGCAGCACCGTCCGGTCGCTCGTCGTCGCGAGCGGACGTCCACCGGGGCGGACGTCGGCGGCGAGCATGTGGACGGTGTTGGATCCGATGTCGAGGACTCCCAGGCGCACGGGATGAGAATACTCTCCCGCGGACATCGCCCCGTGAGCGCGCCGATACGATGGACCCCGTGACCACCGCCGACCCCACGCTGCCGCTGTCTCCGTATCGGGAGATCGGGCGTGCGGAGTGGGCGCGCCTCGCCGCCGGACTCGACCAGCCGCTCACGGAGACCGAGGTCGTCGAGCTGCGCGGCATCGGCGATCGCCTCTCGCTCACCGAGGTGCGCGAGGTGTATCTGCCGCTGAGCCGACTGCTCAGCCTGTATGCGACGTCGACGAAGCGACTGGGCGCCGCCACCTCGTCGTTCCTCCAGGAGGACGACACGACCACCCCGTTCGTCGTGGGTGTCGCCGGTTCTGTCGCTGTGGGCAAGTCGACCATCGCGCGATTGCTGCGCGAACTCATGAGCCGTTGGCCGGGGACCCCGAGGGTGGAGCTGGTGACGACCGACGGGTTCCTCTACCCGAACGCGGAGCTCGAGCGCCGGGGCATCATGGACCGCAAGGGTTTCCCCGAGTCCTATGACCGTCGCGCCCTGATCGAGTTCCTGACCGAGGTCAAGAGCGGTGCCGCCGAGGTGCGCGCTCCCTTCTACTCACACATGCGCTACGACATCGTCCCGGATGCGAACGTGGTGGTGCGCCGCCCCGATGTCGTCATCGTCGAGGGCCTGAACGTGCTGCAGCCGCCGCCCGCTCCGAACGACGTGGCCGTGAGCGACCTGTTCGACTTCTCGATCTTCGTCGACGCCGACACCTCGCACATCGAGAAGTGGTACGTCGATCGCTTCCTCGCGCTTCGTCAGGCCGCGTTCAGCAACCCCTCGTCGTACTTCAACGTGTTCGCGCACCTCACCGACGAGGAGGCGATCACCACTGCACTGGGATATTGGAACGAGATCAACATGCCGAACCTCGTCGAGAACGTGATGCCCACCCGGCACCGTGCGCGGCTCGTGCTGCGCAAGGGCGCGGATCACGACGTGGAGAGCGTGCTCCTGCGCAAACTCTGAGGCGGCCGACCGCGCCCGATTGTACGGACGACTCGCAAAAAACGCGCCTTACTCTTGATCCCATGTGTGGAATCGTCGGATACGTGGGCCCGCGCCCCAGCCAGGACATCCTTCTCGCAGGCCTCGCACGCCTGGAGTACCGCGGATACGACTCTGCGGGCGTCGCGGTCATCGATGGCGACGGCGCGCTCGGGATGCGCAAGAAGGCAGGCAAGCTCGCCATGCTGCGCGACTCGCTCGCGGATGCCCCGCTCCCCGACGGCTCGACCGGCATCGGGCACACCCGTTGGGCGACGCACGGTGGTCCGACCGATGGCAACGCGCACCCGCACCTGGCCGATGACGACAAGCTCGCGGTCATCCACAACGGCATCATCGAGAACTTCTCGGCCTTGCGGGACGAGCTCCTCGCCGACGGCGTGGTGTTCCGCAGCGAGACCGACACCGAGGTCGCCGCAGCCCTGCTCGGGCGGGAGTACGCCGGAAACGGCGGCGACCTGCAGCTGGCCTTCCGCAGCATCGTGAAGCGCCTGGAAGGGGCCTTCACCCTGCTGGCGATGCACCAGGACCACCCGGGCCTCGTCGTCGGCGCCCGTCGCAACTCTCCACTCGTGATCGGGCTCGGCGAGGGCGAGAACTACCTCGGATCCGACGTGGCCGCCTTCGTCGAGCACACCCGCAAGGCGCTCGCGATCGGTCAGGACCAGATCGTCTCGATCACCCCGGACTCCGTGACGGTCACCGACTTCGCCGGCACGCCCGTCGAGCCGGAGCCCTTCGACGTGTCGTGGGACGCGGCCGCCGCCGAGAAGGGCGGATGGTCGAGTTTCATGGCCAAGGAGGTCGCTGAGCAGCCCGAGGCGGTGGCGAACACCCTCCGCGGCCGCATCCAGGACGGTCAGGTCGTGATCCCGGAGCTCGACGGGCTCGACGAGCTCTTCGTCGGCATCAACCGGGTCATCATCACCGCCTGCGGCACGGCGTCCTACGCGGCGCTGGTGGGCAAGTACGCGATCGAGCAGTGGGCGCGCGTGGCGGTCGACGTCGAGCTCGCACACGAGTTCCGCTACCGCGACCCCGTGATCGGCGCCGACACCCTGGTCGTGTCGATCAGCCAGTCGGGGGAGACGATGGACACCCTGATGGCTGTGAAGTACGCCCGCGAACGCGGTGCCCGCACGCTGTCGATCTGCAACACGCAGGGCGCCACCATCCCGCGCGAGTCGGATGCGGTGGTCTACACGCACGCCGGACCCGAGGTCGCCGTGGCCTCGACCAAGGCGTTCTCGGCACAGATCACCGCGCTGCTGCTGCTGGGGCTGCACATGGGCCGGGTCCGCGGTGCCGTGGCCGACGCTTCGCTCGACGCGGCAGAACTCGCCGCGCTCCCCGAGAAGATCGCCAAGGTCCTCGACAGCGAGCACGAGCACGTGACGCAGCTCGCCGGGTGGATGGCGGACACGCGCTCGGTGCTCTTCCTCGGCCGTCACGTGGGGTACCCCATCGCCCTCGAGGGTGCGCTCAAGCTCAAGGAGATCTCCTACATCCACGCGGAGGGCTTCGCCGCCGGCGAGCTCAAGCACGGTCCGATCGCCTTGATCGAGCCGGGGCAGCCGGTGTTCGTCCTGGTGCCCTCCCCGCGCCACTCGGCGCTCGTGCACTCCAAGGTCGTCTCGAACATCCAGGAGATCCGCGCCCGCGGTGCCAGGGTGATCGTGATCGCCGAGGAGGGCGACGCGGCAGTCCTGCCGTTCGCCGATGAGGTCATCCGCATTCCGCTCGCCGGCCCGATGTTCGAGCCCCTGCTCGCCGTCGTGCCGCTGCAGATCTTCGCGATGGCCCTGGCCACGGCGAAGGGCCTCGACGTCGACCAGCCGCGCAACCTCGCGAAGTCGGTGACGGTCGAGTAGACCCGCCCTCCACATCGTGCGAAATGGCTTCGTTTCCAGCGGAAACGGAGCCATTTGGGCGATTCGGACCGGAATCAGGCTCGGTAGGCTGAACGGGTGATCATCGGAACCGGCATCGACCTCGTGGACATCCCGCGGTTCGAACGGACGATGGAACGGACGCCGCGACTGCGCGAGCGCCTCTTCGCTCCGTCGGAGCGCACGCTCCGCCTGGCTTCCCTCGCCGCGCGCTATGCCGCCAAAGAGGCGTTGATCAAAGCACTGGGCGGATCCGACGGTGTGCACTGGACCGAGATCGAGATCGCCTCGGAACCCTCCGGCCGCCCGCATTTCGTGCTCTCCGGATCGACGGCTGCCGTCGTGGAGGAACGGGGCATCCTCACGCTGCATCTGACTCTCACCCATGACGCCGGCCTCGCCGCGGCGTTCGTCGTCGCCGAAGGAGCACCGCTGTGACCGTCCCGTTCCGAGAAGCGACCATCGATCTCGATGCCATCGCCGACAACGTGCGGCACTTCCGGCGCCTCACCGGCGTCGAGGTGATCGCCATCGTGAAAGCCAACGCCTACGGTCATGGTGCGGCTTCGGCAGCGGTGGCCGCGCTCTCGGCCGGTGCCACGCGGATCGGCGTCGCCGAGATCCCCGAGGCACTCGAGCTGCGCAGACAGGGCGTGCACGCGCCGATCATGGCGTGGCTGCACGCGCCGGGGGAGAGATTCGAGCACGCCGCGGCACAGGACATCGAAGTCGGGATCTCGTCGTTCGATCAGCTCGAGGCAGCCGGCGCTGCAGCCGCCGTCGACCGACCGGTGGGCGTGCACCTGAAGCTCGAGACCGGGCTGTCGCGCAACGGCATCGCCCCGGCGGACTGGGGACGTGTGCTGGCGGAGGCGGCGCGGCTGGAGCGCATCGGGCGCCTGCGCATCGTGGGACTGTTCAGCCATCTCTCCAACACCTCCGTGGACGACGACAGAGCGGCGCTCGCGAAGTTCGAGGAGGGGGTCGCCACCGCTGCGTCGTTCGGCATCCACCCCGAGATCCGTCACATCGCCGCCACGGCAGCAGCCATAGATCTGCCCGAGATGCGCCTCGATGCCGTCCGCATCGGCGTGGGACTCTACGGCCTCTCGCCCTTCGACGACCGCAGCTCCGCGGAGCTCGGGCTGCGGCCGGCCATGACCCTCCGGGGCGCGATCGCCGCCGTCCGTCGCGTGCCCGCCGGGACCGGGGTCTCCTATGGCTACGACCATCGCACCGACCGCGACACCACGTTGGTGCTCGTTCCTCTCGGCTACGCCGACGGGGTGCCCCGCAACGCCTCGGGGAAGCTTCCGGTCTCGATCGGCGGGCGCCGGTTCCTGAACGTCGGACGGATCGCGATGGATCAGTTCATCGTCGACGTCGGGGACACCCCCGTCTCGATCGGGGACGAGGTGGTCCTGTTCGGTGACCCCACCCTCGGGGTGCCATCGGCCGCCGACTGGGCCGAAGCCGCCGACACCATCAACTACGAGATCGTCACCCGGATCGGTCCCCGGGTGCCCCGGAGGACGTCGTGAGCGTGGATCCCGCCTTCCTCGGCCGCCGGGAGATCGCCACCGCCGACGAGATGGAGCAGCTGGGTCTGCGCATCGGCGAGCAGCTCGAGGCGGGCGATCTGCTGGTGCTGACCGGTCCTCTCGGCGCGGGGAAGACCACCTTCACTCGCGGTCTCGCCGAGGGGCTGGGGGTGCGCGGACCGGTGCAGAGCCCGACCTTCGTGATCGCCCGCACGCATCCCTCGCTGGTCGGCCGAGCACCACTGGTGCACGTCGACGCCTACCGACTCGGCTCGGCTGCTGAGCTCGACGACCTCGATCTCGACCTCGAGCGGTCGGTCGTGGTGGTCGAGTGGGGGCGTGGCATGGCCGAGGAGCTGGCGGACTCGTGGTGGGACATCGAGGTGGAACGGCCCGTCGGAGCGGCGGACCTCGATCCGTCTGAGCTGGATGCCGACGCGCCGCGCTTCGTCACGATCACGCGCGAGAGCGCCTCGTGAGCTCGGGGGACGTCCGCGCTCTGGTCGCCGTGATCATCGAGGACGATCCCGGTGTGCGCTCCCTGCTCGACGAGGTCTTCCTCGCAGCGGGCTTCGAGACGATCCTCACCGGATCGGGCATGGATGGCCTCCAGGCCGTCGAGCGGCATCAGCCGGTGATCACGACGCTCGACATCAACCTCCCCGGCATCGACGGCTTCGAGGTGGCGCGGCGCATCCGTCGGGTCAGCGACACCTTCATCATCATGCTCTCGGCGCTCTCCGACGAGTCCGACGTGGTTCTGGGGCTCACCTCCGGCGCCGACGAGTATCTGGTGAAACCGTTCCGGCCTCGCGAGCTGCGTGCCCGCATCGAGGCGCTCCTGCGTCGCCCTCGCCAGCCGGACGTCCGCGGCGCATCGAGCCCGCGGGCTCCGGTCGAACCTGATCCCGTGGCCGACGGCGCGACCGTGCTCACCTGGCGTGGGCGTGTGCACCGGGACCTCAGCCTCGACCTCGACACGCGGATGGTCCTGATCGGGCAACGGCGGATAGACCTCACCCCGACCGAGTTCGATCTGCTCGCCGCACTGCTCGAGGCGAAGCAGCGCGTATGCAGCAAGGCCGAGCTCGCCCGGGGGTTGCGCGGTCTTCCCCCCGGATCGAGCGACCACGTGAGCGAGCCGGACAAGCGCGCGATCGAGACGCACATCGCCAACCTGCGGCGGAAGCTCGGAGACAGCACGAGCGCCCCTCGCTACGTCGAGACCGTGCGTGGGGTCGGCTACCGCCTGACCCCCGCAACGATCGAACCGAACTGACCGGGGCGGAGCCGCGGCTCCCCAGCCGCGGCCCCGGATGCCTGCGAATCCCCACTCGCCTGGCCCCGGCGTCTGCGTTGTTCCCCAGTCGCAGTTTCGGCCCCACTCAGAATGCTAGGGGTGCGAGGCCGCCCGAAGAGCGGGCTGCACCGATCTTTGAGTAATCTTGCGGGAAAGCTGAGGATCGACCGGAGGGCGGGCGAAAAGCATGATCCGCACCGTCTCGATCTGGCGATGGCAGCTGGTGTTCATGGGCAGCATCGTCGCCATCGTGGTGATGATCACCGCCTTCAAGCCCCAGACCTTCGCCAACCCTCTCATCGTCACCGGGATCGCCCTCGTCGTCGTGACCACTCTGGTGACGCTGGCCGTGCCCTGGCATCGGCTCCCGCACAGCGCGGTGGCTGCCATCCCGCTCCTGGACGCGCTCGCCGTCGGCTTCACCACGAATGCGCCCGACATCCGCCTCGGCTTCCTCTGGGTCTTCCCCGTCGTCTGGCTGGCGACCTACTTCTCCCTGCCATGGGTGCTCGGAGGCATCGCCTTCATCAGCGGCACCCTGGTGGTCTTCGCGGATCAGAACGGCACCCCGGCGGACATCCTGCTGCGGCTGTTGACGCTCGTCATCACACTCGGGTTCCTCGGCGTCACGGTGCGCATCGGCGCTCAGCGCTCTCGTGCGGCGCGGCGACTTCTCCAACGACGGTCGGAGCAGGTCAACCGCGCGGCCGAGCGTGCCGAGGCCAACCAGCGTCGGGTCACGCAGATCGTCGACGCGCTGGGCGCCGCGCTCGTCGTCGTCACATCGTCCGGTCGCATCCTGCAGATGAACGACGCGTACAGGTCTCTATACGGGCGTGACCGCTTCGGCGCCGCGCTGCCCTCCGCGTCGGTCGAGTACGACGCGCGTCGTGGCAACGCCGTGCCGCAGACGCACACGACGCTGGCAAGGGCCGCACGCGGAGAGGCGCTGCAGTCCGAGCGGGTCTGGCTGTTCGACGGGGGCGGACAGTGGAAGGCGCTCGAGGTGAGCACACAGCCGATGGCCACGGCAGGAGAGGGGGAGGACATCACTCTCGTCGTGATCGATGATGTGACCGCGAAGCTCGAGGCCGAGGAGGAGCGCAGAGCGTTCACGGCGGTCGTCTCGCACGAGCTGCGCAACCCGCTCACCGCGATCATCGGCCACGTGGAGCTGCTGCGCGAACGCGAGGATCTCCCTGGCAGGGTGCCCGCTCAGCTCGAGATCATCGCGCACGCGGGCGATCGCATGCAGGAGCTCGTCGGGAGCATCCTGGAGCAGTCGAGCCACACGGCCCCGGAGCCGTTCGCCCCTGTCGACCTGCGCGAACTCGTCGAGGCGTCCGCCGCTTCGTACTCACCGCTCATCGCCGGCAGCAGACAGACCCTCACCGTGGAGGGGGAGCGCGGCCTCGTCGTCTCCGGTGATGCCTTCCGCCTGCGCCAGGTGCTGGACAACCTGCTCAGCAACGCCGTCAAATACACGCCAGCCGGAGGGATCATCACCGTGGACCTCTCGACAGGGCCGGATGGCTACGCGGAACTCGCTGTCTCCGACAACGGAACCGGGATGTCCCCCGAAGACCTCTCGCGGGTGTTCGAGCCCTACTTCCGTTCGGAGAGCGCGATGCGCGCCGGCATCGGCGGAACGGGGCTCGGGATGGGCATAGCCAGGGAGATCGTCGCCGCCCACGAGGGCACCATCGATGTGGTCAGCGAGGCCGGGACCGGAACCAGGGTCACGCTGCGGTTCCCGCATCGTCGAGTGAAGGAGAAGCACGCATGAGTCCGCTCGTTCCGGTGAGCGTCGACATCACCACCAGCATGGTGGCCGTCGTCACCGTGCTGACAGCGCTGGTCGTCGGGCTCGGAACGCTCGCCCGCCCGAGCCACGCGACGGTGATCTGGGCCGGAGCGTTCGGGCTCGGCATGCTCGGGGCCTACCTGTGGCTCGCCGGGCAGCAGACAGATGAGCAGATGCTGCGCGCGGCGTCCTCCGCGATGATGCTGTGCTTCGAGCCGCTGGTGTGGATCGGCCTGCGGCTGCACTTCGGTCGCCGCGCATCCTGGTGGGCGGTGATCCCCTTCCTGGTGGCCGCCCCCGTTCTTCTCGTGGCGACGGCGGGGACACCCTGGTATCTGCCCACGTTCCACGTCGTCTTCCTCGTCAGCGGGGTATTCGCCGGCATGGTCGCGTACGAGCTCCTGCGCGGACGGCCCGTGGCCAGGGACATCGTGCTGCCGCTGGCTCTCGCCTCGTGCGGATTCGTGGTCGTGGCGGTCGTGAGCGCCGCCTCCGCCCTCGTCGTGGGCGGTGCGGGAACCCAGGAGCAGCTGAGCGCGCTCCGCGGCATGAACGCCGTGGGAACCCTCGTGGTGAGCACCTGTGCGGCCTTCACCCTCGTCCTGCTGGTGCGCGTGGGGGAGAAGGCCGCTGCCGGTCGCAGCACCGACGGGGCGGATCGCGCCCGCAGACGTCTGCGCAAAGCCGAAGCGCAGAACGACCAGCCGTGGTCGGTCCTCGACATCCGACTCGACGATCCGGTCGACCTCCGCGAGGCATCGACCGGAGCCGCGTTCGCCCGCATCGTCGATCGTTTCCACGACGACATCGAAGACGCTCTGCCGGCATCGGCGGACGCCGATCGGATCGAGGACGGGCGGGCCGTCGTGATCATCCGTGGCAGCGACGAAGCGGTGCGCTATCACCTGCGCGGCATGCTCACCCGCATCGCCATGCTCGAGAAGGACGCCTCCGCGAGCGGTATCCGCTCCTCCGCCAGCATCGGCTGGGCGCCCGTGTCCGTCGTCGGCTACGACTACGACCTGCTGCGGGCAGCGGCGGACCGGGCAGCGGCCAGAGCCAGAGCGGCGGGCGGCGACCAGTGGAAGCGCGCCAACGCGGACGACCTGAGCGGCGTGCGGCCGGCGGGCTGACTACCGTGTGCGGGTCTCTCGTCCTCTCGCGAGGGCAGCGACGATCGCCCCTTCGGCGTCGTCGTCCGTCCCGGCGGCGGCCGACACGTTCTCTGCGACGACGGCCTCGATGATCTCGGTCCTCTGGATGCGCGTCTCGCGCGGCGCCTTCACGCCGATGCGTACGCTGTCGCCCTTGATCTCGAGCAGCGTGACCTCGATGTCGCCGTCGATGCGCACGCTCTCACCGATCCGCCTCGTCAACACCAGCATTCGTTCAGCCTAGTGCTGCGGGGACGACGCCGACCGCCGGTGCGGGGATGTCGTGCACGACGCCCACCGTCTCGATCGTGAGAGCTGCGGCAGTCGCCTCGTTGTACGACAGCACGGGGAGCCCGTCGGTCTGCGCGGAGACGAGCCGCCGCACGGCCGGTCGCAGCGAGGGCGCACACACGAGAACCGGCTCGCCGCCCTCCCGCACCGAGGAGACGGCGTGTTTCACGGACTCGATCACGGTCTCCATGCGCTGCGGGTCGAACACGATCTGACTGCCCTCGTCGCTCGAGCGCAGGCTCTCGAGCATGGCCTGCTCGAGCAGCGGGTTGATCATGACCACGCGCAGGGTTCCGGCATCGGCGAAGCGGGCGGCGATCGCGGGACCGAGGGCGGCGCGGGCGGCCTCGATCAGGCCCTCCGGCTCGGTGGACGCCCTGGCCCGCAACGCGAGGGCCTCGTAGATGCGGCTGAGGTCGTTGATGGGGACCCGCTCCGCCAGGAGGCCCTGCAGCACGCGCTGCACCTCTGCCAGCGAGAGCAGAGCGGGTGTGAGCTCCTCGACCGCCGCGGGAGAAACCTGCTTGAGCGCGTCGGTGAGCTGGCGCACGTCTTCGCGGCTGAGCAGCCGAGCGGCGTGGGCGTGGATGACGCTGGACAGATGCGTGATGATCACGCTCGCGCGGTCGATCACGGTGGCCCCGGCGAACTCCGCGCTGTGGCGCATCTCCATGGGGATCCACTTGCCCTCGAGGCCGAAGACCGGGTCGAGCGTCGCCGTGCCGGGAAGGCTGTCCAGCCCCTGTCCGAGCGCGAGCACCGACCCGACGGGTGCCGTCCCGCGACCGGTCTCGACCCCGGCGATCCGGATGACGTAGGTGGCCTGCGGCAGCTCGATGCTGTCGCGGGTGCGCACCGGTGGCGCGACCAGCCCCAGATCGAGGGCGATGCGGCGTCGGAGGGCTTTCACGCGCGCGAGGAGGTCGTCTGGACCCCCGGTGACCAGGTCGACGATGTCGGGGGCGAGCAGGATCTCGAGCGGATGCACACGCATCTTCTCGATGAGCTCCTCCGGCTGATCGGTCGGAACGATGGACGGGCTCTGCGTCGCTGCTGCCTCTTCACGTTTCTGCGTGGCCTTGATCCGCTGCGCGATCAGCAGCAGCGTCGCGCCGATCGCGACGAACGGGAGCATCGGCATGTGCGGGATGAGCGACATGATGATCGCCGCGCACCCGGCGATGATCAGAGCGTTGCGGGACTGGCCGAGCTGGGCGGACGCCGCCGTCCCCATCTCCGCCTCCGCCGTGGAGCGGGTCACGATCATGCCGGTGGAGACGGCCATCAGCAGGGCGGGGATCTGCGTGACCAGACCGTCGCCGATCGTCAGCAGGCTGTACGTGCTCACGGATTCGTCGATCGTCATCCCGTGCTGCACGATGCCGATCGCGATGCCGCCGACCAGATTGATGATGATGATGACGAGTCCAGCGATCGCATCGCCCTTCACGAACTTGGACGCACCGTCCATGGCTCCGTAGAAGTCGGCCTCTGCCGCCACCTCGGCGCGGCGCTCGCGGGCCTCCGCATCGGTGATGAGCCCGGCGTTCAGGTCGGCGTCGATGGCCATCTGCTTGCCGGGCATCGCGTCGAGCGTGAATCGTGCGCCGACCTCGGCCACGCGCTCCGCGCCCTTGGTGACGACGACGAACTGGATGACGACGAGGATGAGGAAGACGACCGCGCCGATGATGAGCGAGCCGCCGACCGCGATGGCGCCGAAGGCCTCGATCACCTGCCCCGCATACGCCTCACCGAGCACCAGACGGGTGGAGGCCACGTTGAGTCCCAGGCGGAACAGCGTCGCCACGAGCAGCAGCGAAGGGAACACCGAGAAGTCGAGCGGCTTCTTCACGAACATCGACGTGAGCAGGATCACGAGCGCGAACATGATGTTCAGGATGATGAGGATGTCGAGCAGGAACGGCGGCACCGGCACGACGAGGAGCATGATGATGCCCACGACGCCGATCGGCACTCCGAGCTTGGGAAGCAGCTGTCTCATGCGGTCCTCCGGTAGGGAAGGGAGTGGATGCCGCGGGCGGCTCCGCGGCGTCGCAGCGAGTCGACGAACACGAGCACGCGTGCCACGGCGTTGTACAGGTCTTCGGGGATCTCGTGCCCGAGCTCGCAGGCGGCGTGCAGAGCCCGGGCGAGGGTGATCTCTCGCACCAGTGGCACGCCGGCGCGCACGGCCTCGTCGCGGATGCGCTCCGCGATCACACCGCTGCCCTTCGCGACCACCTTGGGGGCGGCCCTGCCGGGTTCGTACCGCAGTGCCACCGCGATGTGGGTCGGATTGACCACCACCACATCGGAGCCGGCGACGGCCGCGATCATGCGGTTGCGGCTCACCGCGAGCTGCCGTGAACGTCGCTGCTGGCGGATGAGCGGATCGCCCTCGGAGTTCTTGCTCTCGTCGCGGATCTCGCGCTTGGTCATGCGCGTGTGCTTGCGGTTGCGCCGCATCACCACGAACATGTCGATCGCGGCGAGGGCGAGCCCCACGCCGATCGCGGTCTGCAGCAGAGCGGTCGTGCCTTCGCTCGCGGTGCCGAGCAGTCGGGTGACGGAGTGCGCCCCGCTCGCGGTCAGCACGGGCATCAGGCTCGCGATCACGAACCAGAGGGCGATGCCGATGGCCGCGGTCTTCATGAGGGCCTTGGCGCCCTCCCAGAGAGCCTGCATGCCGAACACGCGACGCACACCGTTGACGAGGTTGAACTGCTCGAAGCGGCCCGTCAGAGGGCGCAGGTGCACCCCGCCCTGGATGACCGCGCCGATCAGGGTGACGATCGCGACGGCCGTCAGCATCACGGTGAGCGTCGGGAGCACGGACGCCAGGCCACGGCCGAGCGCCGCGAGCGCGGCCTCCGGCGTCGGTGCCTCGACCAGCGAGTCGAGCGTGAGCAACTGCTCCGTCCCCGCCGACGCGCCGAGCGCGATCGCGGCGGGCATCGTGACGGCCGCCGCGCCGATGCCGAGCCAGGCCGTGAGGTCCTGGCTGCGCGACAGGCGTCCTTTCTTCCGCGCTTCGCTGAGGTGCTTGTCCGTCGCCTTCTCGCTGCGTTCGCCGCTGTCGGTCCCGCTCATCGGTGCACCCCCTGCATCATTCGCAGGGCGTTGGCGGCAAGGGCATCGACGATGCCGGGGAGCACGGCGTACACGGCTCCGGCGAGCAGCAGAGTCAACAGGATCTTCACCGGAAAGCCCATCGCGAACGCGTTCAGGGCAGGGGCGACACGGGTGATGAGACCGAGTCCGACATCGGCGAGGAACAGCACGAGCACGAGCGGTCCGGCGATCTGCACGGCTGCCAGCACGAGCTGGGTCACTCCGTCGACGAGCAGCTCAGCCGGCCCTGCGACCTGGAAGATGCCGTTGACGGGCACGGCCTCGAAGCTGCGGGCGAGCCCGGCCAGGATCAATTGGTACCCGCCCGAGGCGAAGAGCAGCGTGAGGGCGGTGATGTGGAACAGGCGGGTGAACTGCGCGCCGTTAACCATCGAGTGGGGATCGAACGCCTGCGCGAGCTGGAATCCGCCGAAGACGTCGATCAGGCTGCCCGCGGCCTGGAGCGCCGAGAAACACAGCAGGACCAGGAACCCCAGCAGGGCGCCCGTGACGAGCTGCAGGACGAGCGCGCCGAAGAACGGGCCGGTGTCGAGGTTCTCGTAGCCAGGGGCGACGGCTGTGCCGACGGCGAGGGAGAGCCCGATCGCGAGCATCGCCTTGACCCGTACCGGGATCGCCCCGTAGGAGAAAGGCGGGGCGATCATGATGAAGGCCGTGATGCGCACCGCGGTGAGCATCGTGGCCTCCAGCCACGCGAAATCGATGGGGATGTACACGCCGTCATCCACTCAACAGTGAGGGGATGCGGGCGAACATCTCGTTCGTGAAGGCGATCATCTCGGCGATCATCCAGTTGCCGGCGATCAGCAGTGCGATGCCGACGGCGACGATCTTCGGGACGAACGACAGCGTCACCTCCTGCACCTGGGTGATGGACTGCAGCAGCGAGATCGCGAAGCCGACGACGAGCGCCGTGACCAGGACGGGGGCGGCGAGCTTCGCCGCGATGATCAGTCCCTGCGTCCCGATGTCGATGACCGCCTCAGGGCTCATCCGACTCCTCCGTAACTCTCCAGGAGGGCTCTGATGATGAGCCCCCAGCCGTCGACGAGGATGAACAGCAGGATCTTGAACGGCAGCGAGATCATGACGGGCGGGAGCATCATCATGCCCATGGACATGAGGGCGGCGGCGACCACCAGGTCGATGACGAGGAACGGGATGAAGATGACGAAGCCGATGATGAACGCGGCCCGCAGCTCGGAGATCATGAACGCGGGGATGAGCGTGTACATCGGGACGCTCGAGGGGTCCTCCGGGTTGGGCTGGCCGGCCATCCGCGTCATGAGCGCGAGGTCTTCTTCGCGGGTGAAGCGGAGCATCCACTCCTGCAGGGGCAGCTGGCCCACATCGATGGCCTGTGTGAACGAGAGCGAGCCGTCGATGTAGGGCTGCACCGCGACCGTGTTGATCTCGGTGAGCACCGGCCACATGATGAACAGCGACAGGAAGAGGGAGAGCCCCGCCAGCACCTGGTTCGGGGGGATGGTCGGCAGCGACAGGGCGTTCCTGGTCATCGCCAGCACGACGAAGATCTTCGTGAACGATGACATCATCAGCAGCAGCGCGGGGGCGACCGAGAGCAGCGTGATGCCCAGCAGGGTCAGGATCGACCCCGACGGACCGCCGTCGACGCCGTTGATGTCGATCGTGACGCCCTCGCCCTGATCGTCCGGGGTCACCTGTGCGTGGGCGGCCGTGCCCGTGAGGAGGGTCAGGACCACGACGAGTGCGAGCGCCGCGGCGAGGATCAGCGCGATTCGTCGTAGCGCGCGCCGGTCGACGACCCCACGGGTGACGCTCATCGGGTGCGCCGGATGGCCTCGGCGGTCTGCCGCCACGTCTCGGGGGAGAGGATGGAGCCGCGCAGCGGATCGTTGCGGTGCCGCACACGGCGCTGCGGCGCCGAGGACACCGGCGAGATGTCCGACGATTCCGTCAGAGCCGCCGCGGCCAGGATCCGGTCGAACTCCGCGGCGTCGGACGCCGCTTCCGCGGTCGCCGGCGACCATGCCGAGCGGGGCGTCTCCTCCGACGTTTCGGTCCGCTTGACCGGCAGCCGATCGACGACGTTCACGCCGTGCTCCGTGACGCCGAGCACGTATCGGGCGTCCTCGGTCTGGATCACGACGATCTGCGCCTTCGGGCCGACCCCCTGGCGTCCGAGCACCGTGATGGCCTCGCCGTCACGTCGGCGGGCCTGGGTGCGCGCGACACGGCGCTGCAGGAACCACAGCACTCCGAGTACTGCGGCGAGCGAGAGCACGACCCGCAGGCCGAGCAGGAGGTCGTCCAGGGTCAGGCCTCGACGTTCTCGAGGATGCGGGTGATGCGCACCGCGTAGTCCTGGTCGACCACGACGACTTCGCCGTGCGCGATGACGCGGCCGTTGAGCTTGATGTCGGCGGGGGCGCCGGCGGAGCGGTCGAGCTCGACGATGCGTCCGGGTTCCAGGTCCAGCACGTCGCGAACCGCCATCCTGGTGCGGCCGATCTCGACGGTGAGCTCCATCTCGACGCCGGCGATGCGGTGCAGCCGGCGGGAGGGGTTCGTGGCTCCTGCCGGCGCGCGCGTGACGACGACGGCCAGGCGTCCGACCGTGTGGTCGGCGTCGTCCTGCAGGTCGAACAACTGCACAGCCGGGTCCGCGAAGAGGGCGGAGGCATCGCCGACGGAGGCATCGCCGAGAGCGCCGGAACCCAGTGCACTGGTCGCGGTCTCGAGGGCATCGCGCAACCGATCGGTGAGCGGTGTGCCGCCGAGTCCGTCGACCAGGATCTCCGGCTCGAAGAGCTGCACGGCGAGCTGGGCGCTGGCCTCGCCGACGAACTGCACGATCACGGCGTCTCCGGTATCGCCCGAGACCTGGGAGGCGCGTGCGACGAGCGGGGAGGGCGTCGGGAGCGATGCGGCGAAGGCGGCGGCGACGGCGGACTCGTAGGTGGTGGTGCTGCTCACGCGGACTCCTCGGCGGATGCGGGATCGGGGACGGTGGTGGTGACGACACAGGCCAGCCGCGCGCCCGCGCTGCCCACGGCAGCGGTCGCGACGGTCTGATCGCCGACGGTGAGGACCATCGGCCGGTCGGCGGAGTGCGGGAAGGCGATGACGTCGCCCACAGTGAGATCGAGCACCTCGCGCGGCAGCACGGTTCGGGGTGCGAGCCGCAGCGCCACCTCGACAGGTGCGACCTCGACCTGGCGGCGGATCCGGTCGGGTGCGGCGGTGCGCTCGAGGTCGGAGGGGCGCACGGTGAACCCGGCGAGCACGGAGGCGGGGAGCATCACGCTCGTCGGCACCGTGCGACCCGCCAGGCGCATCGAGAACCGCGCGACGATGACGGGTTCGCCGGCAGCCGCGACCTGTGCGAACTGCGAGCTGTACTGGATGCCGCTGAACGAGACGCCGACGGGGAGCAGACCGTCGAGCGCCCCGGTGAGGTGATCGATCGCGTCGACGATCAGCGAGCGGATCAGTGCCTGCTCGATCGGGGTGAAGGTACGGTCCTCCGAGGCGCTCGACGCCCGGCCGCCGACCATCTGCACGATCCACGCGGTCGCGGCCGAGGTGGGCAGCTGCACGATGAGGCGCTCCTCGGAGTCGGGGAGCGCGCACACGATCATGGTGGTCGTGGTGGGGAGGGACTGGGCGTATTCGCCGTAGGTCATCATCCCGACGTGCTCGACCGCGATCGTGGCCCGCACGTGGATCTTCGCCGACAGCTGCGCCGACCACTGCCGTGAGAACGTCTCGAAGGCGAGTTCCAGGGCGCGGGTGTGCTCGCGGGAGAGGGTCGCGGAACGGCCGAAGTCGTACACCTCGACTTCGGGGGCCTTCGCCGTCGTCCCCGCGCGCACTTCGGAGCGCACGCTGTTATCGATCACCACGAACCGGACTATCGGGCGGTGATCGGCGTGCGTTAGGAAGAGAGGGTGGTCAGGAGGCCGGCTTCCCCGCCTGGGCCTGGGGGATGAGGGCTCGCACCTCCTCGTTCGCATCGGACAGGATCACGATGTCGACTCTGCGGTTCTGGGCCAGTGCCTCCGGTGCATCTCCGGCGGCGACAGGGCGCGTGTCACCGAAGCCGACCGACTTGAGATGGGCGGGGGGAAGACCCGAGGCCTCCACGAGGTGCCGCAGCACCTGGGTCGAGCGGCCGGCGGAGAGCTCCCAGTTCGTCGGGTACGGGGCGACCGAACCGCGCACGTCGGCGTGGCCCTCGACCGAGATCTCGTTGGTCGTGGTGACCAGTACGGAGCCGAGCGCATCGAGGACCAGGAGCGCCTTGTCGCTGAGCGTCGTGCTGTTCGTGTCGAAGAACGTCTCCGCGCTCACCAGGCCGATCGTGAGGCCGCGCTCGTCGATCGTGAAGGTGACATCGGCCTCGAGACCGTTGTCGGCGAGCACCTGGCGCAGACGCTCGCGAAGCGCGGAGAGCTCGTTGAACTCGGTCTGGGCGGCGGCGAGAGCGACGTCGGCGAAGTCCTCGCCCTTCTCGTCGACCAGCTCCGGGGGCACGACCACGCCCGTCGTGGCGTCGATCTCGTCCGACGGCTCCTGCCCGAATCCGGTCGCGAGAGAGGCGCTGAGAGCCTCGAACTTCTCCTGGTCGACGGTCGACATCGCGAACAGCACGATGAACATGCACATCAGCACGGTCACCATGTCCATGTAGGACGCCATCCACCGCTCGTCCGGACCGCTGTGCTCCTCCTGCGGCACGCGGCGACGGGCACGGACGCTCATGACGCCTGCTCCGTCTCCTCGGCTGCTGAGGTGCGGGCCTTCCGGCCGGATCGGGCAGAGGGACGCTCGGCCACGAGCGCTCGCAGACGCTCGTTCACGAACTGGGGCGGAGCGCCGGCCTGGACCGCGAGCATGCCCTCCATGAGGACGGTCATGCGCTCGACTTCGAGCTCGCCGAGCCGCTGCAGGCGACCGCCGATGGGCAGCCAGATGAAGTTGGCCGAGAGCAGACCCCACAGCGTCGCCACGAATGCTGTCGCGATCATCGGACCGAGGGTGTCCGGCTTGTCGAGCTTCTCGAGCACGTGCGTGAGGGAGACGACGGTGCCGATGATGCCGACCGTTGGCGCGAAGCCGCCGAGCGTCATGTAGAAGCGTGAGGCGGTGCGGTTGCGGGCGGCGGTCGAGGTGAGCTCGTCCTCCAGCAGCGTGCGCAGGTCTTCCGCATCCGTGCCGTCGGCGATGCTCTGCAGCGCCTGGCGCAGGAACGGGTCCTTCTCGTCCTCGAGTCCCTGCTCGAGGGCGAGGAGCCCTTCGGCGCGCGCCTTCTCGGCGTAGCCGACCACCGTGTCGATCATGCTCGACGCGGTGCGGCGCTCACCGCGGAAGGCGCGGGGGAGCGATTTGACCGCATGCAGCGCATCGCGCACAGTGCCGCTCGCGATGCCGACGGCGATCGTGGCTCCGAAGACCAGCACCATCGGGGCGGGGATCAGCAGCGATCCGATGGTTGCGCCCTCGAGGTTGATCATGGCGATCAGGGCGCCGAACGCGAGGACCAGTCCGAGGACGAGAGACGGATCCATCAGAGACCGACCTCAGAAGCGGAAGTCGCGGAATCGGTTCCCGCTGCGGTGATCAGGGCGGCGGCGGTGGCCAGCACGCCGGCACGGAACCGGGTGATCTGCGCGATCACGTCATCCATCGTCTCGGTGACGACGAAGGTCGCACCGTCGACCATGATGAGCGTCGTGTCCGGCGTCGCCTGGACACGTTCGATCAGGTCGGGGTTCACCGCGAACCGCGAACGGTTCAGGCGCGTGAGGACGATCATGGGCTCCATCCTGGAAAGATCCGTCCGCGTTCCGGGGAGCACGGACCCGACGGCCCGTCCTGGGCTGTCGGAGGTGACTGTCGGCCGGACGGCGTTGCGCGTTAGGCGGGCTCGCCGTCGGTGATCGACGCCAGGATGAGGCGGACTCAGCGGTCGGCGAGCAGTGCGTCGCGCACCTGACGACGCAGCACCTTGCCGATGAGGGAGCGGGGGAGGTCGTCGACGGCGGTGATGCGGCGCGGCACCTTGTACGGGGTGAGCCGGGTGCGGCAGAAGTCACGCAGGGCATCGACATCGAGAGTCGCGCCGTCGCGGAGCACCACGGCGGCGGCGACCTCTTCTCCGCCATGGGGACGCGGAAGGCCCACGACCGCAGCGGCGATGACATCGGGGTGGGCGACGAGCACGTCTTCGACCTCGCTCGGTGACACGTTGAACCCGCCGGTGATGATGAGCTCCTTGAGGCGGTCGACGATGGTCACGAAGCCGTCGGGCGAGACCTGGGCGATGTCGCCCGACCGCAGCCAGCCGTCTGCCAGCAAGGCATCTGCCGACTCTCCCGGACGCCGCCAGTATCCCTGGAACACCTGCGGGCCGCGGATCAGCAGTTCACCGGGTTCGCCGGCCGGCACATCGACATCGGAGTCCGCCGGGTCGACGACTCGGATCTCCGTGCTCGGGAAGGGCACGCCGACCGTTCCGGGGCGTCGGGTGGGACCCATCGGGTTGCCGAGCGCGACCGGCGAGCTCTCGGTCATTCCGTAGCCCTCGACGAGCAGGCCGCCGGTCGCCTCCTCCCAGCGCTTCACCGTCGCGACCGGGAGGCTCATCGCTCCGGAGATGGCGAAGCGCACGGTCGAGAGGTCGATGGTCCCTCGGGCGGCCGCGCGGGCGAGAGCGTCGTAGATCGGCGGCACGGCCGGAAGGAACGTGGGTGGCGTCGTCCGTGCCGCAGCCGTGACCAGGCCCAGATCGAACGCGGGGAACAGGACCAGCCGCGCTCCGATGCTCATCGCGAAGGTCAGGCACAGGGTCATGCCGTACGCGTGGAACAGCGGCAGCACACCGTAGAAGGTCTCCTCGCCGTCGACGAGTCCGGGCACCCACGCCCGCCCCTGCATCGCATTGGCTCGGAGGTTGGAGTGGGTGAGGATCGCTCCCTTGGGGACGCCCGTCGTGCCGCTGGTGTACTGCAGGAGCGCGGTGTCGTCCAGGGTCGGCCCCGGCACTCGGCGCGAGATGCGTCGGTGCGTGGCGAGCTGCTTCCACGCGATCAGGTGCCGCGCTTTCGGGGTGCCGGTGAGCTTCGCGCGGGCCTCGCGGGCCTTGGGCAGAGGCAGACGGAGGGCGAGGCGCTTCGACAGCGGCATCGCCTCGGTGATGTCGACGCTCACGATGTGCTCGACCCTGACGTCGGAGGGGAAACCCGCGATCGTGTCGGCGGACTTGTCCCACACGACGGCGACCCGCGCGCCGTGATCTTCGAACTGGTGGCGAAGCTCGCGTGCGGTGTACAGCGGGTTGTGCTCGACCACGATCGCCCCGAGCCGGAGGATCGCGTAGAACGCCACGACGTGCTGCGGGGAGTTGGGCAGTACCAGAGCCACCCTGTCACCGGCGCCGACCCCGAGCCGCCGCAATCCTTCGGCGGCCCGTTCGACCTGCTCGCCAAGGTCGCGGTACGTCGTGACGGCACCGAAGAAGTCCAGCGCCGGTCGTCGGGCGAACGCCTTGACACTCGCCGCGAGCATCTCGGGCAGCGTCTGCGATGGTTCCTCGATCTCGGCGGGGACGCCTTCCGCATAGGAATCGAGCCAGGGACGTGCAGCGAGCGGTGATGCGGACATGTCTTCCATCCTGCCCGCGAACACTGTGTGCGGACTCCGTACCTCAGCCGACGAACAGCAGGACGACGGACAGGACGACAGCACAGCCTCCGACCGCGGCCAGAGTGATCCCGAGCACCTGGAAGGCATGGAGCAGCGGTCGTCGGGGCTCGAATCGCATCAGGCCAGGGTGACGCGCGCTGATGAACGCGTCGACCTCCTCGCGTCCGCGCCAATGGATGGACTCGTCGGAGCGGAGCGGTCGTTCCCGGAAATCACCGGCCGCGAACCAGCGGGCGCGTGCCCGGCCGTCCTGCTCCTCGACGATGACGACCTCCTGAGGCAGCCAGGAGCCGTCATGCATCTTCACCAGGAGCACGATGACGAGCAGGGGCAGGCCGATGCCGAGCCCGATCCAGGACAAGACCTCGGCGATGGTGCCGAATGCGTCGAGGGCGTTCATCACCGGCTCCGTTCTCCCGGATACGACAGTACCGGGGGAGCGCGGGGTGCTCGGATCAGCTGGGACCGGGCGGAAGCTTGTCCACGCCGTGACGATTCGGCTTGCCGGGTTCGGCCGCGGTCTCCGGAGAGGCGTGGGCGGAGCTCGTCGGCGCCTCGGAGGTCGGATAGCTCGGCTCTTCGATCTCGATGGCCTTGTCGCGCTCCTCGAGAGGGGGGAGGTGATCGAGCGGTTGCTTGATGTCGTCTGGATGTGCCATGCCCCGAGGATCGACCCGTCCGGCGGCGAGCTCCAGGGGGTTGTGCGTCCGTGATCTCTGTGGAAGGGTGCCTCGGCGACTCAGGCTCGTCTCGTTCACGCCGTTCGCGCCCCTAGGCTGACGACGTGAACGAGAATCCCGACGCCCGCAATGTGCATGCCGCGCTGGCGACCATCACCGAGCATTGGCAGCCGCACCGGCTGACGAGCATCAACGACTACGACGTCAAGGTCGTCAAGCTGCTCGGAGAGTTCGTCTGGCACACGCACCCCGATACGGACGAGCTCTTCATGGTCGTGCAGGGGGAGCTGACGATCCAGCTGCGCGACCGCGATGTCGTGCTCGGACCGAATGACGTGTTCGTCGTGCCGAAGGGCGTGGAGCACTGCCCGCGAGCCGACGAAGAGGTGCACGCCATCCTCTTCGAGCCGAAGGGGACCGTCAATACGGGGGACGCCGGCGGGGAGATGACCTCGGAGCTCCGCGAACTCTGACGCGTGCGGTGGGTGGCGTCGACCGCCGCCCACCGCACGAGACCGCGCAGAGCTCCGATGACTCAGCGCTTGAGGTTCGTCAGCTCCTGCAGCACCTCGTCGCTCGTGGTGATGATGCGGGCGTTCGCCTGGAAGCCGCGCTGCGCGACGATCAGGTTGGTGAACTCCTGCGACAGGTCGACGTTGGACATCTCGAGCGCGCCGCTGATGATGCCGCCGAGACCGTCGGAGCCCGCCTGTCCGAGCGTCGGCTCACCGGAGTTCCCGCTCGGGCGGTACTGCGACGAGCCCGCCTTCTCGAGTCCACCGGGGTTGACGAATCCGGCCAGCGCGACGCGGGCGAGCACCTCGGTGTCGCCATTGCTGAACGTGCCGACGAGGCTGCCGTCGTTCATCAGCGCGTACGAGCTCAGGGTGCCGGCCGGCTTGCCGTTCTGCTCCTTGATCGCGACATCGCTGACATCCGCGAACCCGGTCACCGCTGACAGATCGACGGTGACGCCGCCGGAGACGATCGACGACGCGCCGGGCTGCTTGCCGTCCGTGAACGTGAGAGCGGTGTTCGTGCCGCCGGGTTCGGTGACGTTCCAGCCGGTGGCCGTGCGGGTGAAGGTGAGGCGCAGCGAGGTGGCCGTACCCTCGGCGTCGTAGGTCTTGATGTCGCGCACCAGCTGCTCGCCGACGGCGGCACCCGAGGGCAGGTTTCCGGTGACACGGGCCGTGGTGGTCGCCGCGGCGGGGCTGAGTGCGCCGACCGGGAGCCGGATGTCGCCGATGCCCTGACCGGGGACGATGACGCCGTTCTGTGCCGTCCAGCCCTGGACCAGCGCGCCGTCGGCCGAGACCAGCTTGCCGCTCGCGTCGAACGAGAACCCGCCGTTGCGGGTGTACAGCGTCTCGCCGCCGGAGCGGACGACGAAGAATCCGTCGCCCGCGATCATGAGGTTGGTCGGCACGCCCGTGGGCTGCGGTGCCCCGGAGGCGAAGTTGGTGCTGATACCAGCGACCTGCACGCCGAGGCCGACCTGCGCGGGGTTCTGACCGCCGGCGGCCTGCTGCGGCATCATCGAGTTGCGCACGAGCTGGGAGAGCGAGTCCTGGAACTGCACGGCCGAGGCTTTGAAGCCGGTCGTGTTGACGTTGGCGATGTTGTTGCCCGTGACGTCGAGCATGGTCTGGTGGGAACGCAGACCCGAGATTCCGGCGAACAGAGAGCGGAGCATGGTGATGCCTTTCTGGATGGACTGGTCAGGACTGCGGACGGGGAGCGACGGAGACGCCGGAGACGGCGTCGAGGGGGATGGAGGCCTCGCCGATGGTGACCAGCGGCACGGCACCGGCATAGGACACCGACGTGACGATGCCCTTCTGGGTGACGCCCTTCTCATCGACGTACTGCGCCTCGTGACCGATCAGTGCTGCGGCGGTCTGACGCATGCTGAGGGCGAAGCTCTCGGTCGAGGTCGCCGTGAGGGCGGTCAGCTGCTCCATGGAAGCCAACTGCGTGGTCTGCGAGATCATCTCGTTGGTGTTCATGGGCGAGCTGGGATCCTGGTTGGTCAGCTGCGTCACCAGGAGCTTCAGGAAGACCTCGGAGTCGAGCGTCTTCTTGCGCTCGGACGCAGGTGTGGTGCTGCCGGTCTGCACTCCCGAGGGTGGGATGGTGCCGGAGATCGGTTCGACCATGGTCGTGGGTTCCTCTCGGATCAGGCGAAGATGTCGATGCCGCCGTGCGGCGAAGTCAGCGGGGATGTCGGGTCGACGGATAAAGGGTGATCCGCGGAAGATGCGTCTCCCGGCACTGCGGTTCCGGTCGTCCCATCACGGCCGTTCGGTGTTCCCGGTCCCGGCCGACCCTGGTCCGCCCCCGCGGTGTGCGAAGCGCCACCGGCTGCCCCGCCACCGGCTGCCCCGCCACCGGCTGCACCGCCGCCGGGGCTCTGCGGGTTCGAGGCGGCGGGTCCGTCGTCCGAGGTCGACAGCAGGAGGGACGCATGCGGCGCCGCGGCGGCGAGGTCGCGACGGAGGTCGACGAGGATCGCGCGCAGCGCCTCCCTGCCGAGGTCGTTCGGCGCGTGCAGCTCGATGTGGATCGCGCCCCCGGAGATGTGGGCGCGCACCGTCACGGGACCGAGGTTCTCGGGCGACACGGTCAATGTGAGGCTGTGGTCGCCGTCCGGCGCCTGCGCGAGCGCGACGACGGGGGTCGCGATCTGGGTGAACAGCGCGGGACGGGCTGTGGCGACGACGCTCGGAGCCGCCGCAGCGGACACGGGCGCCGTGGGGGTCGCGCCCCCGATCGCCGGGGTCGCGGTGGACGACTCACCGGTGTCCAGTGGGACCGAATGCGCTGGGGTCGCCGACGGGCCGGGCGGCGCGACCGGGGCCGTGGGCTCCGACGCCGGATCCGATGGGACGATCGTCTGATCCTCCGTGCCGGTGGCTCCGCGGGCGTCCGCTCCCTGGCTTCCGGCGCCGTGGAGGGCCGAGGCGGTCGAGATCGCTGACGCGGCAGCACCGGTGGTCCCCGACGCCGAAGCCGAGGTTGAGGTCGTGGTGAGACGATCCGTCTCCGACGATGCCACCGCCGTCGCGTCGGCCGACATCCTCATGGCCGCCGGTCCGCCGAGCGGCGGCGACGGCAATGCCCTGCCGGTCTCGAGACCTGGAGCGGCGGCGACCGTTCCCGCGAGGGACGGTGGTGAGCCGATCGCGATCACGCCCTCTGCCCCTTCACCCACGGCAGCGCCGCCGAACGCACCCGTCGAAGCGGTGCCTCCCGGGGTGTGAGCCGTCGGTGGTGTCCCCGTCGGATCTCCGACGCCGAGCACGGTCTCCTCGGTGGGAGTGGGAGTCCCCGACTCCGCTGCGGGCAGGGCCGGGCTGGGGTCGGTCAGCGGGGAGCCGGTCGGGACGGGGGCGGGCAGGGCGATGCTGGGCGGAACCGGACCGGAGGGCAGGGGTGGAGCCGCAGGGTCGGATGGCGCGGGGTGAGCTGTCGCGAGGTCGGGAGACGAATCGTCGGCGGGTGCGCCCGCCGCAGTGTCAGCCGCCCGATCGTCGGTGGTGCGCGAGGCATCGAGGATCACATCGGCGAAGGCCGCGGCTCCGGGGGTGGACTGCCGGGCATCGGCGGGCGATCCCGCAGCACGGTGCACCCGCGGGGTGAGCATGTCGACGATGCCGAGAGACGTCATGCGTGGTCCTCCGTGGTCGTGTTGCTCGCGCTCGTGCGCGAACCGATCTCGTCGAGCTCCGTCTGCTCGGCGTGCAGCTCCGCGGTCCGCATCCGCAGGGCGTGCGCTTCGGCGAGCCGGTCGAGTCCGCGCATCGCCCTCCGCGCTTGGGCGTGCTCGGTCCTCGCCTCGTCCACCGTCTGCCTCTGCAGCTCGGACAGCGTCGTCAGGTCGACCAGCAGGGTCCGACCGGCGACGCGAGCGGCCGCGAGCGCGGCGAGGGAGCGGACGTCGACTGCTTCGCTTCCGACTCCGGACAGATGTGCGCGGAGGGATCGATCGCGCGCCTCCGTGTGCTGCGCGTCGATCACGGCGCGCGAGAGGCGCTGGGCCGCTGCGCGTTCCTGGATCTCCCTGACCCGCAGCAGACCGGCGAGCGAGAACGACCGCGTCATGACACTCCTCCGAACGATGCCACGAGGTCGTCCAGGCGACGCCAGGATTCCTCGATCTCACAGGTCTCGTCGAGGGGCTGCGTGAGGAAGGCGCTGATCTCCTTCTCATGGGCGATCGCGGCGTCGATGCGGGCATCCGCGCCGGGTTGGTACGCGCCGATGTCGATGAGGTCGTTCGCACGCCGGCGGGCGGCCAGCACGGCGCGGAGCGTCGCCGCGTGCGCCCTGCGCTCGGGGGCCGTGACCTTGCCGGCGACCCGCGACACCGATCCGAGCACGTCGATCGCGGGGTGGTGTCCTGACAGCGCGAGCGCCCGGTCGAGCACGACATGGCCGTCGAGGATCGACCGCACCGTGTCGGCGATCGGCTCGTTGTGGTCGTCGCCGTCGACGAGCACCGTGTAGATGCCGGTGATGGAACCGCGCGTGTCCGTGCCTGCCCGCTCGAGCAGACCGGCGAGGAGGGAGAACGTGGAGGGCGGGTATCCGCGGGTAGCCGGAGGCTCCCCGGCCGAGAGCCCGATCTCGCGCTGCGCCATGGCCACGCGCGTGAGCGAGTCCATCATGAGGATGGCGTGTGCGCCGTCGTCGCGGAAGGCCTCGGCGATCCTGGTGGCGGTGTACGCGGCGCGGATGCGCGCCATCGCCGGCTGGTCCGAGGTCGAGACCACCACGACGGAGCGGGCCAGTCCCTCAGGCCCGAGGTCGTCTTCGATGAACTCGCGCACCTCGCGACCGCGCTCGCCGACCAGCGCGATCACCGTGACCTCTGCTTCGGTGCCGCGCGCGACCATCGACAGCAGCGACGACTTGCCCACACCGGAACCCGCGAAGAGCCCGACGCGCTGACCGCGTCCGACGCTGACGAGCGTGTCAAGCGCCCGTACACCGAGCGGAAGGGGCGAGTCGATCCGGTCGCGGCCCATGATGGAGGGCGGAGCATGGTCGAGGCTCACCGGCACAGCACCGGTCAGCGGACCCTTCCCGTCGATCGGGCGGCCCAGACCGTCGAGGACGCGTCCGAGAAGCGCCGCTCCTGTCGGCACACGCAGGGCTCCTCCGCGAGCGCGCACAGGGGCTCCCACCGTGAGGCCGGCGACGGGGGCGAGTGGCATGCAGCGCAGTCCGCCCTCGCTGATCGCGACGACCTCGGCATCGACACCGTCCAGCGTCACGACGTCGCCGACGGCCCCGTCGAGGCCACGCACCTGCACGCTGAGGCCGCGCACCTGCGAGACCTCGCCGATGCGCTCGGGTCGAACCGCCTCGCGCACCGCGCCCCAGACGCTCACGGGGCGTGCTCCGTGAGGGCGCGACGGGCGCGCTCGAGCGCGCTTCCGATCCGGGCGTCGATGTGGCCGTGAGCCAGGGTGGCGACGGCATCTCCCCGGTGGAGCGTGTCGTCGGCGACGAGGGCGATGCCGGCGGGCTCCGCGGCGGACGTCTGCAGGGTCGCGAGGTCATCCGGGTTCAGGCGCACCTCGCGGATCGCTTCGGGGCCCGCGCCGGTCATCGCGCGTCGGAGGGCGGCGGCCGCAGACGCCCCTGGCTCGGAGAGCTCCGCGACCAGGATCAGTTCCGCGAGCTCGATCGCGCAGCGCAGCACCTGGTCCTCACCGGCGGCGGTGAGCTCCCGTTCCCGGTCTCCCAGGGATCGCGCAGCGGCGTGGAGCGCGGCGACCGCGGTCTCGATCCGCTGGGCCTGGACCGCGTCGCTCACTGCGCGCGCCTCGTCCGCCGCGCGCTGCTCCGCCTCGGCCTCCGCGCGGCCGGCGCGGAACCCTTCCGCATGACCATCGGCGTAGCCGCGCGTGCGGGCGGTCACGTACTGCTCCCCGTTCTCGCGTCCGTCGAGACGCGGGAACAGCACAGGTGCGAAGGCCTCAGTAGACATATTCGTCCTCGTCGGCGCGCTGCACCGTGATGTCGCCGGCGGCCTCGAGCGCGCGGATCGTGCGCACGATCTCCGCCCTGGCCTCCTCCACCTGCGAGACGCGAACGGGACCGAGCGTGCGGGCCTCCTCGTCGAGGTTCTCCCTGTTGCGCTCGGAGACGTTGCGACGGATGAGGTCGGCGATCGGCTGGTGTGCGCCCTTGAGCGCCAGGGCGAGCGAGCGGATGTCCATGCCCCGCAGCACGCGCTGGGTGTCGCGGTCGTCCAGCTTGACGATGTCGGCGAAGGTGAACATGCGCGAGCGGATGTCCTCGGCCAGCGCGCTGTCCCTGTCTTCGATGCTCGCCAGCAGCGCCTTCTCCACCGTGGCGCCGGAACGGGCGATGATCTCGACGAGGGGCTCGACGCCGCCGAGCACCTCAGGGGTGTCGCGCGCCGCGAACGTGCCGGTCCGCGCCTTGAGGGCATCCGCCACGATCGCGATCGCCTCCTGAGATGCGGTACCCATCGTCGCGATCGCGTGGGCGACGTCGGTGCGTGTGGGGTCGGGGAGCGTGGCGAGCACGGCGGCAGCGCGGTCCGTGGGCAGATGGGCGAGCACCAGGGCGACGGTCTGGGGCAGTTCGCCGTCGAGCAGCGTCGCGAGCTGAGCCGGGTCTGCGGATCCGAGGAACTCGAAGGACGAGTTCATCGACGACGATCCGACTCTGCCCAGCACGGCGGCCGCGCGTTCGGCGCCGAACGTCGCCTCCAGGAGTCCCGCTGCGATGTCCCGCCCTCCGCGAGCGGGTGGCAGGTGGCCCGACGCGATGCGGTGGAACTGGCCGAGCGCCTGAGCGGTGGTCGCCGCGTCCAGGTTCTGCAGGTCGATGATCTCGGCTGCGACGGCCTCGGCCTCCGCTTCGGACAGATGCTTCATCACCTCGATCGCCTGGGCGCGATCGAGGTTCATCAGGACGACGGCCGCTGTCTGCCGATCGGTCAGTCCGGTCATGCCTGCTGCCTGTCGTCGATGAGGGTCCGCAGCAGGTCAGCTGTGCGCTTCGGGTCCTGCCGCGTGAGGGAGTCGATCTCCGCGCGCCGGCGTTCGAGGCTCACCTGCGCGGGCTCGGGGTCGGGCTCCGGCTCGGGGTCCGGCGTCGTCTCGAGGAACGCCAGCGGCGTGGTCGGCGCCTGATCGATCGCGGCGGTCGCGCCCGCGTCGAGAGCGGAGAGTGCGGGCGGACGCGCGCCGAAGAGCTCCTCGAACTCGGTGTCGGCCCCGCGGCGTCGGCGAGCACGCATGATGAGGGCGGCGAGACCGGCGAGCAGCGGGATGGCGATGGCGGCCGCGATGATGACGGTGTTCAGCAGCGAGGCCTGGCGCTCGGCGCCCTCCGCATCCTTCGCCGCCTGGAGCGCCGCCTGCGCCGCCTCGGAGCTGGTCTGGTTGAAGGCGACGAGCTCGACGGCGATCGAGTCGCCACGGTCGGTGTCGATCCCTGCGGCGGTCTCGACGAGGTCGCTCAGCTGCGCGGTGCTCAGGTCGCCGCCCGCACCGGCATCGACGGCCACGGAGACCGACTGGCGCAGCAGCGAGCCTGCGGGTGTCGAGGTGCTCTGCGTGCTCTTGTTGACCGCGTTCGTCTTCGAGGTCTCCGTCGACTCGGAGGTGCCGTCGCCGCCGGCCGAGGGGACCGCGATGTTGTCGGGTCCCAGCACGCCGGCGTTCGAGCTCGAGCCGTTCTGCGTGTCCGTCCTGGTCTGCTCGGTCAACGGCGGTGCGCCCTCGGCGGGGGTGTAGGTCTCCTCGACGCGCTCGTTGACGGAGTGGTCGATCTCGGCGACCACGGTCACCTTGGCGTTGCCGGGGCCGACGACCGTGTCGAGCATCTGCTGCACGTTCGCGGTCACACGTGCTTCGTAGTCGCTGGCCTGCTGGTCGATGCCGCCGGTGGTGCCGACGCCGGCGGCCGAGAGGGTCTGACCGCTCTGATCCACCACGGCCACGTTCTCCGGCTTCATGCCGCTGACCGCAGCGGAGGTCAGATGCACGATCGCCTCGACCTGCTTCGGGGAGAGGGTCGAGTTGCCGGAGGTCTCCACGAACACGGAAGCCGTGGGGTCGACGGTCTCGGAGACGAACACGCTCTCCTCGGGGATGGCGAGCTGCACCGACGCGGCCGTCACGCCCTTGATCGAGGAGATGGTGGCGGCGAGCTCGCCTTCGATCGCGCGCTTGAAGGTCACCGACTGCTGGAACTCGCTCGTGGTGACGCCCATCTTGTCCAGCAGCGAGTACCCGCCGGAGCTCGCACCGGGAAGTCCGGCCGAGGCGGCCGCGAGACGCTGGTCGTAGACATCCTTCTCGGGCACGAGCACCGTCGCTCCGCCGTCCGCCAGTTCGTACGGCACCGACGACGAGCGCAACTGCTCGACCACGGCGTTCGCGTCGGAGGCGCTCATGCCGGAGAACAGCGGGGTGTAGGTCGGGCGGGTGAGCCAGCTGGAGAGCGCGACGATGCCGAGGGCGAGCACGGCGACGCCGATGATCGCGATCGTGCGCTGCGCGAGCGAGAAGCCTGCGATCACGCGCCCGATCCGCTGGAACACGTTGGTGACGGCCTGGGGCATCAGGCTTGCATCCGCATGATCTCGTTGAACGCGTCGACGCCCTTGTTGCGCACGGCGGCGACGAGCTCGAGGGTGACGGCGGCCCTCGACGACGCGATCATCGCCGAGTGGATGTCATCGAGGTCTCCGGTCACCGCGGCGACCTTGAGCTTGTCCGACTCCGACTGCAACGTGCGCAGCTCGTCGATGGCGCCGGTGACACTGTTCGCGAACGCCGTGTCGTCGGTGGCCTTCGCGGGGGCGACGGCGGGAGGGGCGAGCGTGAAACTCGAGGAGATGGCTTCGATGCCGGGGAGTGCGGCCATCAGCTGCGTCCGATCTGCAGGGCGGATTCGTAGGAGTTGCGGGCGCGGTCGACGATGGCGGCGCTCGCCTGGTAGCCGCGCTGCGCGAGGATCAGCTGGCTCATCTGGTCGCCGAGGTCGATGTCGGGGTAGCGCACATAGCCGTCTGCGTCCGCGAGCGGGTGGTCGGGCTGGTGCACCAGACGTCCCTGGGCACTGCCCTGGGCGGTGCCGGCGACGTACACGCCGGGGGACTGGTCGCTCGTCTGGGCGAGGATGTACCGTGCGCGGAATGCAGCACCGTTGCTGGGAGCGGCGGTGTTGATGTTGGCGATGTTGTCGCTGATGGCGTCGAGCCACTTGCGGTGCACGGTCAGGCCGGTGCCGGCGATGCCGATCGCGTCGAAGGTCATGAGGTCCTCATCGCGGTGCGCATCGATGTGAACGAGCCGTTCACGGCCTGCGTGGCGAACTGGTAGCGCAGCATCGTGTCGATGCTGGAGAGGGTCTCGGTATCGAGGTTGACGTTGTTGCCGTTCAAGCGCGTGGGCTCGAGCGAGGTGCCGACCATCGCCCCGACCCGTCCATCACCCGCATCGATCGAGCGGGCGAGCGCCTGTTCGAACTGCACGCGCTTTGCGTGATAGTTCGGGGTGTTGATGTTGGCGATGTTGTCGGAGATCGCGCGCTGGCGCTGCGCGAGGCCGTCGAGCGCGCTCGTCAGCGCGTTCATGGTCACAGAATCGAACACGAAACCGGCTCCCCGTGTGTGGCTGGTATGGCCGATCCATGGCCGAGAATTGCGAGCCATCCGTGCTCTCCCTGCTCTATCGGCAGGGTTCTCCACGACGTTAGGGAGTGATCTCACCCATCGACGTCGAGGTATGCAGGCTCCTCCGGTCGACGGGTGCTGGGGATGCGGCTCACGGCGCCGAGATGCCGACGCATGCCGTCGAGGTCGGAGCGGGCACGGTCCATCGCCGACCGCTGGAGGTCGATCACCCGCCGGGCGCGGTCAGCGAGCTCGGCGGGAAGCGGCGTGCTCGGCGGCGTCCACGGGGCGAGGTCGGCGTCGGCAGCGGCACCGGGCGCGGCGTCGAGGATCTGCTCGGCCTCCTGCTCGAGTCGGTCGAGCAGTGCGGTCCACTCTTCCCCGCTCACGCCCGCGCCTCGGCGACCGTGCGAGCGGCCTCGTGCCAGGCGTCACGCAGCGGCGCGACGATCTCGTGGCACGCGTGCGTGCGTTCCGGGTCGCGGCCGATGTTGGCGCCGATGAGCGTCTGCGACAGGAAGACGTACAGCGACCGCAGTCCGGCGCTGCCGTTCCAGTCGTCGGTCAGCGAGGACGACAGCTCGGAGACGATCGCCTGGGCGTGCTGCAGCTGGGCGTTCGCCTCGGTCCAATCCTGTGCGCGCTGGGCCATCTCCCCGCGCTCGATGTCGAGGAGCAGGCGGTCGTAGAGCATGGTCACCAGACGCTCGGGCGGCGCCGACAGCACGGCGTCATCACGGTAGCGCTGCTGGGCGCGGAGCGCGGCGTTCATGCTCACTTCCCCGAGTTGGAGCTCGAGCCCGGGAGGGCGGCGATCTGCGAGGTCAGGTACGACGACTGCGACTGCAGCTGCGAGAGCATCACCTCGAGGCGCGCGTAGGTGCGCTCGAGGGTGGTCTTGCGCTGCGCGAGGCGGACGTCCCAGCGTTCCATCTGCTCGCCGAGTCCCTTGACCTCGCTCTCCTGGCCCGTGATCCGCGTGGTGAGCAGTCCCTCGTACTTGTCCGAGTACACCTTCGCGGTGTCCTGCACCCGCGAGGCGATATCGGAGAACAGTCCTGCGACGGCGTCCGGGTCCTTCGCGAGGGCCTCGGCGAACTTCTCCTCATCGAAGCTCATCACGCCGTACATGTCGCTCGAGATGCCGATCGACGAAGGGGAGACACCGTTCACGGGGTGCTGCACCGCATCGGCGAGGGCCGTGCGCAGTCCCCGGACCGCGCTGTCGCCGGTGAAGACGCCCAAGGTGGTCTTGTCGCCCTGCTTGGCGGCGATGGTCGCTTTCGAGCCGTTGTCGATGCGCGTCAGGATGTCCTTGACGGCGGCGATGAACTCGGCGGAGGCCTTGGTGCGCGCAGCGGTGTCGACGGCGACGCCGATGGTGACGGGTGCAGCAGAGGCCGCGGAGACGGTCACGTCCACCCCGTCGAACAGATCGGTGAAGGTGTTGCTCGACGAGGTCAGCACCTGCTCAGCGCTCGTGCCGGCCCATAGGCGCACCTGGGCATCGGCACCGACGTCGATGACGGCCGCTCCTGCTTCGGTGGAGATGTCGGAGGCGGTGCCGGCCGCGACCGCGGCGGTGTCTCCGCGGTAGGCGCGGAACTGGCCGGCTTCTCCCGAGTCGGCGGCCCGCAGCTGCAGACGGTGCATCGGGTTGCCGTCGGCGTCGCGTCCGGCGGGGACGGCCGCGGCGACGATGCCGAAGCCCGCTTCGTTCACCGCACGGGCGACATCCTGCATCGACGTGGAGTCTGCGGTGACCTGCACGCGCTCGCCCTTGGCGTTCTCGAGGGTGATCACCGGCGGGTCGACGGGCCACCCGGCGGTGGCAGCGGAGACGATCGTGTGGTTCTTGGCGACCTTGTCGACGACGATGTCGGCGGAGAGGGGCGCGGCGCCCTCGCGGGTGGCGACGGTGACCGTCGGAGAGGAGGACGAGGTGGTGAAGCGGGCGAGTCCGTCGCGGGTCGCGGCCTTCTCGGCCGCCGTGGCGAGGTTCTGCACCGCCGTGTTCAGGGTGCGCAGCTGGGTGACGACGCCGTTCTTGTCATCCATCTTCGCCTTGAGCAGCGAACGGGGGATGGAGGCGACATCCATCAGCGCCTTGATGACCTCGGTGGTCTTCAGGCCGGAGACGAGGCCGTCGAGCGAGAGGGACATGGTCGCCTTTCCTGTTGAGGAGCGGACAGGGTCCGGACGCCGGTGGGCGTCCGGACCCTATGACGTGGTTCAGCGCAGGAGCTGGAGCACGCCCTGGTTGGCCTGGTTGGCCTGTGCCAGCATCGCCGTACCTGCCTGGGACAGGATGTTCTTCGACGTGAACTTGACCATCTCGGACGCCATGTCGGTGTCGCGGATCCGGCTCTCGGCGGCGGAGAGGTTCTCTGCCGACACGTTGAGGCTGTTGATGGTCGACTCGAAGCGGTTCTGCAGCGCACCGTAGCCGGCGCGTGCGGTCGAGACCGCCTGGATCTGCGTGTCGATACCCGCCAGCGCGGCACCGTACGTCGCGGCGTCCGTCATGGTCCCCGCGAGCGTCTTGATGTCGGCACCGAGGGTGGCGAAGTCGGTCAGGGCGACCGAGATCTGGTCCTCGGCGGCGACGGAGCCCGCACCGACCTGGAACGTCAGCGTGTCGCCGCCCGAGAGCAGCTTGATGCCGTTGAAGTTCGTGCTGCCGGCGATCCGGGTGAGCTCATCACCGAGGGTGTTGATCTCCTTCTGGATCGCGTCGCGCGACTTCGCGTTGTTCGAGTCGTTCGCACCCTGAGCGGTCAGGTCGCGAACGCGCTGCAGGATCGAGTGGACCTCGGTCAGGGCGCCTTCAGCGGTCTGGATGACCGAGATGCCGTCCTGGGCGTTGCGTGCCGCGACGTTCAGGCCGTTGACCTGCGAACGCAGGCCCTCGGAGATCGCGAGGCCTGCAGCGTCGTCGGCCGCGCGGTTGATGCGGAAGCCGCTGGACAGCTTCTCGAGCGACTTCGACAGGTCGTTCTGGGTGTTGGACAGGTTGCGGTAGGCGTTGAGTGCCGACACGTTCGTGCTGATCTGCATACCCATAAGGGTTCTCCTCCGTGAATGGTGTTGTGCGGGAGACCATCCGTGGTCTCCCGGTCACACCTATCGGCGGAGGTTCCCGGCGCGTTAGCCGGGCCGGCGGGGAATCCGCTCAGGCGGTCGCCGATTCGCGGAAAACCCCGGCGATCCGGGAACCTGCGGCGTCCGCGATCCTGGCGAAGTAGGCATCGCGGGCCGCGGGGGAGACCCGCGTGGTCGCTGCCGGTGTCGACCCCTCTGCGTAGTAGCGGTCCAGGGCGTCACGCAGAAGCCGGATCGCTTCCGAGCGCTGCTGCGACACCGCGGAGTGCGTCACCCCCAGCTCCTCGGCGATCTCCTTGACGGGGCGTTCGTCGAAGTAGACCGCCTGCACGATCCGCCGCATGCGCTCAGGCAGAGCGATGACCGCCTGCTCGAGCACCTCGCGCCGTTCTCCCACCAGCGCCGATTCCTCGGGGAGGGGGATGTCTGCGGTGACGTCACGGGCGGCGGGGTCGTCGAGAGTGGTCAGCATCCTGGCGGCGTCGCCGAGTGCTTCGATCACCATGTCCTTCGCGACACCCATCGCGGTGGCGACCTCGGCGACCGTCGCGGTGCGGCCGAGCCCGGCGGTCAGCGCCTCGCGGACGGCGACGGTCTCCTTGATGCGTTTGCGGATGCCGCGGGAGGCCCAGTCCATCGAGCGCATCTCATCGGCGAAAGCGCCGAGGATGCGTCGGCGGGCATAGGCCCCGAAGGGAACGCCGAGTTCCGGATCGAACGCTTCGGCAGCTGTCACGAGCGCGAGCGCTCCGACGGCCGCGAGCTCGTCGCGGGGGATGTGGGTGGCGCGGGCATGGGTCTCGGCGGCGAGGTATCCGACCAGGGGGAGGTTGCTCTCGATGAGCAGATTGCGCTCAGCGCGCGACGACATGGGGGATGATCCACCTCTCTGGATGCACTCCGAAAGATCCGAGGAGATGAACAGATGCACATATCACACGTCTTGTGATTTGTACATGGGGAGAACTATCCATCGCCGTTCCACATAGTAACGTTAGGCAGACGCTGGCCGATAGTGACCTTTGGCCGCGTTGTCAGGCGGGGCGATCACTGGGGAAAAGGGGATCATGGGAGCCAACGAACTATCGATACAGCTGTGGCGAGAGCGCGAGCTGCTCGAGATGCTGCTGTTCAAGCTCGATGAGCAGCAGCTGCTTCTCGCCGCCGGGCGGTCCCAGTGGATCCAGTTTGCCGCACGGGAGATCGATCAGGTGCTCGATCGACTGCGCGGCGCGAGCCTCGCCCGCACCGTCGAGGTCGCCACCGTCGCCGAGGAGTGGGGGGCTCCCGAGGCGTCGACGATCCGCGAGCTGATCGAGCACGCGCCGGAAGGGGCGTGGCAGGAGGTGTTCGCCGACCATCTGCGAGCCCTTTCGAAGCTCGCGGCCGAGGTCGAGCAGCTGCGCGACGCCAACGCCGAGCAGCTCAGCGGAGTGCTCCGCGCGACGCAGGAGACGATCGCCGCGCTCGGGCACGACACGGGCGAGTACACGACCAAGGGTGACCGCGCGCGCGACGATGCCGCGCGGATCATCGACACCGAGATGTGACCGAGAGGGGATCATGTCGACCTTCAGCGGATTGAACACGGCGGCCAGCGGACTGGCGGCTGCCCGACGCGGCATGGACGTGGTCGGGCAGAACATCGCCAATCAGAAGACGGAGGGGTACACGCGGCAGCGCGTGACCACCTCGGCCGTCGCGGCCATCGCGCAGACCGGACGGTTCAGCGTCGGCGCCCTCCCGGGCCACGGCGTCTCTATCGACGGCGTCGCACGCCTGGGCGACGCCCTGCTCGACGCCAGGGTGCGCGACGCCCTCGGCGCTTCGGGGTACTGGTCGACCAGGGCGGTGGCCGCGACCACGGTCGAGGCATCGCTGGCCGAGCCCACGGCGAACGGACTCGCCGCCCGGCTGTCCAAGTTCTGGTCCGGCTGGCAGGACCTCGCGAACACGCCGGACTCCGGCGCGGCGGCTTCCAGCATCCTGGAGTCGGCGAAGGAGCTCGCCTCGCACATCGCCGGCGGGTACCGGAACGTCGCGACCCAGTGGAGCAACGCGCGCGACTCCGCCGACCGCACGGTCTCCCAGGTGAATGCCACCGCCGACCAGATCGCGGTCCTCAACGGAGAGATCCGCGATGCACTCGCCTCCGGCCGCTCGGCGAACGAGCTCATGGACCAGCGCAGCGTCCTGGCGCAGAACGTGGCCAGGATGTCCGGCGCGGCGGCGACCATCGAGAGTGACGGCACGATGACCGTGCGGCTGGGCGGCAACGCGCTGGTGTCCGGCTCCGACTCACGCCATCTGGTGCTGACCGGGCCCGCCTCGATCGACTCGGGGCAGCGGTTCAGCCTCTCGTGGGCGTCCGCGCCCGACCTGCCCGTGTCGATCGACGGCGGCGAGCTCGGCGCCTCGCTTTCGGTGCTGGCTCCGGCCTCCGAAGGTGGCATGCTCGCCGGGCTCGCGGCGACGTACGACAAGGTCGCCACGACGCTGGCCGACGCCATGAACGCTCAGCACAGGGCGGGGGTGACCTCCACCGGTCAGGCCGGGGGAGACTTCTTCACCGTGCCGACGACGGGCTCCGCCGCACTGGGCCTGACCGTCGCCGTCGGCTCGGCCTCCGAACTCGCCCTCGCGGCGCCCGGTGCCGGTGCCCTGGACGCGACCAATGCCGACCTGATCTCCCAGATCGGTCGGAGCGCAGGCTCTCCTGACGCCGTCTGGTCCGATCAGGTCACCCGGTTCGGGGTCGCGACCGCTGCCGACGTGCAGCGCGCGAAGCTCTCCGACTCCGCAGCGGTCGCCGCTGTCGGAGCTCAGCAGTCGGTCGCCGCGGTCGACGGCGACGAGGAGACCATCAGCCTGCTCACCTACCAGACCGCCTATCAGGCCGCCGCCCGCGTGATGACAGCGGTGGATGAGGCGCTCGACGTCCTGATCAACCGCACCGGCCTCGTCGGACGCTGAGCGAAGGAGCACCGTGATCTCTCGAGTGACGTCATCCGCCATGACGCAGACGGCGATGCGCCAGCTGCAGTCCAACCTCTCCGAGCTGGCGCGTCTGCAGGAGCAGGCGACATCCCAGCGCGCCTTCGCCGCACCGTCCGACGACCCGGCGGCCGCGGCCACGGCACTGGCGCTTCACGCCGAGCAGCGTCGCACCGAGCAGTATGCGCGCAACATCGACGACGGCCTCGCCTGGGTCACCGCTGCCGACACGGCCATCACGGCGAGCACCGCCCTGCTCGCGCGCGTGCGTGATCTGACGGCCCAGGGTGCGAACGACGGAGCGCTGGACGCGACGGCCAAGGAGGCGCTGGCGGTCGAGCTCGAAGGCATCCGCAAGGAGATGCTGTCCCAGGCGAACACGCGACTGCTCGGCCGTTCCGTGTTCGCGGGGACGTCCGACACGGCCGCCTTCGCCGCTGACTACAGTCACAGCGGGGTGCCGGGAGCGGAAGTCACCCGTCGGGTCTCCGACGCCGCCTCGGTGCGCGTCGACACCGACGGCGCTGCGGTCTTCGGCACCGGAGACGACTCCGTCTTCGCGCTCGTGGACAAGATCGTGGCCGACCTCCGCTCCGGCACGAACGTCGGGCCCCGGCTCGGCGAGATCGACAGTCGACGCACCGCCATGCTCGGAGTGCAGGGCTCGGTGGGAACCAGGCAGTCCCAGATCGAACGCGCCAAGGAGGCGGCAGTGCAGAATTCCGTGTCCCTCGAGTCCCGCAGGACGGCGGTGGAGGACGTCGACTCGATCGAGGTGCTCGTGCGTCTGCAGGCGCAGGAGCTCGTGTACCGTTCGGCGCTCGCCGTCAACGCGCGAGTGCTGCAGCCGTCGCTCATGGACTTCCTGCGATGACCGCCGTACTGACGTTCATCGCCCCGCCTCCCGGACTCGCTCCCCATGTGGACTTCGCACTCGCCCCCGTCGACGGGTCCGACGGGTTGTTCTCGCTGCGGGCGGTCGACGATGCGGAACTGCGCCTGTTCCTGGTCGATCCCCGCACGGTGCTGAGCGACTATGCGCCGACGCTCAGCGATGAGCAGGCGGACGGCCTCGCTCTCGGCTCTCCCGACGACGCGCTGGTGCTGGTGGTCGCCCATCCCTCGTCCGAGGGTGTGAGCGTGAACCTCCTCGCCCCCGTGGTCGTGAACCAGACCACCGGGGCCGCCGCGCAGGTGATCCTGGAAGATCAGGACTACCCCCTGCGCGCGCCGCTCGGCTGACCCGGGGTGCGCGGGTCGGGTCGGCAGCCCTCCGCAGAGGACGGCGGCTAATCTGGAGTCGTGATCCTTGCCGTCGATACCTCCCTGGGCACTGCTGTCGCCCTCATCGATGCCGACGGGGAACGACGTGCCGAAGCGGCTGCCGTCGACCCGCTCGGCCATGCCGAGGTCATCGGAGACCTGCTCGTGCGCGTTCTCAGCGAGGCAGGCGGGGCTTCCGGCGAGGCGGGCGACACAGAGATCACGCACGTGATCACCGGCATGGGACCAGGCCCGTTCACCGGCTTGCGCATCGGAATCGCCGCCGCGCGCGCCTTCGCCCTCGGTCGCGACCTCCCCGTCATCCCCGTCCCGAGCCACCTCGCCGCAGCCCTCACCGCCCTGGACACCGAGACCGCGCCCTTCGCGATCGTGACCGACGCGCGTCGACGCGAGGTCGCCATCACCGTGTTCGACGGTCTCGACGACGACGGCATCCCCGCTGTGGTCGCCGACACCGTGCTCGTCCGAGCGGCCGACGCCGATGCCCACCTCGACGGCATCCGGCGCATCGATGTGTCGACGCTGTCCGCGACGGACCTCGCACGGGTCGGGGCGCGGGCTCTCGCGGCCGGTCGCACGCTCGCCGGGGAGGAGCCCCTGTACATGCGGCACCCCGATGTGACGCTCCCCGGTGCGCCGAAGAAGGTGGGCACATGACCCTTCGAGACGCCACAGCAGATGACCTCGACGCGATCATGGCGATCGAGAACAGGTCCTTCCCGACCGATGCCTGGAGTTCGGAGACCATGGCCGCCGAGCTCGTCAGCCCGCACGGCCGGTATCTGGTCGACGAGCACGACGGTGCGGTGATCGGCTATGGCGGGGTACGGGCACTGCTCGGCAGCGCCGACGCCGACATCCAGACCATCGCGCTGCTCGCCGAACACCGGGGACACGGTCGAGGACGCGCCCTGTTGCGCGCTCTGCTCGCCGCGGCGGCGGAGCGTGGTGCGCGAGAGGTCTTCCTGGAGGTCAGGGCCGACAACCCCTCCGCGGAGGGGCTGTACCGTGCCGAGGGCTTCGAGGAGATCGCCCGCCGCCCGCACTACTATCAGCCGGACGGCGTCGACGCGATCGTGATGCGACTGCACCTGCGGCGCCATGCGGCGCCTTCCACGACGGCCGGGGAGGCGAAGGCATGAGCGAGCCGCTGGTTCTGGGCATCGAGACGAGCTGCGACGAGACGGGCATCGGCATCGTGCGAGGGCGCACCCTGCTGTCGAACACCATCGCCTCGAGCATGGATGAGCACGCCCGCTACGGCGGCGTCGTCCCCGAGGTCGCCGCGCGGGCGCACCTCGAGGCGCTGCAGCCCTCCATCGACGCCGCGCTCGCCGAAGCAGGGGTGGGCCTCGCCGACCTCGACGCCGTCGCGGTCACGAGCGGGCCAGGGCTCGCCGGTGCGCTGATGGTCGGTGTCGGCGCCGCGAAGGGACTCGCCGTCTCGATCGACAAGCCTCTGTACGCGGTGAACCACCTGGTGGGGCACATCGCGGCCGACATCCTCACGGCCGACTCCGCGCCGCTCGAGTACCCGACGATCGCCCTGCTCGTCTCGGGCGGGCACACCTCACTGCTGCACGTGCGAGACCTCACCACCGACGTCGAGCTGCTGGGGGAGACGATGGACGACGCCGCAGGCGAGGCCTTCGACAAGGTCGCCCGGCTGTTGTCGCTCCCGTACCCCGGAGGCCCGGAGATCGATCGGGCGGCGGCGACGGGCGACCCGCATGCGATCCGGTTCCCCCGCGGACTGTCGCGGGCCTCCGACCTGGCGAAGCACAGGTACGACTTCTCGTTCTCTGGGCTCAAGACGGCGGTCGCCCGCTGGATCGAGCGCTGCGAGGCCGAGGGGATCGACGTGCCCGTCGCCGACGTCGCCGCGAGCTTCCGCGAGGCCGTCGTCGACGTGCTGGTCACGAAGGCCCTCGCCGCGTGCTCCGATCTCGGCGTCCCGCGACTGCTGCTCGGTGGTGGAGTCATCGCGAACCGACGGCTTCGCGATGTCGCGCTCGAGCGCGCCGAAGCCGCGGGCGTCACCGTGCGCATCCCCCCGCTCTCGCTCTGCACCGACAACGGGGCGATGATCGCGGCACTCGCCGCCGAGCTCATCTCTTCCGGACGTCCGCCGTCGACGCTCGCCTTCGGGGCGGATTCGACGCTTCCCGTGACGGAGATCCAGGTCGCGGAGGCGGTGCCGGCATGAGCGCCGCCCCCGACGCTCCCGACGCGGAGTCGGCCCCGCCCCCGAGGCCGGCCGCTCGCATCGAGCGCCCCAGCGACGAGGTGGAGCACCCCGCGGGAACCGCCCGCCTTCCCGGCGCTCGGCGCGACGGCTACACCCGCCTGCCCACGGGCCCGGTGGGCATCGAACCGGTCGTCGTGACGGGACCGGACATCGACGCCCCCGAGGAGACGGAGTGGGAGCCGTCCACGGGGTCCGTGTCGATCGACGACACCCGACTGGCGCCGTGGGCGCTGGTGGCCGCGATCGTGGCGCTCGGAGCGTCGTTCTTCGTGGGGTGGGGGATTCCGGTCGCAGTGGTGGCGGTCATCGCGGCGATCATGTCATTGCGTCGCCCGGTGGAGAACCGAGCGATCGCGCGCTGGGCGCTCGTGCTCGGGCTCTGCGCGACCGTCTACAGCCTGGGCTGGCTGGTCTGGGCCGGCATGCAGTTCGAGCGGCTCGGCTGACCCGATGCCGGATGCGGCCGAGCTCGCCGAGCTGCGCTCCCTGCAGGCGCGGGCGTACGGTCGTGATGCGTCGCTCACCGCGGCCGAAGCGCTGCGACTGCGCGACCTGGAGCGGCGGGGTGCCGAGCCGACGCCCGTGGTCGCGGCTCCGCCCATCGGAGCTCCTGTCGAAACCCCGACGCCGGGGACAGGGAACCAGGAACCTCGGACGGAGGACCTGCCGGGTTCGGTCGACGGCGAGGCGACGACGAGCGGCATGGACCCGGGAGACCCCGGCGGCTCCGGACGGCCACCGGCCAGGTCACGGCTGCGCACGCGCTGGCTTCCGCTCGCAGCTGCCGTCGCGACGCTGGTGCTGGTCGGTGTCGGGCTCGGATGGGCGCTGTCCGGTGGGTCCGCGCCCGCCACGGTGGCCCTGAGTTCGGAGCAGCAGGAATGGCAGAGCGCCCTGCTCGCCAGCGGGAACTACGACCGGGGCTCGCTGCGCGCGCTCGCCGTCGAGGAAGGTGCGGTCATCTGGGTGGCGACCAGGGATGCCGCCGCGATCACCTGCCTGCTCGTGGCGACCTCGCCGTCTGCACTGCCCAGCTGCGAGCGCACCGAGACGGTCGGCAAGACGGGACTTTTCGGCGCGGTCACGCTCGAGTCGAAGGCGGAGACCCGCCGCGAGCTCAACGTGCAGATGGTGTTCACCGCCTCCGGTGTGCCCGCTGTCGCCGCGAACGTGGCGGAGTTCGGACCGGGCACCACCAACGGGATGACCTGGGCGAATGCCGACGAGGCGGAGAAGGCCACGCGCATCGCGGATCAGGGGTTTCAGATCAACTCGCTGTGGGTCGTCGGCTATGACGGCGATGTGCCGGTGTGGACCGGCATGGAGCTCGACGGCTTCCAGACCTGCTTGATCTACGACGGCTCGGACGTGGCGTTCCCCCGGGTGTGCGCCGATGCGCTCACGATGCAGGAGCAGAGCGCAACCCTCGTGCTGAACGTGGTGGACGACACCAGCGGTGAGGTCGTCCGCCTGGAGCTTCCGACCGCCAGCAACGGGCACTCCTCTCTGATGATCACTCGCGAAGGAGGTGCTGACGGTGCTGCCGGAGACTGAGGCCGACGAGCTGCGACAGCTCCAGCGCCGCGCGTACGGCCGCGAGGGCGTCGCGACCGAGCCGGAGCTGCGTCGGTTGCGTGAGCTCGAGGATGCACGGCGGGCGTCGGAGACATCCTCGTCGCCCGTGCCCTCGTCGCCCGTGCCCTCGAGACCCGCCCCCTCGACTCCCACCCCCTCGGCTCCCGCACCGGAGGAGGACTTCCGGCCCGCGCTGCCCGAACCCGCGGAGGACGTCACCGCAGCGGCAGCGTCGGCCGCCGGTGCAGGGACCGAACCGCTCCTCGACACCGACGTGCCGCGCCGGTGGGAGGTCCTCGCCCGGACGCTGCGTCGGTTCCCCGTGCTGGCGCCCGTCGTCTCGATCCTGCTGCTGGCGGCAGGAGTGGGCATCGGCTGGGCGGTGTTCGCGCCGCCATCCCAGGAGGTCGCGCTGGCGCCGGTGCAGCAGGAACGCCGCGAGGCGCTCGCCGCAGCCGACTTCGATCCCGGTTCGGTCGTGCCCCTCGCGCGAGAGGGGGATGCGCTGGCCTGGTACGCGACCCGTGAGGAGGCCGGCATCCGGTGCCTGATCCTCGACGTCGGCGCGCAGTCGCAGTCGACCTGCCTCCCGGTCGACAGCATCGGGCGCGGCCTGAACGCGACGATCCCGGTCCCCGTGGAGGAGAACAGCGACACCCCTCGCGGAATGGAGGCCGTGAGCGCCTCGATGCTCCTCTCGACGACGGGGGAGCCGATCGTCACCCTGCAGCGCTGGCCGATGACGTCTTCGTCGCCCGCGCAGTTCGCGGGTGCGGAGCGGTCGCGCGCGGAGGAGCTGGCCGACGAGGGGTTCGTCTCCTCCCTCGAGATCGTCGGTTCCTTCCGCACCTTGCCGGTGTGGACCGGGGACCGCGTGTCGGATCTGGACACCGTCGAGAAGTGCCTCATCGTCGATGCCGTCGATGCGATGACCTGCGCCCCCTCCACCGCAGCGGTCGAGTCCGGACTCGAGACGCGCGTCGACCGCGTCGACGATGCGAACGGTGCGCTCATCGGCACCTCGACTCTCGAGGCCAGGTTCACGAGGTGGCAGACGCCCTACCTCGTCATCACCGAGGCATCGCCTGGCAGGGGAGGCCCGGGCGAGATCGTCCGGGTCGAGGCCCCACCCGGTGATCCCATCGTGGTCGAACCTCCGGGCCGCGATCCGGACGGCTGAGCAGACGTCAGCTCGCCGCCGGCACCCGGTCGGCGAGGATCGCGCGGCGCTGGTCGCCGATACGGACGAGGATCAGCGTCGCCTCCTGGTCTCCGCGCAGCGTGAGCTTCTTCCGGAAGGCGGCGGGATCGACATCCACTCCGCGCTTCTTGATCTCCAGGCGTCCGACATCGTTCGCCTTGAGTGCGGCGTTGATCGCCTTGGGGCTCGCCGGAAGCGTCTCCCTGACGCGGAACGACTGCACGAACGGACTGGTCAGGGCCGCGTCAGATGTCAGATAGGCGATGTGCTCGTCGAGCATGCCGGCGTCGAGACTGCGGGCGACCTCTCCGATCAGCCGCGCGCGGATCACCGCCCCGTCCGGCTCGTGCAGGAAGGCGCCGAGCTCGCGCACGGACTCGTCGGCGGTGTCGGCCGCAGCTGTGAGCTCGTGCGAGCGCTCGCCGCGGATCACCAGTGCCGCGCGGCGCACTCCCTCTCGGGCGAGGGATCCGCTCCACACGACGAGTTCGACCACGCTGCCGTCGGCACTCACCCACTGCGCCTCGGCATCGGCGGGCAGTGCGTCGCGGTCATGGGCCGGTCCCAGCTTGATGCCGGTCGGGCGACGTGCGGCCACATCGAACGCCCAGTCCAGGGAGGGGGAGTAGTCGTCGGCGGAGACGCGTCTGGTCTCGCTGTGCCCTGAGGTGCGTCTGGCCGGGTCCATCCAGACCGCGTCCCCGTCCGCCAGCGTGGAGAGTGCTTCCTCCGCCGTCTCGTGCCGCACCGCGGCGTTGCCGCCGAACGGTGCCAGGTTGTAGGCCGCGATGGCGGAGGTGACCTCGTCGGCGTCGACGGCGTGCACGTCGAGTCCGGCTCCGGCGAAGGCGAGCGCATCGCCGCCGATACCGCAGCCGAGGTCGGCTACACGGGTGAAGCCGGACTGACGGATGCGCTGGGCGTGCCGTGCCGCGACGCCGAGCCGCGTCGCCTGCTCCAGGCCGGCTCTGGTGAAGAGCATGCGGGCGGCGAAGGGGCCGAACTTCGTCGCTGCCCTCGACCGCAGGTGCGCCTGTCCGACGACGGCGGACACGAGGTCGGGGGAGTGGCCGGCCGCACGCAGCCGCGACACCGCTCGCGCGACCTCGGCGGTCGACTCGATGGGACCGGTCGTGTCGAGAAGCTCGAGACCTTCGGGGGTGAGCAGGGCGCGCAGCTCGGACATCTCCACGGGCTCAGCCTAATCGGCCGCTCCTCGAGTCGGACCGCGTCGCTCACTGGCACTCGCATTGCGTGAGTGCCAGCCGAGCGCCTAGACTGGATTAGCACTCTCGGGTTGAGAGTGCGAACAAGTCTTTCGTGTCAGCGTCAAGAAAGAAGAGGTAGACCGTGTCGGTTTCCATCAAGCCGCTCGAGGACCGCATCGTCATCAAGCAGGTCGAGGCCGAGCAGACCACCGCGAGTGGCCTGGTCATCCCCGACACCGCCAAGGAGAAGCCCCAGGAGGGCGAGGTCGTGGCGGTCGGCCCCGGCCGCATCGACGACAACGGCAACCGTGTTCCGCTCGACGTCGCCGTCGGCGACCGCGTGCTCTACAGCAAGTACGGCGGCACCGAGGTGAAGTTCGGCGCAGACGAGTTCCTCGTCCTGTCGGCTCGCGACGTCCTGGCGGTCGTCGTCCGCTGATCTGCTGAACCTGTTCCCCGCCTCTCATGAGGGGCAGGGTGAGGTCCTCGAAGGGGGCCCGGATGCGTCTCGCATCCGGGCCCCCTTCTGCGTCCGCCAGCGGGCATCCCTTTCCTGCCAAACTCCGCCACCGGGCTCCGCCGGCGCCGTCCGCACCCGCGCCGCGGGCATAGGGTTGTGCGGTGACCCCAGAGACGACCCGCGCCACGCAGACCGCCGGAGTCGCCTACGCCGGCGGGGCGTACCTCCTCTGGGGCGTGCTTCCCCTCTACTTCCTCCTCCTCGTTCCGACGGGTCCGTGGGAGGTCGTGGCCTGGCGGGTGCTGCTCTCCTTCGTCTTCTGCGTCCTGCTGCTCACCGTCACGCGCGGCTGGGTGGCCTTCGGCGTCATCATCCGCCAGCCGAAGCTGCTGGGGCTGACCGCGCTGGCGGGTCTGCTGATCTATGTGAACTGGCAGGTGTTCCTGATCGGAACGCTCAGCGGCAACGTCGTCGAGACCAGCCTGGGGTACTTCATCAACCCGATCACGACGGTGCTGCTGGGTGTCTTCGTGCTGAAGGAGCGCATCCGCCGATTGCAATGGGCAGCCATCGCCATCGCGGCGATCGCCGTCATCGTGATCGTCGTCGCCTACCGGCAGTTCCCGTGGATCGCGCTGTCGCTGACCGCGTCCTTCGGCGTGTACGGGCTCATCAAGAAGAAGATCGGCCCTGCGGTCGATGCCGTCAGCGGCCTCACTCTGGAGTCGTTCTGGCTGATCCCCATCGCGGTGGCGCAGCTGATCGTCGTCGCGCTCACCTCGGGCATCACGATGGGCGCGAACGGGTGGGCGCACGCGCTGCTGCTGGCCTTCGCCGGTGTCGCCACGGCCGTTCCGCTGCTGCTCTTCGCCGCGGGAACCCGACGCATCAACCTCACGGTGATCGGCATGATCCAGTTCATCACCCCCGTCATGCAGTTCCTCATCGGGGTCCTGGTGCTGCACGAGCCGATGCCGGCCGAGCGCTGGGCCGGCTTCATCATCGTGTGGATCGCGATCGGCGTCTTCGTCGTCGATCTCCTGCTCGCCGCGCGACGAGGGCGCAGGATCCCGCGGGTCGAAGCCGCCTGATCCCGAGGACCACCGGTCGGGGAACCCGGTCCCGGATCGTTAACGCACCGAGATACTTGCACCCCCTGTGCGCGATACTCACGCCCTAGTGTTAGAGCACCCGATTGTGGTCACAATCCACGTTCAGTTACGCAAGGGAGCATCATGAACGCATTGAAGGGCTCGCGCACAGCGAAGGTCTTCGCCGGGATCGCACTGGTCAGTGCATCCGCCATCGTCATCGCTGGTTGCAGCAGCACGCCGAGCGGGGAGAGCGGCGGCAGCGACAAGTCCGCAGCCGATCTGACGCTCAAGCTCGGCTCGCTGCTTCCGCAGACCGGCTCGCTGGCGTTCCTCGGCCCGCCCATGGAGTCGGGTGTCGGGCTGGCCGTCCAGGAGGTCAACGACGCGGCCGCCGGCATCACGATCGACCTGACGGCCGAAGACGAGGGCGACACCGACACCAAGGCCTACGAGACCTCGATCACCAAGCTGCAGGGCGCCGGCGTCTCCGCCATCGTCGGAGCCGCCGCATCCGGTGTCTCCAAGCTCATCCTCGACGGCAACGTCAGCGCCGGGATCCTCCAGATCTCCGCGTCGAACACCTCGCCCGACTTCACCACGTGGGATGACGACGGCCTGTACTTCCGCACCGCCCCCAGCGACCTGCTGCAGGGCGAGGTGCTCGGCAACCTCATCGCCGAGGACGGCGCGAAGACGCTCGGCATCATCTACCAGAACGACGCGTACGGCACGGGTCTCGACGCGGCGATCAAGGAGACCTTCGAGGGCACCGGTGGCGAGGTCGTCGCCGAGGCGTCGTTCAACGTCGGCGACGCGCAGTTCGACGCCCAGGTCGAGACGATCAAGGCGCAGAACCCCGACGCCGTCGCGATCGTGTCGTTCGACCAGTTCAAGACCATCGCGCCGCTGCTGGTGAACGCCGGCATCTCGGCCGACAAGTTCTACATGGTCGACGGCAACCTGTCCGACTACGGCTCGGAGATCCCGGTCTCGCTCGAGGGCGCGCAGGGAACCAAGGCCGGACCCGCACTCGCCGACGACTTCACCTCGCGTCTGCAGGACTTCTGGACGGGCGAGGGCAACGCCGAGGTCAAGGACTTCACCTACGCGGCTGAGGCGTACGACGCCGTCATCCTCGTGGCGCTGGCGTCCCTGGCCGCGGGCTCGACGGACGGCGCGGACATCGCGGCCAAGATGCAGGAGGTGTCCGGCGGCACCGGTGACGGTGAGAAGTGCACCAGCTTCGCCGACTGCGCCAAGATCATCAACGACGGCGGCACTGCCGACTACGACGGCTACTCCGGTGACGTCACGTTCGATGAGGCCGGCGACCCGCAGGGCGCATCGATCGGCATCTACAAGTACGGTGCCGACAACATGATCACCCGCACCAACTGATCAGACGATCACACGACGAAGGCCCCGGATCCGATCCGGGGCCTTCGTCGTGGTGTCGGCGGCTTCTCTCGCTCGCGGCTTCTCGCCCGCGGCTCAGGCGGCGTCGGTGCCGAGCGTGCCGAGATAGAGACCGATGACCTTGGGGTCGTTCAGCAGGTCCCTGCCGCTTCCCTCGTGCGCGTCCTTGCCCTGGTCGAGGACGTACCCTCGGTCGCAGATCTGCAGGCAGCGTCGGGCGTTCTGTTCCACCATGATCGTGGTGACACCGGCCTTGTTGATGTCGGAGACCCGGATGAACGCGTCGTCCTGTCGCACGGGGGAGAGGCCGGCCGAGGGCTCGTCGAGCAGCAGCACCGACGGGTCCATCATGAGCGCGCGCGACATGGCGACCATCTGCCGCTCACCTCCGGAGAGGGAGCCCGCTCGTTGCTTGAGGCGCTTGCCCAGCTCGGCGAAGATGCCGGTGACGAACTCGAGTCGCTCGTCGTAGATCTTGGGGTTCTGATACAGCCCCATCTGCAGGTTCTCCTCGATCGACAGCGAGGGGAAGACGTTGTTCGTCTGCGGCACGAAGGCGACTCCGCGCCGGACGAGCTTGTCGGCTTTCAGGCCCACGATGCTCTCTCCGTTCAGCGTGATGTCGCCGCTTCGCACATTCACGAGACCGAAGATCGCCTTGAGAAGCGTGGACTTCCCCGCCCCGTTCGGACCGATGATCCCGATCAGCTCTCCCTGTCGCGCCACGAGGTTGGCGCCGTTGAGGATGTTCACACCGGGAAGATAGCCGGCGTGGACGTCGGTCAGCTTCACGACGACATCGTCCTGAGCCGCGCTCGTCGCTGCATCGGTCGGCGTTTCCCCGCTCATGCGGTGCCCCTTCCCTCGGTATCGGTATCGGTGCCGGGAACCGGGTCGGTCGCCTCGAGCTCGGCCTCCGCCTCCGCTTCGATCTCCTCGCGGAGCCTGCTGGCGGCGGCATCGGGGAGCACCGGGATACGTCCGGTGACGGCGCCGAGGTCCACGTCCTGGTGCGCACCGAGGTACGCGTCCACGACGGCCGGGTTCTCCATGACCTCGTCGGGAGGGCCCTCCGCGACGACCCGCCCCTCGGCCATCACGATCACCCAGTCGGCGATGTGACGCACCATGTGCATGTCGTGCTCGACGAAGAGCACGGTCATGCCCTCCTCCTTCAGGTCGAGGATGTGGTCGAGGAGCGACTGCGTGAGCGCGGGGTTGACGCCGGCCATGGGCTCGTCGAGCATCACCAGCGTCGGGTCGCTCATCAGCGCCCTGGCCATCTCGAGGAGCTTGCGCTGGCCGCCCGAGAGCGCCGCGGCGAAGTCCTTCTCCTTGGCGTCGAGCTTGAAGCGCGTCAACAGCTCGCGCGCCTTGGCCTCGATCTCGGTGTCCTGCGCCCTCCACAGGAAGGGGAACAGGCTGGACCAGAATCCCTCCCCGCGCTGGTGCGGAGCGCCGAGCTTCATGTTCTCGAGCACCGTGAGCAGCGACAGCGACTTGGTGAGTTGGAACGTGCGGACCTGGCCCATCCTGGCCACCTTGAACGACGGCACCCCGGAGAGGCTCGTGCCGTCGAACGACCAGGTCCCGCTGTTGGGCTTGTCGAATCCGCAGAGCAGGTTGAAGAGGGTCGTCTTGCCCGCACCGTTCGGGCCGATCAGCGCGGTGATGGCTCCTCGTGGCACTTCGAGGTGATCGACGTCGACGGCGGTCAGACCTCCGAAGCGACGCTGGACGGCATCGACGACGAGGATCGGATCGACCTTGGCGACTCCGGGCTTGACCTCGCCCTTGGTCAGGCCCGTCGTCTTCGGTCGGCGGATGCTTCCCGTGGAGGGGGCGGCGGTCGTGGCGGCCTCGGCCGAGCCGGGGACCTGGTCGGGGGTCAGTTCATTTGACAAAGGTCATCTCCCTCTTGTCTCCGAGGATGCCCTGCGGGCGGAAGATCACGAGCAGCATCAGGGCGATGCCGACGAAGACGAAGACGAGGGTCGACGCCTGGCTGTCGGTCATCGGCAGCAGCCCGGCTTTCGCCATCGACGGGAGCAGGTTGGCCATGAAGGCGAACACCACCCAGAAGAGCACCGCACCGAGCGTGGGTCCGAACACCGTGGCCGCGCCTCCCAGGAGGAGGATGGTCCACAGGAAGAACGTCAGCGACGTCGAGTAGCTGCCGGGGACGACCGCGGAGGGGAGCACGAAGACGATCCCACCCGCGGCGCCGATCACACCACCCACGACGAGCGCCTGCATCTTGTAGGCGAAGACGTTCTTGCCGAGCGAGCGCACGGCGTCCTCGTCTTCACGGATGCCCTTGAGCACGCGGCCCCACGGACTGCGCATGAGTGCCCACACCAGCAGGATGGCCACGGCCAGGACGATCACGCCGAACACGCGGTTCCAGAGGTCGTTCGCGCTGTACGTCCAGGGTCCGAACCCGTAGGTCCCCGGCGGGATGGGGTTCGCGTCGCGGAATCCGCCGTTGTACTGGGCGAGGCCGTCGGCGCTGTTGGTCCATTCGTCGAACACCTGGGTGGTGAAGAGCAGACGGACGATCTCACCGGCGGCGATCGTGGCGATCGCGAGGTAGTCGGCGCGAAGGCGCAGCGTCGGTATGCCCAGGAGCACGGCGAAGAGCGCGCCGCCGAGCAGGCCGATCAGCATGCCGATCCACCACGGCAGCCCGAAGCTGAGCACCGAGATCGCGTAGCCGTAGCCGCCGATCGCCATGAACGCCGCCATGCCGAAGTTGAGCAGTCCGGCGTATCCGAAGTGGACGGCGAGGCCGGTCGCCGCGAGCGCGTAGGCGATGGTGACGGGGCTGAACAGGTAGACGGCTGTGTTCGAGAAGATGCTTCCGAAGTCCATGGCGATCAGCCCAACCTTTCCCTGCGTCCGAGCAGCCCTTGAGGTCTCACGAGGAGGATGAGGATGAGGATCACGAGAGCACTCGCATACTTGAGGTCGGACGGGATCCACAGCGTCGACACCTCGACCGCCATGCCGACGATGAGCGACCCGACAAGGGCGCCGAACGCCGTGCCGAGGCCGCCGAGCGTGATCGCCGCGAAGATCAGCAGCAGCATCTGCATTCCCATGTCCCACTTCACGCCAGGGCGGAAGTACGCCCACAGGATGCCGGAGATGGCGGCGAGCGTTCCCGCGAGGATCCAGACGTAGCGGATCACGCGGTCGACGTCGATCCCGGACGCGGCAGCGAGCTGCGGGTTGTCGGAGATCGCGCGGGTGGCCTTGCCGATGCGGGTGCGCGTCAGGAAGAAGGCCACGGCGAGGATCACGACGATGCTCACACCCATCGCGATCATGTCGATGTAGGACAGTGAGATCGGCCCGAACTGGATCGGGGTGGGGCTGGCACCGGGGAGCTGATACGTCCCTCCGCCGATGATGAACTGGAACGCGTATCGCAGCGCGAGCGAGAGCCCGATGCTGACGATCATCAGTTGGACGACACCGAGACCGCGTCGGCGGAGCGGACGCCAGATCCCGGCATCCAGGGCCCAGCCGAACAGTCCGCCGCCGATGACGGCTGCGAGGATGCCGAGCCAGAGCGGAAGGTGCCAGAACGTGGTCGTGACGAGGGCGACGAGGCCGCCCCACGTGACCATCTCGGCGTGCGCGAAGTTGGAGAGACGCGTGGTTCCGTAGATGAGGGCCGCGCCCATCGAGGCGAGAGCCAGCAGGAGCCCGAAGTTCAGCCCGCCGACGAGACGTGAGAGCAGCTGGTCGACGAAGGAGACGGTGACCCGCTGCCCCTCGCCGAGGAAGAGGTTCATGATCTTGGTCCCGGTGAGGCCGAACTCGACTTCGAAGGAGGCCGTGGTCCCGGCGATCGGCTGGGTGCCCTCCGGGAGCTGGGTCGCATCGACGATCACGCCGTCCGGCAGCGTCGACTCATCGACCGTGAGGGTGTACTTCTCCTTCTCTGGCACGTACAGGCGCCACTTGCCGTCGGCATCGGTCTCGGTCTCGCCGTCGAAGCCCTTGCCCTCGATGGACATGACCACGCCTTCGACCGGCTGGTCGTCGAAGGTCACGACGCCGGCGAAGTAGAAGTCGGTGACCTCCTGCCCGTCGTCCGTCGTCTCGGCCGAGGCCGCTGACGGGGGCAGGAACAGGAACGCTGTGAGCGCCATGAGGATACTGAGGAAGGCGACCACCCAGGGGCGCTTTCGCTGCACGGCGAGTGTTGTGGGTCCCACGCAACCTCCACTTTGAGTGCTGTGTCTCTGCGATCTCGGGTTTGTCCGCAGAGATGGACGACGCACTTGAGCGTAATGCGCCATCGCCGATTCACCTACGGTCGGTGCCAACGGTCCGGTAACGACGCGGCTCTGGGAATGTTCTCGGGCGTGTCTCGCTTAGAATCTTCATACGGGCCGCGGCCCCGCACCGGCCGACGTCGACCACCCCCTCGCACTCGGACATGCGCGACTCGCGCAGAAGGAGAATCCATGGAACAGCACGATCCCTTCGGCTTCGTCGGACTGACGTACGATGACGTGCTGCTGCTCCCCGGGCACACCGACGTCATCCCCAGCGAGGCCGACACCTCGTCGCGCATCACCCGGCGCATCTCGGTCGCGACCCCGCTTCTCTCGAGCGCCATGGACACGGTCACCGAGTCCCGGATGGCGATCGCCATGGCGCGTGAAGGCGGCATCGGCATCCTGCACCGCAACCTCTCCATCGCCGACCAGGCCGCGCACGTCGATCGCGTCAAGCGCAGCGAGTCCGGCATGATCACCGACCCCATCACCACGACGCAGGATGCGACGGTCGAAGAGGTCGACAACCTCTGCGCCAAGTACCGCATCTCGGGCCTTCCCGTCGTCGACGACGAGGGCAGGCTGGTCGGCATCATCACCAACCGCGACATGCGCTTCGTCTCCGGCTTCGAGCGGCAGACCACCTTCGTGAAGGACGTCATGACGCGGGAGAACCTCGTCACCGCTCCGGTGGGCGTGGCCGCAGGCGAGGTCATCGCCCTGTTCGCGAAGCACCGTGTCGAGAAGCTGCCGCTCATCGACGACGACGGCAAGCTCGCGGGGCTCATCACCATCAAGGACTTCGACAAGAGCGAGAAGTACCCGCTCGCCACCAAGGACGACCAGGGCCGTCTGCGCGTGGGCGCGGCCATCGGCTTCTTCGGTGACGCGTGGGAGCGTGCCGAGGCACTGCGCGACGCCGGTGTGGACGTCCTCGTGGTCGACACGGCCAACGGGCAGTCGCAGGGTGTGATCGATCTCGTCCGCCGACTCAAGGCCGACGAGTCCTTCGCGCACATCGACGTCATCGGCGGCAACGTCGCCACCCGTGAAGGCGCTCAGGCTCTCATCGATGCCGGCGTCGACGCGGTCAAGGTCGGTGTCGGCCCCGGGTCCATCTGCACCACCCGCGTCGTCGCCGGCGTGGGCGTGCCGCAGGTGACCGCGGTCTACGAGGCTTCGCTCGCCGCGCGTCCCGCAGGCGTTCCGGTCATCGCAGACGGTGGTCTGCAGTACTCGGGCGACATCGCCAAGGCGCTCGTCGCCGGTGCCGACGCCGTGATGCTCGGCTCGCTCCTGGCCGGAACCGACGAGTCGCCGGGCGAGATCGTCTTCCAGTCGGGCAAGCAGTTCAAGCAGTACCGCGGCATGGGGTCGCTGGGCGCGATGCAGACCCGCGGCAAGCAGACCTCATACTCCAAAGACCGTTACTTCCAGGCCGACGTCCCCAGCGACGACAAGCTGATCCCCGAGGGCATCGAGGGGCAGGTCCCGTACCGCGGTCCGCTCTCGGCCGTCGCGTACCAGCTGGTCGGCGGGCTGCGCCAGTCGATGTTCTACGTCGGAGCGCGCACGATCGAGGAGCTCAAGACGCGCGGCAAGTTCGTGCGCATCACCTCGGCGGGACTCAAGGAATCGCACCCGCACGACGTGCAGATCGTGGTCGAGGCGCCGAACTACAAGAAGTAGTCGTGAGACGAAGAGGGGCCGGATGCGCATCGCATCCGGCCCCTCTTCGTCTCAGCGCCCGCTGCGGTCACCCGCAGGTGTAGGTGACGCCGTTGACTTCCCAGACGCCGGTGCCCAGCTCGGCGCACGTGCCGAAGATCGCCGCGAAAACGGTGACGAACAGGATGATCCCGATGATGCCGATGATCGTCAGGATCGCGCCGACGATGATGCCCGCGATGGCCAGCCCCTTCGGCTGCCCGGTCTTGCCGAGCTTCACCGCGGCGACGATGCTCAGGATGAGTCCGATCGGCGCGGCCAGGAAAGCGAGGACCAGACCGACGATCGACAGGACGCGACCGGGAGGCGTGGGCTCCGGCTGCGGGTACGCCGGTGCCGTGGGCGCCGGATAGGACGGGGCTGCTGTCGGCGCGGATTCCCAGGCCGGGGCTGCGGTCGGCGGAGCGGGTGGGGCAGCGGGCGGTGTCGTCGGGTTCGAGGAGTCGGGAGCGGGCGGTTCGGGGAACGGCGGGTTCGTCATGGTCTGTCCTGTCGACGGGGGTGTGGATCGCGCTGGCGGCCCGGATAGCCCCGAGCGTAGCGAGCGCCCCTCGGCGGCACCATCCCCTGTCGTCGGTCCGGCCCCGGTGGGCGGGAGACGCCGCAACTCTTCCTTCGACCCGCCGTGCGGCGTAGCGTGCGGGTATGTGCCGCAACATCGTCCCGCTGAACAACCTCGAGCCCGCTGCGACCGCGCAGGAATGCCACGATGCGGCGTTGCAGTTCGTTCGCAAGATCGCCGGGACCACGGCGCCGTCGCGGGCGAACCAGGCCGTCTTCGAGAGCGCGGTCGACGAGATCGCGGCTGTCGTCGACCGTCTCCTGGGTGAGCTCGTCACCACCGCACCTCCGAAGAATCGTGAGGACGAGGCGGCGAAGCGACGGGCGCGCTCGGCCGAGCGGTACGAGGCGATCAGGGTCTTCCAGGAGGAGAAGCGCGCCGCCCGCGCAGGAGCGTAGGCGCGTACCGTCGCGATGGCGACGGCGTATGCCAGAATCGTCATACCCCGCTCGACTTTCCCTGCGGTCCCGGTGTTGAAGGCGCCGAGATCGCGCCGCCGATCCCCATCGGTCAGGGAACCTCCCCAAGGAGAGCCGTACACATGCCTGAGGACTCTCCTCGCGTTCTCGTCGTCGATGACGATCCGGACGTCGCCCTGCTCGTCAAGACCGTGCTCGAGCGCCGTGCCGGGTGCATCGTCGATGTCGCGGAGGACGGACAGATCGCGATCGCGCGGGTCGCGGACGTGCGGCCGGACGTCGTGGTGACCGACATCGAGATGCCGGGACTGAGCGGGCTCGAGCTGCTCGCCGAGCTGCGACGCATCGTTCCGTCGGTGCCTGTCGTCGTGATGACCGCCCACGTCTCCGTGGAGTACGCGGTCTCGGCCCTGCGGGCACAGGCGGACGAGTTCCTGACCAAACCGCTCGACAACGGCAAGCTCGTGGAGGCCGTCACCCGTCTGGTCGAGGAGGGGCGCCGCCGCCGAGCGGAAGCGCGCACACCGGAGCGGGTGCTCGCGATCGGCGCGCATCCGGACGACGTCGAGATCGGCGTCGGCGGACTGCTCGCCGCGCACGCCAGGGCTCAGGACGAGATCACGATCCTCACGCTCTCCCGTGGTGCCAGGGGCGGGGACGCCGACAGCAGGCAGGACGAATCCCTCGCAGCGGCGGAGATGCTGGGTGCCCGTCTCTTCCTGAAGGACCTCATCGACACCGAGATCTCCGGAGGCGGCTCCACGGTCCGGATCATCGAGGAGGTCGTGCAGGAGATCCAGCCGACCATCGTCTACACGCACTCGCCGCACGACCGGCACCAGGATCACCGTGCCGTGAGCGAGGCGACCGTCGTGGCCACGCGTCGGGTCGGTACCGTCGCGTGCTATCAGAGCCCGTCGGCGACGATCGACTTCCGGCCCACGAGGTTCGTGCGCATCGACCAGTACCTCGACGAGAAGCTGCGGCTCCTCGAGCGCTTCGGCTCGCAGACGGCGAGCCGCGACTACCTCGCGCCCGAGTTCGTCACGGCGACGGCACGGTACTGGTCGAGATTCGGTGGTGGAACTGCCGTCGAACCGCTCGAGGTCGTGCGGGAGACCGCCGAGTTCATCGGCGCTCACGAGCTCACACGACGGGAGAGCTGATGACGAAGCGCGTGCTGGTGACCGGTGCCGGCGGTCCGGCGGGAGTGGCCGTGATCCGGTCGCTGCTCCGCCGCTCGGACCTGACCGTGTTCGCCGCGGACATGGACGGCTGGGCGAGCGGCATCTACCTGGTGCCCCCGGAGCAGCGGCGCCTCGTGCCACCGGGACGGGACGACGACTTCGTGCCGGCGATCGCGCGCATGGTGGCGGACGACGGGCTCGATCTGGTGATCTCGACCGTCGACGTCGAGCTCATCGCCCTCGCGGGACGGCGCGAGGAGCTGGCACCCGCCGTGCTGGCTGCGCCGTCCGAGGACACGCTGAACACCGCGCTCGACAAGCTCGCGCTCGCGGAACGCTGCGCGCCGACCGGTCGCATCCCGCGCACCGTCCTCGCCGGGCGTGATGCCGAGGCCGTCGATTGGGAGTTCCCGGTCTTCGCCAAGCCGCGTCAGGGCGCGGGCAGCCGCGGCGTGCGGCTCGTGCCCGACCGCGCCGCTCTCGAGGCCCTGCCGACGGACGAGGGACTCATCGTCCAGGACTTCCTTCCGGGGGAGGAGTACTCCGTCGACGTCATCGCGGATGCCACCGGCGCTGTCGTTGCCGCGGTACCCCGCACGCGAGCCAGGGTCGACTCCGGCGTCGCCATCGCCGGACGCACGGTCCGCGATGCGGAGCTCGAGGAGACGGCAGCGTCGATCGCCCGCGCGATCGGACTGGTCGGCGTCGCGAACGTGCAGCTGCGGCGCGATCGCGCGGGTCGTGCGGTGCTGCTCGAGGTCAACCCGCGCTTCCCCGGAGCGCTGCCGCTGACGATCGCGGCCGGCGTCGACATCCCGTCGCTCGTGGCAGACCTCTTCCTCGGTCGTGAGCTTCCCGTGCGGATCCCGTTCCGCGAAGTCGCCTCCGTGCGCTTCCTCGAGGATGTGATCGTGGAGATCGACGATGTGCTGGTCTCCGACCATGCGGGGCATCAGGAGGAACTGTGAGCCACGTGCTGCTCCGCGGCGACCACCACGTCCACTCCACGTTCTCGGATGATGCGGTCTCGACGCTCGCACAGAACGTCGAGGCTGCGGTCGCGGCGGGGCTGACCACGCTGCGCCTCGTCGACCATGTGCGTCAGAGCACGACCTGGGTGCCGGAGTACCTCGCCGCGGTCCGGGCGCTCCGGGTGCCGGACGGGCTCACGGTGCTCACCGGTGTCGAAGCGAAGATCCTCGACGTCGGCGGAATGCTCGACATCCCTGCCCTCCCCGACGGCATCGATCGGATCCTCATCGCCGACCACCAGTTCCCCGGCGCGAATGGTCCGCTCGGACCCACCGCGGTGCGGGAACGGATGGGGGCGGGCTGGGCTGCTGACGACGTACTCGATCAGTTCGTCGAGGCGCTTATCGCCACGATGCGGCGGTACCCGGGGAATCAGCTCGCGCACTGCTTCTCGATCCTGCCGAAGATCGGTCTGTCCGAGGCCGACCTGGGTGCGCAGCGCACGGATGCCTGGGCGCGCGCCGCCGCCGATACCGACACTCTCGTCGAAGTGAACGAGAAGTGGGGCTGCCCTGGGACCGATGCCCTGGTCGCGCTGCGCCGCGCCGGCGGCACGGTGGTCGCCTCGACCGACAGCCACGACGCCGCCGAGGTGGGCCGGTACTCGCGGATCCTCCCGCTGCTCGACGCGGCGGTGGTCTCCTGATGGCTGATCTCACCTGGCTGGAGACGGTGCTGGTCATCCTCCTGCTGCTCTGCATCCTGGTCGGCACGCTGCCGGTGGTCAACACCGGCCTGCAGTTCCTCATCCTTCCGCTGCATGCGTTCCGCAACCACTACGGCAAGGCGGCCCCGTACCACCCGAACGTCGCCGTCGTCATCCCCGCCTGGAACGAGGGTGCGGTGATCGGCCCCGCGATCGAACGGCTGCTGCAGCTGGAGTATCCGGCTGAGCGCCTGCGGGTCTTCGTCGTCGACGACGCATCGACCGACGACACCCCCGAGGTCGTCGCCGCCACGTCAGCGGCCCACCCCGGCCGCGTCGTGCACCTGCGGCGCGAGAAGGGGGGAGAGGGCAAGGCGCACACGCTCAATCACGGTCTCGACGTGATCCTCGCCGACACGTGGGCCGAGGCCGTGCTCATCATGGATGCGGATGTGATCTTCGCCCGTGATTCGCTGCGCAAGCTCACCCGCCACTTGGCCGACGAGAAGGTCGGCGCCGTGACGGCCTACATCGCCGAGGGCAGCCGCGACCGCAACTACCTCACCCGGTTCATCGCGATCGAGTATGTGATCGGTCAGCTCTCCGCACGTCGGGTGCAGAACGTCGGCGGAGCCATCGCCTGTCTCGCGGGCGGCGCCCAGCTGCACTCGCGCGCGAACCTCGAAGCCATCGGCGGACGCATCCCCACGGGGACCCTTGCCGAGGACACCATGACGACGTTCGAGGGCCAGCTCAAGGGACGCCGGATGGTGTTCGAGCCGCATGCCGTGGTACTGGCCGAGGAACCGCGGACGATCGACAGCCTGTGGAAGCAGCGTCTGCGCTGGGCGCGCGGCAACGTGCAGCTCACCTCGATCTACCGCAAGCTGTGGTTCCGCCCGAGCCGGGACCACAACCTGGGCAGCTTCGGCTTCGGCCTCGCCTGGTTCACGATCCTGCTGCTCCCGGCATTCATGCTGCTCGCGGCGGCCGGCCTGCTCGCACTCCTCCTGCTGCACAGCGACATCGCGGAGTTCGTGTTCCGCCTCATGTGGATCGCGGCGGCCTGCATCTACATCTACTCGATGCTCTACGCGGTGCAGTTGGATCCCCGCATCGGCAGACAGTCCTGGCGCGAGGCGATCATGTTCCCCGGGCTCGGTGCCCTGATCCTGATGGCCATCGCGATCTTCCCTCAGCTGTTCGAGTCCGCGTTGCTCGCGCTCGGACTGCCCGTGACGCACGAGGCCCGCATCATGTGGGCGGTGATCTTCTACCTGTGGGGACCGATCTCGATGCTGGGGATCTGGCTCGCCCGGGTGGTGGAGCCGCTCCCTGGCGGACGCTTCTTCGCGGGGCTGCTGCTCTACATCTGCGGCTACGGCTCACTGCTGTGCGCCATCACCGTGGATTCCTACATCAAGGAGTGGCGTCGCGCCGATGCCTCCTGGATCAAGACCGAGAAGATCGGACGTGTCGACTCATGACCGCAACCCCGTCGCACGATGCCGAGGTGGAGGAGATCGCCGCGGACGCCCGACGTGAGCGACGTCTGGTCCCTCAGGCTCTGCTCGCCCTCGCCGTGGTGGTCGTCATCGTCGTGGTGCGAGAGCTGCTGCTCCGATGAGCGGGAGGCCGTTGGCCCTCGTCGTCGAGGATGCGCCCGATCAGGCTGCGCTGCTGCGCCGCTATCTCGACCGCGAGGGCTTCGACGTGTTCGTGGCCCGTGACGCCGAGTCGGCGATCGCTGCCTTCTCCGCGATCGATCCCGTGTTGGCCGTGCTCGACCTGCTGCTGCCGGGTATCTCGGGACAGGAATGCGCGCGGCTGGTCCAGGATCGTTTCCCCGACTGCTTCCTGGTGATCAGCTCGGTGCTCGATGCCACCGACTATCCACCGGCAGACGCCGCGCTCCCCAAGCCGATCACGGGTTCCGATCTGCACGCGATCGTCGAGAGCATGCGACGATGAGGGCCACACCGCTCGACCGCGCGGAGAACCGCTGGTATCAGGTCTTCGACAACCCGAGCCCGCTGCTCAAGCAGGCGCCGACGGTCATCGCGACGGTGATCGCGGCGATCCTGACCTGGTGGGTTCCCGACCTTCCCATGACGCACGTCGCGCCGGCCATGGCGGGGATCGTCCTGGTGCTCCTGGCCACCGCCTTCGCCGCCGTGCTGACGGCCCGCGGAGTGCACGAGGGGTGGGCGCTCCTGCTCATCCCCATCGTCGACATCATCGGCCTCGGACTCTTCCGCACGGGCACAGGGGGAGCGACATCGCTGTTCTCGTCCCTCGTGCTCCTCCCGGTGGTCTGGCTGGCCGCAGCCCCGGGCATCCGCTGGGTGTTCGTGGTCGGCGGACTCACGTCGATCGCGTTGCTGATGCCGTACGTCACCGCGCCGCCCGCGACCTCGGTCGAGTGGCTGCGCGGTGTGGTGGGCCCGCTCGTGTTCTCGGCGGTCGCAGCCGTGATCAACCAGCTCGCACGGCAGCAGCGGATGCGCGTGGAACAGGCGGAGGAGCTCGTCGCCGAACGCACGAGAGCACTGTCCGAGAACGTGGCCATGATCGTGCAGCTGCGCGAGAAGGAGCACCAGTACCGCGAGCTGCTGGACTCGTTCGAGAGCCTGTGGTCGTCGATAACGGCGCAGGCCGTGGTGGCCACGGACTGCAGCGGTACCGTGACGGCCTGGAACCCGGGAGCGGTGCGCCTCCTCGGACTTCCCGTCGACGAGGCTCTCGACGACGTGCGCATCGATCGGTTCTTTTCGACCGCCGTGCTCTCGATGCTGGCGGCCGACACGACGGAGCACCCTGCGCCGTCCGGCGACATGCCCGACGGGTACGCCGAACTGGACCCGGGGATCAAGGCTCTGTTCGGACAGGCGGACGCGGGCATCCCCGTCGATGGGGACATCGAGGTCGTGACCGCAGGCGGGACGACGGTTCCCGCACGTGTGACGGTCAGTCCCCACAAGGACGGTGCCGGCGCGCAGCAGGGATATCTCTTCGTGCTCACAGACGAGACCAGGGCCGTCGAGGTCGCGAGGATGAAGGACGAGTTCGTCGGGATGATCTCCCATGAGCTGCGGACACCCCTCAGCGCCATCATCGGCTTCCTGGACCTGCTGCAGAACGATCCAGGGCAGCCGCTCACGGAGGATCAGCAGGAGTTCGTCGGCATCATCGAGCGCAACGCGCAGCGTCTGCTCAATCTCGTCGGCGACCTGCTGTTCACCGCCCAGGTCGAGTCCGGGCGATTCCCCCTCGAGCGCGATGAGGCCGATGCGGCCGCGCTGGTGCGATCCGCGGTGGCCTCGGCCGGTCCGCACGCGCAGCGCGAAGGGATCGAACTCGTCGCGGAGGTCGGTCCTGCCGCGCTGCCCGTCGTCGTCGATGCCGGAAGAGTGGGGCAGGCCATCGACAACCTGCTCTCCAACGCCATCAAGTTCACCTCTCGCGGCGGGAAGGTCACCGCGCGGGTGCGCGCGGTAGACGGCGGCGTGGAGTTCTCGATCGCCGACACCGGGGTCGGGATCCCGGAGGACGAACAGGGAATGCTCTTCACCCGCTTCTTCCGCGCGTCGACCGCGACGCGCAACGCGGTGCCCGGCGTGGGCCTCGGTCTCACGATCACCCGTGCCATCGTCCTCGCGCACGGGGGGACGATGGACGTGACGAGCAAGGAGGGTGTCGGCACGGAGTTCCGCTTCTTCCTGCCTGCCGCTCCGCGTACCGAGGTGCTGACGAGCCTGAGCCGCGCGGAATGAAGCCCTCGCCGCGACGGGCGGTGGTATCGTCGAAAGATGGATACCACATTCGTTGCACCGATGGGCGATCGCGGTCGTCTCGTGGTCCCTGCCGAACTCCGCGCCCGTCAGCATTGGGCCCAGGGCGTGCCGCTGCTCATGATCGAGACATCAGGAGGCGTGATCCTCGTCACCAGGGAGCAGGCCAAGGCGCTCGTCAGGTCGCAACTGGAGGGAAAGCGCGCTCTCGAGTCGCTGCTCGCAGAGCGGCGGAGGTCCGCGGACTCCGAGGACGCAGCGGCGTGATGGTGGTCGACGCGTCAGCTCTCCTCGCTTTCCTGCAGGGCGAGCCTGGCGCGGATCGGGTCGAGGAGATCCTCGATGACTCCGTGATCGGAGCCGCGAACTGGTCGGAGGTCGCGCAGAAGGTGCGCGCGTCCGGCGCGGACTGGGGTATCGCCTCCGGCCTGTTGCTCAGTTACCGGTTGAAGGTGGAACCGGTGTCCCTGCGGGACGCTGAAGCCGCCGCGGGATCGTGGAAGCGCGGAAGCGGGCTGTCGCTCGGCGACCGCCTGTGTCTCGCACTTGCGCGACGGCTCGATCTTCCTGTTCTCACGGCGGACCGGGCGTGGGGAGAGTCCGAGCGCATCGAGCAGCTGCGGCGCTGACTCGACATGCCGGCGAGATCCCGGCGCCGTGACGCCGCGTTTCGCGGTGTGAAGCCCGATGACGGACGGAGGGCGGTGGGAACCGCATGATCGCTACCGTCGGGCCATGACTCTTCTCCAGGACCAGCTCGCCGGTGTCGCGGACGTCACTCCGGCTGAGCGCGCGCAGCGACTCACCGACGCAGGATCCGCGTGGAACGAGCGGATCGCCGCGGATGAAGCGAACGCGCGATTGACGTACCGCGTCAGCGGGCGCGGAATCGGCTCGGTAGCGACCGAGATCCGTGCGGGCGCGCACCGCTTCCTCGTCGACGAGCCGGGTGCGCTCGCCGGGGACGACGTGGCGGCCAGTCCGGTCGAGTACGCACTGGGTGCGCTCGTCTCGTGCCAGGTGGTCGTGTACCGGCTCTACGCCCAGGCCCTCGGCCTCACGATCGACGCGATCGAGATCACGGCGGAGGGTGACCTCGACGTGCGCAAGCTCTTCGGCATCGACGAGTCGGGGCGCGCCGGATTCCACGATGTGCGCGTGGCTGTCGACATCGCCGGTCCGAACAGCGTGGAGGAGTATGAGAACCTGCGCGCCGTCGTCGACGCGCACTGCCCCGTGCTCGACCTCTTCGCCGCTCCCGTGCCGACGTCGAGCGCTCTCGTCTGAGCGTTTCCCGGCGTTCCTGGCCCGGTGTCCTCTGTGAGCTGGGCCGGTGCCGACGGGGGCCGCTCCTGCTGATATCCTGGTCGGCTCGGCATGTGCGGGGCGGAAGGACGGCCACGCACCGTGGGCTTCATCGATGTATCCAGCGTCTCCCTGACGCTTCCAGACGGCAGACCGCTTCTCGACGAGGCGAGCTTCCGGGTCGGCGCCGGCTCGACGAGCGCTCTGATCGGCCCGAACGGCGCCGGCAAGACGACGATGCTGCGCATCATCCGCGGCGATCAGACGGCTGATGACGGCGTCGTGACGATCGACGGCGGACTCGGCGTCATGGACCAGTTCGTCGGCCATGGCGAAGCGGGCGAGACCGTGCACCAACTGCTGGTCCGTGTCGCTCCCCGCCGTATCCGCGTCGCTGCGGAGGCGCTCGAGTCCGCGGAGAACGCGCTGATCGAGCGCGACGAGCACGATACGCAGATGGCCTACGCATCGGCGATCGCCGAGTACGCGGATGCCGGCGGTTACGAGCACGAGACGATCTGGGATCAGTGCACGGTCGCCGCGCTCGGCGTCCCGTTCGAGCGCGCCAGATACCGTGAGCTCACCACGCTCTCCGGCGGCGAGCAGAAGCGCCTCGCGCTCGAGGCCCTGTTGCGCGGACCCGACGAGGTGCTGCTGCTCGACGAGCCGGACAACTACCTCGACGTGCCGACGAAGCGCTGGCTCGAGGATCAGCTGCGGCAGACGTCCAAGACCGTGCTGCTGGTGTCGCACGACCGCGAGCTGCTCGCTCGAGCGGCTGACCGGCTCATCACGCTCGAGCCTGGCGGTGCCGGGGCCACGGCCTGGGTGCACGGCGGTGGCTTCGGCACCTACCATCAGGCTCGCACCGACCGGATGGACCGGCTCGACGAGCTGCGCAGACGGTGGGACGAGCAGCACGAGAAGCTGCGGACCCTGGTGGCCACCCTCAAGGTCAAGGCCTCGGCGAACGACGGCTTCGCCTCGCGCTACCAGGCGGCGCAGACACGCCTGCGCAAGTTCGAGGAGGCGGGTCCGCCGGAGGAGCGTCCGCCGGCCCAGGACTTCGACATGCGCCTGCGCGGCGCGCGCACGGGCAAGCGGGCGGTGGTCGCGCAGCGCCTGGAGCTGACCGGCCTCATGCGGCCCTTCGACGCGGAGGTCTGGTACGGCGACCGGGTGGCCGTGCTCGGGTCGAACGGGTCGGGCAAGTCGCACTTCCTGCGTCTGCTCGCTCGCGGTGGATCCGACCCCGACGCCACGCTCGGTCACGTGACGTCGACGGGTGAGCAGCTCAGTGCTGTCGAACACACCGGATCGGCCGTGCTCGGAGCGAGGGTGGTGCCAGGACTGTTCGCGCAGACGCACGCGCACCCCGAGTTCGTCGGCCGCACGCTGCTCGAGATCCTGCACCGGGGCGACGATCGCCGCGCGGGCATGCCACGCGACGCCGCGAGTTCGGCACTCGACCGCTACGGTCTCGTGCGTCAGGCGCAGCAGAGCTTCGACTCGCTGTCGGGAGGACAGCAGGCGCGGTTCCAGGTGCTCCTTCTGGAGCTCTCCGGGGCGACGCTGCTGCTGCTCGACGAGCCGACCGACAACCTCGACCTGGAATCGGCCGAGGCGCTGGAGCAGGCCCTCGCGCGCTTCGAGGGGACGGTGCTCGCGGTCACGCACGACCGTTGGTTCGCGCGCTCGTTCGATCGGTTCCTGGTGTTCGGGTCGGACGGCGAGGTCTACGAGTCCGACGAGCCCGTGTGGGACGAGAAGCGGGTCGCGCGCTCGCGCTGACGTCCGGTCCCGTGCAGCGGGCTGCGCTCCTGTGCCGCTCAGGGCAGCCGGAAGGGTGCGGCGGCGCGCGCGGCGGGGTCGATCGCGAGGTCGGCGAGGACCCCGCCGACGCCGGGCGCGAACTTGAAGCCGTGACCGGAGAACCCGGCACCCACCACGATCCGGCCGAGGCGATCGAGCACGAAGGCGCTGTCGTCGGTCGAGGTGTACGTGCAGCTGATCGGTTCCGCCGACGCCGGGTCGAGGCCGGGCAGCCACTCCCGCACGTAGTCCGAGAGCGCGCGCTGATGCGTCGGCAGGTGCGGGCGGGCATCGGGATCGACCTCGTCGCCGACACGGTGGAATCCGACTTTCACGCCCTCTCCTGGCGTCGGCATGCCGTACACGGTCGCGGGGTGGGTCCCCGGCTGCACGTAGTGGTTGAACGAGGGCCACGATGCGTCCGTGAGCGGGTGGAAGTGTGCCGGTGTCTCCTCGGTCACGGTGAGGCGCGGCAGGCCGAGGTGCGGAAGAAGAGTCCGCGTCCAGGCTCCCGCCGTCACCACGACGGTCTCGGCACGCAGGCGGACGTCATCGGCGACGCTGACCGTCACGCCGTCCGAGTCCTCCTCGACGCGCTCGACCGGGGTGTTCCAGCGCACCTCTCCACCGCCGACGACGATCCGACGCTCCAACTCCCGCAGCGTCTCGGCGGCGCGCACCACCCCGGCGTCGGACGACCAGAGCACGTCGCCGTCGAAGCGCATCTCCGGCCACCGGGCACCCGCCTCGGCGGGCGAGAAAACGGCACTCGGGATGCCGCGGGTCTCCAGGCCCGACCGCACGGCGGCGATGTCGAGGTCGCCATGGGTCACGAGGCCGTGCAGACGAAGGAGAGACTCGCCGTCGACCGACCCCAGGGCGTCCCACCCCTGACGGGCGCGCACGAGCAGGTCGAGGTAGTGCTCCTCGTCATAGGCGTTGTTGAAGTTGCGGGTCGCGCCGTGCGATGCGCCCTCGCGGTGACCGCGGGCGAATCTCTCCAGCACGACCGGTCTGAGTCCTCGACGCACGAGGGCCCAGGCCGTTGCCAACCCCATGACCCCGCCGCCCACCACGACCACGTCGACATGCTCGATCCTCATGCTGCCTCCCGGTCTCGGCTCCAGTCTCCCAGCACGGGCGGCTCCGGCTGCCGGGTAGGCTGGAGGGGTGACCATGGAGATCGAGCTCGGCCGAGGAAAGCGTGCACGTCGCGCGTACACGTTCGATGACATCGCGGTGGTGCCCTCGCGGCGCACGCGCAACCCGGAGGACGTGTCGACCGCCTGGACGATCGACGCCTTCGGGTTCGAGATCCCGGTGCTGGGTGCGCCGATGGACTCGGTCGTGAGCCCTCAGACGGCGATCATGCTCGGTCAGCTCGGCGGCCTCGGGGTGCTCGACCTCGAGGGGCTCTGGACGCGCTACGAGAACCCCGAGCCGCTGCTGGCGGAGATCGCGGGTCTCGACGAGACCAAGGCGACCGTCCGCATGCAGGAGCTCTACTCGGAGCCGATCAAGCCCGAGCTCATCACCCGTCGCCTTGCCGAGGTCCGCGAGGCCGGCGTCACCGTGGCCGGCTCCCTCACGCCGCAGCGCACACAGGAGTTCTACGACACCGTCGCCGCCGCAGGTGTCGACCTGTTCGTGATCCGGGGGACCACGGTCTCGGCCGAGCACGTGTCGAGCGTCGCCGAGCCGCTGAACCTCAAGAAGTTCATCTACGACCTCGATGTGCCGGTCATCGTGGGAGGAGCTGCGACCTACACCGCTGCCCTCCACCTGATGCGCACGGGTGCAGCGGGCGTGCTCGTCGGCTTCGGCGGAGGAGCGGCATCGACGACGCGTGCCACCCTCGGCATCCACGCCCCGATGGCGACAGCGGTCTCCGACGTCGCCGCTGCGCGCCGCGACTACCTCGACGAGTCCGGTGGGCGCTACGTGCACGTGATCGCCGACGGCGGCGTCGGCACGTCCGGCGACATCGTCAAGGCTCTCGCGATGGGCGCAGACGCCGTCATGCTCGGCGTCGCGCTCGCGCGTGCGACCGATGCTCCAGGACGCGGGTTCCACTGGGGGCCCGAAGCGCATCACCCGAAGCTCCCGCGCGGGCACCGCGTCGAGGTGGGTGGCATCGGCACGCTCGAGGAGATCCTGTACGGACCGGCGCCCGTCGCCGACGGCACCGCCAACCTCATCGGCGCGCTGCGCAAGTCGATGGCGACCACCGGGTACTCCGACCTCAAGGAGTTCCAGCGGGTCGAGGTCGTGCTCGCGCCCTACGAGGCCTGAGGGTCCTGCGCGTCACCGTGACCACTCCTGCACTCTTCCCCCCGACTCTCCGCGAGGTCATGCTCAGGGGACGCTGGATCGGCATGCTCCTGCTCTGCCTCCTGGTGGCCGGGGTCTTCGCCTGGCTCGGTCAGTGGCAGCTGGAACGTGCGATCGAGACCGATCCGCCGGCGCCGGGCGCCACCGAGCAGGTGCAGCAGCTCGAGGATGTGCTCCAGCCGGGGGAGTATCTGCCGGAACCGCTCGTGGGTCAGCGCGTCGAGACCGCGGGCACCTGGGTTCCCGGGGACTTCATCGTCGTGGCGAGCCGTTTCAACGACGACGTCGAGGGGTACTGGGTCACCGGCCAGCTGCGGGTGGCCGACCGGGCGTCCATCGCCGTCGCGGTCGGCTGGGCGCCGGATCTGGAGTCCGCCGACGCGGCTGTCGAAGAGCTCGAGGCCGCGGCGGACGGCTCCGAGGTCGAGATCACCGGGCGCATCATCTCGGACGAGGGCCCCAGGGTGCCTCCGCACGCCGACCCTCAGCGACTGGACCGCATGTCGCCCGCCGCGCTCCTCAGCCGCTGGCACGACATCGAGGAGCTCGACGTCTACCGTCCGTACCTCGCCTCGACGACTGCGACGGCCGGGCTGGTCGACATCTCGTCCCCCGCGCCCGATGAGCTGTCTCCCGTCAACTGGCTCAACGTGTTCTATGCCGTCGAGTGGGCCATCTTCGCCGGTTTCGCGTTCTACCTCTGGTACCGACTGGCGAAGGATGCCTGGGAGCGCGAGGTCGAGGAGTTCGAAGACGGTTCCGGAGAAGGCGCCGACGTCTGATCGGCCGCGCATCCGCGCGCCCCGGCATGCGCAATTGTGTGCTCGCGTGTGTCGGTAGTGACCTTCGTCAGGGGTCCTTCCGGCCATCCGGTGAGCGCTCGATGACGAATCGGAAAACTCCGTTGAGGATGTCCGGACCGCTCCGTATGCTCGCACCATGTGAGCACGCTGGGAGTTTCCCCTGTGTGCCGTGACAGCCCTGAGAAGTGTCGAACCCGACCGAGGAGACAGCACCGATGATGTCCGCTCCAGATGACGAGAACCGCGTGGCTCCCGTCTCGCACCGTAGAAGTCGGGGGCGCATCGGCGCTCTCGCCGTGACCTGCGTCGCCGCGTTGAGCCTCGGCTCGCTGGCCGCGGTTCCCGCCACAGCCGACACGACGGGAACGGGGGTGGTGATCAACGAGGCCTACCTCTCCGGTGGCAGCGCCGGTGCGGCCTTCAAGAACAAGTTCGTCGAGCTGTACAACCCCACCTCGGCTCCGATCACGCTCGACGGGATGTCGCTGCAGTACCGGTCCGCCACAGGGTCGGCCGCCTTCAACGGCGTCGCTCCGCTCACCGGTGTGATCCCCGCCGGCGGCTACTACCTGGTGCAGGGCAACAGCAACGGCGCGAACGGTGCGGAGCTTCCGGCCCCCGATGCCGTCAGCGCTCTGACTCCGAGCGGCACGAACGGTACGCTCGCGCTCGTCGAGGGCACGGCGGCGGTGAGTCTCACGCCCGGTTCGGTCGTGGGCGTCGACGGTGTCGTCGACCTGCTCGGTTACGGCACGTCCAACACGTTCGAGGGCGCGGCGGCCACCGCCCCCGCCGGCAACACCGACGTCAAGTCGCTCAACCGCACCGGCGGTGTCGACACCGACGTCAACAGCGCCGACTTCACGCTCTCCGCCGCCATCACCCCGCAGAACTCGGGCGGCGTCGACCCGGGCCCCGGCCCCGGCACCGATCCGAAGAAGGCGACCATCGCCGAGGTTCAGGGCACGACCGACATCTCGCCGCTGAACGGCCAGACCGTGCAGGTCGAGGGTGTCGTCACCGCCGACTACCGCACCGGCGGCTACAAGGGCATCGTCATCCAGACCCAGGGTTCCGGCGGCGCGACGGATGCGACTCCCGGCGCATCCGACGGCGTGTTCGTCTTCCTGAACGCGCTGACCCCGACCCTCGCGATCGGCGACCTCGTCTCGGTGACGGGTTCCGTGAGCGAGTACTTCGGTCAGACGCAGATCAACCCGGCGGCTGCCGCTGACGTCTCGGTCGTCACCGCCGGCGTCGGAGTTCCCGCCGTCACACCGCTGCCCGCCACGGTGCAGGGCGCTGACCGCGAGCAGTACGAGAACATGTACGTGGCGCCGGAAGGGACCTACCGTCTCGCCTCGAGCCACCAGCTGTTCAACTTCGGAACGCTCTGGCTGAACGCCGGCGACGCGCTCGCGGTGAAGAGCACCGAGACCACACGCCCCGGTGACCAGGCCGCCGCGATCGCTGCGGCGAACCGCGCCAACCGCATCCTGCTCGATGACGGCTGGTCGATCCAGGTCACCAACAACGGCCACCCGGGTGAGCAGCCCTACTTCACGAAGGACACGGTGGTCCGCAACGGCGACACCGTCGACTTCGGCGACAACGGCTACGTACTGCAGTGGGGCTTCAACGACTGGCGTCTGCAGCCGGTCGTCCCCATCGACGACTCCTCGTCCGCCGACCTCAAGGTCGGATTCACGGCGACCAACCCGCGCCCGGCGCAGGCTCCGGAGGTCGGCGGCGACGTCCAGGTCGCGTCGTTCAACGTCTACAACTACTTCACGACTCTGAAGAGCGAGAACTCGAGTGCACGAGGTGCGGCGAACGCGGCGCAGTTCGCGATCCAGAAGTCCAAGATCGTCGCGGCGATCAACGGGCTCGACGCCGACATCGTCTCGCTCATGGAGATCGAGAACTCGGTGAAGCTGGGCAAGCCGATCGATACGGCGCTCAAGGACCTGGTCGCCGGGCTCAACGCCGACGCCGGGAGTGACGTGTGGGGCTATGTTCCCACCCCTGCTGTCCTGAACAACGCGGCGACGACCGACTTCATCACCAACGCGATCATCTACAAGAAGGACGCCGTCAAGCGGGTCGGCGACAGCGTGACCGTCACCGACGAGTCCGTGTGGGGCAACGCCCGCGAGCCGATCGCTCAGGCGTTCGACATCGACGGACGCGTGGTCACGGTGGTGGCGAACCACCTGAAGTCGAAGTCGCCGCCCGAGGGGGCAGGTGCCGAACCGGCCGACGGCCAGGGCTTCTTCAACGCCGACCGTGTGAAGCAGGCGAACGCGATCCTCGCCTTCACCGCTCAGCTGGAAGAGACGACCGGCAGCGGCGACATGCTGCTGATCGGCGACTTCAACGCCTACGGCAAGGAAGACCCGATCGACGTGTTCACGTCCAACGGGTGGAGCGACCTCGTCGCCGACAAGGCATCGGGCCAGTACACGTACTCGTTCGACGGCGAACTCGGATCGCTCGACCACGTGATCGCATCTCCGTCGCTCGCCTCGTCGATCACCGGCGCCGGTGTGTGGGGCATCAACTCGCCCGAGTGGAGCGACCGTGGCTACGCCTTCGGCGCGACCGAGCAGGGCACGCCCTACCGTTCCAGCGACCACGACCCGATCATCGTCGGCGTCTCCTCGGAGATCCCGCCGGTGAGCATCGACGTCGTCACGGTGAACGACTTCCACGGTCGCATCGAGGCCGACGGCGCTGCTGCGGGTGCAGCGGTGCTGGCCGGTGCGGTCAAGCAGTTCCGCGAGGCGAACCCGAACACGATCTTCGCCGGTGCCGGCGACCTGATCGGGGCATCCACGTTCACCTCGTTCATCAACGATGACAACCCCACGATCGACGCTCTCGACGCAGCTGGTCTCGACGTCAGCGCGGCGGGCAACCACGAGTTCGATCAGGGCTGGGCGGACCTCCGCGACCGTGTTCAGGACCGCGCGGACTGGGAGTACATCTCCTCGAACGTGTTCGTCACCGAGACCGGTGAGCCCGCGCTCGCCCCGGCCTGGGTGAAGGAGCTCGACGGCGTGCGCGTCGGATTCGTCGGTGCCGTCACCGAAGACCTCGACTCGCTGGTCTCGCCCGAGGGCATCAAGGATCTCGAGGTCCGCAGCATCGTCGATTCCGTGAACGCGGTGGCCGACGACCTGCGCGACGGCGATGAGTCCAACGGCGAGGCGGATGTCGTCATCCTGCTCGTGCACGAGGGCGCATCCAGCACCGCCGTCTCCAGCATCACCCCGGACTCGCCTCTCGGGGAGATCGTCTACGGGGTCGACGACGATGTGGACGCGATCGTCTCGGCGCACACCCACCTCGCGTACAACCACGTGATCGACGGCCGCCCGGTGGTCTCCGCGGGGCAGTACGGCGAGAACCTGGGCCTGATGAACATCAAGGTGGACCCGAAGACGAAAGACCTGATCTCGATCACCAACGAGATCAAGCCCCTCACCGCCGCGGGCAAGCCGCTGTACCCGGCCGTGCCGGAGGTGCAGGCGATCGTCGACCAGGCGAAGGCCGAGGCCGACGTGCTGGGCGCGGTGAAGGTCGGAGACATCACCGCCGATTTCAACCGTGCGCGTCAGACCAACGGTTCGGAGAACCGCGGTGGCGAGTCCACGATCGGCAACTTCGTCGCGGACGTGCAGAAGTGGTCCACGGGCGCCGATGTGGCGATCATGAACCCGGGTGGTATCCGTGCGAACCTGTCGTACGCCTCGACCGGAGCATCCGACCCCGACGGCAACGTCACCTACCGCGAGGCGGCCACGGTGCAGCCGTTCGCCAACACCCTGGTGACGCTGACCCTCACGGGCGCGCAGCTGAAGGGTGTGCTCGAGGAGCAGTGGCAGCCGACTGGTTCGGCTCGTCCGTTCCTCAAGCTCGGCGTCTCGAAGGGTCTGGTCTACACCTACGACCCCGCCGCGGCGCAGGGTTCGAGGGTCACGTCGATCACGCTCGACGGTGCCCCGCTCGATCCGGCGAAGAACTACACGGTGGCAGCGAACTCGTTCCTCGCGGCGGGTGGAGACAACTTCTCCACCTTCAAGGAGGGAACGGGCAAGCGCGACACCGGCAAGATCGACCTGCAGTCCATGGTCGACTGGTTCGACGCGAACAAGACCGCGAGCCCCGACTACGCCCAGCGCGCCGTCGGAGTCTCTGTCAGCGCGGCGGATGCCGACGGCTACAGCGCGGGCGACCAGGTGACCGTGTCGCTCTCCTCGCTGGCGTTCAGCGCCGGTGAGCCGGCTCCGGGCGAGGTGACGCTGTCGCTCGGCGACACGCAGCTCGCGGCCGGTGCCGTCGACCCGGCGGTCGTCGACACCACGGACGAGGGCGGGCGCGCCAGCCTGACCTTCACGGTTCCGTCCGGCGTCTTCGGCGAGCAGGTGCTCACCGTGAACGTCGCCGGTACCGGAACCACCGTGCAGGTGCCGTTCACGATCACCGGCGAGGAGGAGTTCGCCGGGACGATCGTGCTCGGTTCGTCCAAGGTGACCGCTGGCAAGAATCTCAAGGTCACCGGCGCCGGCTACGTGCCCGGCGAGACCGTGAGCATCGAACTGCGTCCGAAGAAGGGCAAGCCGGTCCAGGTCGGCACCGTCCAGGTCGCCGCAGATGGCACCTTCAGCACGTCGGTCACTGTGCCGAAGAGTGCTCCGTCCGGCAAGTACACCGTCGCCGCATCGCAGGCGGACGGGGACGCGGCGACCGCCACGGTCACCGTGAATCGGGCCGGCGGGATCATCGGCGCGATCCTCGACTGGCTCTGGGAGCTGCTGACCCGGTGGTTCTGACCGGATGACACAGACGAAGGCCGTCGGGAGAGATCCCGGCGGCCTTCGTCGTCTCACCTCCACATCGGACGCTCAGAGCGCCACGTCTCAGGCAGTCACCGCGACCGGAGCCCAGACGAACCCGTCGGGATCGACGGCCGCACCGAGCACGCCGTTGACCGTGATCCGATGCGAGCCTGAGCCTTCCGCCGGAAGCCCCGCATCCTTGGCGAGCGAGGCATGCCGGTACAGGCCGAGACCGATGGGGCTCGCGCCGGTGTCGAACTGCACGTAACTGCGCCCGAAGCTCTTGCCGACCGGGATGCCGCGATCAGCGTAGAAAGTCTTCGATGCGACGACGTCTGCCGCTCCGAGCAGGAGCACGATCTCGTCGACCGTGCGACTCGGAGGAGCGGTGTCCTTCTTCGCCGAGGTGGCGACCTTCCAGATCGCACCGTCGGGTGCCTGAATCGTGCCGCCGACGCCCCAGAGCGACTTCGATACGGGCTTGATCACGGTGGCCCCCGCGGCGATGGCCGCGTCGACGAGCGCGTGCACGTTCGCCGGCTGCGAGACGACGAGCGACAGGGTGTAGCCGCGGAAGCCGGAGGAGGCGGCATCCGCGGTGCGGAACCGCAGGCGATCGCCAAGGTCGAACGCCTCCGTGTAGAAGGAGCGGGCGGCGTCCACATCCGGGACGTCGAGGGTGAGGGAATCGATGGTGGTGTTCATGTCGACGACGCTACGACCGGGACCTTCCGGCCGCTTCTCGATTCCTGACCGATCGTCCCCCTCGCCCGGACGCCGCTGCCCGGATTCGACACGATTTCCCGGCGGCTAGACTGGACGCATGCCCGAACCGAAAGTCGCCAGCTTTCCGGCGATCCGCGGTGCGCTGAAGTTCTACCAGATCGCGTCGATCATCACAGGAGTCATGCTGCTCCTGCTGCTGACCGAGATGGTGCTGAAGTACACGCCGATCCACCTCGAGCTCTTCATGGGCGGCTCCGGAGGTCCGCTCTGGTTCGCCGGGGTGCTCGCCGGGCCCGACTGCCAGTGGTGGTCGCTGTTCGCCCCCATGACGAACTCCTGCGAGATGACCTCGCTGGGTGACGGCTTCAACCTGTCGCTGTTCATCCTCGTCGCACACGGCTGGTTCTATGTCGTGTACCTCTTCGCGTGCTTCCGCATGTGGAGCCTGATGCGCTGGCGCTTCCCGCGTTTCATCCTGCTCGCCCTCGGCGGCGTCGTACCGCTGCTGTCGTTCTTCATGGAGGCGGTCGTCGCCCGTGAAGTCAAGACCTATCTCGCCACCAGGGAGGCCGCCGAGGCCTCCGCACCCGCCCCGGAAGGTGTCCGTTGACCGAACAGTCCGAGACCCAGCAGCGTCCTGCGCTCGTCGTCGACTTCGGCGCGCAGTACGCGCAGCTGATCGCCCGTCGCGTCCGTGAGGCGGGCGTGTACAGCGAGATCGTGCCGCACACCGCCACGGCAGAGGAGATCGCCGCCAAGAACCCGGTCGCGATCATCCTCTCCGGCGGACCGTCGTCGGTGTACGAGGAGGGTGCCCCCAAGCTCGACCCCGCGGTCTTCGACCTCGGTGTCCCGACTCTCGGCATCTGTTACGGCTTCCAGTACATGGCCCAGACGCTGGGTGGCGAGGTCGCGAACACCGGGCTGCGCGAGTACGGCGCGACGGATGCCGTCATCAGCGGTGACGGCGGAACGCTGCTGGGTGGCCAGCCCACGCAGCAGAACGTCTGGATGAGCCACGGCGACCAGGTGGCCAAGGCCCCCGACGGCTTCGAGGTGCTCGCGACGACGGAAGCGACCAAGGTCGCCGCGTTCGCGAACCCCGAGCGCGGCTTCTACGGGGTGCAGTGGCACCCCGAGGTCAAGCACTCCGACCACGGTCAGCAGGTCCTGGAGAACTTCCTCCACAAGGGGGCCGGACTCGCCTCGGACTGGAACAGCGGCAACGTGATCGCCGAGCAGATCGAGCGCATCCGCGAGCAGGTGGGTGACGCCCGCGTCATCTCCGCGCTCTCCGGTGGCGTCGATTCCGCGGTCTCAACCGCTCTCGTGCACAAGGCCATCGGCGACCAGCTCACGGCCGTCTTCGTCGACCACGGGCTCCTCCGCAAGGGCGAGCGCGAGCAGGTCGAGAAGGACTACGTGGAGTCCACCGGCGTGCGCCTCATCACGGTCGACGCAGCCGACACCTTCCTCGGTCACCTTCAGGGTGTGACCGACCCCGAGGAGAAGCGCAAGATCATCGGCCGCGAGTTCATCCGCGCGTTCGAGAAGGTGCAGCTCGACCTCGTGGCCGAGGCCAAGGCCTCGGGCGGCGCTCCGGTGAAGTTCCTCGTGCAGGGCACGCTCTACCCCGACGTCGTCGAGTCGGGCGGCGGTGCGGGCACCGCGAACATCAAGTCGCACCACAACGTGGGCGGTCTCCCGGACGACCTCGACTTCGAGCTCATCGAGCCGCTGCGCGCCCTGTTCAAGGACGAGGTCCGTGCGATCGGCCGCGAGCTCGGCATCCCCGAGGCGATCGTCGGACGCCAGCCGTTTCCGGGGCCCGGCCTCGGTATCAGGATCATCGGTGAGGTCACCGCTGACCGTCTCGAGATTCTGCGTGAGGCCGACGCCATCGCCCGCGAAGAGCTGACCAAGGCCGGCCTCGACCAGGAGATCTGGCAGTGCCCGGTCGTGCTGCTCGCCGACGTGCGCTCCGTGGGCGTGCAGGGTGACGGCCGCACCTACGGCCACCCGATCGTGCTGCGTCCGGTGTCGAGCGAAGACGCCATGACCGCCGACTGGACGCGCCTGCCGTACGACGTGCTGTCGAAGATCTCGAACCGCATCACGAACGGCGTCCGCGACGTCAACCGCGTCGTGCTCGACGTCACGTCGAAGCCGCCGGGGACGATCGAGTGGGAGTAGGGAGCGCGATGCTCCCCGACGCGGCGCCGGCACTTCCCGACGCCGAGTACCTGGTGCTGTCCAGCCGGCTGATCCCCGGCATGGACGGCGGGTACACGATCGCGACGCTGGCCCGTGCCCGCCAGCTCGCGAGCGCCGGTGTCGCCGACGGATCGGGCCCGCAGCTGCTCACGTTCGACCCGGGAACCGCGGCCGACCATGCCACGCACCGGCAGACGTTCGTGGAACAGGGTGCGCTCGTCGACTCCTCGCGGATGCGCAACCTGTTCGACGAGGCCACGGCTTCCGGCGGGGGAGCGGTCGGTTGGCTGCGAGCGGCCGCCGACCCCGCGGTGAGCGCCGATCCCGATGTGGAGTACCGCGTGCTCACGGATGCCGAGGGGCGTCCGTTCGCGGCGCTGCCGGTGATCCCGGGCAACCCGGACTGGCACCTGAGTGAGGAGCCCGTGCTCGTCTACGACGCCGCGGGCCAGGTGACGGGAGCGCTGCACGGTTTCCGCGGCCTCTACCGTGCCTGGCTCGACCACGTGACCGCGGCGTTCGGCGACCGTCGGATCATCGTGATCTGCGAATCCAGGCAGCTCGGCGAGCTCATCGCGGACTGGCCCGACCCGCGCGTGCGCATCCTGCACACGATCCACACCATGCACGTGGAGGCGCCGTACACGCCTGATGCCCCGATGAACACGCTCTGGACGCGTTGGTTCCGGCTCGCCGACCGGTTCGACGCCGTGATCTGGCCGACCGCCACGCAGCGCGATGACGTCGTGTCGCGCTTCGGTGCGTCGGCTACGCACGTCCTTGTGCCGAATCCCATCGCCCCGGTCGACCGTCGCGACGACCTGCGCGAAGAAGGCCTTGTGGTCGTGCTGGGGCGCCTCGCTCCCGGAAAACGCGTCGATCAGGCGATCCGCGCCTTCCTCGCCGCCGACGTGCCTGGCACCCGCATGGAGATCTGGGGCGGCGGTCCGGAGGAGGAGCGGCTGCGCGCGTTGATCGCGGAGCTCGATGCGGGAGATCGCGTGCTCCTCGCCGGCTACACGGATTCACCGGGAACCGTGCTCGATCGCGCATCGATGATCGTCACCGCGACCGCTTTCGAGGGGCAGCCGCTGTCGATCGTCGAGGCGCTCCTGCACGGCGCCCCCGTGGTGTCCTACGACGCCCGGTACGGTATCCGCGATGTCCTGGAACAGGGCGGTGGCGTCCTGGTCCCGAGCGGTGACGTCGAGGCGCTGGGAGAGGCGATCCGCGCACTGCTCACAGACCCCGATCGACTCGCGGCACTGAGTGCCGAAGCTCCGTCGGTCGCGGCCGCGTGGAGCCCGCAGCGCTCGCTCGACGCCCTCACGGCAGTCATCGCCGAAGCCGCCTCGCGCCCGTCCCGTCGCGCCTGACTTCCCCGACACCAGACCCTCTCCCGTCGCTCGGACAGAACTTCTCGGAAAGAATTCCGGAACGATGTCGATCTGCGGCGTTCCCGTTCGACGTCCTAGATGAGAGGGTCGAGAGACGGCCCCTCGAACAAGGAGAACATCATGAAGTTCATGCTCATCATGCGCGCGACCGACGAGGCCGTGGAGGCGTACAAGGAGATGCCCTTCGACCAGGTCATCGAGGCCATGGGCACGTACAACGAATCCATGATCAAGGCCGGCGTGCTCGTGGCCGGTGAGGGTCTGACCGACGCGGCCGAGGGCTTCGTCGTCGACTTCAGCACCGAGAAGCCGCTCATCACGGACGGCCCCTACGGCGAGACCAAGGAGCTCTTCAACGGCTTCTGGATCATCGAGGTCCCCACGCGCGAGGAGGCGGCGGAGTGGGCGAGCCGGGCTCCCCTCGGACGGGGGTCGTACCTCGAGGTGCGTCGTGTGACCGGCGTCGAGGACTTCCCCGCAGACAACGAGTGGATCCAGAAGGAAGCGGGCTGGCGCGAGGAAGCAGAGCAGCGCGCACAGCAGTGACGGACGAGCAGCAGTGACGACGAGCAGCAGTGACGGACGAGCAGCGATGACGCCTCCCGCGCACAGCGAGACGGCGCGCTCTGCACCCGATCCCGGGTCGGCGGAGCGCGCCGTCGCCGCCGTGTGGCGCATCGAGTCGGCGCGTATCGTCGGCTCGCTCACCCGGACGGTGGGTGACTTCGGACTCGCGGAGGACCTGGCCCAGGAAGCGCTGGTCGATGCGTTGCAGCAGTGGCCGGTCGAGGGGGTTCCGCGCAATGCCGGTGCGTGGCTGACGGCGGTCGCGAAGCGCAAGGCCATCGACCGGTGGCGTCGCCAGGAACGACTCGACGACAGGGTGGCCCTGCTCGCGCATGACCTGGAGCGGGAACAGGCGGAGGGCGGCGACCTGCTGTGGGACCCGGATGCTGTGGATGACGACGTACTGCGACTGATCTTCATCTCCTGCCACCCGGTCCTCGCCAAGGAGGCTCAGGTCGCTCTGACGCTGCGTGTCGTCGGCGGGCTGTCGAGTGAGGAGATCGCCCGTGCGTTCCTGGTGCCGACGGCGACCGTGCAGCAGCGCATCGTCCGCGCGAAGAAGACGCTCGCCGCCGCGAACGCTCCGTTCGAAGTGCCGCCCCGAGAGGAGCGCGCTCAGCGCATCGGTGCGATCCTCGGAGTGCTGTATCTGATCTTCAACGAGGCGCACGCCGCGAGCAGTGGGCCGGAATGGATGCGCCCTGAGCTGAGCGATGAGGCCATCCGCCTCGGCCGGGTGCTCGCCGCTCTCATGCCGCAGGAGCCCGAGGTGCACGGTCTGCTGGCCCTGATGGAGCTCACCTCGGCCCGGTTCGCCGCCCGGGTAGATCGTGACGGGAACCCCGTGCTGCTGGCCGATCAGGATCGCGGGCGCTGGGACCGGGGTCGTATCGCGCGGGGTCGGGCTTCTCTCGTCACTGCCGATGCGCTCGGCCGTGGCCGGGGGACGTATTGCCTGCAGGCGGCGATCGCGGAGTGCCATGCCGTGGCAGCGTCGGTCGATGAGACGGACTGGGATCGGATCGTCCTGCTGTACGAGGCGCTGGGCCGCATCTCCCCGTCACCGGTGGTGGAGCTCAATCGAGCGGCGGCCGTCGCGATGGCAACGGGCCCTGCGTCCGCGCTGCGCATCATCGACGAGCTGGCATGCTCCGGGGTGCTGCGCGGCTACCATCTGCTGCCGGCCACTCGGGGAGAGCTGCTGCGTCGACTCGGTCGCGAGGACGAGGCCCGCGGTGAGTTCGCCACCGCGGCGGCGCTCGCCGGCAACGATCGGGAGCGCGTACTGCTCGAGCGCAAGGCGCAGGGCGCACAGAAATGACCCGCCCCCTTCGGTAGCGTGATGCTGCCGAAGGGGGCGGGCGTCTGGATCCGGGGGATCGTCAGTCGTTGACCTTCTGGCCACGGCCCACGATCAGGCCGTAGATCAGCAGGACGATGATCGAGCCGCCGATGGCGAGGAGCCACGTGCCCAGGTCCCAGAACTCGGTCAGCGGACGGTTGAGGATCAGGCTGCCGAGCCAGCCGCCGAGCAGCGCGCCGACGACGCCGAGAAGCAGCGTGATGAACCAGCCGCCGCCCTGCTTGCCGGGAAGGATCAGCTTGGCGATGGCACCGGCGATGAGGCCGAGAAGAAGAAAGCCGAGAAAACTCATGGTCAGCTCCTGTGATCGGGAGCCCCGGGGTGCCGGGGCTTCTTGTCCTCAAGCCTGCCGAATCCACGATCGGAGTGCCAACCCCTTGCGCGCGCACCCCCGGATATGCCAGGAGGCCCGCCTCCCTTGCGGGAGACGGGCCTCTGCGACTGTGGCGACGCGGTCGCGTCAGTTGTTTCCGCGGGCGATCGCGATGATGCGCAGGATCTCGACGTAGAGCCAGACGACCGTGACCATGATGCCGAAGGCACCGAGCCAGCCGTACTTGCGGGGAGCGCCGTTGCGGACGCCCTGCTGGATCTGGTCGAAGTCGAGCACCAGCGAGTACGCGGCCATGATCACGACGAGCACTCCGATGATGAGACCGAGCGGGATGCCGAAGATCTCGGCGCTGAACAGACCGAACGCGTTGGTGTTCACACCGGTCCACATGAGGACGAGGTTCAGCAGCGAGAAGACCAGGTATCCGATCATCGCGATCATGAAGATCTTGGTCGCCTTCTTCGACGCGCGGATCTTGCCGCTTGCGAAGAGCGCGAGGGTCACACCGACGACCGAGACGGTCGCGAGCGTCGCCTGGAAGACGATGCCGGGCCACTGCACCTCGAAGAACGCCGAGATGCCACCGATGAAGAGACCCTCGAAGGCCGCGTAGGCGAAGATCAGCGCGGGGCGCACCTTCTTGCGCGACGTGAAGGTGATGACCATGGCGAGCACGAAGCCGCCGAGTGCTCCGATGGCCCACGGCAGCACGTTGACGGCGGCGGGGTTGTAGGGGTTGTAGCGGGGGACGTCGAGTCCGCCGAGCGTCAGCACCCAGCCGATCGCGGCGGTGACGAGCAGGATGCCGAACAGGCCGGCGGTCTTCCAGACCGTGTCCTCGACCGACATGCGGTCGGTCTCGATGGCGCCGGCGGGCGGTGCCGCGTACATGCCCTCGAGCTGTGCGTTGGCCGCAGCGTCCATCGCCCCGTGCTGGAGCGAGGCGCTCTGCGCGCCCTGGGCAGCCTGAGGTCCGCCCGGGTACGTCGCGACGTTGCGCGGGTCCTGCTGCTGGAAAGCAGGGTTGTTGAAAGCGAAGTTGCTCATTGGTGGGCCTCACTCCAAAGGGGGGTAGTAGGTCTCTTCCCTCCACGATACTCGGCAGGGGACGCCCCCGGGGTGTTCTACGCTGAGAGCGTGCCCAGGAATTCCCCCCTCGTCATCGGGCACCGCGGTGCGCCCGGCTACCGTCCGGAGCACAGCCGCTCCTCCTACGAGCTCGCCCTCGCCATGGGGGTGGACGCGGTCGAGCCCGACATCGTGGCGACGAAGGACGGTGTGCTCATCGTGCGTCACGAGAACGAGATCTCGGGCACGACCGATGTGGCGGACCATCCGGAGTTCGCCGACCGCAAGACGACCAAGCGCGTCGATGGAAACGCGCAGACCGGCTGGTTCACCGAGGACTTCACCTGGGCGGAGCTGTCGACCCTGCGTATCCGGGAGCGCCTGCCGGAGGTGCGGGCCTCGAGTGCGAGTTTCGACGGCGCCCAGCAGATCCTGCGACTGCGCGACGTGCTCGACATCGTGCGTGAGGGTTCGGAGGAGCACGGGCGCGAGATCGGCGTGGTGCTCGAGGTCAAGCACGCCACGTACTTCGCGAGCATCGGCCTCGAGCTCGCCCCGCTCATCGACCTCGAGCTGCGCGACGCCGGATGGGCCGAGGGCGAGCTGCCCCTGGTGATCGAGTGCTTCGAATCGACCGTGCTCGGGCAGCTGCGCGAGCACGGGATCTCGGCCTCGTACATCTACCTGATCGAGGCATCGGGGCGTCCTTACGACCTCCTGGTGGCGGAGGGCAAGCGTGCTCTCACCTACAAGGAGACGGTCGCGCCGAAGGGGCTCGACGCTCTCGTCGGTCGGGTGGACGGCATCAGCGTGAGCAAGAAGATGCTGCTCGACCGTGGCAACACGATCGTCGCGGATGCGCACGAACGTGGTCTGCAGGTCTTCACCTGGACGTGTCGGCCGGAGAATGCCTTCCTCGCGTCGGAGTTCCGAGGACCGGGCGGCCGCGGGGAGTTCGGAGACTACGAGGCGGAGTGGGGTGTCCTGGCCCGTCAGGGCATCGACGGGGTGTTCGTCGACCATCCGGATCTGGGCGTCGCCTTCTTCCGCGGTTGAATCGTCCCTGACCGCGTCAGAGCGGGCCGAGCACGCTCTTCACGTCGTCGTCGAGAGTCAGCGCGCGCAGAGGTTCGAGGATCTCCCGTTCCTCGAACCGGAAATGCGATTCCATGATCGCCGCGATCCCGTCGAGGTGCCCGCCGATCGTCGCCGCGTCGTCCCCGCGCTCGGCGGCACTGCGCAACGAGGCGAGCAGATGGGCGAGCATCGAATGATCCTGCATGAGCTTGTCGATGACTCCGCCGAGCTCAGGATGCTCGGCGCGCAGGGAAGGGAAGAGCTGCCGGTCCTCGGCGCCGTGGTGACCGTCGAGGGCGGCGCAGAAGCCGATGCAGTAGAGCACGAGCTCTGACGTCGCATCCGGCACGTCCGCACCCCGGCCGAGCGCGTCGCGCGTGGCCGCGAGGGCGGCACGCAGGCGGGAATGCGCCGACCGGAGCTCCTGATCCCATGCGATCAGGCGGGCGGCATCCATCGGCCCAGTGTAGATCGGCCCAGTGGAGATCGGCCCAGTGGAGATCGGCCCAGGGCCGGGGGTATCCCGTTCAGAGTGTCCGGTCGAAGGCGCCGCGCCGCGTGGAGACGATCTCCTTGCCCAGCGGCATGAGGGAGACCGGGACCATCTTGAAGTCGGCGATACCCATCGGGATGCCGATGATCGTGATGCACAGCAGGATGCCCGAGACGATGTGGCCGATCGCGAGCCACCAGCCGGCGAGGATCACCCAGAGCACGTTGCCGAGGAACGAGCCGACCCCGGCGGTCGGCTTGCTGATGACCTCTCGTCCGAAAGGCCAGATCGCGTAGGCGGCGATGCGGAACGAGGCGATCGCCCACGGGATCGTGATGATCGGGATGCACAGCAGGACGCCGGCCAGGACGTACCCGAGGAACAGGGCCCATCCGGCCAGGATGACCCAGATGATGTTGAGGATCGTGCGCATGAGCCGATTGTGTCATCACCGCCCCGCCGGGACTGAGCATCCCCTCGGAGGTCCCGGCCGCAACGGTGTGCGGATGCCAGACTGACCGCATGACCGGAATCGTTGTGCAAGACGTCAGCAGAGCATTCGGGACGGTGCAGGCGGTGAAGGGGGCCACTCTTCGTGCGGAGCCGGGGCGCGTGACCGGCCTCGTGGGGCCGAACGGTGCGGGCAAGACGACGCTGCTCCTCATGCTCGCCTCCCTGCTCGCTCCCGACGCGGGGACGATCAGCATCGGCGGTGTCGACCCGTCGGTCGATCCGCTCGCCGCGCGACGTCTGCTCGGCTGGATGCCGGACGCGCTCGGCGCCTGGCCTTCGCTCACAGCTCGCGAGACCATCGTCACGACCTCCCGTCTGTACGGGATCGAGAAGCCCGATGCCGAGGTCCGCGCCCAGCAGCTGCTCGCCCTCGTCGGTCTCGCCGACCTCGCTGACTCCCCGGCCAAGGTGCTCTCCCGCGGCCAGAAGCAGAAGCTCGGACTCGCGCGGGCCCTCGTGCACGACCCGCAGGTCCTTCTCCTCGACGAGCCCGCCTCCGGTCTCGACCCCGAAGCGCGGGTGCAGTTGCGCGTGCTGCTGCGCGGCCTCGCCGCGGAGGGACGCACCGTGCTGATCTCCAGCCATATCCTCTCCGAGCTCGACGAGGTCGTCGACGACGCGGTGTTCCTCGTCGCAGGCTCCGTCGTCGACGCCGCACCGGCACAGCGCGTGATGCGAGCCTGGCGGGTGCGCCTCGCCGGCGCGACGGAGGAGCGGACGAAGGCCGACGCGTGGCAGGTGGCATCGACCCTCGGTATCGCGCCTGAATCGCTCGGACAAGATCGCGGTGCCGTGCTCGTCCGCCTGGAAGGGGAGGAATATGCGGCGCAGGCACTGCGGCACCTCGTCGAGGCGGGACTCCCGGTCGTCGAGTTCGCGCCCGCACAGAGCCAGCTCGAGCACACCTTCCTGAACCTGCGACAGGCGTCACAGCCACCAGCACCCATCGGAACGGAGGCGGGCGCATGAGCCTCGCGAACATCGGCATCATCGCGCGACTGGAACTGACGCAGCGGCTGCGCAGCGTCGGCTGGTACGTGCTGCTCGGCGTCTTCGCTCTGGTGCTGCTCGGCGTCACTGCGCTGTCCTTCGCCGTGTACTCGTGGGGCGACGCGATCGGCGCCGGCGTGTACTCGATCGTCGTCAACGTCGTCCTGCTGCTGGTCGTACTCGTATCGCCGACGCTCAGCGGCAACGCGATCAACGGCGATCGGGATGCCGCCACCCTCGCCGCCGTGCAGGTGACCGCCGCATCGACCGGCGACATCATGCTGGGCAAGCTCGCCGCAGCGGTCGCCACCGGCGGTGCCTTCCTGGTCGTGGCGGTTCCGTTCCTCGGGCTGTCCCTGCTCGGTGGGGGCACCAACCCCGTCGTGCTGCTCGTCTCCCTGCTCGTGCTCGCCGCCGAGATCATCATCGTCGCGGCGATCGGCGTGGGCCTGAGCGGTCTCATCGCGCGTCCGCTGTTCTCGGTGGCGACGACGTACCTCGTGGTCGCGGCGCTCGTGTTCGGAACGCTGATCGCGTTCGGGCTCGGCGGCATGGCGGTGCGCGGCGAAGCCACCGTGTACTCCCGCCCGTACGACGCGAACGGCAACCCCGAATGCGATCGCTGGGACGTCAACAGCATGCAGGAGGTGCCGCGGTTCGATCTGGTCTGGTGGACCCTGGCGGCGAACCCCTTCGTCGTGCTCGCCGATGCCACCCCGACCGAGTATGCGACCGGTGGCTACCCCGTCGACCTGTTCGGCCAGATCAAGTACGGCCTGCGCAGCGCCCAGCAGTCGCCGCTCGAACAGCGCTGGGACGCCTGCGATCCCGATGGTGGATACCGCACACCGCAAGAGGTCATCGAATCGACGGTGCCGAGCTGGTTCGTCGGGCTCGGAGTGCAAGTCGTGATCGCCGGCTCGCTGTTCGCGGGGGCATGGGTGCGCACCCGCACTCCCGCCAGACGCCTTCCCCCTGGCACGCGTATCGCCTGAGGGGAACCGCCACCTCCTGTTCACCTGGTGTGCACCCGGGGGATCCTCGGCGGTCATGCGAAGTCGGTGGTCTGGGCTGGTACCCGACTGAGTCCCGTCCGGACCGGCCTCGCATCCCGCGAAGGCTGCCGGCCCAGCCACCCAGGAGTCCTCCATGCCCCGCATGCATCGTGCTGCGGCGGTCACGGCGGTGTGCGCGTTGAGCGCTGCCGCCCTGCTCGCCACCCCCGTCGCCGCGGTCGGCGCCGATCCCGGCATTCGCCCCGCCGAAGCGATCTCGGCCGCTCCGAGCCTCGTGCTGAACGAGATCGTCTACGACGACGCGGTGACCGGCCTCGCCGATCAGGTCGAGATCTACAACGCCGGCACCGAGACGATCGACCTCACCGGCTGGACCATCGCGGATGAGAAGCGCGACAGCTTCGGAAAAGCGCCGGATGGCACGTCGCTCGAACCGGGGGAGTTCCTGGTGCTCGTGAAGGACGTCGACTTCGCCTTCGGGCTGGGCAAGGGCGATGAGGTCGTGCTGTTCGATCCGAGCGGCGCCGAAGCGGACTCGTACGCGTACGAGAACACCGCTCCGCTGTCGGTGTGGGCGCGGTGCCCTGATGGCACCGGGGCCTGGGCGCCTGCCACGAAGGCGACGCCCGGAGCCGCGAACGACTGCGCGGTCGCGCCCGTCGACGGCTCCATCGTCATCAATGAGGTGGACTCGCAGCCCGCCGACTGGGTGGAGTTCCACAACCCCGGCACCGCGGCGCTCGACATCTCGGGGTATGAGATCCGCGACAACTCCGACGATCACCGCTGGCAGTTCCGCCCAGGCGCGACGATCTCCGCTGGCGGATTCCTCGTCGTCGACGAGGGGACCATCGGACTCTCCGGAGGCGTCGAGGCCGCGTTCCGCGAGCCGATCGGCATCGGCAGCGCCGACCGCATCCGCCTCTTCGACGCCACGGGGACGATGATCGACGACACTCTGCCCTGGCAGGGCCACGCGGCGATCGACGGCGACTTCGGGGCAGCCACCCTGGCTCGCTGCCCCGACGGCATCGGGGCGTTCGTCCTCGCCCACCCCACTCCCGGTGCGACGAACTCGTGCGTCATGCCCGACGTCGTGATCAACGAGATCGAGTCCAACGGCGACACCACGGACTGGGTCGAGATCGTCAACACCGGGGGCACGGCGGTCGACCTCTCCGGCTGGACCGTGATGGACAGCGACCCGACGGGGCACGCCGCCGAGACCACGCCGCTCCCGTCCGGGACGATCCTGCAGCCGGGCGGCTACTTCGTCTTCGACCAGCCGTCGAACTTCGTCTTCGGTCTCGGCAACGGCGACACCGTGACGATCCGCGACGCAAACGGCAACACGGTCGATGAGCACGTCTACACCGCGCACGCGGCCGGCGTTCTCGCCCGCTGTGCCGACGGCGTCGGGGACTTCGTCGACATCGCGGTCTCGACCAAGGGGCTGCGCAACGCGTGCGGCAACCCGGTGCGCATCAACGAGGTCGAGTCCGACGGCGGGTCGCCCGACGACTGGGTGGAGCTCGTGAACCCGACGGACACCGCGCTCGATGTGTCGGGCATCGTGGTGAAGGATGACGATGACGCGCACGCCTACGCGATTCCGGACGGCACCACCATCGAAGCGGGGGCGTACTTCGTGATCGAGCGGGCTCAGCTTGGCTTCGGACTCGGCGCGGGCGATGCGGTGCGGGTGTTCGACGGCGACCTGCTCGTGGATTCGACCTCGTGGGGCGATGGCCACGCCGCGACGACCTGGGGCCGCTGCGCCGACACCACCGGCTCCTTCGCCGTCACCGCTGCATCCACGAAGGGCATCGCGAACGTCTGCGCCGGCGAGGTCGCCGTGGCGACGTGGCCCGGCTCCGCCGAGGTGCGCGTGGTGGACAGCATCCCGACGTTCCTCGAGGACAGCTCGGGACTCGACGTGCAGGAGACCGCCGACGGCGCGTTCCTCTGGGCGGTCGACAACGGCGAGGGGCGCATCTGGAAGCTCGAAGCGCACGCCGACGGCTCCATCGAGAAGGTCGACGGCTGGGATGCGGGCAAGCGGGTGCGCTTCCAGAAGGACGCAGCCAACCCGGGAGCCGCAGGGCCAGACACCGAGGGCATCACGGTCGACGGAGACGGCTTCGTCTACGTCGCGTCCGAGCGCGACAACAGCGCCAAGGGCGTGAACCAGAACGTGGTGCTGAAGGTCGACCCCGACGCCTCGACCGGCGACCTCGTCGCACAGCAGGAGTGGGACCTGACCTCGCTGCTGCCTGCGGTCGGAGCGAACCTGGGCATGGAGGCGGTGCAGTGGGTTCCGGACTCCGCGCTCGCCGGAAAGCTCTTCGACGACCGGAAGGGCGCAGCATATGACCCGAAGGCCTATGCGGGACACGGCGGCGGGCTGTTCTTCGTCGCGGTCGAGGACAACGGTCATGTGTACGCCTTCGCCCTCGGTTCCGACGGCTCGGCGACGCTGGTCTCGGAGATCGCTCCCGGCCTGGCCGGAGTGATGGCGCTCGACTACGACAGCGTGCGCAACAGCCTCTGGGCTGTATGCGACGACGGGTGTCAGGGGCGCTCGGCCGAGATCACGCTGAACGGAACCGCACAGCCGGGCATCGCGCACTACGCCCGCCCGGCGAGTATGCCGGACATCAACAACGAGGGCTTCGCCACGGCGCCGGCCTCGCTCTCGGTCGACGGGCAGCGGCCGGTCTGGTGGTTCGCCGACGGTTTCGCCTCGGAGGCGCTGCGCACCGGGACGCTCCCCGCTGGTGGCGGCGCCCCTGGAGGAGAGACGCCGCCGCTTCCGGGCACGGAGCTCGTCGACGGCAATCGCGGTGGTCTGACCGTCGATCCCGCGGTCGCGACGCGAGGTCAGACGGTCACGATCACGGTCGACGCGAAGGGCGCCGGCACGGACGTCGCGGTATGGATGTACTCCGATCCGACGCGTATCGCGACGGGCGCGCTCACGGAGGGCGGCACCATCACGGCGAGGATCCCGGCGGATGCGCCGCTCGGGGCACATCGCATCGCGGTATTCGATGGGAGCGGCGCTCTCCTCGGCTGGGCGGACATCCGCATCTCCGCGGACGCGGAAGCGGGAGCAGGGGCCGGCACAGGGGGCAGCACAGGTGGGCTCGCGGCCACCGGCGCCGAGCTTCCCCTCGCGGCTGCAATCCTGGCGCTGGTGCTGCTCACCGCCGGTGCGGCGACCGTGGGAGGTCGGCGGCGCGGGGCCTGAGCAGTGAGCGGGGGTGCGAACTGGTCGTTCCCCCGCTCGCCCGCGTCATCTTCCTCCAGGGGGTGCGCGCATGACGCCCGACCGACTAGACAGGGTGTGAGCGCGGGGGACCGCATGAGAGGACGTCGATGAGCATCGCATTCCTACTGACCACGCTGGTGATCGTCGCGACGCCGGGCACCGGTGCCGTCTACTCCATCGCCGAGGGCATCTCCCGTGGGCGCAGGGCGGGCATCATCGCCGCATTCGGCTGCACGCTCGGGGTCATCCCGCACATGATCGCGGCGATCACCGGGTTGGCGGCGATCCTGAACGCCTCCGCGGTGGCATTCGAGACGATCAAGTGGATCGGCATCGCCTATCTGCTCTTCCTCGCCTGGCAGACGCTGCGGGACAAATCGCTGATCCAGGCGGACGAGGACCCGGCTCCGCGCTCTTCCTGGCGCGTGATCCGCACGGCGGTGCTCATCAACGTGCTCAACCCGAAGCTCACGATCTTCTTCTTCGCCTTCCTCCCTCAGTTCGTGCCGTCGCAGGCGCCGGACGCCGCCTGGCAGATGGCAGGACTCAGCCTCGTGTTCATGGCTCTCACCTTCGTGGTCTTCGCGCTGTACGGCATCTTCGCCGCCACCATGCGCACCCAGGTGCTGGGGCGTCCGAGAGTCGTGGCCTGGTTACGCCGCTCCTTCGCCGCGACCTACGTGCTCCTGGCCGGACGCCTCGCGCTGGAGACCCGGTAGCGTCACCTGCACGCGCAGCCGCTGCACGCATCGGGGGAGGCGAGGTACCGTGCCGTGGTGTCGGTGCCGACGCCTAGACTCGTAAGGCCATGACCGAAGCTCCTCTCATCGTCCCCTCCACAGCTGGTCCTCGCTCGTCGGGAGCCCCGGAGCAGGACGATCTCCTCGCCGGCCTCAACCCTCAGCAGCTCGAGGCCGTCACCTATCGCGGCCCGGCACTGCTGATCGTCGCGGGGGCCGGATCGGGCAAGACCAGCGTGCTCACCCGCCGCATCGCCTCGCTGCTGCGCAGCCGGGAGGCGTGGCCGAGCCAGATCCTCGCGATCACCTTCACGAACAAGGCCGCCGGTGAGATGCGCGAGCGCGTCGAAGGGCTGATCGGCGACGCCGCCCGCGGCATGTGGATCTCGACCTTCCACTCCGCGTGCGTGCGCATCCTGCGCCGTGAGGCCCAGCAGTTCGGATTCACGAAGAACTTCACCATCTACGACTCCGGTGACTCGCGCGCGCTCATCAAGCGACTCGTGAAGGAGCACGAGGCTGACGCTTACGGGCTCACCCCCGCTGCCGTGCAGGGTCGCATCTCCAAGCTGAAGAACGAGTTGTCCGATGCCGAGGGTTATGCGCGTCAGGCCAACATGTCGGATCCCGCGGAGCGCGTGTTCGTCGAGGTGTTCGCCGATTACCAGCGGCAGCTGCAGAAGGCCAACGCCTTCGACTTCGATGATCTGATCGGCCAGACCGTCTACCTGTTCCGCGCCTTCCCCCAGGTGGCGGACACCTATCGCCGTCGGTTCCGGCACATCCTGGTCGACGAGTACCAGGACACCAACCACGCCCAGTACGCGCTCATCCATGAGCTCACGCGGCCGGTGTCGGGCGCGGGCGCGGCATCGGAGCCGTATGCCTCGAACGGCATGATGATCTTCCAGCCCGACCCCGAGCCGGCACCGGGTGCCGGTGAAGCCGGAGCGTCGCTCACGGTCGTCGGCGATTCGGATCAGTCGATCTACGCCTTCCGTGGCGCCGACATCCGCAACATCAGCGAGTTCGAGCGCGACTTCCCCGGGGCGAAGGTGGTGCTGCTCGAGCAGAACTACCGTTCCACCCAGAACATCCTGTCCGCCGCGAACGCCGTGATCGGCAACAACTTCGACCGCAAGGACAAGAAGCTCTGGAGCGACAAGGGCGACGGCGACGCCATCATCGGCTTCACCGGGTACTCCCAGCACGACGAGGCGCAGTTCGTCGCCGACGAGGTCGAGGCGCTCCACCGCAAGGGGATGCCGTACTCGGAGATGGCCGTCTTCTATCGCACGAACTCGCAGTCCCGCGCGCTGGAGGAGATCTTCATCCGCTCCGCTGTGCCGTACAAGATCATGGGCGGCACGAAGTTCTACGAGCGCGCCGAGATCAAGGACGCACTCGCGTATCTCGTCGCTGTCGCCAACCCCGCCGACGAGATGTCCGTCCGCCGCATCCTCAACAAGCCTCGGCGCGGCATCGGCGACGTCACGGAGACGGCGATCGCGCGCTTCGCGGAGGAGCACGGGATCTCGTTCCGCGACGCGCTGTCGCTTCCGGGCCAGCTCGGCGTCGGTCCGAAGATCCAGGCCGCGATCGCGCAGCTCGACGCGGTGCTCGCCGAGGCGACGGCGATCATGCTGCCGGCGACCGGCGAAGTGCCGCCTCCCACCTCGGTGGCCGACGGGCTCAGCCTGCTGCTGTCGAAGAGCGGCTACCTCGACGCGCTGCGAGCCAGCCGCGACCCGCAGGACGAGGCCCGCGTGGAGAACCTCGACGAATTCGTCGCCGTCACGCGCGACTTCGCCCGGAACAACCCCGAGGGCACCATCACCGACTTCCTCACCGAGGTCGCCCTGGTGTCTGACGCCGACGATCTCGACGACGAATCCGGCTCCGTATCGCTCATGACGATGCACACCGCCAAGGGCCTGGAGTACGACGCGGTGTTCGTCACCGGCGTGGAGGAAGATCTCATCCCGCACCGCATCTCGGCGGGAGAGCCCGGCGGTCCGCAGGAGGAGCGTCGACTGTTCTACGTGGGGATCACCCGCGCCCGCAAGCGCCTGCACCTGTCCTTGGCGATGACGCGCGCACAGTTCGGCGAGGTCACGGTCGCGATGCCCAGCCGCTTCCTGCAGGAGATCCCTGCGAACCTGATCGACTGGCGACAGTCCCCGGGCGACGTCAACTCGCGCGGCGGGATGCAGTCGCGTGCGCTGAATGCCCGTCGTCAGGGCGGTTTCGGCGGATCGGGCTCCGGCGATCGCTTCGCGGTGAAGTCGCTGCCGGGGCGAGACTCCCTGAAGCCGCTGTCGACCGCCATGGACAAGTTCCCCAACAGGGTCACGGCCAAGATGCGCGACAACGGCGATCTCGAACTCGCCGCCGGCGACCGCATCCGTCACGTCGACTTCGGTGAAGGACGAGTGGACGCGGTGACGGGCGAGGGCGCGAAGCGCATCGCTCATGTGCGGTTCGACTCGGCGGGACAGAAGAAGCTCCTCATCAAGGTCGCGCCGATCGAGAAGATCTGACCCCGCCGCGGTACGCGCGCGTCGGCGGAGTACCGGGAGGGGAGCGCCGTGAGGATTGGCGGTTAGGCTGGCTCATATGGCCCTCTTCTCCCGCCGCAAGAAGTCCGGTGACGATGTCGTCGCCCCCACCGCCGAGGCCGTCGAGCCCCGCACAGCGCAGGCGGAGGACCGTCCCGCCGAGAGTGCGCTCCCCGAAGGCACGGCGTCAGAGCGTGTGACGTCGGAGAGTGCAGCCGACGAGCAGTCCGCTGCGGCGCCGTCGATCGGGATCTCGGTGCAGGCGTTCCGAGGCGTCGGTGCGGAAGCCGGTCCTGAGGTCGAGCTGCCGTCCTCCGACGCGGCGTCGAGCGCGCAGACACAGCCCGCGGCTCCGGCTGCGCCGCAGAACCCGCCGCGTCCTGCCGCCCAGCCCGAGGCGCCCCAGGAGCGGCGCCTGCCCCTCGCGTCCGCGCTGCCGCCGGAGCAGACCGAGACGGTCCCCGGCATGAAGGACAACGTCCTGCTGCGTGAAGCGCTCACCGAGATCGAAGCCGGCGCGACCAACGATCAGCTGCTCGGGGTCATGCGTCAGGCGCTCCAGGGGCATCTGTACATCCGCGTGAACGGCGACGCGCGTGCACAGATCAGCGAGGGCAAGGCCCTCTCGGTCGCGGTCGTCCGAGACAGCGAGGACCGTCAGTACATGCTGGCGTTCAGCTCGGCGGGCGCCGTGCGCGATTCCGTGCAGCTCGAGGCCGACCCCTCGTCGACCTCGGCGGTCGCTCAGCCGGTCACCTCGGTGTTGCAGCAGGTCGTGTCCGGCGACTTCGCCGGCCTCATCGTCGACAACGCCTCGGCTCCGCACCGCGTGGTCTTCCCGACCGAGCTCCTGCAGAAGACGCTCGAGCAGGCCGACATCGACATGACGGTGAAGAGCATCCTCGCCGCCCCCCGCGAGCAGGACTCGGCCGTCAAGGTCGGGGAGGCCCTCGCGACCACGCGGATGTGGGTCGCCGTCAACGACGGTTCCGGCGGAGGCCCCGTCGGCATCGCCGAAGCCCAGACACCGGACGGACGCCGATTCCTGCAGCTCTTCTCGCACCCGCTCGAGGTCATCGCCCTCGGCCGCGGCGACCGCCCGCTCCCGTTCGCACCCGAGCAGCTCGCGAAGGTGCTCACCAGCCACGCCGACATCGCCGGTGTGATCGTCGACTCGGCCGGTCCCTCCATCGTCGTCGAACGGGATGCGCTCACGGCGGTCCTGGTCCTCGCCGTCGACATCGGCGACTGACCCGGATCTGCTGACCTGACCCGGACCCCGCGCGCTGTGGAGCGAGCGGGGTTCCGTCCGTCCTGGCTGCGCTCTAGGGTCGGAACATGGCCTCAGAACGCGTGACCCTGACCGTCGCCGACCTCGACGGAGAGCGCGAGGTCGCGCTCTCCAGCCCGAATCGCGTGGTGTGGCCCGACCTCGGCATCACCAAGGCGGAACTGGCCGAGTACGTGCAACTGGTCGCCGGCCCTTTCCTCGCGGCCAACGGCAACCGCCCGGTATCGCTGGAACGGTTCCGTGACGGCATCGGCCCCTCCGACGGAGCCAGGGCGGAGGGCTTCTTCTCGAAGAACCCGCCCAAGGGGACGCCGGATTTCGTCGATGCCGTGACGGTGACCTACAACAGCGGACGTCGACACCCGCAGATCGTGCTGAATCGCGCCAGCGCGATCGTCTGGGCGGTCCAGATGAACACGATCGTGTTCCACCCGTGGGCATCGCTCGCCACCGATCCCGACGATCCCGTCGAACTGCGCATCGACCTCGACCCGCAGCCGGGCACCGACTTCGCAGACGCCGTGGCAGCCGCCCACACTCTGCGCGAGGTGCTGCGCGAGGCCGGACTCGAGGCCTTCGCCAAGACGAGCGGCAACCGTGGGCTGCACGTGTTCGCGCCGATCGAACCGACCCACGAGTTCCTGGATGTGCGTCACGCCGTGATCGCCGCCGGACGCGAGCTCGAGCGGCGGATGCCCGAGCAGGTCACGACGAACTGGTGGAAGGAGGAGCGGGGCGAGCGCATCTTCGTCGACTTCAACCAGGCCAACCGCGACCGGACGATGGCGGGCGCCTACAGCCCGCGTGCCCTGCCGGGAGCGACGGTCTCGACACCGGTGGCGTGGGAGGAGCTCGACGGCCTCGATCCGACGGTGTTCACCGTCAGGAGCATCCCGAAGCGTCTGGACGACATCGGCGATCCGTGGGCATCGCTGCAGGAGACCCCAGGACGGATCGACACGCTGCTGGAGTGGTGGGAGCGCGACAAGGAGAACGGGCTCGGCGAGCTGCCCTTCCCGCCGGAGTTCCCGAAGATGCCCGGCGAGCCCCCGCGCGTGCAGCCGAGCAAGAAGGTCGCGGCGAACTGGGAAGACGACGGCACGCCGGCCGAGAAGGACTGACGCCCGCCGTCGAGCGGGGGATCAGCTCAGGACGGTTCAGCTCAGGACGGTTCAGCTCAGCACGTCTGCGAGGTCGTAGCCGGCGACGGTGTCCAGCTGCTCGTAGGTGCACGAGCGGGCATCGCGATCGGGCCGCCAGCGCTCGAACTGCACGGTGTGACGGAAGCGAGCGCCTTCGAGCTGGTCGTATCGCACCTCGAGCACGCGCTCAGGACGCAACCGCACGAACGAGACATCCTTCGATCCGCTGAACCGCGATCGCTCGCCCTCCGCGGTCACGGCTTCGCCCGACTCGTCGCGCTCGACCAGCGGGGCGAGCTCCTCGACGAGTTCCTGCCGACGGGCATCGCTCCAGGCCGCCACACCGCCGACCTGGCGAAGAGTCCCGTCGTCGTCGTACAGGCCGACCAGGAGGGAACCGACACCCGAGCCGGACTTGTGGACGCGATAGCCGAGCGCGACCACGTCGGCTGTGCGGGCGTGTTTGATCTTGAAGAGCGTGCGCTTGCCGGGTGCGTAGGGCTGGTCGAGCGGTTTCGCCACGACGCCGTCGAGCCCTGCACCCTCGAACTCGGCCAGCCAGCGCACCGCGGCATCGCGATCGCGGGTCGTGCGGGTGAGGTGGAGCGGGTGCTCGACGGTCTCCATGAGCGTCTCGAGGCGTGCTCTTCTGGTCTCGAACGACTGATCGAGGAGATCGTCCTCACCGGCGGCGAGCAGGTCGAAGGCGATGAACATCGCGGGTGTCTCGACGGCGAGCTTCGCGACGCGCGAGGCGGCGGGGTGGATGCGCTGGCTCAGCGCCTCCCAGTCCAGTCGCTGCGATCCGTGCGGACCGGTGGCCACGACGATCTCCCCGTCGAGCAGGCATGGTTCCGGCAGCAGCTGGGGGATCGCGTCGACGAGCTCGGGGAAGTAGCGCGTCAGCGGCTTGGCGCCCCGCGAGCCGATCTCCACCGTCTCGCCGTCCCACGCGATGAGTCCGCGGAAGCCGTCCCATTTCGGTTCGTACAGCAGCCCACCCGGGATCTTCGCGGGGTCGGGGACAGCGGGCACCGCTTTGGCGAGCATCGGCGCGGGGATGTCGTAGCGCATGCTCCCATCCTGGCTGCGCGTGATCGGCGACGGAAGAGGGGCGGTCAGCCGAACAGGTCGGAGAGCGCCGCCGGTTCTCCCGCATCCCGCAGCGCGCTGCGAGCGGCGTGCCAGCCGGCCATCCCGTTCACGGACGGGCCGGGGGGCGTCGAGGCGGAGGCCAGATACACGCCGTGCATCGGGGTGCGCCACGGGGCGGGGGAGAGCACCGGGCGACGCAGCGCCTGGCGGATGTCGAACACTCCGCCGGAGATGTCGCCGCCGATCTCGGTCGGGTTGATCGCCTCCCGCGACGACGCCGGCACCGCGTGGTGAGCCAGGATCAGGTCGCGGAACCCCGGCGCATAGCGCTCCACCTGGGCGGTGATGAGTTCTGTGGGGTCGAGGTCGGAGCCAGGGGGGACGTGGATGTAGGCCCAGAACACGGCCTTCCCGGCGGGGGCACGGGAGTCGTCGAGGACCGAGGGCTGCACGGCGAGCACGTAGGGGCGCTCGCTCACGCGCCCGGCGGCGACGGCGTTCTCACTCGCCCAGACCTCGGCGCGGGTGCCTCCGAGGTGCACGGTGGGTGCGCCGGCGACGTCGGCGTTCGTCCACGGAACCGGTCCGTCGAGCGCGAAGTCGACCTTCGCGGCGCCCGGCCCGTAGCGATAGGAGCGGATGGCCCGTGCATAGCCGGCGGGGACGTCGGGGTGCGTGAGCGCGAGTCGAGGCGAAGTGTTCAGCAGCAGCAGGTCGCCGCGCTGCGGGTCGCCCCAGTCGAGCGTCGCGAGATCGGAGACGGGGGTGCCCGCCTCGATGGAGCCGCCATGCTGTTCGAGGTCGGCGACCATGACGTCGGCGATGCGCTGCGCTCCACCGCGCGGATAGGGCCAGCCGCCCGCGTGACCGAGTGCGGCGAGCAGCAGCCCTGCGGCAGCGCCCGCGAGCGACGGCTGCGGGGAGTTCGCGTGTGCCACCACCCCTGACATCAGTGCGGCGGCCTCCTCCGTGCGGAACGCCGCGGCGGCCAGGGGCGTGCCCTGATCCAGCATCCGCAGGGCGTAGCGCACGGCGGTCACCGGGTCGCGCGGGATGCGGAGCAGCTGATTGCCCGTGAAGTCGACGACCCCCTCGATGTGCCGGCTCAGAGGTCGCAGGCGGGACAGCCAGGCCCCGCCGTCGATGCCGAGCTCTGCCGCAGTGCGATCGATGTCGCGCCAAGCCACCGCCGCACGTCTGTCGTCGAGGGGATGGGCGTAGGACGCCTCCGGCCGGATCCACTCGATCCGCCGATCGAGACCGAAGGCCTGGAAGAACGGGGAGGAGAGAGCAGCGGGATGCACGGCGGAGCACACGTCGTGCTGGAAGCCGGGGAGCGTGGATTCGCGGGTACGGACCCCGCCGCCGATCGTGTCAGCGCCCTCGAGGACGCGCACCGCGTAGCCGGCACGAGCGAGCGACACCGCCGCCGCGAGGCCGTTCGGGCCGGATCCGATGATCGTCGCCTGAGCCATGACGTCAGTTTGGCACGTATACGAGCAGAAAACGGTCGGCCGCACCCCTCGGAGCGTGGGATCCTGGAAGGGATGAAAGAAGTACAGGGCCCGACCCCCGCAGGCACCTCCCGTCCATACCGTTCGCTCCCGGAAGCGCTGCGCGCGCACCGCATCGACCCGTCGAACCACGCGTTCATCACGGCGATCGTCGAGGCCGTCGGGGTCAGCTCGTTCATCGACCGCGGTCGATACATCGAAGCGATCCGTCGTGGCGAGGGAGCGTCTCTCCACATCGGCCGCACCTACACGAACGGCTTCACGGAGGACGAGCGACTCGTCGTCGGTTCCGCTCCCCTGCGACTGCAGCCCAGCGAGGGACGCCCGCCGTACTTCTACGTCAGTCACCCGAGCGAGTTCATCCCGTTGACGCCGCAGCGTGCGGCGAAGCGTGCGACGACTCCTCGCGTCTCCGCCCCCCGTGCGGAGAAGGCGCCCAAGCCCGTCGAGGAGCGCGACTACGGCGTCTGCGACGTGTGCTTCATGGTGAAGACGCCGTCCGGCGGCTGCGGCTGCGACTGAGCGTGAGCGTCGTGCTCGGACCCGAGGCGGATCGACCGGTGATCCGGCTGGCCGACCTGTCCGGAACCGATGCGCACGAGGTCGGCGCGGCGGTGCGGGCATATTTGCTGCAGACCGAGCGCGAGAAGAGCAGGCAGGAAGGCGGCAGCGCGCCCGATCCTTCCCAAGCGCTTCCCGAGCGCTACCGCCGCGAGATCGACGACCCCGCAGCGGCCTACGCGGGTCACCACGTGCGTGTGGCCCAGCTCGGCGATCGCGTCGTCGGGGTCGTTGTGCTCTCCGTGAGCGACGACGTGGCCGAGATCAAGCGCTTGTGGGCGGTGCCGGAGGTGCGTGGCCGAGGCATCGGGTCGGCGCTGCTCGACGCCGTGCTCCACGACGCGCGCGACCTCGGCGCCGCACGGGTGCGCCTGTCGGTCTGGGACTGGCGCGCCGGGCCGGTGCGCCTGTACGAATCACGAGGCTTCGAGCGCGTCCCGTCGTGGGACGAGCGTGAGCGCCTCGTGTGCATGGAGCTGTCTCATACCGCGGGCTGAGACTGTCGGTATCGGCCGGGGGTCATCCCGACGAGCGGCGTGAACTGCTCGATGAACTGGCTCGTCGTCGCCCAGCCGCACGCGGCAGCCGTCCCGGTCACCGAAGCTCCGTCAGCGAGCAGGACGAGTGCGCGGTGCACCCGCAGCTGGAGACGCCATTGCCGATAGCCCATGCCGGTCTCCTGCTGGAACAGCCGGCTCAGCGTCCGTTCGGGCGTGCCGGTGCGCATGCCGAGCTCGCCGAGCGGCACGGGACGGGCGAGATCGTGCTCGACGATGCGCGCCGCCCTGCGCAGTCGCGGATCGCGGGGCTCCGGCAGATGCAGCGGCTGCTCCGGCGCTGTCACCGCCTCGTCGACGACGACATGACGCAGATGATCCAGTGCGCGCGAGCTGCGGGGGCGGTCGGACGTCATCGCCAGCAGCGCCTCCCGCGCAAGAGGGGTGGCGACGAGAACGGCAGGAGAGGAGGGCAGGGCTGCTGCGAGTTCGTCGTCCAGGTGCACGATGCGCATGTCGGTGCGACCGTGCGCACGATGGCGATGCTCGGCGCCGGCGGGCACCCAGGCCATGCGCGTGGAGGGGGCGATCCAGGCGCCGTCGTCGGTGAGCAGGGAAAGCACACCGGAGGCGGCGTGCACCAGATGTCCGAGCGGATGAGCATGACGCGGAGATGTCTCCGCGTGCGCGAACCGGTAGGCGCCCTCCAGGGGGAGAGCGGTCAGCGCGTCGAAGTCGACCAGGTGCAGGTCGACCGTTCGAGATGATTGGCGGGTATTCGACATCGGAATGCAGTGTACGTGTTTCCTGACGCACGGTGCGGGTGCTGGACTCGAAGCATGACCACCATGCAGGAACCGTCCGACACCGCCCCGACCCCGCTGACGCCGTCCGTGCGTCGTGGTGGCATCCTCACCGGGATCTACGTCGGCGTCGGCTTGCTCCTGATCGCGCTGAACCTCCGCATGGGCGTCGCCTCGGTCGGGCCCGTGCTCCCCGCGATGGAGCGGAGCCTCGGCCTCCCGGCAGCCGCGGCAGGACTGCTGACCACGATCCCGGTGTTCGCGTTCGGCGCCTTCGCCTTCCTGACGCCGGCGCTGACACGCTGGGTGGGCTTGCATCGGCTGCTCGCCCTGACCATGGTCGTCGTGGCGATCGGCATCGGCGTCCGCCTGCTTCCCTCGCCGGTGGCGTTGTTCGGCGGCACTGTGCTGGTCGGCGCGGGCATCGCGGTGGCGAACGTGTGCATGCCCGCTGTCATCAAGCAGGACTTCGCGCACCGCATCGGCCTCATGATGGGGCTGTACTCGACCGCGCTCTTCCTCGGCGCTGCGGCGGCTGCGGCTCTCACCGTGCCCTTCATGACCGCTTTGGACGGTTCCTGGCGTGGCGCCCTCGCGGTCTGGGCGATTCCCGCCGTGCTCGCGCTCGTGGTGTGGCTGCCGTGGGCGTTGCGCAGGGTCTCGGGGGTGCCGGTCCGCTCACCCGCGACAGGCGCTCCCGCGGATGCGATCATCGAGCCTCGGGACGAGCCGCGGATGTCGGCCCTGCTGCGTGATCCCGTCGCCTGGGCGGTCACCGGATTCATGGGGTTGCAGAGTCTGAGCTACTACGCAGCGCTGACCTGGATCCCGACGGTGCTGCAGGACGCCGGAGTGCCGGTGTCCGAGGCCGGACTGCTGCTGTCGTACTCGAGTCTCCCGGGGATCGCCGCTGCGCTGCTCGTGCCGACCATGCTGCGTCACCTGCGGCCGAGCTGGCTTCCCGTCCTGCTCTCCGCGCTCCTGTGCGCGGCGGGTCTGATCGGCCTCCTCGTCGCGCCGGGCGGAGCGGCGCCCTGGGTGTGGATGACTCTCCTCGGGCTCGGTCAGGGCGCGGCCATCGCGCTGTCGCTGACCTACATCGTGCTGCGTGCACCAGACGCACAGCACACCGCGCACCTGTCGACCATGGCCCAGGGGATCGGCTACCTGCTGGCAGGGCTCGGCCCGATCGGTCTTGGCGTGCTGCACGCCGCCGTCGGAGGGTGGGGCGTGCCCGTCGTGGCGCTGGTTCTGCTGCTCGGCGTGCAGGCCGTGGCCGGGGCAGCAGCGAGTCGTGAGCGCCACGTGCGCGCACGGCGCCGATGAACCGGCCCTCGCGGACGGAGACTCAGGCGAAGGCGCTCATCCCTGTGATGTCGCGTCCGAGCAGCAGGGCCTGCACGCTCTCGGTGCCCTCGTAGGTGTGGATCGCCTCGATGTCGGCCAGGTGCTGCATCACGCCGTTCTCGAGCAGGATGCCGTTGCCACCGAGAAGGTCGCGGGCGGTCGAGGCGATGCGGCGCGCGGCGCGCGTGTTGTGGAACTTCGCGAGCGAGGCCTGGGTCGGACGCAGCTCGCCCGCCGTCTCGAGGTCGGCCATGCGCCGGCAGTACAGCTGCATGGCGGTGAGGTCTTCGAGCATGTGGGTGAGGCGCTCCTGGACCATCTGGAACTTCGCCAGGGGCTTTCCGAACTGCACGCGCTGGGTCGCATAGGCCAGCGCCGCTTCGTAGCAGGCGGTCGCGTGCCCCAGTGCAGACCAGGCGACACCGGAGCGGGTGGCGTAGAGCACGGTCGAGGCGTCCTTGAAGCTCCTCGTCCCCGGCAGCACGGCATCGAGCGGCACCCGCACGTCGTCGAGCTCGATGTGGGCCTGGTGGATCGCGCGCAGCGAGGCCTTGCCGCGGATCACGGTGCCGGTGTAGCCGGGGGTGTCCTGCTCGACGAGGAAGCACCGAACGGCGCCGTGCTCGTCGGCGCCCTCGTCGTCGACGCGCGCCCAGACGAACGAGATACCGCCGGAGGCGCCGTTGCCGATCCACTTCTTCGTGCCGCGGATGACCCAGCTCTCGCCGTCGCGGCGGGCGACGGTCTCCAGCGACACCGAGTCGGAGCCGTGATCAGGCTCGGTCAGAGCGAACGAACCGAGTACCGAACCGTCGGCGAGCGCGGTCAGCCACCGCTCCTGCTGCGCGGGGGAGCCGAACAGCGCGAGGGTGCGCAACGCGAGTCCGCCCTGCACCGCGAGGATCGTGCCCAGCGAGCCGTCACCGCGGGAGATCTCCATGTTCACCAGGCCTGCGGCGAGGGGCGACAGGTTCGTGAGCGACGGGTGCTGGACCCCGTCGACGACGAGGTCCATCTCGCCCATCCGGCGCGCGGCATCGAGCGGGTACTCGGCACGGTCCCAGGCATCCGCCATCTGCGGGGCGACCTCGTCGACGTAGGCCTTAGCGCGGTCCCACGCCTCCCGGTCGGCGGAGGGGATGTCGGCGAAGACCGCGTAGTAGTCGCTGTCCTGACGTCCAGTGATGTCATACGACGAGACGCGCTCGCCGGGGAAGGGGGAGGCTGCAGTGCTCATGGGGCTCCTTCGTGGCACCAAGTATCGTACTCCTCGATACTGGGTTCCACGACCGGATGCGTCAGTCCAGCTGGGACTGCAGCCTGCGGCTCACCTCGGCGATCGGCATGGAGCGGGGGAAGACGGCGACCACCATGTCGTCCGGAGCAGACGCGGCCTCGTCGGCGGCGACACCGTAGCGCCGGCGCACATCGACCAGCGCGGTCTGGAGCGTCGACAGCGGTACCTTCTTGCGGCCGCGCAGCAGCTGGCGCAGCACGTGGTTGTGCACCGCCGTGACCAGAGCGGCGAAGCCGACGGCGTCGAGCGGGTCGACGCCGGGAAGCGCGCTGCGCAGGTAGTCGTCGAACAGTCGTTCGTAGCGGAAGACGGTGATGATCTCGCGCTCGCGCAACACGGGGACCTGACGCACGATCTGGTAACGGCGTCTGGCGAGCTCCGGGTCGCGGGCGAAGTGCGCGAAGACGGATTCGGAGGCGGCGCACACGGCACCCCATGGGTCGTCATGACCCTCGTCGAGGAACTCCCTGAGCTGCTCCAGGAGCACCTCGTGATCCGCGAAGACGACGTCCTCCTTGCCGCCGAATTGACGGAAGAACGTCGAGCGGGAGACCCCGGCGGCCTTCGCGATCTGCTCCACCGAGGTCTGGTCGAACCCCTGGGCGTTGAAGAGTTCGAGCGCGGCGGCGACGACGCCGGTGCGCAGTTCTGCGGATTCGTGCATGGCGAAAGCCTAGACCGGAGCGCGCGGAGACGCCCAGGCGTCGCCGTCATACTGAGGAGCGTGAGAGACGACGGGATCCCGGCCGGCTGGTTCGACACGCGGCGACGTGGCACCCGGCGGTGGTGGGACGGGGCGCGGTGGACCGAGCAGATCCGGGTGCGGGGCAGGGAGACCACCCTGACGGGCGACGGAGCCTCGGTGCGCCGCCAACTCCTGACGGTCGAGGTCGTGCTGGCTGTCGTCCTCGTGGTCGCGATCCTGTTCGCCTTCCTGGGCGGTCTGCCTGTGGTCGTCGTACGTCCGGTGATCGTCGGGGTCGGCGCCGCGCTCGTGTTCACTCCGTTCGCGATCAGGCGTCAGCTCCGCTTGGCCGGCGTGCCGGTGCGACGAGCAGGCGTTCCCCCGCTGCGTTGAGGGAGGGCGGCTCTGCGGCCGCAGGAGCGTCCAGGCCGAGGTAGTAGGCTGGGGGACTGGTCGATGTCTCGACATCGAGAGAATTACCAGACAGCAGCCCAGTGAAGGAACCACAGTGGATCTGTACGAGTACCAGGCACGAGACGTTTTCGAAAAGTACGGAGTGCCGGTCCTCGCCGGCATCGTCGCGGACACCCCTGAAGAGGTGAGGGCGGCCGCCGAGAAGATCGGTGGAGTGGTCGTCGTCAAGGCTCAGGTGAAGACCGGCGGCCGTGGAAAGGCGGGCGGCGTCAAGGTCGCCAAGACGCCCGATGAGGCGTACGAGGCAGCGAAGGCCATCCTCGGCCTCGACATCAAGGGCCACGTCGTCAAGCGCGTCATGGTCGCGCAGGGTGCGCGCATCGCCGAGGAGTTCTACTTCTCCGTGCTGCTCGACCGTGCGAACCGCTCCTACCTGAGCCTGTGCTCGGTCGAGGGCGGCATGGAGATCGAAGAGCTCGCGGTCGAGCGTCCCGAGGCGCTCGCGCGCGTCGAGGTCAACCCGCTGACGGGCATCGACAAGGAGAAGGCCGTCGAGATCGCTCGTGCAGCCAACTTCCCCGAAGACCTCGTCGACAAGGTGTCCGACGTCTTCGTGAAGCTGTTCGACGTGTACAAGGGCGAGGACGCGACGCTGGTCGAGGTCAACCCGCTGGTGCGCACCGAGGAGGGCGACATCATCGCGCTCGACGGCAAGGTCACGCTCGACGACAACGCCTCCGAGATCCGCCACCCCGAGCACGAGGCGCTCGAGGACAAGGACGCCGCCGACCCGCTCGAGGCCAAGGCCAAGGAGTCGGGGCTCAACTACGTGAAGCTCGACGGCGAGGTCGGCATCATCGGCAACGGTGCAGGACTCGTCATGTCGACGCTCGATGTGGTCGCCTACGCCGGTGAGAACCACAACGGTGTGAAGCCCGCCAACTTCCTCGACATCGGTGGTGGAGCCTCGGCTGAGGTCATGGCCGCCGGTCTCGACGTCATCCTCGGCGACCCGCAGGTCAAGAGCGTGTTCGTCAACGTGTTCGGTGGCATCACGGCGTGCGACGCCGTCGCCAACGGCATCAAGGGCGCGCTCGAGACGCTGGGCGCCACGGCCTCCAAGCCGCTCGTCGTGCGTCTGGACGGCAACCGCGTCGACGAGGGCCGCGCGATCCTCGCCGAGTACGCGCACCCGCTTGTCACCCTGGCCGCAACCATGGACGAGGGCGCCGACAAGGCCGCCGAGCTCGCCAACGCCTGATCGCCTGAGACACAAGGAACCAGAGCTATGTCTATCTACCTCAACAAGGACTCCAAGGTCATCGTCCAGGGCATCACCGGCGGCGAGGGCACCAAGCACACCGCGCTGATGCTCAAGGCCGGCACCCAGGTCGTCGGTGGCGTCAACGCCCGCAAGGCCGGCACCACGGTCTCGCACACGGACAAGGACGGCAACGCCGTCGAGCTCCCCGTCTTCGGCTCGGTCGCCGAGGCCATGAAGGAGACCGGCGCCGACGTGTCGATCGCCTTCGTGCCCGGCGCCTTCACGAAGGACGCGATGATCGAGGCCATCGACGCCGAGATCCCGCTGCTCGTGGTCATCACCGAGGGCGTCCCCGTCGGCGACTCGGCCGAGGCCTGGGCCTACGCGCAGAGCAAGGGCAACAAGACCCGCATCATCGGGCCGAACTGCCCCGGCATCATCACCCCCGGTGAGGCGCTCGTCGGCATCACGCCCGCGAACATCACCGGCAAGGGACCGATCGGCCTCGTGTCGAAGTCGGGCACCCTGACCTACCAGATGATGTTCGAGCTGCGCGACCTCGGCTTCTCGACCGCCATCGGCATCGGCGGCGACCCGGTCATCGGCACCACGCACATCGACGCGCTCGCCGCGTTCGAGGCCGACCCCGAGACAAAGGCGATCGTGATGATCGGCGAGATCGGCGGCGACGCCGAGGAGCGTGCGGCCGAGTACATCAAGGCGAACGTCACCAAGCCCGTCGTCGGCTACGTCGCGGGCTTCACGGCTCCCGAGGGCAAGACCATGGGTCACGCCGGTGCGATCGTCTCCGGTTCGGCCGGTACCGCTCAGGCGAAGAAGGAGGCCCTCGAGGCCGCCGGTGTCAAGGTCGGCAAGACGCCGTCCGAGACGGCAGACCTGATGCGCGCGATCATCGAGTCGCTCTGATCTGAGCTACGCTTGATCTGAAGGCCCCGGGCTCCACCCCGGGGCCTTCTTTCATGCCGGGGGTCGCTCCGTCCGGATGCCCAGGATCGCGGCGCGGAGGACGTCGAGCTGGCCGGTGTTCCAGCCGAGCTCGCTCAGCACATGCACGTACACCGCGAGCAGCGTTCGGCCGCCGGTGCCGACAGCTGCCTCGAGAGGGCGCTCCGCGAGGTTCCGATCAGCGATCTCCTGGACGCGGCGGCACTCTGCGACGACCGAGGCGAGAGAGTCGGTTCGACGTACCTTCCAGGAGTTCGCGGTGGCGGCAGGGAGGCCGATCTCGGTGCGCGGACGCCCGGTGATCCGCTCGTCGAACCAGACGCCTTCGACGTAGGCGGTGTGGCGGACCACTCCGAGGAGCGACGGGGTGCCGGCCACCGGTGACGAGCGAGCTTCGTCCTCGGAGACGCCTTCGAGACTCCCGAGGATCAGCTCTCGGTACTGCGCGAGGCGCCGATCGAGGTCTTCCCTCAGGTCGAACGGGGCGTGATGGTCGTGTGACACGTGCACGCAGCTCCTCCCGGTCGTCGAGCTTCCACCCTTGCGCGGTCGGCGGCCGCCGCGCAAGCATCCCTCACCTTCGGCTGACTGCTGCGTCCACAAGAGCGTCGAGCGCCCAGTGGGCCTGTCGGCGTGCCTCCGCGTCGTCCGGGCGGACGGCGAGCCAGAGGGCGAGTTCGTTCATGGCGCCGGACAGGGCCGCGGTCAGGGCGTCGAGGAGCGCGGGCGGAGCTCCGGCTTCACGCAGTCCACTCCGCAGCTCGCGCTCCGGTCCCTCCGCGTCGAGGCGGCGCCACTCCTCCCAGCCGAGCACGGAGGGTCCGTCGATGAGGAGTACGCGCGCGGCTGTCCTGCCCGTGATGCCGTCGAGGTAGGCATGGCTCCCCTCGCGGAGTGCGGTCTCCGGAGTGCTGTCCCTCGTCGCGGCCACGATCGCCTCGGCGACGCACTGCTGTTGGCGGGTGGCGACAGCGGCGAACAGTCCCGGCTTCGATGCGTAGTGGTGGTACACGGCCCCGCGGGTCACTCCGGCGGCGCGTGCGAGGTCATCGACGGAACAGGACGCGTAGCCGTGTTCGGCGAAGTGCGCGGTGGCGGTCTCGAGGATGCGACGCGCCGTCTCGGCGGCGTCGGCAGCGGATGCTCGCGGCATGAGACTTCCTTTACGTGCGGGTTGTATGTATTCTAGCCACCGCTATTACAAACACACTGTATGTAAAAGGAGGGTTCATGGAGATCACGAGCTTCTATCCGGTGCTGATGGTCGACGACGTCGCCGCTGCCGCGCAGTTCTATCGTGAGGAACTGGGCTTCGAGACGACCTTCGAGGCGGACTGGTACGTGAGCCTGCGCGTCGAAGGAGGAGAGCTCGCGCTCCTCGACCGGGGGCACGAGACGATCCCCGTGGGCTTCCGTGAGCCCGTCCGAGGACTGCTGCTGAACGTCGAGGTCGTCGACGCGACGGCAGCGCACCGTCGGCTCGTGGGTGAGCGCGGGTTGACCGAGCGCCTCGCTCTTCGGGATGAGACCTTCGGGCAGCGTCATTTCATCGTCGAGGCGCCCGGGGGTGTGCTGATCGACGTGATCGAGCCCATCGAGCCGTCAGCGGAGTTCGCCGAGGCCTATTCCTGAGGCCCTGTCGGATGCATGATCGGCCGACACGTGCATGACCGAGGGCCTCATGGGGTCGTGCATCCGTGCGATGCTCATGCATCCGGGTGACGGTGACGAACAGAAAAGAGGGGCGGATGCCGCAGCGTCCGCCCCTCGTGATTCCGGCGTCAGATCCCGACGCCGAACAGGGCCTCGATGGGGCCTCTCGCGAAGAAGATCAGGAAGCCGGCGCCGACGACCCACAGCAGCGGGCTGATGGTCTTGGCCTTGCCCGAGAACGCGTGGATGAGCACCCAGCTGACGAAGCCCGCCCCGATGCCGTTCGCGATCGAGTAGGTCAGTGGCATGACCGAGACGGTGAGGAACACCGGCAGCAGCACGCGGAAGTCGCTGAAGTCGATGTAGCGGATCTGCGCCATCATCATCGCACCCACGATGATCAGGGCCGCGGCCGCGATCTCTGTCGGGACGATGGAGGTCAGCGGGGTCAGGAACATCGCGATCAGGAACACGACACCCGTGACGACGTTCGCCAGCCCCGTGCGCGCGCCCTCGCCGATGCCGGCACCGGACTCGATGAAGACCGTGCTCGAGGACGAGGAGGTCGCACCACCGGCGATCGCTCCGACACCCTCGACGACCAGCGCCGACTTGATGCGGGGGAAGTCCCCGTTGTCGTCGGCGAGGTTCGCCTCCTTCGCCAGGCCCGTCATGGTGCCCATGGCGTCGAAGAAGTTCGTGAACAGCAGCGTGAAGACGATCATCACGATCGCGACCAGGCTGACCTTGCTCAGGTCGAAGCTGAAGTCGACGGCGCCGATCAGGCTGAGGTCGGGGACGCCGATGGGGGAGCCGTTCAGCGCCGGGACCGTGAGGCCCCAGCCACCGGGGTTGACCACATTGCCCTCATCGTCGAAGCCGCGGGCGCCGATGTGCCAGATCGCCTCGACGATGACCGCGAGCACGGTGCCTCCGATGAGTCCGATGAGCATGCCGCCCTTGACCTTGAGGGCGACGAGGATGCCGGTGAGGAGCAGGGTGATCACGAACAGCAGGGTCGGCACGGTCGCGACCGAGCCGTTGACGCCGAGCCCGACCGGAGGGGATGAGGCGCCGGTCGCGGTGACGAAGCCGGAGTTGACGAAGCCGATGAAGGCGATGAACAGGCCGATGCCGACCGTGATCGCGATCTTCAGCTGGAACGGTACCGCGTCGAAGATCGCCTTCCGCAGACCGGTGGCCGCGAGGAGCACGATCACGACACCGTTGATCATCACGAGCGCCATAGCCTCGGGCCAGGTCACCTGCCCGACCACCGAGAACGCGACGAAGGCGTTGATGCCGAGTCCTGCGGCGAAACCGAAGGGCAGGCGCGTCACGAGGCCGAACAGGATCGTCATCACGCCGGCGGTCAACGCGGTGGCGGCGCCCACGGCGTTGAAGCTGAGCATGTCTCCGGCGACATCGGGCTTGCCGGAGAGGATGATCGGGTTGAGGATCACGATGTAGGCCATCGTGACGAACGTCACCAGACCTCCTCGGATCTCGGTGCCGATCGTGGATCCGCGCTTGCTGATCTCGAAGAAGCGGTCCAGGGAGTTCTTGGGCTCGGTGGGTGCCGGGGCGGGCGGGGCAGTTGTCATCGGGAAACCTCCGGAGAAACGCTATCGTGTCGCCGACCCCACGCGCGCCCCCGGGGCTTCGTCGGGAACTCGTCGTAGTCTCGAAGCGCTATGCAACGCCTCCTCGTCGCGCTCCTCGCCGCCTTCGACGCCGCCATCGCCGCGGCGGTCGGTCTCGTCGTGCTGCTCGCGCCGTTGACGCTTCTGTGGACTCTCGCCTTCGGGATCACCGCCGACTGGGGTGCGCTCTGGCCGCTCACCGGCACGCTCTGGGAGTTCGGACACGGGGTGCCGCTGGCGGTGACGATTCCGGACGAGCTTCTCGTCGCCCTCGCGATCCCCGCCCAGGCCGCCTCGTTCGCGGTGTCGATCACCCCGCTGGCATTCCTGCTCTTCACGCTGCTGTTCGCCGCGCGCTCCGGAGCCAGAGCCGCCACGGCGGGAACCTGGTTGCTCGGCGTGCTGTCCGGCACCGTGGTGTTCGCCGCGATCTCCACCGGTGTCGCGCTGACGGCGCGGTTGGATGCGGCGCAGACGCCCCTCCTGCTCGCGATCGCCCTCCCTGCGGCTGTCTACTTCGTCGGCGCGCTGTGCGGCGCCGTCCGGATCGCCTGGGAAGAGGGCGACGGCGGCATCCTCGACCGTCTGCATGATCGCATCGATGTCCGCGACGACTGGGCCCCGGTCCCCGCCGCCGTCGTTCGAGGCGCGGCCTTCACGCTGATGGGCGTGGTCGGCGCGGCTGCTCTGGCCCTCGCGGTGGTGACGCTGTTCCGCGGAGGTGAAGTCGTCGCGCTGTTCCAGGCCTCCCGCGTCGATGCGCTCGGTGCGACGGTGATGACCCTGGCGCAGCTGCTGTATCTGCCGACCCTCATCGTCTGGGTCGCGTCCTGGCTCGCCGGCCCCGGGTTCGCCGTCGGTGTCGGCACCGCGGTGTCGCCTGCGGGCACCCAGCTGGGGGTCGTACCCGGCATCCCCGTGTTCGGGCTGCTGCCCGAGAACAGCTCGATGTGGATGCTGATCGTGGTGCTCGTGCCGATCGCCGCCGGAGCGTTCGCGGGGTGGGCGGTACGCTCCCGTCTCGTCTGGGAGGGCACTCCGCTGGGAACGGCGCAGCGTGCCGTGATCGCGGTCGGGATCGCGATCGTCACCGCCGGTATCGGCGGGATCGCGGCCGTGCTGGCGAGCGGGTCGATGGGCCCGGGACGGCTGTCGGATGTGGGACCAGCGGCGCTGCCCTTCATGCTCGCCCTGGGGCTCGAGGTGCTCGTCGGCGCCGCGATCCTGCTCCTGTCCCCACGCCACCGCGATGAACTGGCGGAGGAGCGGACCGATCGGTGGATCGCCGAGATGTCCGAGCTCGATCCGAGCGCAGCATCCGTGGTCCCGGTGCCGGGTATCCCGTTCCCCCATCCGCAGGCGTTCGATGACACGGCTCCGCTGGATGATGTCCGCGGTTTCACGCCACCCAGGAGCGACCGCGACTGACGGCCCGCGGTGTACGTGCGATGCAGGCGGAACGAGCATCGGCGCCCCGGTAGACTGGGCGCGTGCTCACGGTCGCCGTTCTCATCTCGGGCACCGGCTCGAATCTTCGCGCCCTCCTCGAGGCCGCTCGTCATCCCGATTTTCCCGCCAGGGTGATCGTGGTCGGCGCCGACCGCGAAGCCGAGGGGCTCGCCCATGCCGAAGAATTCGGCGTCCCCAGCTTCACGGTGCCGTGGCATGAGCACGAGAGTCGCGAGGCGTGGGGTGCGGAACTCGCCGGCCAGCTCGCCGTCTGGAAACCGGACCTCGTCGTGCTCAGCGGGCTCATGCGACTGCTTCCTCCGTCGCTCGTCGCACAGTACTCGCCGCGCCTCATCAACACGCACCCGGCGTTCCTGCCCGAGTTCCCCGGCGCCCACGGCGTCCGCGACGCGCTCGCGGCCGGCGTCGCCGAGACCGGGGCCAGCGTGATCGTCGTCGACGACGGCGTCGACACCGGTCCGATCCTGGCCCAGGAGCGCGTCCCCATCCTCGACGGCGACACCGAGCACAGCCTGCACGAGCGCATCAAGCCCGTCGAGCGCCGACTGCTCATCGACGTGGTGCGCGGGATCGCCACCGGCGACCTCGTCCTCAGCTCTTCCTCCTGACCCCCCCCACCCGACGCCCCGCACGAAGGAGCCCATCATGGCCGGCCCCCGCCACGACCCCACGCTCTACCGCGATCGCGACACCGTGCCGATCAGGCGCGCGCTCGTCTCGGTGAGCGACAAGACCGACCTGCTCCTGCTGGCTGCGGCTCTGGCTGAGGCTGGTATCGAGATCGTCTCGACGGGGTCGACGGCGTCGACTATCCGCGAGGCGGGATTCGAGGTCACCGACGTCGCCGCCGTGACCGGCGTCGCCGAGATGCTCGACGGTCGCGTCAAGACGCTGCACCCGAAGATCCACGGCGGCCTGCTCGCCGACCTGCGACTCGAGGACCACGAGCGCCAGCTCGCCGACCTCGACATCACCCCCTTCGAGCTCGTGGTCGTGAACCTCTACCCGTTCATCGAGACCGTCGCCTCCGGCGCGGTCGGCGACGACGTGGTCGAGCAGATCGACATCGGCGGCCCCGCGATGGTGCGCGCCGCGGCCAAGAACCACGCGAACGTGGCGATCGTCGTCTCGCCGCAGTCGTACCCCGGCATCATCGCGGCGATCGGCGAGGGTGGCACCTCGTTGACGCAGCGTCGTGAGCTCGCCGCCCGAGCCTTCGCGCACACAGCGGCGTACGACACCGCGGTCGCCTCGTGGTTCGCCGAGGGGACGCTGCAGGACGACGGCGACCTGCCGACCCACCTCACGATCCAGGCGGAGCGGCTCGCGACGCTCCGCTACGGCGAGAACTCGCACCAGCGCGGCGCCATCTACACGCGCGCCGGTGGACACGGCATCGCCCAGGCCACGCAGCTGCAGGGCAAGGAGATGTCGTACAACAACTACGTCGACGCCGATGCCGCCCTGCGCGCGGCATACGACATGGTCAAGCCGGCTGTCGCCATCATCAAGCACGCCAACCCGTGCGGTATCGCGACCACGGCGCCGAACGCGCTCGACCCGATCGCCAGCGCCCACCTGCGTGCGCACGAATGCGACCCCGTCTCGGCATACGGTGGCGTGATCGCGGCCAACGGCACGGTCACGCTGAAGATGGCCGAGAACCTCAAGGACATCTTCACCGAGGTCATCGTCGCGCCGTCGTTCGAGCCCGCGGCGCTCGAGGTCTTCAAGGCGAAGAAGAACCTGCGTCTGCTGCAGCTGCCCGAGGACTGGCAGCAGGAGCGCATGGACGTGCGTCTCGTGTCCGGCGGTCTGCTGCTGCAGGATGCCGACCGGTTCCCCGACGACATCGTCTCCGTCGCGAAGAACTGGGAGCTGGTCTCGGGTGAGCGTCCGACCGACGAGGAGATGGAGAACCTCATCTTCGCGTGGAAGGCGTGCCGAGCGGTCAAGTCGAACGCGATCGTGCTCGCGAAGGACAACGCCACGGTGGGCGTCGGCATGGGCCAGGTCAACCGCGTCGACTCCTGCCGCCTCGCGGTGGAGCGTGCCGGGGACCGTGCAGCCGGATCGGTCGCGTCCTCCGATGCGTTCTTCCCCTTCGCCGATGGCGCCCAGGTGCTGATCGACGCCGGAGTCACGGCGATCGTGCAGCCCGGCGGTTCCGTCCGCGACGAGGAGGTCGTGGACGCGGCACGCAAGGCCGGCGTCACGATGTTCTTCACCGGGGAGCGTCACTTCTTCCACTGAGCGCACGCCAGCGCACTCCTCGAGACCCACTCTCCACGCCGAGACCCACACGCGCCCACTGCGGCTGCGATGGGTGCCGGCGAGGCGGGTGGGTCTCGGCGTTCGTGCGTCGACAGTCGTGTCCGATTTCCGCCAGTCGTTGTCGGTGGAGCATGGCACAGTGGAGGCATGAGCTTCCCCGCGACGGACTTCGACGAGCGTTACCGTGCGATCAGCGCGCGCGACACCCGCTTCGACGGGCAGTTCGTGACGGCCGTCCGCTCGACCGGGATCTACTGCCGTCCGAGCTGCCCTGCGCGCACGCCCAAACCCCAGAACGTGACGTTCTATCCGACCAGCGCCGCAGCGCACGAGGCCGGGTATCGCGCCTGCAAGCGCTGCCTCCCCGAGGCCGCTCCCGGCTCGCCGGCGTGGGACCTGCGTGGCGACACCGCTGCGCGAGCGATGCGACTGATCTCCGACGGGGTCGTGGAACGCGAGGGCGTGCCGGGCCTGGCCGCGCGACTGGGCTTTTCCGGTCGGCACCTCACGAGGCTGCTGACCACCGAACTCGGCGCCGGGCCACTCGCACTGGCGCGAGCACACAGGGCGCACACCGCGCGCATGCTCCTCGTCGGCACCGACATGCCCGTCTCCGATGTCGCGTTCTCCGCCGGGTTCGCCAGCATCCGACAGTGCAACGACACGATCCGCGAGGTCTTCGGACTCACGCCGGGGGAGCTCAGGGCCCGGCGAAGGCTTCCGGCGTCCGCGGCTCCCGGCTCGATCGACCTCGTGCTGCCCTACCGCGGCCCGCTCGACGCGAGCGGCATCTTCGCCTGGATGGCGGCGCGTGCGATCCCCGGCGTCGAAGAGACCACGGCGAGCTCCTTCTCGCGTCACCTCCGCATGGCCGGAGGCCCCGCCTGGTTCGAGGTGCGTCAGGACGAGGGCGAGCGCCTGCACCTGCGGGCACGAGTCGCGCGGCTGGGCGATCTGGCACCGCTGGTCTCGACCGTGCGACGCATCTTCGACCTCGACGCCGACCCTCTGGCGATCGACGAGGCGCTCGCGGCGCACGACGAGATCGCGCCGCTCGTCGCGCGCACCCCCGGCATCCGCGTCCCGGGGTCGGCTGATCCGCATGAGATGCTCATCCGCGCCATGGTGGGGCAGCAGATCACCGTGGTCGCCGCCCGGACCGCGCTCACGGCACTCACCGAGGCGTTGGGGGAGCGCACCGAGAACGGGCTGCTCTTCCCGACGATGACCGCGATCGCCGCCCACGGAGCCGAGGTGCTGCGAGGGCCGGCCGCCCGCATCCGCGCCATCACCGGCGCTGCGTCCGCCCTCGCCGAGGGATCCGTGACGCTCACGGTCGGAGACGACGGCGTCGACCAGCGCGCTGCTCTGCTCGCGATGCCCGGCATCGGACCCTGGACAGCCGACTACGTGCGCATGCGTGTGCTCGGCGATCCGGATGTGCTGCTCCCGGGAGATGTCGCGCTGCGCGCCGGTGCGGCGGCGTCCGGCCTGCCGGGCGAACCACGGGCGCTCACCGCCTGGGCCGTGCGTGCGGCACCATGGCGCAGCTACCTGAGCGCGCATCTGTGGCGTGCCGCTCCGGTGCGACCCGCCGGTCCGCGGCGGGCCCCGGCAACGCACCGTCCCACCGACATCACGACGAAGGAGAACTCATGACCGCTCTCATCCAGACCATCGAGACGCCGGACGGTGCCTTCACGATCCTCGCCGACGACCATCAGCGCGTGCTGGCCTCGGGATGGACGTCCGACGTCGAGGCGATCCTCGGGCGGTTGTCGGCGGCGAACCGCCCCGAGGCGCTGCGCGATGGGGAGACGGACGCCGCGGACGCGGTGGTCGCCTACTACGCGGGCGATCTCTCGGCCATCGACGACGTCGCCGTGAAGCAGACCGGCACCGCACTCCAGCTCGCAGGCTGGTCGGCGCTCCGGGAGATCGAGCCCGGCGGGCCGCTGACCTACACCGGTTTCGCCTCACGCCTGGACAATCCCCGGGCCGTTCGGGCTGCGGCGTCCATCTGCGCCCGCAACGCCCCGGCGCTCTTCGTGCCCTGCCACCGAGTACTGCGCACCGACGGGAGTCTCGGAGGTTTCGCGTGGGGCGTCGAGGTCAAGGAGAGTCTGCTGGCCCGCGAGAGCGCCGCGGCGTGAGCGAGGAGCACCAGATCCGGTACGCGTGATGGTGCGCTTCGACGAACCTTCCGCTCCGACGCGGCCATAGGCTCGAGCCGTGACCGCCATCGATGCCCTCGATCTCCACCGCCGCGCCGTCGTCGCCGATGCCCACAATGATCTGCTCTGTTCCGTGACGAGCCGTCCCGCGGAGGAGTGGTCGGACTACTTCCGGGCCCAGTGGCTGCCGCAGTTGCGCACGGGCGGTGTCGACCTGCAGGTCCTGCCCGTGTTCGTCGATGACGTCTACCGGCCCGAGGGCGCGCTGCGCCGCACCTTCCGCATGATCGAAGCCGCGCACCGGGTTGCCGAGGGCAACGCCGACGCAGTCGGGCTCTGCCTCGACGGCGACGACATCGATCGGGTGATCGGTGAGGGGCGCATCGCGTTGGTGCTGGCACTCGAGGGGATGCCCGGCATCGCCGACGACGTCGAGCTCCTCGAGACCATGCACCGCCTCGGGGTGCGGATCGGATCGGTCGCCCACTTCGGCCGCAGCGCGTTCGCCGACGGAAGCGGGGAAGACGCCGCGGGCAGCCGGCTGACGCGCACGGGTGTCCAGGCGCTCGCCGAGATGGAGCGCATCGGCATGATCTTCGATGTCAGCCACCTCGGAGCAGGGGGCGTCGACCACGTGCTCGAGCTCGCCACGCGACCCGTCATGGCAACGCATTCGTCCGCCCGTGCCCTGTTCGATCACCACCGCAATCTCACCGATGCGCAGATCGCCGGGGTCGCGGAGACGGGGGGAGTCGTGTGCGTCAACTTCTTCGCCCCGTATCTGCACGCGAGCGACTACACGATCGACACCCTGATCGACCACTTCGAGCGGGTGGTGTCCGTCGCCGGGGTGGATCACGTCGGGATGGGACCCGACTTCGTCCGCGAGGTGCTCGCGGACACCACGGCCCCGTGCTGCGTGCAGACGACGATCGAGGGCGTCCCCGCCGATCGATACCTTCCCGGGCTCGAGGGTCCGGAAGGGCTTCCGCTCGTCACAGAGGCTCTGCTGCGACGCGGCTGGCGCGAAGCCGATGTCCTGGCCGTGCTGGGCGGCAACCTGCAGCGCTTTCTCCGAACCGGGCTCGCTGTCCAGGGGTGAGTCACCCGAGCCGCCTCGCCGCGGCCGCCTCGCCGCGGCCGCCTCGCCGCGGTCGCCTCGCCGCGGTCGCCGGGAAAGAGCAGGGGCGAATCGGGAATGACTCTTGCTTTCAGCTGGTTCACAGCAATAGGCTGGTGGGCTGTCGCGCCGACCGGACGACATCGCCGAGCCCCTGAGGAGGACACCATGTTCACGATCGCCACCGCGCGGATCGCAGCTCTCGGCTCGGCTCCGGCGCGTCCGCTCTCCTAGAGCCACCCCGCCCCTTCTCCGTCGGATGCCGGACCCTGTGGGTCCGCTCTCGCATCCGTCCCCTTCCGCAACCGCTGTCCATACGAAACTCGTCTGAGAGACATGTCTTCCTCGCCTTCCGCGCAGAATCCCTCGCCTTCATCGACCCTTTCCACTCCGGCCGCACTGTGGCGCCTGAAGCCCTTCGTGAAGCCCGTCATCTGGCGGCTCGCCGGCGGTGCGGCCAGCGCGCTGATCGCCGCCGTCATCGCCCTGATGATCCCGATCGTCCTCGAGCAGATCATCAGCGGACCCGTCCGTTCGGGTGAGATCAGCGCCATCATCTGGGGTGCTGTCGCCGTGTTCGCGCTCGCCCTGGGCGAGGCCCTCATGGTGTGGCTGCGACGCCAGTTCGTGCTCAACCCGGCCACGCAGGTCGAGTACAAGATGCGCACCGAGCTCTACTCCCGCCTGCAGACCCTCCCGGTGTCCTTCCACGACCGGTGGGGCTCCGGACAGCTGCTCAGCCGCATGATGCAGGACATCGGCCTCATCCGCCGCTGGCTCGCGTTCGGCCTCGTACTGCTGGTCGTCAACATCCTCACGATCATCATCGGCTCCGTGCTGCTGTTCCGGTGGCACTGGCTGCTGGGCACGATCTTCCTGGTCACGGCGATCCCGCTGTGGATCCGTGGCTACCTGTTCGAGAAGCGCTACGGCGCCCTCACCCGCCGCAGCCAGGATCAGGCCGGCGACCTCGCGACCAGCGTCGAGGAGAGCGTGCACGGAATCCGCGTGCTGAAGGCGTTCGGCCGTGGCAAGCACGCCCTGAGCCGCTTCAGCAGGCAGGCCGAGACGCTGCGCGAGACCGAGATGAGCAAGGCCGGCGCGATCGCGTCGATCTGGTTCTGGCTCGACCTCATGCCGCAGATCGCGTTCGGCCTCAGCCTGATGTCCGGCATCTGGCTGATCTCCGTCGGGCAGATCGACGAGGCGCAGCTGTTCGCCTTCTTCGCGATGGCCGTCGTGCTGCGCTGGCCCATCGAGTCGATCGGCTTCCTGTTCTCGTTCATGCTCGATGCACGCACGGCGACCGACCGCGTGTTCGACATCTTCTCGGAGACCAACACCATCACCGACCCCGAGCACCCGGTGCACATCGAGAACCCGCGCGGAGAGCTCACGTTCGAGAACGCGCACTTCCGCTATCAGGACGCCGGAGCACACGAGCGCGACCTGCTCGACGGCATCGACCTGGTGCTGCGACCGGGAGAGACCATGGCGCTGGTCGGTCTCACCGGCAGCGGCAAGACCACGCTCACCACGCTGCCCACGCGTCTGTACGACGTGACGGGAGGCAGGGTCACCCTCGACGGCGTCGACGTGCGCGACCTGCCGCTGGCAGAGCTCCGTCAGCACATCGCCATGGCGTTCGAAGACGCGACCCTGTTCTCGGCGACGGTCCGGGAGAACGTGCTGCTCGGTCGTGCCGAGCTCGATGTGCACGGCGAAGAGGGCGAGCGTGTGCTGCGCGAAGCCCTCGACGTCGCTCAGGCCTCGTTCGTGGATTCCCTGCCAGACGGCGTCGAGACGGTGATCGGCGAGGAGGGGCTCAGCCTCTCCGGCGGTCAGCGCCAGCGACTCGCCCTCGCCCGTGCGGTGGCGGCGAACCCGAAGGTGCTCGTGCTCGACGACCCGCTGTCGGCGCTCGACGTCGACACCGAGGCCCTCGTGGAGGAAGCGCTCCGGCACGTGCTCGCCGACACCACCGCCCTGATCGTGGCGCACCGCCCTTCTACCGTCGCGCTCGCCGATCGCGTCGCCCTGCTCGAGGCCGGTCGCGTGACGGCGGTGGGCACCCACTCCGAGCTGCTGAAGACGAGTCGGCACTACCGTCATGTCATCTCCAGCCTCGAGGCGGAGGAGGCGGCGCGCACCGGGGCGATCCCGGTGATCCGCGATGAGCAGTCCGAGATCGACGAAGAGGTCCGTGCGGGCCTCGGGATGCAGGCCGCCGACGAAGACCCCATCACCGAGAAGGAGGTGCAGCGATGAGCTCCGCCATCACCGGAACCCGGAACGAGGATCGTTCCGAGTACACCCGCGAGGAGAGCAGGGAGATCCGTCGTCGATCCCTCCGACTGCTCGGATCCCTGGTCAGCCCCTTGAAGCCGAGGATCGTGCTCGCCGCCGCGGTGCTGGTCGTGTCGACTGCACTCCAGGTCGCCGGCCCCATCCTCATCAGCCTGGGCCTCGACCGAGCGCTGCCTGCGGTGATCGAGCGTGCCGACTGGATGCCGACGTTCATGATCGGAGGCATCTACCTGCTGGCCGGTGCCCTCGCCGCTGTGCTGATCGCCTGGTACGTGATCATCGCGGCCAAGCTCACGCAGGCGGTGCTGCTGGACCTGCGCAAGCGCATCTTCCTGCACACCCAGCGCCTGAGCCTGGAGTTCCACGAGTCCTACACGTCGGGGCGCATCATCTCCCGTCAGACCAGCGACCTCGACTCGATCAAGGAGCTGCTCGACGGTGGCCTGAACGAACTCGTCTCCGGCGTGCTCTTCGGGCTGTTCACCTTCATCGCGCTCTGCTTCTGGGACTGGCAGTCCGGACTGATCCTCGCGATCGGTGGCGTGCCGCTGTTCTACCTGATGCGCTGGTTCTACTCGCGCTCGCAGCTCGTCTACCGCGAGTCGCGCGTGATCAGCGCGAAGGTGATCGTGCAGTTCGTCGAGACGATGACCGGTATCCGCGCCGTCAAGGCGTTCCGCAAGGAACCGCGCAACGACAAGGCGTTCCAGGAGATCGCGGGCGACTACCGCGACGTCAACCGTCGCTCGATGCTGCTGTTCGGCACGTTCGAGCCCGGTCTGATGGGCGTCGCGGCCCTCGTGCTCGGCATCGTCGTGCTGTGGGGCGGTATCCGCGTCTCCGAGGGTGCGCTGACCGTCGGCGTGCTGCTGTCGGCCGTGCTGTACGTGCGCAACTTCTTCGCGCCGATGCAGGAGATCGCGATGTTCCTGAACTCCTACCAGTCGGCGACGGCCGCGCTGGAGAAGGTGTCCGGCGTGCTCGAGGAGGTGCCGACGGTTCCGGACCCCGAGAACCCCGTCGACCTGTGGGAGTCCCGTGGGCATGTCGAGTTCGACGAGGTGACCTTCGGATACAACGGGGAGAAGACGATCCTCCCGAACTTCTCCCTCGACATCCCGGCGGGGCAGACGATCGCCCTGGTCGGAACGACCGGCGCCGGGAAGTCGACGCTCGCCAAGCTCATCTCGCGCTTCTACGACCCCTCCCAGGGGCGGGTGACGCTCGACGGCGTCGACCTGCGCTCGCTGCACCCGAAGGACCTCCGCCGCGCGATCGTCATGGTCACGCAGGAGGCCTACCTGTTCAGCGGCACCGTCGCCGACAACATCGCGCTCGGCAAGCCGGATGCGACGCTCGACGAGATCAAGGCCGCGGCACGGGCTGTGGGCGCCGACGGGTTCATCTCGTCGCTTCCCGACGGCTACGGCACCGATGTGAACAAGCGCGGCGGACGGGTGTCGGCCGGTCAGCGGCAGCTCATCTCGTTCGCCAGGGCCTTCCTCGCCGACCCCGCGGTGCTGATCCTCGACGAGGCCACGGCCTCGCTGGACATCCCGTCCGAGCGCTTGATCCAGGATGCGCTGCAGACCCTGCTCAAGGACCGCACCGCGATCATCATCGCGCACCGCCTGTCGACGGTCGCGATCGCCGACAGGGTGCTGGTGATGGAGCACGGCCGCATCATCGAGGACGACACCCCTGCCGCTCTCATCGGCGGTACCGGCAAGTTCGCCCAGCTGCATGCGGCCTGGCAGGAGACACTGGTCTGATGACGCCAGCTTCCTCCGGTCGCGATATGTCAGCCATCTGGCTCAGAATGGCTGACATATCGCGACCGGAAGTCGTCTCCGGCGTGGGTAGCATCGGAACATGGATCCCTTGCTGCTCGTCGCGGAGTGGTGGTGGATCGCGCCCACCGCAGCGGCTGCGGGAACGGCGGGTGCGATCGGGCTCCGGAGGCGGAGCACCGTGAGCGGCCGGCGCCTCGAGGTCGATGCGGCCCGTCACGACCTCCGGAACGCGCAGCGGGCCCTGGCCGAGCGTCGGATCGCGTTGAAGATCGCCCGCGCCGACCTGGCTCGCGTCACCGCGGAGCGGGCGGCCCAGCGCGCGACGGCCGAGCAGGTCGCCGCCGCCCGGCGGATCCTGCGGGAGCGGGAGCGCGACGCCAAGGCGATGTCGGCGGACGTGCGAGCGCGTCAGGTCCGGCTGAACGCCGCGCGGGCCGCGATCCCGTCCGCCTCGGAGCCCTCGCCGGTCGAGCGGCTCCAGGCCGCGCACGACGCCGTGACCGCACGCTGGATGCGCTACGAGACCGACCCCTCGTTGCAGATCGCCTACCCCGCCATGACGGATGTGAAGCGGCCGGCGACGGCGGCGTACTTCCGTGCGGCCGGGCATGCTGCGGACATGCGCCGCGCGGCGACGGGACGCATCACCCCTGCCGACTTCGCCGCGTATCGCGATGCCGTGACCGAGCTGGAGCGCGCCTTCGAAGCCGCAGAGCACGAGGCGAAGGTGCACGCGGGCGAGGTGCCGACGACCCCCGCATGGCAGGACACCGCGCAGGAGATGCTCAGCCGGTCGGCCGAGGCCATCGACCGCGCGGCGGGAGCGGCGGCCGCGGCACTCTCGTCGTGGACGAACCGCCGGAAGCCGCGCGACCCCGACGACCGACCCTGATCTCCGCCGCGGCCTGCGCGCTCACGCCTCGATGCTGCGGGTGCGGATGAGCTCCCGGTACCAGTGGCCCGAGTCCTTGACCGTGCGCTCGAGCGAGTCGAAGTCCACGCGGACGATGCCGAAGCGCTTGGCGTAGCCGTATCCCCATTCGAAGTTGTCGAGCAGCGACCACACGAAATACCCGCGCAGGTCGACGCCGCGCTCCAGGGCCCGATGGGCGGCGGTGAAGTGCCTGCGCAGATAGTCGGTCCGCTCGCGGTCGTGCACGGCGCCGTCCGGCGCGACCTCGTCGTCGAAGGCCGCGCCGTTCTCGGTCACCATGAGCGGCTGCTCCGGGAACTGCTCCGAGAGCGAGACGAGCAGCTCCTCGAGTCCCTCCGGAGCGATGTTCCATCCCATGGCGGTGTAGGGTCCCGGCTGCTCGACGAACTCGACCAGCCGGTCGCTGCCCGGCCAGGCGGTTCCGCCGGTGGCACCCTTATGGCCGTCGTTCTCCTGCTTCGGAGAGACGCCGTCCCACAGGCGCACGGTCGCCGTCGAGTAGTAGTTCACCCCGAGCACGTCGATCGGCTGCGCGATCGTGGCGAGGTCTCCGTCCTGCACGAAGCTCCAGTCCGACACCGACGCGGTGTCCTCGAGGAGGTCGGCGGGGTACTCCCCGCGCAGCATCGGACCGGTGAAGGCGCGGTTGGCGAGGGCGTCGATGCGGCGCATGGCCTCGGCCGCCCCGTCGCCCTGCCCGCGCAGCACGTGGAAGTTCAACGTGACGGAGTAGTCGGGATCCCCGGTCGAGGTGGCGCGGAGCGCCTGCACAGCCCGACCGTGCGCGAGATTGAGGTGGTGCACCGCCGACAGCGCGGAGGCGGGCTCGTGGCGGCCTGGCGCGTGACCGCCTTGACCGTACCCGAGGTACGCGGAGCACCAGGGCTCGTTGAGCGTTGTCCAGGTGTGCACGCGGTCACCGAGCGCCGCGCCCATGACCTCGGCGTATCGCTCGAACGCATCCGTCGTGGCTCGGGAGGTCCAGCCGCCGGCGTCCTCCAGGTATTGCGGCAGGTCCCAGTGGTACAGCGTCGCGACCGGACGGATGCCGCGCTCGAGGAGGCCGTCGACGAGCCGGGAGTAGAAGTCCACCCCCGCCTGGTTCACCTCTCCGGTGGCGGTGGGGACGATACGCGGCCACGCGATCGAGAACCGGTAGGCCTGCAGCCCGAGCGCGGCCATCAGGTCGAGGTCCTCGTCGACGCGGTGATAGTGATCGCACGCGACGTCGCCGGTGTCGCCGTTCCACACCCGCCCCGGCGTCCTGCTGAACGTGTCCCAGATCGACGGGGTGCGTCCGTCCTCGGCCGCGGCACCCTCGATCTGGTACGCGGCCGTTGCGGACCCGAACGTGAAGTCCTCAGGGAAGGCCAGGCCGGAGCCGCGGTAGTCGTCGCGTGGCGGGAAGAGGGTGGTCATGCCGTGATCTCCTCGAGGTCGATGGTGTGCTGCTCTGCGCACCCGTCCGGGTTCGTCACGGTCACGACGGTGCTGCCGGAGCCACCGGGGAAGACACGGAATCGGAGTCCCTCATGGTAGTCGTAGTCCGGGCGGTCGACGCGCGCTCCCCAGGGCAGGGCGGTGCCGGGGCGCACGTACAGCGGCAGCGAGTCGAACCCGTGACGCTCACGCCGCCATCCGCCCCCGCTGACCGTCTCTCCGGTGAGGAGCGACGTCCAGGCCCCGGGCGGGAGGTAGAACTCGACCTCGCCCTCCTCCGTGAACACCGGGGCCACCAGCAGCGACGACCCGAGCATGTACTGCCGGTCCAGGTACGCGACCGCGGGGTCGTCCGGGAACTCCAGCATCATCGGCCGCAACAGCGGAACGCCGGTCGCCGCCGCATCCAGCCCCTGCTGGAACAGGTACGGCATCAGGCGCATCTTGAGGTGCGTGAACTGCCTCGTCACCTCCACCGCCTCCTCGTCGAACGCCCACGGCACCCGGTACGAGCTCGAGCCATGGAAGCGCGAGTGCGACCCGAGCAGTCCGAAAGCGGTCCAGCGCTTGAAGACCCCGGCATCGGGCGTGCCCTCGAAGCCGCCGATGTCGTGGCTCCAGAAGGCGAAGCCGGAGAGCGCGAGCGAGAGGCCGCCGCGCAACGTCTCGGCCATGGAGGTGTAGGTCGAGGTGGAGTCGCCTCCCCAGTGCACGGGCATGCTCTGTCCGCCGGCGGTCGCGGATCGGGCGAACACCACCGCATCGCCCTCCCCGCGCGTCTCGGTCAGCACCTCGTGCACCGCGCGGTTGTAAAGGTCGGCGTAGAGGTTGTGCATGCGCTCCGGGTCGGCGCCGTCCGCCCACACCACGTCGGTGGGGATGCGCTCGCCGAAGTCGGTCTTGAAGCAGTCGACCCCCTGTGCGATGAGCCGACGCAGGTGGGACTGATACCAGGCCGTCGCGTCGGGGTTCGTGAAGTCGACCAGTCCCATGCCGGCCTGCCACAGATCCCACTGCCACACCGAGCCGTCGGCGCGTCGCACGAGGAAGCCCTGATCCGCCGCCTCCCGGAACAGAGGGGAACGCTGGGCGATGTACGGATTGATCCATACGCAGACCCGCAGATCCTTGTCATGCAGGCGGCCCAGCATCCCCTCCGGGTCGGGGAAGACCCGCGGATCCCATTCGAAGTCGCACCACTGGAACTCGCGCATCCAGAAGCAGTCGAAGTGGAAGACCGAGACGGGGAGCTCCCGCGTCGCCATCTCGTCGAGGAACGAGTTCACCGTCTCCTCGTCGTAGTCGGTGGTGAAGCTCGTCGAGAGCCACAGCCCGTACGACCACGCGGGCACGACCGGCGGGCGTCCGGTGAGCGCGGTGTAACGGCCGAGGACGTCCTTCGGCGTCGGCCCGGCGATCACGAAGTACTCCAGCACCTCGCCGGACACAGAGAACTGCACCCGCTCGACGGCCTCGGAGCCGATCTCGTACGACACGTGCCCCGGGTCGTTCACCAGCACACCGTAGCCGCGGCTGGAGAGATGGAACGGCACGTTCTTGTACGCCTGCTCGCTGGAGGTCCCGCCGTCGGCGTTCCACACCTCGACGGTCTGACCGTTCTTGACGAGGGGGCCGAAGCGCTCGCCGAGTCCGTAGATGTGCTCGCCCACGCCGAGGTCGAGCTGCTCGTGGACGAACGCCTCAGCGGCGGGGGTGCCGCCGCCCTGGCGCGCGTTGCTCACGATGCCGGGATCGACCTGCGCATCGGCGGCGAGGCGGATGTACCCCTGCGCCTTGTGTCCGCTGCCGGTCACCCGCCGCCCGTCGACTGCGAAGGAGAGATCCCACGGCGATCCCGGTGCGATCGTCGCCACGAGGGAGCCGGCGTCGAGGACACCGCCGGTCTCCGACAGTGAGACCGATGACGTACCGCGACCGGCCCCGGGAAGGGTGAAGCCACCGTGCCGGCGGCCGCCGGTGTGATGGGCGACGCGTACGCGGATCACGCCCTCGGCGGGGGAGGAGAGGGTGGTCGTCAGCACGGGACGGTTGAGGGTGTCGCCGCGTTTGGCGATGACCATCGTGGGGGCGGTGATGACCAGCCCTGGGCCGTCCGGTGTCGCGTCGGTCTCGGCGATGTCGTACGCCTCCTGCGCGTACAGCGCGGTGACGCCGGGGCGCAGCTGCCAGAACCCGTCGGTGAACTTCATTACTTGACTGCTCCTGCCGTGATGCCCCGGGTGAGGGTGCGCTGGAAGATGAGGAAGAAGATGAGCGTCGGGATGATGCCCAGCAGGGCCGAGGCGCTCGTGGTGGTGACATCCATCAGCCGGTCGCCCTGCAGCACGCTGATCGCCACGGGAACGGTCTGGTTGGCGTTCGAGGCGAGGAACGTCAGGGGGATGAGGAACTCGTTCCAGGTCCAGATGAAGAAGAAGATGAGCAGGACCGAGAGCGTCGGTCGGCTGATCGGGAAGACCACCCGCCACAGGATCTGCCAGCGGCTCGCCCCGTCGAGGGACGCCGCCTCCAGCACCTCCTTGGGGAACGTGCCGTACACCGAGGACAGCAGGTAGGTGCCGAAGGCCGCCTGGATCACCGTGAACACGATGATGACCGACCACACGCTGTCGTACAGCCCGACCGACTTGAACATGTAGTACAGCGGGTAGAGCAGCGCCTCCTGCGGGAGCAGGTTCGCCAGCAGGAACAGCAGGACGATCCAGGAGCGGCCGCGCACTCGTCCGATGCCGATGGCGAACGCGTTCAACATCGAGATCACCACGGCCAGCACGGCGACGATGCCCGAGATGAAGATCGAGTTCCAGACCTTCTCCGGGAAGTTCACCCGCTCCCAGAACTTCACGATCCCTCCGAAGTCGAGCGTCTCGGGGAGGGCGAGCGGTCCGGAGGTCGCGTAGTCCACGGGCGATTTGAACGAGTTCACGAGCACGAGGTAGAAGGGCGCGATCACGAGCAGCGCGCCGATGATGACGAGAGCGAGCAGCAGCCAGTCGATCGGACGCTTCTTCGTCATGCCGCCGCGCGGACGCGTCTTCGCGGGCTTTCCGGTGACGATGGCGGTGGTGGCGTGCATCACAGACCCGCCCTTTCCTTGCGCTCGAGTGAGTTCTGGACGCGGATGAACACGATCGACACGATCACCACGACGATGGTGAGGACGGTGGCGATCGTGGCGCCGTAGCCGACGTTCCGCTTCGTGAAGAACTCCTGGTACGCGTAGTACGCGGGCACCAGGGTGGCGCCGGCGGGACCGCCGCGCGTGATGATGTAGACCGGCCCGAACACCTTGAGGGCGGCGATCGTGCAGGTCAGGGTGACGACGAAGATCTCCGGCCGGATGATGCTCATGGTGATCGCCGTGAAGCGCTGGAGCCAGTTCGCCCCGTCGAGCTCCGCCGCCTCGTAGAGCTCGGGGTCGACGCGCTGCAGCGCCGCCATGAACACCACGACCGGGTAGCCGAGCTGCACCCAGACCATGACGACCATCAGCACGATGAGAGCGGAGGGCATCTGGCCGAGCCAGTCGTAGGCGGGCAGGCCGAACCATCCGAGGATCTGGTTGAGTGCCCCGTCCCCGCCAGGGCGCACGATCCAGCCGATGACGATGCCGGCGACGGCGATCGGGAGGATCTGCGGGAGGTAGTAGGTGGCGCGGAGGAAGCTGCCGACCTTGCCGCCGAACTTGCGTCCGACGACGTCGAAGAGGAGGGCGGCGACGATGAGACCGACGATCGTGGGCACGACGACCATCGCGATGATCATCCACACCGAGTTCGTGAACGACGTCCAGAAGTCGCTGTCGGTGAGGATCTTCTGCCAGTTCTCGAGGCCGATGAACTCGGGGCTGCGCACGCCGCGCCATTTGGTGAATGTGAGGTACACGTTCCAGATGAGCGGGACGATCACGATGACGAGCAGCAGGACGAAGCCGGGGAGCAGGTACATCCAGTACGCGCCGGTCCCTCCGCGGCGCTGCGGGATCGACGGCTGTTCGGGCGGCAGCTTCGTGCGGCCCTCGCGGCGGGTGGCGAGTGACATGTTCATCTCCAGGGGGTGTGGGGGCGCACCGACGCGGTGCACCCCCACGGATCGATCAACGGAATTCCGCGGTGCCCTCGTCGTACTGCTCGCCGAGGTTCGCGTTGGTGGTCTCCACGTCCTGCACACCGGTGACCAGGCCCTGCAGTTCCTGCACGATCACGTCGTAGAAGCCGGGCGCGGGCCAGTCCGGGTAGAACGACAGGCCGTCGGCGTCGAGCACCCCGTTGAACGTGTCGATGAGCGCGGCGCTCTTCTCATCGGTGATGTCCTCGGTGTCGGCGGCGACGGGCAGGCCGCCGTTGTTGCCGATGATCGCCTGGATCTCCGGGCGCATCGTGATGTCGATGAACTCGTAGGCCAGCTCCTTGTTCGCGGCGTTCTCCGGCACGACCCACAGGTTGCCCGAGGAGCCGAGCGAGAGGTCGGCGCCGGGGAAGGCGGTCATGCTCCAGTCGAACCCGGTCGCCTCCGCCACGAAACGGCCGAACCACCAGGAGCCGGACACGAAGATCGGCGAGGTGCCGTTGATGAACGAGACGCCCGCGTCCTCTGCCTTCACCGAGGAGACGTCGGAGGCGATGTAGCCCTTGTCGACGTAATCCTTCAGCGTCTCCGTGGCGGACGTGACCTCGGGGCCCTGCCAGTCGACCTCTCCGTCGTAGAGCTGGTACGCGTCGACGAAGCTGCGATCGCCCTCCAGGAGCGCGAGCTGGTACCAGAGCTGACCGAGGGGGTACTCGGCGCCGGCTTCGGCCAGCGGTGTGATGCCCTTCGCGACGAAGGCGTCGAGCACGTCGACGAACTCCTCGTAGGTGGTCGGGATCTCGAGTCCGGCTGCGGCGAACGCGTCTTCGTTGTAGTAGACGCCGACGAACTCCCCGTAGTTCGGCACGCCGAACCAGGTGTCACCGCCCATGACGCCGTCCTCGGAGTACTTCGCCGTGGTCTGCAGAGACGGGGCGAGCTTGTCGTCCCAGCCGTACTCCTCGACGGCGTCGGAGATGTCGGAGATCAGACCGGTCGACGCGAGGAATCCTGCAGTGGCGTTTCCCTTGTTGAACTCCATCAGGTCGGGGGCCGCGTCCGTGTCGAGCACCTGGCTCGCGGTCTTCTGGATCTGCTCGAAGGACTTCTCCTCGAACTCGACAGTCGCTCCGGTCTCCTTCTCGAAGACCCGGATGGCTTCGTCCCAGGCCTTGCCCATCGCACTGTCGGAGCTCTCGTAGTGCCAGAGCTTGAGCGTCTGACCGTCGCCGCCGTCGTCGCCGGAGCCGGCTGTACAGCCGCTCAGGGCGATGCCCGTCGCCGTGATCGCGGCCATCAGGGCCAGCGCCTTCATCCTGCGATTGCTGCGTGCCATCGTCGGCACTCCTTTCTCGGTGGCCCAAGGGCCGGACACTTCGTCGGGTCGGATATTCAGTTGTGGGGAGCAATCATCGAAGCGTTTCGACCTCGCTCGTACGGGAGCGGCTCCGCCGCGTGCCGTCAGCCCCGGGCGGGAGCGACGGAGCCGGCAGAGCGGTATTCGGGAGGGATGAGGTGGATCTCGGGCGTCGCGGCTCCCTCGTCGAGGCGACGGACCGCCAGTTCGACGGCGAGGTCGCAGGACTGCTGCGGCACCAGGGGGATGGTGTCCAGAGGCACCCGCAGCGATGACGTGTCGAACGAGGCGGCGGCAGAGACGACGGAGACGTCTTCGCCGACCACCAGACCATGCTCCTCGAGGGTCCCGAGCAGCAGTTCGTGCACGTCGTCGGCCGCGTGCACGACGAACGCGCGATCGCCGCGGTCCAGAGCCGAGGCGATGGCCGTCCGCACGGTGGACGGTTCCGTGACGGTGGCGCCGGACGCCGCCCGGTCGAGGACGACCTCGCGCTCGGCGGCGGCGTCCTGCGCTCCGCGCAGCAGCCGGCGCGGGAAGTTCGACCGGCGGTAGGCGGCCTCGGTCTGACCGAGCAGCGTGATGCGGCGATGCCCGGCATCCGCGAGGCGGTCGACGGCGAGCCGACCGGCGGCCTCGAAGTCGAGGTCGACGCAGGTGAGGCCCTGATGGTCGTCGGGGACGCCGATGAAGACGGTCGGAGTGCCGACGGCGCGGGCGATCATGGCGCGCTCATCGTCGGGGGCCACGTCGAGCACGAGGATCGCGTCCACGAGGTTGCTCGCGGCGACCCGGTTCATGCCCTCGGATGCCTGCTCGTCGGTGAGGAGCAGGATGTCGTAGCCCTGACGCCGCGCCGCCACGGAGGCGGCCAGCACGAACGCCATGTGCGTGGGGGCGTGGGTGTCCGCGCGCAGCGGCTCGGTGAGGGCGAAGATGTGCGTGCGCCGTCCGGCCAGCATCCGTGCGCCGGCGTCGGGCTCGTAGCCGAGTTCGCGGACCGCGCCCTCGATGCGCTGCCGGGTCTTCTCCGAGACCGGGCGCTTGCCGCTGAGGGCGTACGAGACCGTGCTGATCGACACGCCGGCGGCGCGGGCCACCTCATGGATCGTCGTCATCGGGACTCCATCGTCATCCTGCGGGAAGTGATCGTCGAAGCGCTTCGCTTGCGCTGCTGAAGCGATAGTAGACAGACCGCACAGGCGAGCGCAAGGCTTTTGTGGTTTTCGCCAACAAATAGCGAGAATGTCGTGAGAGCGCTCCCCCGAGGGGGAGTGAAGGGCGACGAGGTCTCGATGGGGGAGGGGATTCGAGACCCCGCCGCCCGGTCTAGGACGTGACCCGGATCTCGGCGATGACCTCGCCGTAGGCCGTCTCCCCGACAGGGGTGAACCCGACGCGACGGAAGAAGGCCTCTGGGCCGTCCTCGCCGGCTTCGTAGATCACGTTGACGTGGTCGACTCCGCGTTCACGCGCCTCGTCGATGAGCGCCTCGACGGCGAAGCGACCGACGCCGCGACCCTGGTCGTCCGCGTCGACGTTGATGCGCCACAGCACGGAGCGGAAGTGCTCCTCCGGCGCCTCGTCGTCGAAGTTGGCACTGACGAAGCCCACGACCTCGTTGCGGTCCAGGATCACCCGCTGCCAGGAGGTCTGCGGGTTGATGACGGTCGCGGCGATCCCGTACGAGACCGGAGCGAGGAACTGCTCCTGTCCGGGCTTGAGCGACAGGTTGTTCACGGCGACGATCGTCGCAGCGGAGAGTTCGACCATGCGCAGTTCGGACATGGACCCAGGCTAACCCCTCCGGCGAGGCGGGACACGTTTCCGGCGAAGATTTCGCCCCTCTGTGGCCGTTCGTCGACATGGGCTGGTCGGCGGTCGCAGGCGCGGACCACAGGGCCAGACCGGCTCAGGTATCTTGGTATCGAGACAAATTTCCCCGCGAACGGAGTACCTCCCGGTGACCGACGACGCCATCATCTACACGCACACAGACGAGGCACCGGCGCTCGCCACCGCCTCGTTCCTCCCGATCATCCAGGCATACACCGGCCAGGCCGGTATCGAGGTCGAGACGCGCGACATCTCGCTGGCCGGACGCATCCTCGCCGCCTTCCCGCAGAAGCTCGCTCCCGAGCAGCAGGTGGGCGACGCTCTCGCCGAGCTCGGTGGCCTCGCCACCCTCCCCGAGGCCAACATCATCAAGCTGCCGAACATCTCGGCGTCCATCCCTCAGCTGAAGGGTGCGATCGCCGAGCTGCAGAAGCAGGGCTTCGACATCCCCGACTTCCCGGACGAGCCGACCTCGCTGGAGGAGAAGGACGTCCGCGCGCGTTACGACCGCATCAAGGGCTCCGCAGTGAACCCCGTGCTGCGCGAGGGCAACAGCGACCGTCGCGCACCGCTCGCGGTGAAGAACTACGCCAAGAAGCACCCGCACCGCAACAAGCCGTTCGCGGACGGTTCGAAGACCCGCGTCGCGACCTTGGGCCATGACGACTTCAAGCACAACGAGCGTTCGTGGGTCGCGGCCCACGACGACGTCCTCTCGTTCCGCCACACGGCGGAGGACGGCACCGTCACGATCCTCAAGGAGGGCCTCAAGGTCCTCCCGCGCGAGATCATCGACGCCACGTTCCTCTCCGCGAAGGAGCTGGACGCGTTCCTCGCGGAGACGCTCGAGGCGGCCAAGGCCGACGACGTGCTCTATTCCGTGCACCTCAAGGCCACGATGATGAAGGTCAGCGACCCGATCATCTTCGGTCACGTGGTCAAGGCGTTCTTCAAGGACGTCTTCGACCAGTACGGCACGCAGCTCGCCGAAGCAGGACTCAGCGCGAACGACGGCCTCGGCTCGATCCTCGCGGGCCTGGCGGATGTCGCCGGTGGCGCAGAGATCGCTGCGGCGTTCGACAAGGCCATCGCCGAGGGGCCGCGCCTGTCGTACGTGAACTCCGACAAGGGGATCACCAACCTCCACGTGCCGAGCGATGTGATCGTCGACGCGTCCATGCCCGCCCTCGTCCGCAACGGCGGGAAGCTCTGGGGCAAGGACGGCGAGGAGGCCGACACGATCGCGGTCATCCCCGACTCCTCCTACGCGAGCGTCTACCAGGCCGTGATCGACGATGTGATCGCGAACGGTCCGCTCGACCCCGCCACGATCGGCACCGTTCCGAACGTCGGACTCATGGCGCAGGCGGCCGAGGAATACGGCAGCCACGACAAGACCTTCGAGATCGCGGCGGACGGCATCGTCCAGGTGCTCGACAGTGAGGGCACCGTGCTCATCGAGCACGAGGTCGGCAAGGGCGACATCTGGCGCGCGACGCAGACCAAGCACATCCCCGTCATGGACTGGGTCAAGCTCGCCGTGACGCGCGCACGCGCGACCGGCGACCCCGCCGTGTTCTGGCTGGACGCGAACCGCTCGCACGACGCCCAGATCATCGCGAAGGTGCACCAGGGTCTCGCCACGCTCGACACCAAGGGCCTGACGATCACGATCCTCGCGCCGGAGGAGGCGACGCGGTACACGCTCGCCCGTATGCGTCACGGCCTCGACACCATCTCGGTGACCGGCAACGTGCTGCGTGACTACCTGACCGATCTGTTCCCGATCCTCGAGGTCGGCACGAGCGCCAAGATGCTCTCGATCGTGCCGCTGCTCGCCGGCGGTGGACTGTTCGAGACGGGTGCCGGTGGTTCCGCGCCCAAGCACGTGCAGCAGCTGGTCGAGCAGAACTACCTGCGCTGGGACTCCCTGGGCGAGTTCTTCGCGCTGGCGGCTTCGCTCGAGCACTTCGCCGACCGTACGGGCAACGAGAAGGCTCGTGTGCTCGCGGAGACGCTGGACGCAGCGACCGGAACCTTCCTCGAGGAGGACCGCTCGCCCGGTCGTGCGCTCGGCACGATCGACAACCGCGGCAGCCACTTCTACCTCGGTCTGTACTGGGCGAAGGAGCTGGCCGCGCAGACGAAGGATGCCGAGCTCGCCGCGGCCTTCGCGCCGATCGCCGAGAAGCTCGCCGCGAACGAGGAGGCCATCGTCTCCGAGCTCAACGCCGTGCAGGGACAGCCCGCGGAGATCGGCGGCTACTACCGTCCGGACGAGAAGCTGGTCGAGGCCGTCATGCGCCCGTCCACGACGCTGAACACGATCGTCGACGCCCTGCGCTGAGACGAAGGAAGGGGGCGGATGCTTCGGCATCCGCCCCCTTCTTCGTGTTCGCCACGTCTGCCCGAGCGAGCGTGGAACGCCTCGTCAGTAGTGGACGGAGACCTCGAGCCCCTTGGGGGACCAGTCGTAGACGTACTTCGCGAGGTCGATCGGCAGGTTGACGCAACCGTGGCTCATGCGCTGGCCGAAGTTGTTGTGCCAGTACGTGCCGTGGAAACCGATGTTCGGAGCGAACCAGGTGATCCAGGGCACGTCCTTCGTGCAGTACGGCGCGCCCTCGTAGCAGCCCATGTCCTGGATACGCGTGTGCGCGAACACCTTGAAGTTGCCGGTGGGCGTCAGCGTCCCTGGCAGCCCGGTGGACACGGCCCACGAGTTCACGACAGCGCCGTTCTCGTACAGGACGGCCCGCTGCGAACTGAGGTTGATGTCGATGCGGCGGAACAGGTTCACCGTCTCGAAGGGCGTCTCGGTGACCGAGAGCGCGAAGGCTCCGTTGCCGGCTGCCAGCTGCTCGGCGAACTGGTCCGCGATGCCTGACGTGTCTCCCAGCGCTCGACCGGTCGCACCCTCCTGCTCCGCACGGAGCACGGTGCCGGCGGAGTCGACGATGTTGGTCGCGTTGACCGGCGCGCGGTCGACGACGGAGGGGAGACTGTCCACGGTGGCCTGGATCGCCTGCGGATCCGCCTTGATGCTCAGCTGTCCATCGTCGTCGACGACCGTGAGCCAGGAGGCGGCGACGGCGGGATCGACCGGCACGGTGCGCTCTTCACCGACGTAGAAGCCGACGGTGGGAAGCATCGTGTTGAGGGCGGTGGCGGTGGCGGTGGCGTCGTCATCGGACACGGCCGGCGCGGCTTCTGCGGCGTCTCCCGAGTACTCGAGCGCGCTGCGGCCCTCTCCGACCGCTGCCGTGAAGGCGGCGTTGAGGTCGGCGAGGTCGATCCCGGTTCCGGCCTCTGCCGGTGTGATCACGAAGGTGCCGCTGGCGGCATCGAAGACGACACCGGCATCCACCGGGTCGTCGAAGCTGGTCGGGACGGCACCACGCAACGCCGCGTCCGCCTTCGCGGTGTCGAAGGCGATCTCGGCGGGGACGGGGTCACCCATCCAGGCGCCGAGGTTCCACAGCGGGTGCTCCGCGAAAGCCTTGTCGGCGAGAGCGGTGGCGTCGACGTCCGCGCCGAGGTCGGCGCCGGTGAGGACGGTGCCGTCTCCCGCGCCGGTGAGCGTGACCTCGGTCTGAGCGAGGCGGGCGTCGATGGCGTCGGCGGCGGCACCGGGAGTCATCCAGCCGACCGGGATCCCGGCGACCGTGGTTCCCGGTGCGATGAGGATCATCGACGCGGCTCCGGCGCCGAGGGCGACGACTCCCAGCCCGAGGCCGATCCAGAGGCCGAGTCGACGTTTCTTGGGAGACGGTTCGATCGGAGCCCAGGCGAGCGGCTGGTCACCGGTGGTCGGCGGGACGGTCTCCGTGGGAGCATCCGTCGGTGCGAGCACTGCAGTGGGCGCGGAGTCGTCTCCACGCGCCTCGGCTGCGGCGCCCGGCGCAGAAATCAGATCGGTCACGAACTTCACCCCCCGGCTCTCAAACGTGTCCTGACGTCCAATGGTACGGGATGGGAGGTAACGAGGAGGCAACGGTCCGTGATAACGTGCCTCCCCGCAACTCAGACGTCAGTCGATGATGGCGATGCCGTCGATCTCGACGAGCATCTCCTCGCGCGGAAGGCCCGTGAAGACCGTGGTGCGCGACGGCAGGACGCCGTTGGTCGTGTGCGCGGTCACGAAGGCGCCGTATGCGTCGTTCATGATGGGGAAGTCCTCGCGCTTGGTCAGGTAGACGCGCAGCATCACGACGTCGTCGAACGTCGCGCCGGACGCCTCGACGATCGCCTTCACGTTCTCGAGCGTGCGGGTGGTCTGGGCGGCGACGTCCCCGGGGTACAGGTACTCGTTGGTCTTCGGGTCGACGGGTCCCTGGCCGGAGACCTGGACGAACGGGCCCTTGCGGATACCCTGCGAGAAGGTGTGGGCGGGGGCGGGGGCTGCGTCGGTGGAAACTCGGATCTTCGCGGTCATGCCGCCAGCCTAGTAGCATTGTTAGATGCCTCTACAAATTCCGGATCCCGTTCTCGGCACCTGGACGAAGGGCTTTCCTGCGCACGCAGCGGGACTCCGCCTCTCGCAGGTGGGGGATGCGGATCTGCATCTCTCCGACCTGGTGACGCCGGTGCTGACCGTGCACGAGGGCGCCCTCGCGCACAACGAGGAGACCGTCTTCGCCTGGGCGAGAGAGCGCCGCGTTCTGCTCGCGCCACACGGCAAGACCACGATGGCTCCGGCCCTCTGGCAGCGACTGCTCGACGCGGGAGCATGGGGCATCTCCGTGGCGACGCCCTGGCAGGCCGAAGTGGCCGTCGACGCGGGCGTCTCGACCGTGCTGATCGCGAACGCGGTCACCGATCTCGCTGCGGTGCGTCGCCTGGGGGCACTGCTCGCAGCCGACCCGGACCTGCGCGTGCTGTGCTGGGCGGACTCTCTCGAGGGAGTGGCTATCCTCGCCCGGGGGATGCGCGACGCTGCGCGTCCGCTCGATGTCATGGTCGAACTCGGCGGCGCGCACGGTCGCACGGGCGCGCGGACCGTGGGGGAGGGTGAGCGGATCGGACAGGCTGTCTCGGACGCGTCCGGCCTGCGCCTCGCCGGCGTCGCGGGATACGAGGGGCCGTTCGGTCCCGATCGCTCCGATGCCTCCGTCGCCGCCGTCGACGCGTACCTGCGGACGCTCGTGGATCTGCACGCACGACTGGAGTACCCGGAAAGCCTGCGTCCGGTTCTCAGCGCAGGTGGCAGCGCCTTCCCGGATCGGGCGGCGGCGGTCCTCGCCTCCGCCGGCGACGAAGCGGACGTCGTCCTGCGCTCGGGGGCGTTCCAGATCCACGACGACGGCTTCTACTCGCGGATGTCTCCGTTCGGGCCGCTCGTCGGCACCGCGCCTCTGCGCTCGGGGATGCACGCCTGGTCGCGGGTGGTGTCGCAGCCCGAGGACGGCCTGGCGCTCCTCGACGCCGGACGACGCGATGTGCCCTTCGACCTGGATCTGCCGATCCCGCAGGGAGTGCGGGGGGAGATCACGGCGCTGAACGATCAGCATGCGTTCCTGAGCCTCGCGGGCGAGGACACGGTCGCTGTGGGCGATGTCGTCCGTCTCGGACTCTCGCACCCGTGCACGGCTTTCGACAAGTGGAGGGTCGTCGCCGTGATCGACGACCCCGACGCTGCCGATCCGCGCGTGATCGGAGCGGTGGCGACATGCTTCTGAGCGCCGAGAAAGCCGCCGCCGGACATGTGCGGGTGTATCGCGGAGCCACCGTCATCGACGGGACGGGGGCGTCCCGGTACGTGGCCGACGTCGCGGTGGAGGGCGCGAGGGTCGTCGCCATCCTCCCGGCCGATGCGGTGAATCCTGAACTCGAACTCCCCGAGGGCGCCGTGGAGGTCGCGGCAGAGGGGCTCGTCCTCGCGCCCGGATTCATCGACATGCACGCGCACAGCGAGCTCGCAGTGCTGAGCGGTGCGGCGCACGACGCCAAGATCCGCCAGGGTGTGACGACCGAGGTGCTCGGTCAGGACGGCCTCGGCTACGCGCCCCTCGACGATGCGGCTGCGGCGATCATCCCCGCGCAGATCGCCGGGTGGAACGGGACGCCGGCCGACGTGCCGTGGCGGACGATGGACGATCTGCTCGCGGCGATCGACGCCGCAGCGGTCGCGAACGCCGCCGTCCTCGTCCCCCAGGGGAATCTGCGGATGATGGTCGTCGGCCACGAGAACCGCCGGGCGACCCCTGCGGAGCTCACCGCGATGGGGGAGACCCTGGGGCGCGCGCTGGACGCGGGAGCGTTCGGGATGTCGAGCGGCCTCACCTACACGCCAGGGATGTACGCGGACACGGCGGAGCTCGAAGCGCTGTGTCGCATCGTCGCCGAGCGAGGAGGCTACTGGGCGCCGCACACCCGGAGCTACGGGGGAGCGGCGCTGGAGGCCTACCGGGAGGCGCTCGACATCGGTCGACGCACCGGGTGCCCCGTGCATCTCACACACGCGACGATGAACTTCGCCCCGAACCGAGGGCGCGCCGATGAGCTGCTGGCCCTGATCGACGAGGCGATCGAGGACGGCGTCGACGTGACGCTCGACACGTACCCGTATCTGCCGGGCGCCACCACGCTGTCCGCTCTGCTGCCGAGCAGACTGGCGGAATCCGGTGACCTGCTCGCTGCCGTCTCTGCGCTCGACGATGCGGGCAGGGAGGCCGTCCGCGTGGAGTTGGAAGACGTCGGCTGCGACGGATTCCACGGCGAGAAGGCCGACTGGACGCAGATCCAGATCTCCGGCACCGTGAACCCCGCCCTCTCGGGTCTGATCGGCCGCACGATCGCCGAGATCGCGACCACCACCGGTCGCCGTGCCGTCGACGTGGTGCTCGACACGATCGTGGAGGATGCCGCTGCCACCGGAATCCTCATGCACATCGGAGACGAGGAGAACGTCCGGACGATCATGCGTCACCCGCAGCACACGGGAGGCAGCGATGGAATCCTGATCGGGGCGCGGCCTCACCCGCGCGGGCGGGGCACGTTCCCGCGGTACCTCGGACACTACGTGCGCGAGCTCGGCATCCTCACCTGGGAGGAGGCCGTCCGACACCTGTCCGGAACCCCCGCGCATCGGCTGGGACTCGACCGGGGTGACGCACCTCGGGGCGTCGTCCGGAGGGGAGCGACCGCCGACCTCGTGCTCTTCGACCCGGAGACGGTCGAGGCGGGGGCCACGTTCGACTCCCCCTTCGCCCCGCCGCGGGGGATCATCGAGGTGCTCGTCGGGGGAGTGCCGGTGGTGGCGGAAGGCGAGGCGACGGGGCGGAGCCCCGGGCGCGCGCTGCGGATGCCGCCGCCGCCCCATCGCGCCACCGTGCCGCACATCGGTGCCCGCATCGATCCGGCCGCCTCCGGATTCGCATGGACGGAGCGCACGCCGATCCTCTCCGCCCCGGACCTCGTCGCCGCTGTCGCCCGGCTGGGTGGCCTCGCCGGCGCGGGCGACGCCGAACTCCCGCCGATCCGACTGATGGTCGACGAGACCCTCGGTGCTGAGGCCGCGGCGCGAGGACGTGTCGGCGACGAGGCCTTCCGGGTGAGCGTGAGCGCAGCCGGCGTCGAGATCAGAGGAGCGAGCCCCGCCGGCGTGTTCCGCGGTGCCACCACTCTGCGGCAGCTGCGGGATCCGGACGCCGCATCGGCCCACATCCCTGCCGGGGTGTGGGAGGGAGCGCCCGCGTACAGCTGGCGAGGGACGATGCTCGACGTCGCCAGACACTTCCGGAGCGTCGACGAGGTGCGTCGTCTGGTCGATCTCCTCGCCGATCACCACCTGAACGTGCTGCACCTTCATCTCACCGACGATCAGGGGTGGCGCTTCGAGGTGCCCGGCTTCCCTCGGCTCACGGAAGTGGGCGCGCGACGGGAAGCCACCCAGCTCGGACACGGCCCGTCGTCCACCGTGGAGCCGGGAGTGCACGAAGGCTTCTACACGACAGCGGAGCTGCGAGAGCTCGTCGCCTATGCGCGAGAACGTTTCGTGACCCTCGTGCCGGAGGTCGAGCTGCCCGGACACATCCAAGCGGGTCTCGCCGCGTATCCGGAGCTCGGCAACGTCGACGTCGGAGAGCCTGTGCTGTCTGCATGGGAGCGCTTCGGGGTCAATCCGCGCACCCTCGCACCGACGGACGAGGCCCTGGCCTTCGGGTTCGCCGCGATCGATGCTCTCTGCGACGCGTTCGACTCGGAGTGGATAGGCATCGGCGGCGACGAGGTGCCGGTGACCGAGTGGGAGCAGAGCGCCGCGGCGGCCGAGCGCATGCGACACCTCGGACTCGAGTCTCCGCACGACGTGCAGCCGTGGTTCACGGAGCACTTCGTGGCGCATGTCCGTGGACGTGGCCGCACGGCACTCGCCTGGGACGAGGTCCTCGAAGGCGACGTGCCCGAGGGCGTGCGGATCCTCGCGTGGCGGGGTCCCGCCGCGATGCGCGAGGCGCTGCGGCTCGGCATCGAGGTCGTCGCGTGCCCCGACCTCGAGGTCTACCTCGACTACCCGCAGTCGGAGTCGGAGGAGGAGCCGATCAGAGTGGGTCCGCCGCTCACGATCGAACGCGCGTACTCGCTGCGTGTCGAAGACGGCGCGGTGGGCGGACAGGCGAACGTGTGGAGCGAGCACCTGCCCACCAGGGACCGCGTCGACTTCGCGATGTTCCCTCGTCTCTCCGCGATCGCCGAGCGGCTGTGGGACGGCGGGGAGCCGGGACCCTTCGCCGACTTCGAGCGGCGTCTGCCGATGCACCTCCGCCGGCTCGCCGCAGCGGGGGTGCGGTATCGTCCCCTTGACGGGCCTGCGCCCGAGCAGCGCCGTCCCGGCGTGCCGGGCAAGCCGCTCACGATCGAGGCGCGGGAGCAGATCGTCGCCGGCCTGGTCGAGCGCCTCATCGGGCGCTCACGCACGGTCGTCGTCGACGATCGAAAGTAATGTAACGTTTCGGTAACCCTGCCAGCGCGTCCGCGGGCAGAGGTTGCGCAAATTTTGTTCGTAAGGTCTACTAACAAACATGTCCGTTTCGGATGAACAGCGTTCCGCATCGCCGTCAGAGTACGCCGGTGCGAACGCGCACGCCTTCGGCCCGGGGCGCCACCTGCGCTCGCGATCAAAGGTGCTGCCAGAGCATGCGCGCGGTCACAACCGCGCGCTGGTGCTGCAGACGCTGTATCACGCGGGGGCGATGAGTCGCGCCGACCTCTCCCGGGAGACGGGCCTCACCCGTGTCACCATCTCCGACCTGGTCGCCGAGTTCATCGCCGACGGCATCGTCATCGAGATGGGCGTCCGTGAAGCGGTGGGGCCGGGCAAGCCTCCCATCCTCATCGACATCGATCGCTTCGGCCATCAGATCGTCGGCCTCGACCTCTCCGGCCCCGACGCCTTCACCGGGGCGGTGCTGAGCCTCGACGGGGACGTGCTGGAGCGGCGCGAGGTGCCGCGTCCGAAATCCCCCGACGGGGAGGCGGCGTACGCGGCACTGAAGGAACTCGCGCAGACCCTGGTCGAGGCGTCGACTCAGCCACTGCTGGGTGTCGGCATCGGCACGCCTGGTGTCGTGCGTCCCGACGGGCTCGTCCTGAGCTCTCCCAACCTCGGCTGGACGAACTTCCCGCTGGAGGCGAAGCTCGGCGTCGATCTGGACCTTCCGGTCCTCGCCCGCAACGACGCCAACGCGGCGGTGCTCGCCGAGTACACGTTCGGCGAGGCGAAGGCCGACTTCATGCTGATCAAGATCGGCAAGGGCGTCGGTGCCGGCCTCATCACCGGCAGCCAGCCTCTGCTGGGCAGCCGCTTCGCCGCGGGCGAGATCGGTCACGTCGTCGTCGGCACCGACGGCGGCCCTCGCTGCGCCTGTGGGAAGGACGGCTGTCTCGAGGCGTGGCTCAGCGTGAGTCGGCTCGAGGCGGCGATCGCCGCTGATCCCGAGGCGCGCGACGAGATCCTCCGCGATGCCGGGACGAGGATGGCGATCGCCACCGCTCCGATCGTCGCTGCCCTCGACCTCTCCGAGGTGGTGATCTCCGGTCCGGCGGAGCTGCTCGACGGCATCTTGATCGAGGCCGCCATCGCGACGCTGCGCGCGCGCACCCTCGAGGGCGTGTTCGAAGACGTCGTCGTGCGGCTGACGCACCAGGAGGACATCGTCCTTCGCGGAGCCGCGGTCATGGTGCTCTCGGGACAGCTGGGAGTGTCGTGAACGTCATCTGCACCGTGAACGGCACGGCCGGGAGCAGCATCCGATGACGGGTGCGAGCGCTGCCGACCCCGCTGGTCGGCAGATTCGAGTGGGCCTGGACGTCGGCGGCACGAAGATCGACGCCGTCGCCGTCGACCCCTCCGGGGCCATCCGCGGACGACTGCGCCGACCGACGGGTTGGGGTGACGACGCGGTCGTCGAGAGCATCGTGACGGCCGTTACGGCGCTCGCGGAGGAGAACGGATTCCCCCTCGCGGACGTCGGTTCCGTCGGAATCGGCATTCCCGGGCTCGTCGACGCCGAGACCGGTCGTGTCGACCACGCGGTCAACCTCGGCGTGGAGTCCCTGGACCTCGCCGTCAGGGCGGAACTCGCTCTCGGAGTCCCGTTCCGGGTGGAGAACGACGTGAAGGCCGCGGCTCTCGGCGCTGCGGTGCTGAGCGGAGTCGCCGGTTCCATGGCCTACCTGAATCTCGGGACCGGCGTCGCGGCCGGGATCGTGATCGACGGACGGATCTGGCGCGGCGCACGCGGAACCGCGGGGGAGGTCGGTCATCTCTCCGTCGATCCGCGAGGGCGCCTGTGCGGCTGCGGGCAGTACGGGTGCGTCGAGACGTTCTGCGGCGGAGGGGCGTTGGCCAAGGCCTGGGGGCGTCCCGGCACTCTGCCCATCAGGGACATCTTCGATGCGGCGGACGCCGGAGATCCGCACGCTGTCTCCCTCCGTGACGACCTCTATCACGGGGCCGCCGCCGCAGTGCGTGTGCTGGTGCTCTCGGCCGATGTCGAGAGGGTGGTCATCGGGGGAGGGCTCACCGCTCTCGGCGACCGGCTCGAGAACGGACTCCGCGCGGCCCTGCACGCCGGCGCCGAGGCCTCGCCGTTCATGCGGTCGCTCCGCCTGGATGAGAGAATCGAACTGCTTCCCGCGGGTTCCCCCGCTGCCGCATTCGGCGCCGCACTCGTCGGCGCCTCCACCACCGAGAAGGAGATCGTCCCGCATGGCTGAGGTCGTCATCGTCGAGAATGCCGAGGCCGCAGGCGCTTTGGTCGCCGCCGAGATCGTGGAGCTGATCGCGCGTCGTCCCGACGCGGTCCTCGGCCTCGCCACGGGTTCGACCCCGTTGCCGGTCTACCAGGCGCTGCGCACTCAGCTCGCCGGTCGCGACGTCTCGCAGGTGCGCGGTTTCGCCCTTGACGAGTACGTCGGCATCGACCCGGCGCATCCGGAGAGCTACCGCTCTGTCATCACCCGCGAGGTCGTCGAGCCGCTCGGCCTCGATCCCGAGCGCATCCACGTGCCGAACGGCGCGGAGGCGACCATCCAGCATGCGGGTGAGGACTACGACGCGGCCATCGCGGCTGCCGGTGGAGTCGACCTGCAGATCCTCGGGATCGGCACCGATGGGCACATCGGGTTCAACGAGCCCGGTTCGTCCTTCGCATCGCGCACGCGTGTGAAGACCCTGACCGAGCAGACGCGCGAGGACAACGCCCGCTTCTTCGAATCGATCGACGACGTCCCGATGCACTGCATCACGCAGGGCCTCGGCACCATCCTGGAAGCGCGCCACCTCGTGCTGCTCGCCTTCGGCGAGGGCAAGGCAGAGGCCGTGGCGGGCGCGGTCGAGGGCCCGCTCTCGGCGATCCTGCCCGGATCGGCGATCCAGCTGCACCCGCACGCCACGATCGTCGTCGACGAAGCAGCTGCGTCGCGTCTCGCACTCGCCGACTACTACCGGTACACGTTCGCCAACAAGCCGGCCTGGCAGGGCATCTGAGACGTGCCTGATGCCTGCCCTGGTGAACTCAGTTCGCCGGTGCGGGCCAGGCGATCGGGAGCAGGTGCTCCACGCTCAGCGGCGCCAGCGGGAGCGTTCCGACGTCTGCGGGGGTGATCCAGCGCAGCTCGGCGAGCTCGGCCTGGACGGAGACGCTCGCGGGGTCGATGGAGGTCGCGAAGGCCTCGGCGACGACGCGATGTCCCGGTTCGTTCGCTGCGGCGGAGACGAACGTGCCGAGAGGGCGGAGCGCCGCTTCATCGAGCACCACCCCGAGTTCCTCCTCGATCTCGCGGATCAACGTCTGGGCCGCGGACTCGCCGGATTCCGGCTTGCCGCCGGGCTGCATGAACATCGTCGTTCCCTGCTTGCGGACGACGAGCACCCGACCCGCTTCATCGACGATCACGGCCGCGCTCACATGGATGTCAGGCATCGGGGCTGAAGACCTTTCCGGGGTTGAGGATGCCGAGAGGATCGAAGACCGCGGCGATCTGGCGCTGAAGCTGCCACTGGTCGTCGCCCAGCTCGTCGGCGAGCCAGCGGCGTTTCAGCACTCCGATGCCGTGCTCCCCGGTGAGGGTTCCTCCGAGGCGGATGGCGGCGCGGAACAGTTCGTCGGCGGCCGCCCACATATGAGGAGGCGTCTGCGTCCCTTCGAAGATGAAGTTCGGGTGCAGGTTGCCGTCGCCCGCATGCGCCACCGTCGGGATGACGATGTCGTACTCGCGTTCGATGCGCGCGATCTCGTCGAACATCGCCGGCATGGCGCTCCGCGGCACCGAGACGTCTTCGATCAGCGTCGTACCCAGGGAGGCCATCGCTGCATGCATCGAACGGCGCACCGCCAGGAGGCGCTCGCCCTCCTCACGGTCGTGCGAGACGACCGTGATGCCGTCGTGGGCACGCAGGATCGCGGCGATCGCGTCCGCTTCGGCAGCGGCGGCCGGGCCATCGGTCTGGATGGTCAGCTGGGCTGTTCCCGGATTCGGGGTGGGAAGGGCGAGAAGCGCGTGCACGGCGGTGAGGCTCGCGGCGTCCATCAGCTCCATGATGGCCGGCTGCACGCCGGCGGCTGTCACGGCGGCCGAGGCGGCGGCAGCGTGGCGCACCCCCGGGAATGTCGCGGCGACCGTGCAGGTCTCCCCGGGGATGAGCCTGCGGAGCTTGAGGGTCGCTCCTACGACGACACCCAACGTGCCTTCCGAGCCGACCACCAACGCGGTGAGATCGAGTCCGGTCACTCCCTTGACGCTGCGGTGGCCGAGGTGCAGCAGGCGCCCGTCGGCGAGCACCAGGTCCACCCCCAGCACGGCGTCGCGCACCACCCCGTACTTGGCGCAGAGCAGCCCCCCGGCGCCTGTCGCGATGTTCCCGCCCACCGTGGAGATGTCGCGGCTGGCGGGGTCAGGCGGCCACCACAGCCCGTGAGCTGCGAGCACGGCGTTGAGGTCGGCGTTGAGGATGCCGGGTTCGACGACTGCGAGCAGATCGTCGGCACGGATCTCGCTGATCGCGGTCATCCTGCGCAGGGAGAGGACGATCTCGCCCGTACCGGCGTTGGCGGCACCGGCGAGACCCGTGCCGGCTCCACGCACCACGACCGGTGTGCGGGTGGCGGTCGCGATGCGCATGGTCTGCTGCACGTGCTCGACCCGCTCCGCATGGATCACGGCCAGCGGCCGACCAGCGGCCGCGTGCCCGGAGCGGTCGGCTCTGGCTTCCTCGAGCGATGCCTCATCGGTGTCGACGAGCGCACCGAGGGAATCCTTCAGGAGCGCCAGCACACTCATGAGGGAGATCTCACGACAATGCGCGCCGGCCGCTGAGCACACCGGCGACCACGGCGACGAGGGCGAAGGCGGTGCCGATCAGGGCCTGCCCCATCGACCACCAGGCGATCGTGACGCCGACGTAGATCAACAGCTCGACCGCGGCGCGAAGGAACGGGTGCACGCGCAGCACCGGTCGCGGCGAGAGGAAGAGCGCCCACACCAGGATCACCAGTACGGGCGCACCGATGCCGATGACGATGTTCCACGGAAGATCCCAGCTCGCGAAGCCCCACAATGCCAGAGAGGCGATGGCGACGATGAGGACGACAGCGCGCACGATATCGAGTGCGGTGACCACCGGACGGTCGACGCCGGGAACAGGAGCGGGATCCGAGGACATGGATCCAGTCTATTCGCCGGTGGGGGCTTCCTCGGCCGGTGCAACCGGCGCCTCCGTGGGCGCTGCTGCGGGCGTGGTCTCGACCGGTGGAGTCTGGACGGGGGCCGTCTCCACCGGAGCGGGTGCGGCGTCGATCGGGGCCGGTGATGCTTCGACAGGTGCCGTTGATGCTTCGACCGGGGCCGGGGCGGGCGCCGGTGCGGGCGCATCCGGCTCGGTAGCGATCGGAGCAGACTCGGACGGCACCGACGACGCGGACACGTCGCTCGTCGTGGTGGGCTCTGCTGTGGCCGATTCGACCGGAACCACCTCACCCGGGGTCTCGGGGCGGTTGGGCTCGAGATCGAGGAGGGTGGTGACCGCGGAAGGCCCCGTACCGGATGCGAGGACGTAACGGAACGTGACGGTCGTGAGGTCGGCGTCGATGAACTGCCAGAAGGTGGGACGGAGATCGATGACACCGAAGCCGGACTCGTCGAGCAGGATGCTGTCGCCGCCGCCGGTGCTGTCGTCCAGGAGTGCCTCGACTCTCTGGCCGGCCACACCCGAGACCGGAATGCTGTAGTGGACCTGGAGTCCGTTGAACCAGATGGTGGCGGTCTGCCACGTAGGCGCCTCCGTGGGGGTGACCGGGCCCACGGGGTCGACAGGGTCCACGGGGTCGACAGGGTCCACGGGGTCGACAGGGTCCACGGGGTCGACAGGGTCCACGGGGTCGACAGGGTCCACGGGGTCGACAGGGTCCACGGGGTCCACAGGATCCACAGGATCGACAGGATCGACCGGCGGAACGATGACCGGCGGGACCGTGACGGGCGGGACGGTGGCGGGCGGTACGGGGACGGGCACGCCCACCCGATCTGCGCCGGGCTGAGGTTCCGCTGCCGGCGGAGCGGGGGTCTCGTCGGGAACGGTGACCGGGGGCTCGATGACGACGGGCTCGTCGAGGTTCATCGTCTCGTCGGGTCCGACATCTGCCGAGATCGAGGACGGGTCCTCATCCCCGGCGTTCGGAAGCGAAGTAGCGGGATCGGCCCCGGCGAGCCCGGGGACGATCGCGGCGGCGGCCACGACACCGGCCACGACCAGAGCGGCGGATCCCACTCCCACCAGTGCACCGATACCGGTGAACATGCCACCTGCGGATCCGGCTCCTGACGAAGCGCCGGCCGTTCCCCCCGCTGAGCCGCCGGCACCGGAACCAGAACCGGAACCGCCGGCCGCGGCGAGACCGGTTGTGGCATGCGTGGCGCCAGGGTCGCCGGCGAAGACGGCGCCGGGGATGCTGGAGGGCATGGCCGCCAGGGCGACGATCGGCGTGCCGGCGCCCTGGAGCGTGGCCAGGTACCCCGCGGCGCCGGTGACGCCGAGGACGAGTGGCAGCAGCACGAGGGCCAGACGCTTCGAGACGTCCTTGGCCTCGGCGGCGACGATCATGCATCGCGCGCACTCGTCGAGGTGCAGTTCGAGGCGCTTGTGATCTCGAGTGCTGAGGTTGCCGCGCGAGTAGGCGCCCAGGTGCTCGATGGTCCACTGGCACTCTGAGCCGTCTTCGGCGCTGCGCAGATGGGCCTGGATCCACGCCTCACGCAGGCCTTCGCGGGCGCGGAAGGCCAACTGGGACACGGCGCCGGCCTTCATACCGAGCAGGGGCCCGACTTCCTGCGGCTTCATCTGCTCGATCTCGGTGTACCAGAGCACCTCCTGCCAACGGGAGGGGAGGCTGCGGAACGCCTGAGCGGTGAGGCTGCGGTCGAGTGCCTCGCTTGCAGCCTGGTCGGTGCTGTCGGGGTCGGCGACGGTGTCGAGTTCGTCTATCGCGGTCTCGCGGCGCGCGCGCCCCCACCCTGCGGCCGTGTTGCGGATGCTCGTGAACAGGTAGGCGCGGAACGAGCCGTTGGGGCCGCCGCCTTTGAGGATCGCCTGATAGATGCGCGTGTACGACTCCTGCACCAGATCGTCCGGGTCGATCGACGAGGTCACGGAGCGCGCGACGGAGAGGCCGGACGGATAGTGTCGGCGCCAGAGTTCACCGAACGCCCCCGTGTCTCCCGAGCGGGTGCGGAGGATCAGGTCGGCGTCGCCGATAGATTCGTCGTGAGTCGTGTTCTCTTCGTGCACAATCATCCATCTGTCGCGGGGCGCAGCTGCGCCTCCACCGGAAGAGACGCAGGAAGGCGCCTCTCATCACGCGACTTCACCATTCTCTCGCGAATCTCCCAGGGAAGCCACCCTCCGTCGGAACTCCAAGCGGATGCCCGGCTTCGAGCACCGTCACCGCCCAGGGGCGTGCGTAGCGCTGGTCCGGAGATCGACGACGTCTTTTCGGGATGTCGAAGTTTTTTCGGGAAGTCGCGTAATGAATCGGGATGTGCCACGTCTCATCCCATGTAGACAGCCGTAGCGATCCCACCGGGGGGCGGGATCCAGGCACTGGTGCGGGGGGGTATTCGCGCCGGTCGGGCGGGTCGGGATCCTCGGGGGAGGAGAACCCGGCCGCCCGTCTCACGAGGGGGAACGAGGCCGCCGATCTGGGGAACGGCGGCCTCCCACACGTTGATCAGATGATCGAGAGCGAGTTCTCGAAGTTTTTTCGGGAAGTCGCGTAATGAATCGGGATGTGCCACGTCTCATCCCATGTAGACAGCCGTAGCGATCCCACCGGGGGGCGGGATCCAGGCACTGGTGCGGGGGGTATTCGCGCCGGTCGGGCGGGTCGGGATCCTCGGGGGAGGAGAACCCGGCCTCCCGTCTCACGAGGGGGAACGAGGCCGCCGATCTGGGGAACGGCGGCCTCCCACCCCACCTATGCATGACCGGAGAGCGCAGAGCTGCGCGTCGCGCGCGGCGCCGTCTCAGACGAGCAGCCGTGGTCCTGACCACACGCGCGCGACGCGCAGTTCCGCATCCAGCAGTACGGCGTCGCTGAGCATCCCGGGCCTGAGGTTTCCCAGGGAGGCGTCGCGCCCGATCGCACGCGCCGGGGTCTCGGTGAGGGCTCTGACGGCTTCCGCCAGGCTCGCCCCTGCCTGCACGGCGCGCTGCAGAGCCACATCCTGCGTCAGCGTGGAGCCGGCGATCGACCCGGTGTCATCGGCTCGCGCCACTCCGTTCTCGACCGTCACGCTCACCGCCCCGAGGTCGTAGTGGCCGTCGGCGCTCCCTGCGGCTGCCATCGCGTCCGTGATCAGCGCCACCCGCCCGGGCGCGGAGTCGAACACCAGCTTGATGACGTGCGGGTCGAGGTGGACGTTGTCGGCGATCGCCTCGAGGACCACGCGGTGGTCTGCGGCCGCGGCGAGCACAGGTCCGGGGGCACGGTGATGGATGCCTGGCATCGCGTTGAACGCGTGCGTGAGGATGGAAGCCCCAGCCTCGAACGCCGCGACCGCCATGTTCGCGTCCGCATCCGTGTGCCCGACCGCGGCTGCCGAGCCGGCTGCGACGATCTGCCTGATCGCGTCGAGCCCGCCTGGGAGCTCGGGAGCGATCGTGACCTGGCGGATGGTGCCGCGTCCGGCGTCCAGGAGACGGGCGACGTCGGCGGTCGTCGGATGACGCAGCAATGACGGCTCGTGCGCACCGTGGTGACCGGGGTCGAGGAACGGACCCTCGAGATGCGAGCCCAGGATGTCGGCATCCGTCTCGGTCAGATCGGCGATCAGCCCGACGCTGCGGGCGAGCGAATCCAGAGTCGCCGTGACCAGCGACACGACGGCGCGGGTCGTACCGTGCTCCCGGTGCAGGTCACGGCCGATGCGGATGGCCTCCACCCCGTCGTCGAACGCCGCGCCGGCGCCGCCATGGCCGTGGATGTCGACGAATCCGGGGGTGAGCAGAGCACCGGCACCGGCGACGGCCGTCGCGTCGACGACCTCATCCGCGGACGTCCACCCCGAACCCGTTCCACGCTCGGTCACCATGCCGTCGTCGATACGGACCCAGCCGTCCTCGACGATGTCGCCGTGGTCGACGATCCGTGCGGAGTGGATGACCAGTGAACCGGTCGCGGAGGAGTGGGTGCTCAACGTGCGCTCCAGGGGATCTCGTCTGCGGGGTGGAAGTCGACCCCCTCAGCCTTCCACAACGGGGCGAGCGACCCGACGCGCACGCGGAACGACTCCCACCCGCGTTCCGGTGCTTCTCTCGGCGACCAGGCGACCTCAGCCTGGGCTGCCGCGCGAGGGAACACCAGCTGTTCGACCTCGTCGAGCGTGCGGGTGGTCTCCGACCACAGCGGAGCCTCGACGCCGAGGATCGCACTGTCCGGCACGTCGAGGACATCGGTGGGTTCCCACTCGTAGGCGGAGCGCACATCGATGATCGCTGCCCAGGTCAGGCCGAGCGGGAAGTCCGCGGTGTACTTCATGTCGAGATACGTGACGTTCGCCGCCGACATGATCAGGGCACCGCCGCGCTCGACGAAGTGGGCGGCCTCCTCGGCGTGAGTTCCCTCAGGGGCGGTCTTGCCCCAGTACTGTCCGACCGTGCCCTCGGCGATGTTCGCCGCCGCGCCCATCTCGTGCCATGCCACCGGGATCTTGCCGGCTTCCACGACGATCGCGGTCGCGCGCTCCGCGAACAGATCGAAGTCGGCCTGGGGTGTTCCGAGGGACTCGTCGCCGCCGATGTGGATGTACGGGCCCGGGGTCATCTCGGCGAGCTCACGCACCACGTCGCGCACGAAGTCGTAGGTGCGCTCATCGTGGATGCGGACGCTGGAGTGGCCGACCCCCCACCCCAGGTAGGTCTCACCGGCGACGGGAAGGGTCTGACCGAGTCGCTCCGACTCCGCGATCAGGTTGTCGTTCAGCACGGGTGCCTCGACGAGCTCGGGGTAGGCGACGCCGATCGCGTGGGTGTGGCCGGGAAGGTCGATCTCGGGGATGACGATCATGTGACGCGAGGCGGCGTATCTCACGATCTCGCGGTAGTCGTCCTTCGTGTAGAAGCCGCCGGGGTCGCCATCCGCCGAGGTGAGGGAGGCCCGCTCGGTCAGCAGAGGCCAGGAGTCGATGTGCACGCGCCACCCCTGGTCGTCGCTGAGGTGCAGGTGCAGATGGTTGAACTTGAGGGCGCTGGTGCTGTCGATGAACCGCTTGACGTCGTCGACGCCGAAGAAATGACGCGCCACGTCGAGCATGACTCCGCGCCGCGGGAAGCGGGGGGAATCCGCGACGTCCGCACCCAGGAGGCCCCAGCCGGAGTCGTCCTGGCGCAGCAGCTGCAGCAGCGTCTGCACGCCGTAGAACAGTCCCGCCTCGTCGGCGCCGACGACGACGGCCCGCTGGCCGACCTCGAGCGTGTACCCCTCGGGTGCGGAAGAGGTCGCATCGATCAGCAGCTCGATGTCGGCGGGAGCCTCGTCCGCGAGTGACAGGCGGATGCCGCTGCGACGCTCGACCGCCTCGATCAGCTGGTCGGCAGCAGGGGAGGAGCCGAGAACACGCGTCGTCGCGGTGATCGGCATCCGTCCTTCACGCGGGACGGCCGAAACGGGGGCGGGGACCAGAGGAAGAGGATGAGGAAGGACCATGAACAAAACCTACCCGTCGGCATCGTCGAGGGGAATGGTCGAGATCGAATCGATTCTGCGACCATGGCCGGATCAGCAACGTGCGCGCCGGCTGTGATCGGCTATGCTCGTAACCGTCGCGACTGGCGTCTGGGTGGACTACCACCGGGGAGCGACTGACCACGGAATTCGACCGCGCGCCTGGGCCGATAGGAACACCCCTTTCGAATCCGTCGTCAAAAGGAGCACGTCATGACCGACCGTTACTTCAACGCCCCGCTCTCCGAGGTCGATCCCGAGATCGCCCAGGTGCTCGACCGCGAGCTGAAGCGCCAGCAGACCTTCCTCGAGATGATCGCCTCGGAGAACTTCGTGCCCGTCTCGGTGCTGCAGTCGCAGGGCTCCGTGCTCACCAACAAGTACGCCGAGGGCTACCCTGGGCGGCGCTACTACGGCGGCTGCGAAGAGGTCGACGTCGCGGAAGAGCTCGCGATCTCCCGCGCCAAGAGCCTGTTCGGCGCGGAGTTCGCGAACGTCCAGCCGCACTCGGGTGCGTCCGCGAACGCCGCTGTGCTGCACGCGATCGCCCGCCCCGGCGACACCCTGCTCGGCCTCTCGCTCGACCAGGGCGGCCACCTCACGCACGGCATGAAGATCAACTTCTCCGGCCGGCTCTACGACATCGTCGCCTACGGGGTGGACCCCGAGACCTCGACGATCGACATGGACGAGGTGCGTCGTCTCGCCATTGAGCACAAGCCCAAGGTGATCATCGCCGGCTGGTCGGCCTACCCCCGCACGATGGACTTCGCGGCGTTCCGTGAGATCGCCGACGAGGTCGGGGCACTGCTCTGGGTCGACATGGCGCACTTCGCGGGTCTGGTCGCCGCCGGGCTGCACCCGAACCCGGTTCCTCACGCACACGTGGTCTCCTCGACCGTGCACAAGACCATCGGCGGCCCGCGCTCCGGCTTCATCCTCACCAACGACGCCGAACTCGCCAAGAAGATCAACACCGCGGTGTTCCCGGGCCAGCAGGGCGGGCCGCTCATGCACGTGATCGCCGCAAAGGCGACCGCCTTCAAGCTCGCAGGCACGCCGGAGTTCAAGGAGCGCCAGGAGCGCGTGCTCCGCGGTGCGAAGCTCATCGCCGAGCGTCTGTCGCAGCAGGACGTGAAGGACGCCGGCATCGCCGTGCGCTCGGGCGGGACCGACGTGCACCTCGTGCTCGTCGACCTCCGCGACGCCGAGATCGACGGCAAGCAGGCCGAAGACCTCCTGCACGACATCCACATCACCGTGAACCGCAACGCCGTCCCGAACGACCCCCGTCCGCCGATGGTGACGTCGGGCCTGCGGATCGGCACGCCCGCCCTGGCGACGCGCGGCTTCGGCGACGCCGAGTTCACCGAGGTGGCCGACATCATCGCCCTCGCACTGCTCCCCGGTGCCGACGTCGAGGCCCTCCGCGCGCGCGTGGACACCCTCGCCGCCGCGTTCCCGCTCTACCCCGATCTGCAGCAGTAGCACCTCCCGCTCCCGCTCCTCGCTCGGCGAGTGCACGCGATATCGCCGAGTGCACGGCTCGTTCACGCGAACCGGCCGTGCACTCGCCGAGTACCGGTGCACTCGACGGGGCGCGTGGGGTGAGGGAGCAGGAGCAGGACACGACAGGGAAAGAAGGAAGAAGACATGACCGCGAAGATCCTCGACGGGAAGGCGGCCGCTGCCGCGATCCGTGCCGAGCTCACCGAGCGCGTCGCCGAGCTGAAGAGCAAGGGGATCACGCCGGGAATCGCGACGGTGCTCGTGGGTGCTGATCCGGCGTCGCAGCTGTACGTGGGCATGAAGCACCGGCAGTCCGAGGCGATCGGCATGAACTCGATCCAGCGCGAACTGCCCGCCGATGCGACCCAGGCCGACGTCGAGGCCCTGATCGACGAGCTCAACGCCGACCCCGACTGCCACGGCTACATCGTGCAGCTGCCCCTGCCGAAGCACATCGACACCGACGCGATCCTCGAGCGGATCGACCCGGCGAAGGACGCGGACGGCCTGCACCCGACCAACCTCGGTCGGCTGGTGCTGAACGTGAACAGCCCGATCCACACCCCGCTGCCGTGCACGCCGCGCGGTGTGATCGAGCTGCTGCTGCGCAACGACTACGACCTCAAGGGCAAGCACGTCGTCGTGGTCGGACGCGGGGTGACCATCGGCCGCTCCATCGGACTGCTGCTGACCCGTCGCGACCTCAACGCCACCGTCACGCTCACCCACACCGGAACCGTCGACATGCCGAAGTACCTGCGCGAAGCCGACGTGATCGTCGCCGCCGCCGGGGTGAAGCACCTGATCCGCGCGGAAGACGTGAAGCCCGGAGCTGCCGTGCTCGACGTGGGAGTGACGCGCGAGACCGACTCCGACACCGGCAAGAGCATCGTGTTCGGCGACGTCGCACCGGATGTGGCCGAGGTCGCGGGATACATCTCCCCGAACCCGGGTGGCGTCGGGCCCATGACGGTCGCTCTTCTCATGACGAACGTCGTGGAGGCCGCGGAGCGGTCGCTCTGACGTCGACCGACCTCGAGACGAGAAAGGCGCCCATCCCGGAGGATGGGCGCCTTTCTCGTCTTCGCGGAGCGGGGTCGGATCAGCCCAACTCGTCGAGCATCCGTCGCTGCTCGGGCGTCAGACCGTCTGCGAGCTCGTCACGTGCGGCTCGGGTCTCGGGAGACTCCGGGACGGGCGCAGCGGCGGCGGGCGCCGGCTTCGTCCCGCCCTTCATCCTCGTCTGCACCGAGTCGTAGATCTCGCCGGCCTTCGCCCGCAGGCGATCGTCGATCTGGTCGTAGATCATCCACCCGAACAGCAGCGCCAGGGGCGGCAGCACGAACGCCCAGAAACCGGAGGCGCGCACGCCGCTCAGCCATACCGTGAGCACCCAGACGATGAGCTCGACGAGGTACACCAGCACGTACTGCACGACCTTCTCGCCGGTCTTCGTGCGCTCGGACGCCGATTTCGCCGCCGACCTGCGGAAGGCCCCGGCGAGCAGGGGCTTCACGAACAGGGCGGCGAGAGTCAGGACGACCGATGCCCACAGGGCGTTGAGGCCGACGGAGACGCCGGGCAGCAGCAGACCGATCAGCAGGAGGACCGCGACGTTGAACACGTAGAGCGCGGCGAACCGGACGATTCCGTTCTTCATGCGACCAGAATCCCACACCTCCGGGAGGCGATCACCCCTGGGGCTGCAGGGTGCTCTCGATCCCGCTGATGCGGGCCTGCTCATCGAAGCGGAAGCTCGCGGTTCCCGTGGCATCCGATACCGTCGCCCCGGAGAAGGCCTCGTCCGTCCAGGTGAGGGTCCAACCCGCGAGACGCGCGAGGTCCCAGACCGCCGTGCGCGCGTCGGGGAGCGCCGTGGCGGAGAGGACACGGGGCAGTGCGATGACCGCGTCCGCGACCGTGAGCGGTGCGAGCGGGGCATCGAGGAGGAACACGGCGCGGGTTCCGTTGCCGACCGGGGCGGAGTAGTACGGGGAGCGGCCGGTGAGCTCGACGGCGACGCCGCCGATCGTGTGCGCAGCCTGAGCGATCCACGCGTCGTCGCCGGACGCGCCGTCGGGGAACGGCACCTCCGCCGTCGTCAGTTCCGCGATGCCGTGCTCACTGCCGTAGGCGTGCAGCTGTCCCGCGACGCCCTGCGGGTCGCCGCTCGGGTGCGCCCAGGCCCAGAGGAGGGAACGGGGGCCCGGCGCGATCGTCGCGATCAGGTGGGCGCGGGCGACCAGCTGGCGAGACGGATCCGCGTCCGAGGTGAAGGTGATCGTGCCGGCGGCCAGGTCGGCGTCCCAGCGGTGCTCGCCGAGGGCGTCGGCAGCGGCGGAGAGGGCGTCCTGACGGAGTGCGACGAAGAGGGCGGCACGATCGGCGAGGGGCTGGAGCGCGGCGAAGGTCATGCCCACAGTCTCGCGGTCGATGCTATGAATCCGCTCGCTCATGCGGGGAGCGTCGCGGTTTCCGGCCTGCCCATCCGCCACACGCTCGGCACCGCGAGCGTGAGGAGCGCGACACCCGCGTAGACGGCCCCTGACGTGATCAGAACGGTCGCCGGATCCGCGTGCGTGATCAGCCAGCCGTAGACGAGGGTTCCGATCGGCATCACGACGAAGCTCCCGAGCATGTCGTAGCTCGACACCCGGGAGAGCTTCTCGCCGGGGATGTTCTCCATCATCGCGAGGTTCCAGCCGGTGCTGAACACCTCGGCGCCGGCACCCGCGATGAAGGCGGCCATGGCGAGCAGCACCACGGCGGGGTGGACGCCCAGCATCGTGACGGGGATCGCGAACGCGGCCATGCCGATCATCCCGTAGCGCAGCGGTCGTCGCAGCGGGAACCACATCAGCAGCAGGGTCATCAGCAGCACCCCGACGCCTTCGGCGCTGACCACCCATCCCCAGCCGGTGATGCCCAGCAGGTCGTTATTCTTGGCGATGTACGGACCCACGACACCCCACGCACCCACATGGATGGCGTTCATGATCATGAAGGCGAGCACGATCGTCCACAGCCATGACCGGCTCCAGAACTCCCGCCAGCCGATGCGGAGGTCGTGGAACATCGTGGTGCCGCCGGCGTGCGATGGCGGCGGGAGCTTCACGAGCGCCAGCACCGGGATCGCGATCACCCAGCCGGCGGCCTGCACCACCATCGCCCACGCCGGCCCCGCCGTCGCCACCAGGACGCCGGCGATGATCGGGCCGCCGATGGTCACGGCGGACCGCACGAAGGACAGCATCGCGTTCGCCTGCTGCAGGTGCTCCGGCGTTGTCAGCTGCGGGATGATGCCCTGCATCGCGGGCAGCACGAACGCCGTGGAGGCGCCGTTCACGATCGACAGCACGATGAGCAGAGGGATCGTGGCGGTGCCGGTGAACAGCAGTGCCGCGATCGTGCCGATCGAGAGGATGTCGACCACGTAGCAGGCCTGGATGATCAGCGCGCGGGGGAGACGATCGGCGATCACTCCGCCGAACAGCACGAACACGATGTTGCTGATCGTGAACGCAGCGAGCACGAGCGACAGCGACCTGGCGTCGTTGTCGATCTCGAGGACGGCGAACGCGAGCGCGATCGACGACATCGAGCCGGCGATCATCGTGATGGCGCGAGCCAGGAAGAACCAGCGGAAGTTGCGGTCCTGCATCGCGGCGAGCCCGCGGATCACCTCACGACCTCGCCTCTGTGCACCCGGCTATCCTGCCACGGCCCGCGGCCCTTCGAATCGCGCAAATGGGTGCATCCGGGACCTGGATACGATCACGTGCGCGATTCGAACGATCAGTAGCTGGCGCGGTCGGCGGTCTCCACGGCGATGAAGCGGGTGGCGAGAGCCTCGGAGGCGCGGGCGAGCAGCGCCACATCGGCCCCGACCGCCACGAAGTCGGCGCCCGCCGCGAGATAGGCATCGGCGGCCGTGGGGTCGAAGGCGTTCACACCCACGGCCTTGCCCGCAGCCTTCACGGCGGCGAAGACCTTCTCGACGGCGGCCGTGACCTCGGGGTGCGTCTGCTGGCCGAGCAGTCCCATCGACGCGGAGAGGTCGGAGGGACCGACGAACACCGCATCCACGCCGTCGACCGCCGCGATGTCGGAGGCGGCTTCGACGCCCGCAGCCGTCTCGATCTGCACGGTGAGGGAGACGTGCTGCGCGGATTCCTGCAGATACCGGTCGACGCGATTCCAGCGGGCGCTGCGTGCCAGAGCGCTGCCCACTCCGCGCACGCCCTCCGGCGGGTACCGGGTCGCGGCGACGGCGGTGCGCGCCTCTTCGGCGGACGACACCATCGGGACGATGAGGTTCTGCGCCCCGAGGTCGAGGACCTGCTTGATCGCGACGGTGTCATTCGACGGCACCCGCACGAGGGGAGCGATCGGGTAGGCGGCGACCGCCTGAAGCTGCACCAGCACGGACTCCAGCGTGTTCGCCGAGTGCTCCATGTCGATCAGCAGCCAGTCGAGTCCCGACCCCGCGGCGACCTCGGCGAGCAGCGGGCTGCCGGAGCAGACCCACATCCCCACGAGCGATCGGTCGGAGTCGGCCAACTGCTCGCGGAAGGAGGGAGCTAGACGAAGCGGCATGCGATTGTTCCCATCGGTCCGTAGTCGCACAGCACCTCGTCGCCGCGCGACACCCACATCGGGCGTGTGAACGATCCTGCCAGGATGATCTCGCCCGCTTCGAGACGCGCGCCGTGCTGGTGGAACTTGTTCGCGAGCCATGCCACTCCGGTGGCCGGGTGCCCGAGCACCCCGGCGGCGACACCGGTCTCCTCGATCTCGCCGTTGCGGGAGAGCACGCCGGGCACCCACCGCAGGTCGATCTCGTCCGGGTGCTTGTGCACCGTGCCGAGCACCATCGCCCCGTAGGCGGCGTTGTCGCTGATGGTGTCGACGATCGTCCGGCCCTCGAGCTCGATGTGCGAGTTCAGCACCTCGAGCGCCGGCACCGCGTAGTCGATCGCGGCGAGAGCATCCTCGAGGGTGCAGTCCGGCCCCTCGAGCGGCGTCTTCAGCACGAAGGCCAGCTCGACCTCGATGCGCACGTTCGAGAAGTGATCGACGGGGATCTCGGCGCCGGACTCGTGCACGGTGTCGTCGAACATGACGCCGTAGTCCGGTTCGGTGATCCCCGTCGCCTGCTGCATGGCCTTGGAGGTCAGGCCGATCTTGCGCCCCACGAGTCGACGTCCCGCAGCGATCTGCGAGTCCCTCCAGACACCCTGGATCGCGTACGAATCCTCGACCGTGGCTTCGGGGTACCGCGCCGTGATGCGCGGGATCACGCTGTGCGCGCGGTCGGCATGGGCGAGTTCTGCGGCGATCGCGGCGATCGTCTCCTCTGACAGCATCGGATCCTCCTAGAGCTGGTGGCCGAGCTTGTACTCGCCCTGCTTGTATTCGGGCATGTCCTTATCGTCGTCAGCTCGCGTGTAGGAGAAGCCGTCGGCGCCGATGGTCACGGCCATCTCGCTGGAGTCGGTGCGGGCGACCACAGGTTGCGGGTTGCCGTCGAGGTCGAGCACCAGAGACGCATCCGTGTACCAGGACGGGACGACGGGGTTGCCCCACCAGTCGCGGCGCTGGTTGTCGTGCACGTCCCAGGTGATGACCGGGTTGTCGGGGTCGCCCGTGTAGTAGTCCTGCGTGTACACCTCGACGCGGTGCCCGTCGGGGTCGCGCAGGTAGAGGTAGAACGCGTTGCTCACACCGTGACGGCCGGGACCGCGCTCGATCGAGTCGGACCGGCGCAGAGCTCCGAGCTTGTCGCAGATCGCGAGGATGTTGTGCTTCTCGTGCGTCGCGAAGCACACGTGGTGCATACGGGGTCCGTCGCCGCCGGTCATGGCCGTGTCGTGCACGGTGGGCTTGCGGCGCATCCAGGCGGCGTAGACCGTGCCCTCCTCGTCCTGGATGTCCTCCGTGACGCGGAAGCCGAGGTCCTGCATGAAGCCGACGGCGCGCGGCACATCGGGGGTGACCTGGTTGAAGTGGTCGAGCCGCACCAGCTCGCCGGGGATGTGCAGGTCGTACCGCCACGACATCCGCTCGACGTGCTCGGTGGCGTAGAAGAACTCGTACGGGAAGCCGAGGGGGTCGACCACACGCACCGAGTCGCCGATGCCCTTCACGAAGCCGTCCTCCCTGCGGCGCACGTCGCAGCCCAGCTCGGTGTAGAACTCGACGGCGCGGTCGAGGTCCTCCGGCGTGCGGACGCGGTACGAGAAGGCGGCGACGGCGGCGATCGGTCCCTTGCGCAGCACGAGGTTGTGGTGGATGAACTCCTCGGTCGAGCGCAGGTAGATCGCCTCGTCGTCCTCCGCGGTCACGTACAGACCCAGGATGTCGACGTAGAACTGGCGCGACGCGGCGAGGTCGGTGACCACGAGCTCCATGTAGGCGCAGCGGAGGATGTCCGGCGGCGAGCTCTGCGGCGTCGCGATGGGGTTGTCCGAGCGGATCGGCGCCTCCTGGGAGACGTAGAAGCCCGAGGAGGTCAGGGTCATGTCGTCGCGGTGTGTCATGTCAGCGTCCTTGCTTACGGTTCCGGTCGCGATATTCCAGGGGAATCGGGCGAGAAGCCTGTCATATCGCGACCGGAGCGGAGGGGTTGTGGTCAGTTCTTGCCGAAGGTCGGGTTGTGCGAGTGCTCCGCGAGCGTGATGTGCACACTCTGCTGGTCGGTGTAGAAGTCGATGGAGCGGTAGCCGCCCTCGTGGCCGAGGCCCGATGCCTTCACACCGCCGAACGGGGTACGGAGGTCCCGCACGTTGTTGCTGTTCAGCCACACCATGCCGGCTTCGACCGACTGCGCGAAGTTGTGCGCGCGCTTGAGGTCGTTGGTCCAGATGTAGGCGGCCAGACCGTACTTGGTGTTGTTCGCGAGCGACAGCGCCTCCGCGTCCGAGTCGAAGGGGGTGATCGCGACGACCGGGCCGAAGATCTCCTCCTGGAAGATACGGGCGTCGGGGGAGACATCGGCGAACACGGTCGGTGCGACGAAGTTCCCTTCCTCGAAGCCTTCCGGACGGCCGCCGCCGGCGACCAGACGGCCCTCGCCCTTGCCGATCTCGACGTAGCTCATCACCTTGTCGTAGTGCTCGGGGTGAACGAGCGCTCCGACCTCCGTGGCGGGGTCGTGCGGGTAGCCGACCTTCACGCGCTTCGCCTGCGCCGCGTAGCGCTCCACGAACTCCTCGTAGATCGACCGCTCTACGAGGATGCGCGAACCTGCCGTGCAGCGCTCGCCGTTCAGGGAGAAGACTCCGAAGATGGTCGCGTCGACGGCTGCCTCCAGGTCGGCATCGGCGAAGACCACGGCGGGCGACTTGCCACCGAGCTCCATCGAGAGCCCCTTGAGGAAGGGCGCCGCGTTGCCGAAGATCAACTGCCCGGTCGAGCTCTCGCCGGTGAACGAGATGAGCGGCACGTCGGGGTGCTTCACCAGGGCGTCGCCCGCATCTTCGCCGAGACCGTTCACGAGGTTGAACACGCCCTGGGGAAGGCCGGCTTCCTCGAAGATGCCCGCCCACAGGGACGCCGACAGGGGCGTGAACTCGGCCGGCTTCAGCACGACCGTGTTGCCGGTGGCGAGGGCGGGGCCGAGCTTCCAGGACTCGAGCATGAACGGTGTGTTCCAGGGGGTGATGAGTCCCGCCACGCCGATGGGCTTGCGGTTGACGTAGTTCATCTGCTTGCCCGGCACCTTGAAGGCGTCGTCGGCCTGCGCGACGATCAGATCGGCGAAGAAGCGGAAGTTCTCGGCGGCGCGGCGGGCCTGACCCAACGCCTGCGTGATCGGCAGGCCGGAGTCGTACGACTCCAGCTCGGCGAGCCGGGCGTCGCGGGACTCCACGATGTCGGCGATCTTGTGCAGCACGCGCGAGCGCTCGCGCGGCAGCATGCGCGGCCAGGGACCTTCGTCGAAGGCGCGCTTGGCGGCGGCCACCGCGAGCTCGATGTCGGCCTTCTTGCCGGCGGCGGCCGTGGTGTAGGTCTTGTTCGTCACCGGGTCGAGCACGTCGAACGTGTCGCCGTCGACGGAATCCACGAAGGCGCCGTCGATGTAGTGCTGGATGTGGTCGGGGAGGTCCGCGGGGATGCGCGAATCGGTCATGAGTTTTCTCCGGTCGTCTGTGCTGAAGTCGTCTGTGCGGAACGGGTGTGCAGGGCGTCGAGGAACGCGTCCATGGTGCGCCAGCGGTGGTTGCGGGCGGCGAGCTCGATCTCGAGCGGGTCGGCACCCGCACGGATGAGGTCGAGGATCTCGGTGTGCTCTTCGACCGAATGCTGGGCGCGCCCAGGAATCGAGGCGAAGGTCGTCTCGCGGATGCCGGAGAGCCGCGACCAGCCGCGGTGCACGAGATCGAGCAGGTGCGGGTTGGGGCACGGCTCGAACAGCACCGAATGGAACTGGCGGTTGAGCTCGGTGAAGGCGTGCGCGTCGAGGTGGTCGAGCATCTGCGCCATCCGGTCGTTGATCCTGGCAGCCTCGTCGAGGGCCTGGTCGTCGAGCAGGGGAGCGGACAGGGCGGTGGCGCAGCCCTCGACGAGGCCGAGCGTCTGCATCGTGTGCGCGTACTCGCTCTCATCGACGAGGGTCACCCGCGCGCCGACGTTGCGCTCGAACGTCACGAGTCCTTCGGCCTCGAGACGGCGGATCGCCTCTCGCACGGGGACGACGCTCATCTGGAGATCGTCGGCGATGGATCCCAGCACCAGCCGGTATCCGGGGCTGAACATGTGTCCCGTGATGCGCGAGCGCAGCCACTCGTACGCGACCTCGGACTTGCTCGCGGCCGTCGTGGTCATCGCGCGCTCCCGTCGGATACGGCCTTCTCGTAGCGTGCCCGCCACTCGGCGTTCAAGGGGAAGAGGCCGTCGACCGGGTGTCCTGCGGCGACCTGCTCGGCGATCCAGGCGTCCTCGATCTCCTGCGCGACGGCGCTCGCCGCGACCTCGGCGGCCAGGGCCGGTGGGATCACGATCACGCCGTCGCTGTCGCCGACGATGATGTCGCCGGGCTGCACGGTCGCTCCGCCGCAGGAGATCGTGACGTCCACGTCCCACGGCACGTGCTTGCGACCGAGCACCGACGGGTGCGCGCCCTGCGAGAACACGGGAAGGCCGATCTCGGCCACCGCGTCGTAGTCGCGGACGCCGCCGTCGGTGACGACTCCCGCTGCACCGCGCACCTTGGCGCGCAGGGCCAGGATGTCGCCGAGCGTGCCCGTCGTGGCATCGCCGCGAGCTTCGATCACGATGACCTCGCCGTCCTCCACGGCGTCGAACGCCCGCTTCTGGGCGTTGTAGCCGCCGCCGTGCGAGGCGAAGAGGTCTTCGCGGAACGGGACGAAGCGCAGCGTCTTCGCGGTGCCGACGATCTTCTGTCCCGGGATGTTGACCGAGACCCCGTCGATGAAGCAGGAGTGGTGTCCGCGCTTGCGGAGCTGCGCCGAGAGTCCGGCCGTCGGCGCCTCCCGCAGCTGTGCGCGCAGTTCGGGTGTGAGACCGGGAGCCTTCTCGACGGGAGGCAGTCCTGCTTCTGCCCGCGAGCCCCATGCCTCGGTGCGCTGCAGGTCGTCCACGGCGGGGAGCGAGCCGATTTCTCCGTCGAACGGAGACTCACCCTGCGTCACGGTGGTGACGAGGCGCCCCGAGCTCGGGGCTCCCGGTGCATCCGGTGCGTCCACCTCGACCTCGACGACGTCGCCGGGGACGATGACGGATGAGCCGGCGGGTGTGCCGGTGAGGATCACATCGCCGGGCTCGAGCGTGAAGTGCTGGGACAGGTCGGCGACGAGTTGGGCGAGCGGGAAGATCAGCCCTGCCGTGGTGTCGTCCTGGCGGAGCTCGCCGTTGACCCAGGTGCGTACGCGCAGCGCAGCGGGGTCGACGGTGCGGGCATCGATCAGCTCGGGCCCGAGCGGGGTGTACCCGTCGCCGCCTTTGGAGCGCACGTTCGAGCCCTTGTCGTTCGCGCGCAGGTCGTACAGGCCGAGGTCGTTCGAGGCGGTCACCCAACCCACGTGGGACCAGGCGTCGTCGAGGGAGACGCGGCGCGCGGCGGAGCCGATGACGAGCGCGATCTCTCCCTCGAACGCGAGCAGCTCGGTACCGGCGGGCCGCTCGACGGTGCCGCCGGAGACGCCGACGGAGCTGGCCGGCTTGAAGAAGTAGGAGGGGGCGGCGGGGCGCCGGCCGCGCTGATCCGCACGGGAGGCGTAGCTCAGGTGGATCGCGATGATCTTGCCGGGGCGGTCGATGGGTTCCGTCACGGGGCGCCTCCTCGCGCTGTCGGTGTCCTGCGCGACGCCTTGTGCGTCGTATTCGAAATCATATATTATCGGTTCACCCCTCGGCAAGCACTCCGGATTCACGTCCGTCGCGCGCCGTGACAATGCGGTCACAACCAAAGGAGACACCCCATGAGCGGGCAGTCACAGGCTGGGTTCACGCCCACCGGAACCATCGCGACAGCGGCAGACAGACGTCGTGTCGTGTTCGCCACCGTCGTCGGCACCACCGTCGAGTGGTACGACTTCTTCATCTACGCCACGGCCGTCGGGCTCGTCTTCGGCCAGCTCTTCTTCGCCCCGCTCGGCGAGAACAGCGCCCTGATCGGCTTCGCGACAGTCGGTGTCAGCTTCCTGTTCCGTCCCCTCGGCGCCTTCCTCGCCGGCCACTACGGTGACAAGCTCGGGCGCAAGACCGTGCTGATGTGGACGCTGATCCTGATGGGTGCGGCCACGGCCCTCATCGGCATCCTCCCCACCTACGAGACCATCGGGCTGATGGCGCCGATCCTGCTGGTGCTGCTGCGCATCGTGCAGGGCATCTCGGCGGGCGGCGAGTGGGGCGGCGCGGTGCTGATGGCCGTCGAGCACGCTCCCCGCAAGAAGCGTGGCATCTTCGGAGCGTCCCCGCAGATCGGCGTGCCTCTCGGCCTCCTGCTCGCCTCCGGTGTGATGGCGCTCATGACGGTGATCGCCCCGGGCGACCAGTTCCTCGCGTGGGGTTGGCGCGTGCCGTTCCTGCTGAGCGTCGTGCTGATCCTCGTCGGCTACTACGTGCGCCGCAAGGTCGAGGAGAGCCCGGTGTTCACCGAGCTCGCGGCTCGCAAGGAGAAGGCCAGGATGCCGATCGCGCAGCTGTTCCGCAAGCACCTGCTGCTCGTGATCGTCGCCGCGTTCGTGTTCGCCGGCAACAACGCGGTCGGCTACATGACCACCGGTGGCTACATCCAGGGGTATGCCACGGACCCCGCGGGCTCCATCGGCCTCGAGCGCGGCCCCGTGCTCTGGGCTGTCGCCGGATCCGCGGTCACCTGGCTGCTCACGACACTCCTCGCGGGGTGGCTCTCCGACCGCATCGGCCGCCGCACGACGTACATCGTCGGCTGGGTGCTGCAGCTGGTGGGTGTGTTCACGCTGTTCCCGCTGGTCAACACCGGCGAGGTCGGCCTGCTGTTCGCCGGACTCGCGATCCTCACCATCGGACTCGGATTCACCTACGGCCCGCAGGCGGCGCTGTACGCTGAGCTGTTCCCTGCGAGCATCCGGTTCTCGGGCGTCTCGATCTCGTACGCCATCGGTGCCATCGCCGGTGGGGCCTTCGCGCCGACGATCGCGACGGCCATCGTGAAGGCGACCGGCTCGACGGGGGCCGTCACCTGGTACCTGGCCGGCATGACCGTGCTGGGTCTCGTCGCGACCCTGCTGCTGCGCGACCGCTCGGGCATCCCGCTCGGACCGGATCACGAGGAGGAGCAGTCCGTCAGCCCGATCTACGGACTCGCGAAGGCCTGAGCAGCACACGCTCTTCGACCTGCTCCCGTCGCACTCCCTGTCGTCTGCCGTACGGCGACCGACAGGAAGTGCGGCGGGAGCGTTCGTCTGTGCAGGGTCTTCGCGGAGCCGGGCGTCAGCCGTCGAGAGCGTCGCGGATGTCCGACGCCGCACGCTGGAGCCGTGCGGCGATCTCGGCATCGTCGAGGTCTGTGGACACGTGCACCACGGCGATCGCGGCGGGGCGCTGCCCGCGCAGGGCGAGGGGGACGGCGACGGCCTGCACCGTGGGGATGACCTCGTCGTGGCTCGTCGCATAGCCGCGGATGCGGGTCGACTCCACATCGCCGGCGAGGGTCGGCGGCACGACCGCCGGCCACTCATCCTCGGGGAGCAGCGACAGGATGGCCTTGCCGGGTGCGCCGACAGTGACCGGGTGACGGGCGCCAGGGCGCTGGGCGACGCTCGCGACGGCATGCCGGGGCTCGACGCTCGCGAGGGTGATGCACTCCTCGCCGTCCAGCACGCCGAGGAAGCAGGTCATGCCGAGTTCGTTGGCGATGGCCGTGAGCTCGGGCAGTGCCTCGGCCTGGAGGTCGTGCGCGACGCCGGCTGCGAGTGCGGCCATCCGGGCGCCGAGGCTCACGGCCCCTGCGGCATCGCGCGTGACGAGACCGTGGTCCTCCAGCGTGCGCAGCAGTCGATAGGCGATCGAGCGGTGCACGCCGAGTCGGGACGCGAGCTCGTCGATCGTGAGGGGCGTGCGGGCATCGGCCAGCACCTCGAGGATCCGGATGCCGCGGCTCAGAGTCTGCGAAGCGGGAGAGGTGGTGCTGCCGGGCATGGGGGTGCTCCCTTGCGATGACGGACGGCGCGGTTTAGGCTGTGTTCAATAGTAGAACTCTCTGTTCGAATATAGAACACAGGTGTTTTTCACCGCAAGAGTTCCTCACATACGACACGACGCGCAACGCCCGACGCGCATGACCCGACACCCAACACCCGACGAAGACGTCCGGAAGGAATCGACGACGATGCAGTTCCACCACCACGGCTATGTGTCCGCTGACCCGCGCGTGCAGGACGCGGCCGGCATCGGCGCAGCCCGCCCCGCCGACCTTCCTGACGAGATCGACGTGCTCATCGTCGGATCGGGGCCTGCCGGAATGCTGCTGGCCGCCCAGATGGCGCAGTACCCCGAGATCTCCACCCGCATCATCGAGAAGCGCGACGGCCGCCTCCCACTCGGACAGGCCGACGGCATCCAGCCGCGCAGCGTCGAGACGTTCCAGGCGTTCGGGTTCGCCGAGCGGATCATCGCCGAGGCCTACAACATCGGCTGGATGAACTTCTGGGGCCCGAACCCCGACAAGCGCGACGAGATCGTCCGCACCTCCCGTACGGCCGACTACGCCTACGACATCTGCGAGTTCCCGCACCTCATCGTCAACCAGGCGCGCGTGCTCGACTACTTCGCCGAGGCCGCGGCGAACGGCCCAGGGCGGATCCTGCCCGACTACGGGATCGAGTTCACCGGGCTCACGGTCCACGACGAGGGGGAGTACCCGGTCGAAGTGGGAATCCGCTACGTCGCAGGTGAGCGCGCGGGGGAAGAGCGCACGATCCACGCGAAGTTCGTCGCCGGCTGCGACGGTGCGCGCAGCGGCGTGCGACAGGCCATCGGACGCACGCATGTCGGCGCCTCCGCCGCGCATGCCTGGGGTGTGATGGACGTGCTCGTCAACACCGACTTCCCGGACTGGCGCACCAAGTGCGCGATCAACTCGGAGGCGGGCAACATCCTGCATATCCCGCGCGAGGGCGGATACCTCTCGCGCATGTACATCGACCTCGGTGAAGTCGCGGAGGACGATGACCACCGGGTGCGCCAGACTCCCATCGAGGAGATCATCCGTCGCGCCAACGCCATCCTGCACCCGTACACGCTCGACGTGCGCGAAGTCGCCTGGCACAGCGTGTACGAGGTCGGCCACCGCGTGACCGACGGCTTCGACGACGTCATCGACGGCTCCGGACGCACACCCCGCGTGTTCCTCACCGGCGACGCCTGCCACACGCACAGCGCCAAGGCCGGCCAGGGCATGAACGTGTCCATGCAGGACGGCTTCAACCTCGGATGGAAGCTCGGGTCGGTGCTCACGGGCCGGGCTCCCGAGGCGCTCCTGGCCACGTACGGCGCCGAGCGGCGCCCCGTCGCCCAGCAGCTGATCGACTTCGACCGCGAATGGTCGAGCCTGATGGCCCGCAAGCCCGAGGAGATCTCCGACCCCAACGAACTGGCCACGTACTACCTCGCAACGGCCGAGTTCCCGTCCGGGTTCATGACGCAGTACACGCCCTCCATGATCACGGGGAGCGCCGCGCACCAGGCGCTGGCGCCCGGCTATCCCCTGGGCAAGCGGTTCAAGTCGGCCGAGGTCGTGCGTGTCGGCGACGGCAACGTGGTGCACCTCGGACACCATGCGAAGGCCGACGGGCGCTGGCGCGTGTACGCGTTCGGCGACCGCACCGGCGATGCGCTCGCCGCGTGGGCGGAGCAGGCCGGTCCGCTGTTCGCGCGCTTCACTCCGGCGGACGCCGACGTCGATGCGATCTTCGACGTCAAGGCCGTCTACCAGCAGCCCTTCGAGGAGGTCGAGGTCACCTCGGCACCCGAGCTGTTCCAGCCGAAGACCGGGCCCCTCGGGCTCACCGACTGGGAGAAGGTCTACGCGGCGGGTCCCAGCAAATGGACGGAGACCGACATCTTCGCAGCGCGCGAGCTGTCGCGCGACGGCGTGGTGGTCGTGGTGCGCCCCGACCAGTATGTGGCGGCGATCCTGCCCTTGGGCGACACGGCCGAGCTCTCCGAGTTCCTCGAGGGGGCGCTGCTCCCGGCACGATGAGCCGAGGCTCTCGACATGACACGTGTCACGTCGAGGCGATGACACCGCCCTCCGGACTCCTCGTCGGCATCGGGCGAGGCTGGAGGCATGGACAACACCTCAAGGGACGGATCGGCGACGCGGGTCATCGCGCGACCGGTTTCCGCGGCCCAGACCGATGACCCTGTGGTGCTGGAGCTCAGCGCCGTGAGACGACACTTCGGTGCCGGGGAGCGCCGTGTGCAGGCCGTGGACGGAGTCGACCTGTCCATCCGGCGGGGCGAGGTCGTGGCGCTGCTGGGACCGAACGGGGCCGGCAAGACGACCACGCTCGACATGCTGCTGGGACTCACCGAACCGAGCAGCGGCACCGTCCGCGTGCTCGGGGTGGCTCCGGAGCGTGCGACCTCCAGCGGTGCGATCGGCGCCGTGCTGCAGACGGGCGGATTGCTGGGCGACCTCACCGTCGGGGAGACCGTGCACCTCATCGCCTCCCTCTACGGAGACGAGGCGCGGGGCAGGGTCGATGAGGTCATGGCGCGCGCCGACCTCACGGCTCTCGCCCGCCGACGGGTGTCGAAGTGCTCGGGTGGTGAGCAGCAGCGCGTGAAGTTCGCGCTCGCCATGATCTCCGACCCCGACATCCTGGTGCTCGACGAGCCGACGGCGGGGATGGATGTCACCGCCCGCCGCCACTTCTGGGACGTGATGCGTGCGGATGCCGACGCGGGACGCACGATCGTCTTCGCCACCCACTACCTCGAAGAGGCGGAGCAGTTCGCCCGGCGGACCGTCGTGATGCATCGCGGAACGGTCGTCGCTGACGCCCCCACCGCGCTGCTGCGCGCCAGCCTCGGGGAGCGGACGGTGTCCGCGACGGTCGACGACGACCCGACCGCGCTCGTCGCGACGCTGACGGCGACGGAGGGGATCGCAACCGTGCGTGTGGACGGGGATCGTCTCAGTCTGCGCGCGACGGACTCCGATGCGGCAGCCCGGATCCTCCTCGCCGGCGGCGCGCATGACCTCGAGATCGCCGCCCCCACCCTCGAAACCGCCTTCACGGCTCTGACGGAGAACTGACATGCTCGTCTCACCCACCATGCTGCGCATCGAAGGCGTCCGCCAACTGCGCAACCCCTACACGCTCGCGTTCACCCTGGCGATGCCCGTCGCGATGTACCTGCTGTTCGGTGCCGGGATGGGATACGGCTCGCTCTCAGCCGGCCACGGGAACGTCTCGTTCTACGTCATGACCTCGATGGCGGCGTACGGCACGGCTGTGGCGATGAGCTCCCTCACCTCGCTCGCGGCGACCGAGGCGAAGCAGGGGTGGGGTCGGCAGCTCGCGATGACCCCGCTCACCACTGCGGGGTATGCGCTGACCAAGCTGCTCACTGCCGTGTCCTTCGCCGCGCTCGCCCTGATCGCGGTGTTCGCGGCCGGGATGATGACCGGTGCTCAGGCCGAGGACGCCTGGCGGTGGGTCGCGACGGCGGGCATCATCCTCGGGATCGGTCTCATGTACGGGCTGTTCGGACTCGGTGTCGGACTGTTCTTCAGCTCGGACTCGGCCGCGGCGCTCGCATCCATCTCGATGACGTTCTTCGCGTTCTTCGGCAACGTGTTCATGCCCCTCGACGGCGTGATGCTCGACATCGCCCGGTTCACCCCGCTGTACGGCTTCGTGGCGCTGAGCCGCTGGCCCCTCACCGATGGGGTGCTCACGACGGGGCAGACCGATCCGCTGTGGATGCTGTTCCTCAACGTGGCCGTCTGGCTCACCCTCTTCGCGCTCCTCGTCGCGATGGGAATGAAGCGCTCGCGGGCGCGGCAGTAGTGGCACGCGGCGACAGTAGGTTGGACGGATGACGCCGCACGAGAAGCGCACGACGAGCCGCGCCACGGGAAAGGACCCCTGGGCGCGGTTCGGCTGGCTGATGGCCGTGGTGTGGCTGGTGTTCCTCGTCTACCCCGTGATCGCCCTGCTCGGTTCCGAGGCGCCCCTCGCCTGGGTGGTCGGGGGATGGGTCGCTCTGGTGGCTTTCGTCGTGCTCTACGTCACCGGGTTCATGCACGGCATGCGCGGGGGTGGCGGGCTGGGGCGCACTCCGTCGAAGCGGCAGTGGGCCACATTCGCCGCACTCATCGTCTGCGCCATGGTCTCCGTGCCCGCCGAAGGCGGATCGGCGCTCAGCTTCCTGCCTTTCATCATGTCGTTCGCGTCCTACGGCCTGACACGCGCATGGCACTGGATCACGACCATCGCGGCGATCACTCTGACCGCACTCTGCGTGTTCCTGATCCCTGGCGGACTGAGCTACCTGTCGGTGCTCGCGATCGTCGCCCTGCTCGGGGTGGTCAACACGGTGTCGACGTGGCTCATCCTGCGTTCGGCCGAGGCGGAGCGGCTCGGCCTCGAACTCGCGACCAGCGAGGGGCGCGAAGCCGTGGCCCGTGACGTGCACGATCTGATCGGGCATTCGCTGACGGTGGTGGGTCTCAAAGCGCAGCTGGTGCGGAGACTCATGGACTCCGACCCCGAACGCGCCAGGGCCGAGCTCGCAGACATCGAGCGGCTGACGGCAGAGGCGATCGCCGGAGTGCGCTCGACGGTCGCAGGAGCGCGGGCGACCACCCTGATCGAGCAGCTCGCTTCTTCGCGGGATTCGCTCCGCGCGGCGGACATCGAGATGCGAGTCGATGGGGAGCCGGAGGCACTGTCGCCGGTGCAGGCCATCACGGCGAGCTGGATCCTCCGCGAGGCGACCACCAACGTCCTGCGGCATTCGCGAGCCCGCACCGTGCGGGTCATCCTGTGGCCGGGGCGGCTCGCCGTGGAGGACGACGGAGTGGGTATCGGCGCGGGTATCGCCACCGCAGAGGGCAACGGCATCCGCGGCATGCGGGAGCGCGCGGCGGCTGCGGGGGCGGCGTTCGCCCTCGGCTCGACCGAGAACGACGGAACCCGCGTGGAGGTGACATGGTGACGGCACCCGGCGATGGGTCCATCCGATTGCTGATCGCCGACGATCAGGCGCTCGTGCGAGGCGCGCTCGGTGCGCTGCTCGACCTCGAGCCCGACCTGACCGTGGTCGGCATGGCCGCGGACGGCGCGGAGGCGGTGCGGCTCGCGGAGGAGCTCCATCCCGACGTGTGCCTGATGGACATCCAGATGCCGGGCATGGACGGTGTGGAGGCGACGCGACGGATCAGACAGGTGAGCGGGGGGACGCGCGTCCTCGTGGTAACCACCTTCGCGCGCCCCGGCTATCTGCGCTCCGCGTTGGACTCCGGGGCGAGCGGGTTCATCGTGAAGGACACTCCCGCGGAGACGCTCGCCGACGCCGTCCGTCGCGTCCACTCGGGATTGCGGGTGCTGGATCCGCAGCTCGCCGCCGACGGCCTGTTCGACGGAGCGAACCCGCTGAGCGACCGGGAACGCCAGGTGCTGCGACTCGCCGCCGACGGACGCTCGGCGGCTGCGATCGCCGCCGAGGTGTTCCTGTCGGCCGGCACCGTGCGCAACCATCTGTCCGCCGCCATCGGCAAGACCGGAGCGAGCAATCGTGCGCAGGCGGTGCGTATCGCGCTCGACAAGGGGTGGATCTGACGCCGAGGATCGCGGCGTCTCGGCGGTGTCGTCTCGGAGTCTAGGCAGTGTCGGTGGCCCCGCGTACCGTGGGGGCTGACGGGCGACGGAGCCCGACAGGAGGAGTGCGTGATGGACTGGAAGATCGAACTCATCTTCGTGCCGGTCACCGATGTGGACCGGTCCAAGGAGTTCTACGAGAGGATCGGATTCACCCCCGATCATGACCAGACGCCCGTCGAGGGGCTGCGCTTCGTGCAGATGACACCGCCGGGGTCCGCCTGCTCGATCGCGTTCGGCACCGGGTTGGGCATCGAGCTCGAGCCGGGACAGCAGAACACGATCCAGGTCGTCGTCCCCGATGCCGACGAGGCGCTCGCGCACCTGCAGGGGCTCGGCGTCGAGGCACGGGGCGTCCAGGATCTCGATTGGGGACGGTTCGTGTCGTTCGACGATCCCGACGGGAACACCTGGACGTTGCAGGAGCTGCCCGACTACGGCGCCTAGGGGCCTGACAGCACGCCGGCTCGGCTACGACGGGTCCGCGACCACTTCGATCTTGAAGCCGGAAGTGTTCTCGAGCCAGCCCGCGTAGTGCTGGTCGCCGCCGGCGTGCGGGTAGCGCTCCGCATACAGGGGTCGCCAGCCGTGGCGCTCGGCCTCGGCCATCAGCGTGTCCACTGCGGTGCGATCACCGCCCTGGAAAGCCAGATGGTTGAGGCCGGCGCGTCGACGGTCGTGTGCGGGGCTCGACAGATTCGGAGACATCGTGAGCGTGAGATAGCTGCCTCCTGCGGCCCAGGACTCGCCGCCGCTCCATTCGCTCGCCAGGGAGAACCCCACACGCTCGAGGATCCAGCGCCACTGCGCGCGCACCTCATCGAGGTCGGCGATCCACAGCTCGACGTGATGGAGACCAGGCATCGTCCGATTCTGCCATTCACCTCACGGTCACGGTCCGGTCATCCGGCGCCCGTAGCTTTCGATGCGCCACGTCGTCGAAAGGACCTTCTCGTCATGACCTCCGCCTCTCGGCCGAAGCGGGGGCTCCTCGCCCTGCTCGGCACCGGCATCGTTCTCGCCGGTCTTCTGGTCGTTCCCGCCGCTCAGGCGGCGGACGGGATGCTCACGCTGGACACTCCCCGCATCGGGATCGACGAGACGGTCACGTTCTCGTTCGACGCCGGCTCAGCTGTGCACGACCGCAACTGGATCGGGATCTACCGTGACGGCGCGGTGCCCGGCGGTCCGGCGTCCCTCGACTGGCGATACGTCCCCGACCAGACCGGCCAGGTCGCGTGGAACCCTTCGCGTCGGGACGGTTGGACCCGCAACTCGGCGACGATGGGGGCGGGCGAGTACGACGTCTACCTCCTCGAAGACGACGGCTACACCGTGCTGGCCGGGCCGATCGACCTCACCGTCACGGACGAGGAGCCGGAGCAGCCTGTCGCGCCGGCTGAACCGAAGCCCGAGGTCGGAGGGAAGAGCGGCCTGAACGTGCTCACCTTCAACGTCTGGCACGGTGGCACCCAGGTCGCCGACGGTGCGCGTCAGATCGCCGACGTCATCGCGCAGACCGACGCCGACGTGACCTTCCTCCCCGAAGTGGGGCAGGCGCCTGCTCAGGTCGCCGCGCTGCTCGGCTACCAGCACCTCACGGCGACCGACACCGGGATCGTCTCGCGCTATCCGATCGTCTCCACCGACACGATCGGCCGCTGGTGGTCGAAGGCGGTCCTCGACGTGAACGGATCGGAGGTCGTCGTGTACGGCGGCCACCTGGAGTACCGCTGGTACACCACGTACCTCCCGCGCGGTTACGGAGGGGAGATCCACGGCGACTGGCCGTCCGGATGGAACACCTGGGACAAGCTCGACGCTCCGGTGACGGACGTCGAGGCCATCCTGGAGGCGAACGCGCAGTCCGGCAGACCTGCTGCCGCCGCAGAGCTGCTCGCCGACATCGCCTCAGAGCGCACGGCCGGACGTATCGCCATCGTGGGCGGCGACTTCAACGAGCCGCCGTCGCAGGACTGGACCGCAGCGACCGCCGACCTCTTCGACCACAACGGCGTCGTCGTTCCCTGGCAGACGACGCAGAAGCTGCTCGACGGGGGCCTGGTCGATGCCTTCCGCACCGTGCATCCCGATCCCGCGGCGAATCCGGGCTTCACGTGGCCGTCTGACAATCCTCTGTTCCCCACGTCATCTCTGACCTGGGCTCCCGACGCCGACGAACGCGACCGCATCGACTACGTCTTCGCCACGCCGGATGAGCGACTGTCGATCGACGGAGCGAGCGTCGTGGGGCCGCAGTCGACGATCGTGCGCAACCAGCGTGTCGTCGATGACAGCGCCGATGAGATCCTGACACCGGATGCCGTCTGGCCCTCCGACCACAAGGCGGTGCTGGCGAACTTCACCGTCTGCGACGGCGGGTGCGCGACGCCCGAGCCCGAGCAGGCGACCGTGACGCTGGAGTCGGCATCGGTCGCCGCCGGCGATGCGATCACGATCTTCGGTGCCGGCTTCCCTGCCACCACAGCGCTGCGCATCGAGCTGCGTTCGACGCCGGTTCTGCTCGGTGCCGTGACGACGGACGTGACCGGCGTATTCCGCGTGACCGTGACCGTTCCCGCCGACACGGAGCCGGGCGCTCACCGCATCGTGCTCATCGATCCGGACGGCGTGGAGACGACGGCTGAGGTCGCCGTCACGGCCGCACCCGGCGGAACCGCCCCGGGCGGAGGCACTCCCGGGGGAGCCGCTCCGGGTGCTGCTCCCGCCGATGGGCTGGGGAGCGCGGCTGCCGGTTCCGGCATGACGAGGAACGGCGACCTCGCCGCGACAGGAGCCGACAGCGTCCCGTTCCTCCTCGCCGGGGTGCTGCTGCTGGCACTCGGAGCGGGCCTGGTCGTCGCGCGCAGACGCCGGCGCTCGGGTGATTCCGGGCTGAACGACGCAGGGGTGCGACGGAGTGCCGGCCCGACGTGATCGTCGTGCCGACACTCCGCGATGCCGCTGATCCCGCGGCGTCAGGAGTTCACGCGGATGATCTCCTGCTGGTACGGCGCGATCACATCGCCCGAGACGCGCAGATCGAGAAGCAGGAAGGGCCGCGACGACGGATCCTCCTCGACCCAGCTTGCGAGACGGTCGAGATCGGAGAGCGTGCGCACCACCACGCCCTCTGCGCCGACGGCCGCACCGAAGGCGGCGAAGTCGACCTCGGGGATGCGCATCGGTCCTTCCGCCAGCCCCTTGAGACCGTAGAGGTTGACCTCGGCTCCATAGGCCGCGTCGTTCCAGACCACCGCCATGCCGCGTCCTCCAGCCGCCCGGACGGCCGACTCCAGATCCGCGATCGCCATCAGACCGCCGCCGTCGCCGGAGGTGAGCACCACGGTGGACTCGCGACGCGCGAGAGCGGCCCCGACGACGCTCGGCCAACCGAGCCCGATCGACTGGAACGCGGTGCCGACCATCATCATGCGGTCGGGGGCCGCGACCGGCCAGTACATGTTCGCCCACCCGATGAAGTGTCCGCCGTCCGACACCACGACGCGGTCTTCCGGCAGCAGCTCGGCGATGCGACGAGCGGCGGAGCGCGGGTCGAGACGCCCATCGGGGGCCAGGTCGTCGCCGCGGTCGTAGGTGCGCGCAGCTGCCACGTCCACGCTCTCACGCCAGGAGTGCGCCGAGCCGGCGTCTCCGATCCGCGCCACGAGCTCTTCCGCGGCGAGACGGGCGTCCGCACGGACGAAGCCTCCGACGTGGGCGTGCGTCGCCGCCGCAACGATGTCGATCTGGAAGACCCTGGTCCCTGGCGCGAACAGGTCGCCGAAGCGCATCGTGAACTGGTTCAAGCCTGCTCCGAAGACGACGGCGACGTCCGCAGATCGCACGAGCTCCATCGCTCCGTCCGCGCCGAAGCCACCTGTCACGCCGAGGTCGTACCTGGTGTCGGGGAACACCCCGCGGCCCAGGGCGGAGGAGGCGGTGAGAGCGCCGGTGGCCGCGGCCAGCTCTCCCAGCACCGTGCTCGCACCGGACAGCCACGCACCACGACCGGCGAGCAGGAACGGGCGCTCCGCCCCGGCCAGGGCGGCGGCGATCTCGTCGAGCATCGCATCGGCGAACTCGCCGCGAGGGGCGAGCGGGGCCGGGATCCGGGGTGCGGGAGCGTCCGGCACCTCACCTGCTTCGAGCGCTGCGACGTCATAGGGGATCGCGAGGACGACGGGCACCCGGTAGGTGAGGGCGTGCTCGATCGCGATGACCGTGGTGGCGGCGGCATCGGCACGTCCGACCGTATAGGTGCGGGCGCCGACCGCCGAGGCGAGGGCGATCTGGTCGACGTCCCACGGGCGGGGGCCGGACGTGGGCTCATCGCCGACGACCAGCACCAGAGGCACCCGTGCCTGCACGGCCTCGGCGAGGGCGGTCAGCGTGTTCGTGAAGCCGGCTCCGTACGTCGAGGTGCCTGCGGCGATGCGACCCGAGGTGCGGAAGTGGGCGTCGGCTGCCACCACGGCACCCTGCTCGTGACGGACCGCGGTGAACACGGCATCCGTCTGCGTCTCGATCGCGTCGAGGAAGTAGGCGTTGCCGTTGCCCATCACCCCGAAGACGGCATCGATGTGCTGGGCGAGGGTGAGGGCGACATGGGCGGACACGGAGGGCATGGGAGAGCCTTTCGAGACAGGGACGGAGGTACTGCGGGATCCGTATGTGTCTCGCCTCCGCGTCTTCGCGAAGTGCTTCGTGCCTCTTTTTCAGGCACCGGCCTGGCCGGACCAGCTCAGTCTATCGGCGAGCGAGGCCGGCGAGATGCGGGAGAATGCAGGAATGACTGATGCCGAGATCGAGCGCGAGACACTCACCTGGGACGGCTTCGGGGAGGCGACGCGCGATCTGGCACGAAGCATCCTGGACAGCGGCTTCATGCCGGAGGTCGTCGTCGCCATCGCCCGGGGCGGCCTGCTCCCGGCAGGGGCGATCGCCTACGGGCTGGGCGCCAAGAACTGCGGCGCCATCAATGTCGAGTTCTACACCGGCATCGGCACGGTGCTCGACGCGCCCGAGGTGCTGCCTCCCGAGCTCGACATGGCGTACCTCGATGGGCGCCGAGTGCTGCTGGTCGACGACGTGGCCGACTCAGGACGGACGCTCGCGCTGGCCGTGCAGCTGCTGAAGGACAAGGGCGCCGATGTGCGGTCGGTCACGATCTACACCAAGCCCTCCACGATCATCCAGCCCGACTTCGCGTGGAAGGACACCGACCTCTGGATCAACTTCCCGTGGTCGTTCCGCGGCACCGTGCGCGAAGAGGACCTGGGACTCGCCCCGTCGGCCTGAACGCCGTCCGCCTGAACGCCGTCCGCCTGAACGCCGTCCGCCTGACTCGCGTGGCTCGTCAGCCGCGCAGCAGGGAGCGCAGCGTCTGGATCGTGTCGGCTTCGGCCGGCGATTTGTCGGGCCGGTAGCCCTTCACCCGGGCGAAACGCAGTGCGATACCTCCCGGATACCGCGGAGAGCGCTGCACCCCGTCGATGGCGATCTCGACCACGACATCGGGGCGCAGGAACACTGTCGACGCCGTGCGGTGGGTCTCATGCTCGGGGAACTCCTCGGTCTGCCAGCGCAGCAGCTCGTCGGTGAGGCCCTTGAAGGTCTTGCCCACCATGACGAATCCCCCGGGGTCGCCGAATTCGCCGTCGGGGTCGCGCGCACCCAGGTGCAGATTCGACAGCCACCCCCGGCGGCGGCCCGAACCCCATTCCGCACCGAGCACGACGAGGTCGAAGGTCAGCACGGGCTTGACCTTGACCCATGACTTCCCCCGGCGGCCGGCGGCGTAGGGAGCGTCGAGACCCTTGACCACGACACCCTCGTGGCCCGCGGCGAGGGCTTCGCGCGACAGCTGCTCCGCGGCATCGGGGTCGCCGGTCACGATGCCGGGCATCCGCCAGTCGCCGGCCACGCGCTCGAGCTCGGCGAGGCGGACCGAGAGCGGCTCGTCGATCAGGTCGCGCCCGTCCACGTGCAGCACGTCGAAGAACCACGGCCGCAGCACCAGCTCGCGGGAGGCATCGGCGCCGAACCGCGACATCGTCTCCTGGAAGGGTCGAGGCCCGCCGTCCTCGTCGAGCGACAGCGTCTCTCCGTCGAGGATGACATCGTCGACGGGAAGGGCGCGCACGATCTCGACGAGCTCCGGTACGCGGTGGGTGATGTCGGCCAGGCCCCGCGTGTAGACGCCGACGTCGTCGCCGTGGCGGTGCACCTGGATGCGGGCGCCGTCGAGCTTGTACTCCACCGACGCCGTGCCGGTGATCTCGAGTGCAGCCGATGGCGTCGCCGCGGTGGAGGCGAGCATGGGAAGGACAGGGCGGCCGACCTCGAGGCCGATCGCCGCGAGGGCGTCGGCGTCGTCGGCGAGGGCGGCACGCGCGGTCTCCCGGAGATCGCCGGAGAGCATCGCGGCGCGACGCACGAGGGTGAGTGGACGGTCGGACGCTTTCGCGACCGCGTCGAGAAGCACGCCCGACAATGCGCCGGTGCGAAGCTCGCCGAGCATGGCGCGGACGAGGAAGTCCCACTCGGCGGCCGTCGCTCGCGAGCCGAGCTCGCCGAGTATCCCGGTGCGGGCTGCAGCGGAGCCTGATCCCGAGGTGGCGGCGAGTGCGGTGAGTGCGGCGTCGACATCGCTCACCGTGAGGGTGGGTTCCCCGGCGTGCGTGATCTCGATGGCGGCGAGTCCCCGCCATCCGACGCCGAGCCGACCCTGGCGAGGAGCGGCCAGCAGGAGCCCCATGACGGCAGGGAGCGCGTCCGGTGCGGAGCGCGCCAGCAGTCGCGCGAGGGCATCGATCTTCGTGAGGCGGGAAGCCGTGGCGGAGACCTCTTCTGCCGTGGAGACGACCTCGGAGAGCATCATCTCCGTATTGTCGCATCGGCCTCCGACGCTGCAGAGGAACGAGCGCCGGCCGAGGCGTCGGTGACGTGCGCCGGTTCAGGCCGAAACGCCGGTTCAGACCGAAAGCCCCTCGAACTGCCTGATGCGGCGCGTATGCCTGATGCCGAGCGAGCGCGAGTTCCGCGGAACTGTGAACGAGGGGCGTCAGCGCCCGCGGAACTGGGGCCTGCGCTTCTCCTGGAATGCCGCGAAGCCCTCGCGGTAGTCGTCGGTGTCGCAGAGCGCGGCCTGTGCGGCGTTCTCGATCCCCACCGCATCCCACAGGGCGAGTCGCTCGTCTCGGATGCGGGCGACGAGCTCTTTGCTCGCGAGGAACGCCGCCGTCGCACCACGAGCCGCGGCAGCGGCCGCGTCGGTCGCGGCCCGCGCCACCTCATCGTCGGGGAACACGCGGGAGAACAGGCCGGAGGCCACGGCCTCGGTGCCGCTCATCAGGCGTCCCGTGTAGATGAGGTCGAGCGTCTTGTGCGCGCCGAGCCGGTCGAGGAACAGTGCGTGCCCGCCGGAGTCGAGCGTCGCGCCGAGGGCGGCGAACGGGGAGCCGATCTTCGCGGATTCCGCCACGTAGACGACATCGGTCGCGATCAGGAGTCCGAGCCCCACGCCGAGGCAGGCGCCGTGGGCGACCGCGAACGTCGGCGCGGGGAACCGCGACATGCGCTGCAGCAGCGGGGTCACGAGACCTCCGAGATAGCCGAGCACATCGTCGTCCCGGGGGTCGACGCCGGAGATGTCGCGCCCCGCGCAGAACGCTCGACCCTCGCCACGGAGCACGAGCGCGCGCACACCCGCTCCCTCCGCGTCGACATAGGCGGCGTCCAGTTCGGCGAGTGCCCTCTCGTCGAGAGCGTTCAGCTTCGATGGCGCGTCCAGCACGATCGTGGCCACGTCGTCGGCGATGGTGAGGTCGATCATGGGGCTCCTCGATCAGACGTCGTAGTCGACGACCACGCGGTCGCTGGTGGGGTGGGACTGACAGGTGAGCACGAAGCCGCGCTCGAGCTCGTCGGGCTCCAGGGCGTAGTTCTCGGTCATCGTCACGCTGCCCTCGATCACGCGTGCGCGGCAGGTGCCGCAGACCCCGCCGGCGCAGGCGAACGGAGCATCGGGCCGTACGCGCAGTGCCGCATTGAGCACCGACTCCCTGGCGTCGACGGGGCTCTCCACGGTCGACGAGACGCCGTCGAGAGTGACCTCGATACGCACCGTCTTCTCTCCGGCGCGCACCTGCACCGGCCGAGCCCCGCGCACGGGTTCATCACCCGTCGTGAACAGCTCGAAGCGGATGTGGGAGCGGTCGACACCGTGGTCGGCCAGCACTTCTCGACACAGGTCGACGAGAGCGAGCGGGCCGCACAGGAACCATTCGTCGACAGTCGACGGGGGGATGAGGGTCGCGAGGATCGTCCGGAGCTTCTCCTCGTCGATGCGCCCGGAGAGGACGGGAGCTGCCCGCTGTTCACGGGACAGTACGTGATGCAGCACGAGTCGGGTGGGGTAGCGGTCCTTGAGGTCGGCGAGGTCTTCCAGGAACATCACGTCGAGCGTGGCGCGGTTCGTGTACAGCAGGGTGAATCGCGACGTGTCCGACCGGGTGAGCACGGTGTGTGCGAGGGCCATCAGCGGCGTGATGCCGGAGCCGGCCGCGATTCCCACCACGTGCCGGTCGTCGAGGTCGGGCAGGGCGGAGGTGAAGGTGCCCTGCGGGCTCATCACGTCGATCTCGAAGCCGGCGTGGAGGCCGGTCTGCGCCCACGTGGAGAAGAGTCCTCCCTCGTCCCGCTTCACGGCGACGCTCAAGCGCGTGTCCTGTCCGTCGTCGCGGTGTTCAGGCGCGCGGCACAGCGAATAGGAACGTCGGACCTCGACGCCGTCGAGTGTCGTGCGCAGCGCGACGTACTGACCGGGCAGGTGGTCGTACTCGTCGGCGAGCGCGGCGGGAACCGTGAAGGTCACCTCGACAGCGTCCTCGGTGAGCGGGCGCACGTCTTCGACCGTGAGGGTGTGGAACCGGGCGCGTTTGCGGGGTGCGGTCTCGCGGGGCGTCGTCGCCCGCGGGGTGGGCGCGGGTGCGGAGGTGAAGAGCGACATGTCAGTGCACCTTGAAGTGGTCGAAGGGTTCGAGGCAGGCGCGGCACTCGAACAGCGCTTTGCATGACGTGGAGCCGAAGTGGGAGACCTCGCGCGTGTCGAGCGACCCGCAGCGGGGGCAGCGCACGCTCAACGCCAGGCGGATGGGGCCGGTCGACACGGCGGCGCGGCCCGAGGGCGGCGCGATGCCGTACTCGGCGAGCTTGGTCTTGCCCGCCTGCGTCATCCAGTCGGTCGTCCACGCAGGGGAGAGGACCAGGCGCACGAACACCTCGTCGAAGCCGGCAGCGGTGAGAGCCAGGACCACATCGTCGCGGATCGTGTCCATCGCGGGGCAGCCGCTGTAGGTGGGGGTGATGTCGACATGCACCGTGGTGCCGTCGACCTCCACCGCGCGCAGCACACCGAGGTCCTCGATCGTGAGGACGGGAACCTCGGGGTCGGGCACGGAGGCAGCGATCCGCCACGCTGCCTGCGTCGGTGTGAGTGTCACCATGTCGCCCCCGGATGCCTGCGGGCGAGCACCTGCATCTCGGCGAGGATGTGGCCGAGCGGCGTCGCATGCGCACCGGTGCGCCCACCCGCCGACGACGACATCACGGCGGGTACCGAGAGCTCCGCTTCCGCGAACACCGTCTCGACCACGCCGTCGAAAGCAGGCCGCAGCGTCGACGGCACCACGGCCGCGTCGCCGAGCCGCGCGATCAGATCGTCGTCGCGGAACAGCTCATCGACGTACGGCCACACGTCGCCGAGCGCGCGGATGATCCTGGCGCGCGACTCCTCCGTGCCTCCGGCGAGACGCAGGATCCACTGCACGGCGTGGTCGCGGTGGTAGTCGACCTCCTTGAGCGATTTCTCGGCGATCGCGGCGAACGTCTCGTCGCTGCTGCCGCGCAGGGCCGAGTACAGCTCGAACATGTAGGTGGCCACCACGAACTGGCGGGCGATGGTCTGGGCGAAGTCGCCGTTGGGCTGCTGCACGATCCATGCACAGCGGAAATCGGGTTCGTCGCGGAAGAAGGCCAGATCGTCTTCGCTGCGCCCGTCGAAGGATCCGGCGTAGTGGAGGAAGGAGCGCGCATGGCCGAGCAGGTCGAGCGCGATGTTGCCCAGAGCCACGTCCTCCTCGAGCTCGGGAGCGCGGGATATCCATGCACCGAGCTGTTGGGAGAGGATCAGCGCGTCGTCGCCGAGACGAAGCGCGTACTCCGCCACGTCGGCCGATGCGGCGACCGCGCCGGTGCCTGACAGCTCCTGCACGAGATCGAGCTGGTCGACAGAGACGTTCCCGTGCACGTCGATGTCCTCGTGCATGATGTCTTCGCCTGCCGTGTCTTCGTGTGCCGTGCTCACAGGTGCGGCACTCCCTCTGAGGCGGTGTAGTACACGGCGTGGCGGTAGTTCTTGCCGGCGGGACTCTCGAAGTAGGCGCCCTTGGCGTCGGGGTCGCTCGTGGTGATCGCGTCTGCGGGGGCGACCCAGATCGAGACGCCCTCTCCGCGGCGCGTGTACAGGTCGCGCGCATTGCGGATCGCCATCTCGGCGTCCGGCGCGTGCAGCGAACCGACGTGCACGTGGCTCAGCCCGCGGTTCGCACGGACGAAGACCTCCCACAGCGGCCAGGGCTCGCGCTCGTCGGCGCCGGGCGTCGCCATCACGCCACCGCCTTCGTCTTCAGCGACTGCTTGCGCGCGTACTCGGCCGCGGCCTCGCGTACCCAGGCACCCTCTTCATGAGCCGTCCGGCGGCGTTCGAGGCGTTCGGCGTTGCAGGGCCCGTTGCCGCGCACCACCTCGAAGAACTCGTCCCAGTCGATCTCGCCGATCACGTACTGTCCGCTCTCCTCGTCGAAGCGCAGGTCCGGGTCGGGCAGCGTGACGCCGAGGATCTCGGCCTGGGGCACGAGCATGCCGACGAAGCGCTGGCGCAGCTCATCGTTGGAGAACCGCTTGATCTTCCACTTCATCGACTGCGCCGAGTTGGGGGACTGGTCATCGGGCGGCCCGAACATGGCGAGGCTCGGCCAGTACCAGCGGTTCACCGCGTCCTGAGCCATCACGCGCTGCTCCTCGGTGCCCTGCATCAGGGTGAGCAGGATCTCGAAGCCCTGACGCTGGTGGAAAGACTCCTCCTTGCAGACGCGCACCATGGCGCGGCCGTAGGGGCCGTAGGACGCCCGGCACAGCGGCACCTGGTTGCAGATCGCGGCGCCGTCGACGAGCCAGCCGATCGCGCCCATGTCCGCCCAGGTCGGGGTGGGGTAGTTGAAGATCGACGAGTACTTGGCCTTGCCGCTGATGAGCTGGTCCATCATCTCGTCGCGCGTGGTGCCGAGGGTCTGCGCGGCGGAGTAGAGGTAGAGGCCGTGACCGGCCTCGTCCTGCACCTTCGCCATCAGGATCGCCTTCCGCTTGAGGCTCGGCGCGCGCGTGATCCAGTTGCCCTCCGGCTGCATGCCGATGATCTCGGAGTGCGCGTGCTGCGAGATCTGCCGCACCAGTGTCTTGCGATAGGCGTCGGGCATCCAGTCGCGGGGTTCGATGCGCTGCTCGTTGGCGATGAGCTCGTCGAACAGGCGCTCCTCATCGGAGATCTCGCCCACCAGGGACAGGTCTGCGGGACTGGTCATCATCGACTCCTCGGCATCGGGCCATCTTTACTGACCGATCGTTTGGTAATTCTGACACAGTGGACTGCCGGTTTCAAGGCGGCGGCCTCAGTGCGATCGGGTCAGCGCGAGCGGGAGACGAGCTCGAGGAGGGCGCGGCCGTACGCCTCCGAGGGCTCGGGGTGCTCGAAAGCGAGCAGCTCGCCCCCGATCTCGATCTCGACGCGGAAGGAGTCCTCGAGGCGCACCAGCGAGCGGAACGTGCCGCGGAGCAGGTCGCGAAGCTGGTCCTCCCGCGGCAGCCATACGGCGTCCGCGAGTGTCACCGCGTCGAGCGCCCACTCCGTCGTGCCGTTGAACGCCAGGTCGGTGCCGCTCGGCGTCTGACGGGCCTCGATCGTCATCTCACTCACGGTGAAGACGTCGGCCTCCGCTTCGAGTTCCACGTCGTCGGGGAGGTCGAGCTGGAAGCGGTCGCCCTCGGCGGGATGCCAGATCAGTCCGGTATCCCGCAGGGTGACGGCGAGCTCGCGTGTGATCATTCCCTCACGCTAGACGACGGGACTCGCCCGGGGCCCGGCGAACCTGTGGAACGCGTCCCGGAGGTGTCGGAGGTGTCGGAGGTGTCGGAGGTGTGGGAGGTGTCGGGGGTGTGGGGCAGAGTGGAGGGATGACCGACGACGACGCTGCTGCATCCCCCGAGGTCACCGACCTCCGCGAGTCCGCCCGTGCGGCGCTGCGCGAACTCGTCGGACGTCCGGACGCCGACTTCCACGACGGGCAGTATGAGGCGATCGAGGCGCTCGTCCAAGGGCGCCGCCGCGCGCTCGTGGTGCAGCGCACCGGGTGGGGCAAGTCCGCTGTCTACTTCGTCGCCACGCTCCTCCTGCGTCGGCAGGGGGCGGGCCCGACCGTGCTGGTGTCTCCGCTGCTCGCCCTCATGCGCGATCAGATCGCCGCCGCCGAACGTGCGGGGGTGCGGGCCGTCGCGATCAACTCCACCAATGCGCACGAGTGGTCCGACGTGCTCGCGCAGCTCGATCGCGATGAGGTCGATGTGCTGCTGGTCTCTCCCGAGAGGCTCAACAATCCCGCCTTCCGGGAGCAGCAGCTGCCGGCGCTCGTCCGGCGCATCGGGATGCTGGTGGTCGACGAGGCGCACTGCATCAGCGACTGGGGTCACGACTTCCGTCCCGACTACCGCCGCCTGCGCGACCTGATCGCACAGATGCCCCCCGACGTTCCGGTGCTCGCGACCACGGCGACCGCCAACAGTCGTGTCGTGTCCGACGTGGCCGAGCAGCTCGGCAGCCTCCGAGCGGACGACGCGGTGGCCGGCGACGCCGATGCCGTTCCGGTGCTCACGATCCGCGGGCCGCTCGCCCGGACGTCGCTGCGACTGGGAGTGCTGCGCCTGCGCGATTCGGCGAGTCGCCTCGCCTGGCTGCTGAGCCACCTCGACGACCTGCCGGGTTCCGGCATCATCTACACGTTGACGGTCGCGGCCGCCGTCGACACCGCACGCCTGCTGCGTGAGCACGGCCACGACGTGCGTGCCTACACCGGGCAGACCGACCCCGACGAGCGCGCCGAGTCCGAGGGGATGCTCAAGCGCAACGAGGTCAAGGCTCTCGTCGCCACGAGCGCACTGGGCATGGGGTTCGACAAGCCCGATCTGGGTTTCGTGCTGCACCTCGGAGCGCCGTCTTCTCCCGTGGCGTACTACCAGCAGGTGGGTCGTGCCGGACGTGCCAGCGAAAGCGCGGACGTGCTGCTGCTCCCCGGTGTCGAGGACCGTGACATCTGGCACTACTTCGCTACCGCTTCGATGCCCGATCGTGAACGAGCCGAGCGGGTGATCGGGGCGCTCGGCGACGCTCCGATCTCGACGCCGGCGCTCGAGGCGATGGTCGACATCCGCCGCACGCCGCTCGAGCTGCTGTTGAAGGTGCTCGACGTCGACGGCGCAGTCCGGCGCGTGCAGGGCGGGTGGGTCGCGACCGGTGCGCCGTGGACCTACGATGCCGAGCGGTATGAGCGCATCGCCGCCGAGCGTGTCGCCGAGCAGCATCACATGGTCGAGTACGAGCAGACCGACGGCTGCCGCATGGAGTTCCTGCAGCGCGCGCTCGACGACGACACGGCGGCGCCGTGCGGGAGGTGCGACAACTGCGCGGGAGAGTGGTTCCCGCGGGAGATCGGCGCCTCCGCGAGCTCGCAGGCCGTGGAATCGCTCGACCGCGTCGGAGTGCCGATCGAGCCTCGTCGTGCCTGGCCGACCGGCGCCGACCGGCTGGATGTGCCGGTCAAGGGGCGCATCCCGGCAGAAGAGCAGGCGAGCGAGGGGCGCGCACTCGCGCGTCTCACCGATCTGGGCTGGGGCGGGGCGCTGCGCGAGCTGTTCGCGGCCGGTGCACCGGATGCCGCGGTGACACCGCAGGTGCTGCAGGCGTGCGTCCGCGTGCTCGCGGGGTGGGGATGGGAGGAGCGCCCCGTGGCAGTGGTCGCGATGCCGTCGCGTTCGCACCCGCTGCTGGTCGACTCGCTCGCGCGCGGACTCGCCGATGTCGGGCGCCTGCCGTATCTCGGCGCGCTCGAACTCGCGGGAGGAGGGCCTTCCGGCGGGCCGGGCGGGAACAGCGTTTTCCGCCTCGCGGGGCTCTGGGAGCGCTTCAATGCTCGGCATCTGGATGTGCCGACCGGACCCGTGCTGCTCGTCGACGACCTCGTCGACAGTCGGTGGACGATGACCGTCGCGGCGCGTGAGCTCCGTCGTGCCGGGGCGACGGGCGTGCTGCCCTTCGCACTGGCGGTGCGCGGCTGACAGTCGACCGTCGGGCTGACGCTGAGCGAGACGGTGGTTTCGTCGTCGGCCGGGTTTCCGTCGTTGGCCGGGTTTCCGTCGTTGGCCGGGCTTCCGTCGTCGGCCGGGTTTCAGTCGTCGGCGGGCGCGATGCGCGGGGGCCAGGCGGTGGCGCCGAGCTCGCGTGAGATGTTGCGTGCCGTCTCGCGCAACGCGTTGAGGATCGCATCCGATGCCGGCGCTTGCGACGTGGGCAGTACGACGGCGACCGCGGCGACGATGTCGTTCGACGCGTCCGCAACGGGGGCGGCGATCGAGGACTCGCCGAGGACGGCCTCGTCGAACTCCCCGGCCATGCCGCGTTCGGCGATCGACGGCAGCTCCAACGTCAGGCGTGCGACGTCGGTGACGGTGTCGCCGGTGAGGCTGCGCAGCGGCTGCGCGAAGACGCTCTGTTGGAACCCGGGGTCGTAGGCGAGGAGCACTTTGCCCATCGCCGAGGCGTGGGCGGGGATGGCGACACCGGTCTCGAGCATCTGCTGGCTGTCGTCGGGGCGCAGGTTGTGGTGGATGACGAGCACATCGGTGAAGTGCGGAGCGCCCAGGCGCACGGACAGGTCGGTGCGGCGTGCCAGCTCCTGCGTCCACCGCATGGCTCTGGCGCGCACGTCGAGGGTGTCGAGATAGACGTTGCTCAGGCGCAGCAGCGTGGGTCCGAGCATGTAGCGCTGGCCACCCCGCTCTTTCGCGACCAGACCGTGCGCGCGCAGCGACTTCACGATTCCGTGCACGGTCGACGGCGGTAGGCCGAGGGCTGCAGAGAGGTCGGTGATGCCGAGGTGGCGTGCTCCCTGGAGCAGTTCGAGGATCTTCGCCGCGCGGTCGATCGCCTGGATCACGGGGAGGGTCTCCTTCCGGTGCGTCGTCGAGCCGGTGTCGATGGAGCCGGGCTTCACGATTGATCTTGACAACCCGGCAGGCTCCGAGCATATTCGACATTAACGAATTGCTTTCGGATTTTTGCGAAAGAGTCCGCGAAGGATCAAAGGAGATCGAACGATGAAGAAGCTCATCAACGCCCCGGAAGACGTTCTCGTCGAATCGCTGAGAGGCGTCGCGCTCGCTCACCCCGAGCTCTCCGTCGACCTGGAGAACCACGTCATCACGCGCGCCACGCCCAAGGCGCAGGGCAAGGTCGCGATCGTCTCCGGCGGAGGCTCCGGCCATGAACCGCTGCACGGCGGTTTCGTCGGCACCGGGATGCTGGACGCCGCTGTCGCCGGTGAGATCTTCACCTCTCCGACTCCCGACCGCGTGCAGGTCGCGACCAAGGCCGTCGATCGCGGAGCGGGCGTGCTCCACATCGTGAAGAACTACACCGGTGACGTGCTGAACTTCGAGATGGCGGCCGAGCTCGCCGCCATGGACGGCATCGAGGTGGGCAGCATCACGGTGGACGACGACGTCGCCGTGCAGGACTCCCTGTACACCGCAGGACGCCGCGGGGTGGGCCTCACCGTGCTGCTCGAGAAGATCCTCGGCGCGGCAGCGGAGGAGGGGCGCGACCTCCCGGCCGTGGTCGAGCTGGCGAAGAGGGTGAACGGACAGGGCCGCTCGATGGGGATGGCCCTCACCAGCTGCACGGTGCCCGCAGCGGGCAAGCCCACCTTCGACCTTCCGGACGATCAGATGGAGATCGGCATCGGGATCCACGGGGAGCCGGGTCGGCATCGCGAACCCCTCGCCCCGGCCTCCGAGATCGCCCGGCAGCTCGTCGAGCCGATCCTGGCCGACATCGACGCCGCCGGCCCTGCGATCGTGATGCTCAACGGCATGGGCGCGACCCCGCTGATCGAGCTGTACCTCATGTACGGCGAGGTCGCTGCGCTGCTCGAGAAGGCCGGAGTGCAGGTCGCCAGGAACCTCGTCGGAAACTACATCACCTCGCTTGACATGGCCGGGTGCTCTGTGACCCTGCTCAAAGCCGACGATGAGCTGCTGCGGCTGTGGGATGCCCCGGTGAACACCCCCGGTCTGCGATGGGGCGTCTGATGGCTGCGGTCGACACCACGCTGCTCGCCGACTGGATCGCCCGCTTCGGCGCCGCCGTGACGGAGAAGCGCGACTGGCTCACCGAACTCGACTCGGCCATCGGAGACGCCGATCACGGGGCCAACATGGCTCGGGGAATGGGCGCTGTCGGCGAGAAGCTGTCCGCGGGGACACCGGCAACGGTGGACGAGCTCCTGAAGACGGTCGGGATGACGCTGGTGAGCTCGGTCGGCGGAGCCAGCGGGCCTCTGTACGGCACGTTCTTCCTCCGCATGGGCATGACCGCAGGTGCCGTGTCCGACCTCGACGGTGCGGCTCTCGCGGCCGCCCTGAGAGCGGGGCTCGATGGTATCGTCGCCCGCGGCAAGGCCGAAGCGGGGGACAAGACCATGTTCGACGCGATGTCACCGGCGGTCGAAGCGATGGATGCCGCGCTCGCCGCGGGCGCCTCCGTCTCCGACGCCGCCAGAGCCGCTGCGGATGCCGCGACGGCGGGGCGTGACGCCACCCTGCCTCTCGTCGCCCGCAAGGGCAGGGCGAGCTACCTGGGCGAGCGCAGCGCCGGACATCTCGACCCCGGGGCGGCCTCGACGGCCATCCTCTTCGAGACGCTCGCCGACACGATCGAGGACAGCGCCTGATGATCGGCATCGTCGCCGTCTCCCACAGCGCACGGCTCGGGGAGGCGGCGCTGGAGCTCGCCCTCCAGATGGTCCACGACGGCGAGGTGCGGGTGCGGGTCGCCGCCGGAGCGGGGGTCGACGCCGAGGGCGTGCCGATCCTCGGGACGGACGCCGTCGCGGTGTCCGCCGCCATCGATGAGCTCGCGACGGAGTGCGACGGGGTGCTCGTGCTCATGGACCTGGGCTCAGCCGTGCTCAGCGCCGAACTCGCGGTGGAGCTGCGTGCGAGCGACGTGCCTGTCCGGCTCGCTCCCGCGCCCTTCGTCGAGGGGCTTCTCGCCGCCGTCGTGTCCGCTGCGGCAGGCGGATCGCTCGACACCGTGGCGGCTGAGGCCTCGACGGCTCTGGCGGCGAAGACCGGTGCGCTCGGCGTCGAGGAGGCGCACGAGGCGGAGACCTCCGATGCTCCGAAGGGCGATGGCGCGCAGGTGCGACGAGTGCGGGTCCGCAACCCGCAAGGGATCCATGCGCGTCCCGCGGCGTTGATCGCGAAGGCGTCGTCCGGCGCGGACGTGCGCCTGCGTCGGCTCCCCGACGGCCCCGACGCGTCGGCCGCGAGCCTGACGCGGTTGCTCGTGCTCGGTGCGCGGCAGGGGGACGAGATCGAGCTGACCGCACGGGGCGAAGGGGGCGAGGAGGCGCTAGATCGCCTGGTCGCGCTGTTCGACGACGGCTTCGGGGAGGGGACCGAGGAGACCGGACCCGACGGCGACGCGACTTCTACGGCGATCGCGCCTGCACCTGCACCCGCACCCGGTCCGCGGACGCGCGCCGATGAACCGACGCCGGGTGAGCAGGAGGAGCCGACGCGAACCGTCGCACCGGGCACCGTGCTCCGCGGGCGCGGGGTGAGCTCCGGCCGGGTCGCCGCCCCCGTCGTCCATCTGGCACCGCCGCTTCCCGAACCCGATCCGGACACGCTGGTCCCTCCCGCCGACCGCGACTCCGAGGTGTCGGCGATCGAGTGGGCCGCCGTCGCGGTCGCCGATCAGCTCCGCTCTCGCACCGCGCAGGCGACGGGGGAGACCAAGGCCATCCTCGATGCCTCGCGCCTGCTGGCCTCCGACCCCGAGCTGGTGTCCGAGGCGACGGCTCTGGTGCGGTCGAAGGGGCGCACCGCCGCGCGTGCGGTCTGGGAGACCGCGGTCGTCCACGAGAAGGCCCTCGCCGCGCTGGGGGGTCGGATGGCCGAGCGCATCGCCGACATCCGCGATGTGCGCGACCGGATCATCGCCGAGATCCTCGAAGTCGACATGCCGGGTGTCCCCGAGCGCGACGATCCCTTCGTGCTGGTGGCCGCCGACCTCGCTCCCGCTGACACCGCTCTGCTCGCCGGGGGTCGATGCGTCGCCCTCGTCACGGTCCAGGGCGGACCGACCTCGCACACGGCGATCATCGCGCGCTCCCTGGGGCTGCCCGCTGTCGTCGGTGTCGCCGACGCCCAGGCGATCCCGGTGGGGACGATGGTCCTCGTGGACGGCGACCGCGGCACAGTGGAGGTCGCCCCTGCGGAATCCCGCATCGCAGAAGCGCGTGCCTCGGCGAACACCGTCGGCTTCGATGGCGTCGGAGCGCTCTCGGACGGGCACCGCATACCGCTGCTCGCCAACGTCGGAGGGGCGGCGGACGCGAAGGCGGCGGCCTCGGCGCATGCGGAGGGCGTCGGACTCTTCCGCACCGAGTTCTGCTTCCTCGACCGCGCCGAGGCGCCGAGCGTCGACGAACAGGTCACCGCCTATCGCGGGGTGCTGTCCGCCTTCCCGGGGCGCAAGGTCGTCGTGCGCACCCTCGACGCGGGGAGCGACAAGCCCCTTCCCTTCGCCAACTCCGACAGCGAGGACAACCCCGCGCTCGGCGTACGCGGGCTGCGGATCGCCCGACGCCGCCCGCAGCTGCTCGATGATCAGCTGGTCGCCCTCGCGCGGGCGGCCGCGGCGGAAGCGGCGGAGGTCGAGGTGATGGCTCCGATGGTCGCGACGGTCGACGAGGCCGGGGACTTCGCCGAACGCTGTCGGTCCGCGGGGCTCGACAGGGTCGGCATCATGATCGAGACCCCGTCGGCGGCGCTGCTCGCCGCGGAGCTGTTCGAGGTCGTCGATTTCGTGAGCCTCGGCACCAACGACCTCGCCCAGTACACGATGGCGGCGGATCGGCTGCTCAGCGATCTGGGCGACCTCAACGATCCGTGGCAGCCCGCAGTGCTGCGACTCATCGCAGCCGTCGGTGCTGCAGGTCGGGCTGCCGGGAAGCCGGTGGGCGTCTGCGGCGAAGCAGGAGGCGACCCCGCGCTCGCTCCGGTCCTGATCGGTCTCGGGGTGACGTCGCTGTCCATGGCCTCGCGCTCGATCGGTCGCGTGGCCGCGCGGCTGCAGGAGTTGTCCGTCGCCGACTGTCGACGGGCCGCAGAAGCGGCGATCAGCGCGATCTCCGCAGGCGCCGCGCGAGCAGCCGCCTCCTCGGCTCTCGACGGGGGCTGAGCGAGACGAGTCCTCCCTCGTCGTATGCGCACCTCGGCATGCGTTTCGTTCCATTCTGATATCGACATGATCCGGACGCGTGAGCGCGCTGGCGCCGGCCCTAGGCTCATCAGCGAGGGGGCGTCGATCGCGGCGTCGCGAGCAATCGGAGGGTCCATGTCCGCACGGTGGTCGTCACGAACTGTCCTGGGAGTGCTCACGGCGGGGGCGATCATCGCCCTTTCGGGATGCGTGCCCGCACCGCAAGCCACACCGAAGCCCACTCCGGTGACCGAGAGCCCGGCCCCGGCGCCGTACGACGGTCCGACGGTGTTCGTCGGAGACCAGCTCGACTGGTTCCTGCCGAGCGCCGACGAGATCGCCGGTCTCCTCCCCGACGTCGGCGACGTGGGGTCGCCGTCACCGTCGCTGATCCAGATCTCTGACGGCGGCGGTCCCGAGCTCTCGCCGGCGATCTGCAACTTCTTCCTCTATGAGCCTTCTCTGACGTCGATCGGTGCGCGTTCGGTCACCTGGACCAGCTCCCTCCCCGATGGAAGGGACGGCTGGATGCACGTGCTCCAGTTCGCGGATGAGGCGATGGCGCAGGGATTGATGGACCGCTACGTCGAGGTGGCGAAACAGTGTGCGGACTTCACGTACGGCAGCGGTGCGTCGACGTTCGACTCGGCCACGCTCGACTCCGGTGACGGGATCCGCGCCGTCGCCGGAGCATTGGTGATCGACGACGGTTTCGGCGGCGGGCATCGGCTCTACCAGGGGTATGCGTCAGTCGGCAACGTCCTCGTGAACTTCTGGCAGCCGTTCACCGGCGATGCCGCCTTCGACGCCGAGCGAGCCGCCGCGTTCCTGCGCGACCAGGCGTCCGACGGTCGGTCGCGGCTGATCGAGGAGTTGACCACGAACCCGCCGGCGCCCGCAGCGACGCCGCCCGCCGTCGACCCCGCTGCGGCGTGGAGCACCTGGCAGGTGAGCGCCACAGGGATCGGGCCGATCGTCCTCGGCTCCGACCTCGACGAGGTCATCGCGGCGGTCCCGGGAGCGACCGTGATCAGGCCGGAGTGGGACGGAGGACAGACGCGGATCGTCAGTCCGGACGCTTCCGCCTCTGTGCTGCTCTGGACCGACGCGGGCGACTCCGTCGTCGATGCCGCCTCCGTCGGCTTCGCGAACGTCGGGAACGAGCCCCAGGAGGATCCTGCCGCGTTGCCGACGGCAGGCGAGGTGCGGATCGGCGACACCGTCGGCGAGGCCGAGGATGCGTTCCCCGGGGGCACGGCGATCCGCATCGTGTCCTCCGGCGAGTACTTCTATCAGTGGGCGACGCGCGAGGGGGCGGCGATCCGGTTCCGCGTCGATCGCGACGCCGGCGACCCGAGTGCCGTGATCACCGGCATCCTGATGGAGGATGCGACTCTGCGCCGGCTTCCGGACTTCGGCTGAGGGGTTCGTCCACAGGCCGGGATCCCGGAGCGGACGAGGCTGACCTGCTTGACTAACTGAACGATCGGTCGGTTAGTATGAGCGGATCGGGTGCCGCAGGTGCAGCGCCCCAACCCGCTCGACGAGGAGGTCGACGATGACGGAAGCGACGGCGCTGACGACGGATGATGTGCGCCCGAACCGCGCGATGATGGAGCGCGACCGCGCCTCTGCCTCGCTGGGCCTCGTCGTCGAACGTGATGACCCCGGCCACGCGGTCGTCTCGATGCGCGTGCGGGACGACATGACCAACGGCTTCCACATCACCCACGGCGGCTTCGTCTTCGCCCTGGCGGACACCGCCTTCGCGATCGCCTGCAACGAAGACGACAGGGTCACCGTGGCCGCCGGCGCGGACATCTCGTTCCTGAAGCCGACCGTCTCGGGACAGACCCTCACCGCCACCGCTGTCCGACGGTCGCTCAGCGGCCGCTCCGGCATCTACGACGTGACCGTGGTCGACGAACGGGGCGATCCCGTCGCCGAGTTCCGCGGGCGCTCCCGCACCACCAGCCAGACCTTCTGAATGCACCGGAGAACCTCGTGTCGATGACGACCGCAACACCCTCCCATGTCCACCCGCCCGCATCCGTCGAGCTCGACGCGGAAGAGCGGATGACCCGCGACGAGATCGCCGCGCTCCAACTCGATCGGCTCCAGCAGACCGTGCGACATGCCTATGCGAACGTGCCTCTCTACACGCGCAAGTTCGATGAGGCCGGCGTGCACCCGGACGACATCCGCACACTCGACGACGTGCGGCTGCTTCCCTTCACGACAAAGGCGGATCTGCGCGAGACCTATCCGTTCGGGATGTTCGCTGTGCCGATGTCCGACGTCGCTCGCATCCACGCCTCCAGCGGCACCACGGGCCGCCCCACGGTCGTCGGCTACACCAAGGGCGACCTCGAACGTTGGGGCTCGCTGGTGGCGCGGTCGCTGCGGGCCAGCGGCATCCGCCCCGGCATGAAGGTGCACAACGCCTACGGCTACGGACTGTTCACCGGTGGGCTCGGCGCGCACGCGGGCATCGAAGCACTCGGCGCGACGGTCATCCCGATGTCGGGCGGCCAGACCGCACGTCAGGTGCAGCTGATCCTCGACTTCGAGCCGGATGCGATCCTGTGCACACCCAGCTATCTGCTGACGATCGCCGATGCGATGGTCGCGCAGGGGGTCGACCCCCGCACCACCTCGTTGAAGGTCGCGGTTCTCGGAGCGGAGCCGTGGTCGAACGAGATGCGTCACGAGCTCGAGCAGCGCCTCGGTATCGACGCGCTCGACATCTACGGTCTCAGCGAGGTGATGGGGCCCGGTGTGGGCAACGAGTGCCTCGAGACCAAGGATGGTCCGCATGTGTGGGAGGACCACTTCCTGCCGGAGATCATCGATGGAGAGAGCGGCGCCGTGCTGCCTGACGGCGAACTCGGGGAACTCGTGTTCACCTCCCTGACCAAGGAAGCGTTCCCGGTCATCCGCTATCGCACCCGCGACCTCACCCGCCTGCTTCCGGGGACGGCGCGGCCCGGGATGCGGCGGATGGAGAAGATCACCGGCCGCAACGACGACATGATCATCCTGCGCGGCGTGAACCTGTTCCCCACACAGATCGAGGAGCTGGTGCTGGGGATCGAGCAGCTGACCCCGCACTTCATCCTCGAGCTGTCGAAGGAGGGGCGCATGGACACGCTGAAAGTCCGCATCGAGCGTCACCCCGACCTGTCCGTCGACACCTGCCGCAGCGCCGCAGAGGTGCTCGCGCAGCGGATCAAGATCTTCGTGGGGTCGACGGTGGCCGTCCAACTCGAGGAGCCGGGAGCGCTGCCCCGGAGCGAGGGGAAGTACAAGCGGGTGTACGACCTGCGCTGATGCGGACATCGATGCGGGGTGTGACGCGGGGAGCCGTCGCGTCCGCCTCGCGGTCGCCGCTCCTGCCCGCGCGCCGCTTCGGGTGGGAGACTGTGGGGTGATGTCCGAGATGCAGAGCACGCGACGAGGCCGACCGGGATACGACCAGCAGGGGATCCTCGCCGTCGCCGTCGCCGCTTTCAACGAGTACGGGTACGACGCCACGTCGATCGGGATGCTCGCCGAGCGCCTCGGTCTGTCGAAGTCGGCGATCTACCATCACTTCGCCTCGAAGGACGAGATCCTCGACCTCGCTCTGGATGCGGCGCTGAGCGGCCTGGAAGCCGTCGTGGACGGTCCGATCCCCGAAACTGCCGACCAGCGGCCATCGAGCGCGGTCGACAGGCTCGAGCATGTGCTGCGCGGCGCCGTCCGGGTGCTCGTGAAGCAGCTGCCGGCCGTCACACTGCTGCTGCGGGTGCGGGGCAACACCGAGGTGGAGCGCAGGGCTCTCATCCGTCGCCGCGCGTTCGACCGTCGGATCACTGCTCTCGTGTCGGAGGCGCAGCGGGAAGGGGAGCTGCGAGCCGACATCGACGCGAGTGTGGTCGCGCGTCTGGTGTTCGGGATGATCAACTCGATCGTCGAGTGGTATCGGCCCGGTGGGCGCGAGGGCGCCGACCGTCTCGCCGACGACGTGGTGGCCATCGCCCTGGACGGCTTGCGCACAGACGACGAAGCCGGAGCCGCGGTCGTCTGACCGAGGCTCCGGCGCTCAGCGTCAGACCGCCGCACGCTCCTTCGCCACCAGGGTGAGCACGTCGTACGTGGCCACGATGTCGTCGTGCTGGTTCTTCAGCACCGCATCCCACCGCACCTCCCCGTACTCGTCGGTCTCCCTTGGCGTGATCTGCTTCGCGGTCAGCTCGACCCTGATGTCGTCACCGGGGGAGACGGGCGTGACGAATCGCAGGTTCTCGAGCCCGGAGTTCGCCAGTACGGGACCCGGCGCCGGGTCGACGAACAGCCCCGCCGCCCACGACACCAGCAGGTATCCGTGCGCCACGCGTCCGGGGAAGAACGGATTCGCGGAGGCAGCGTCCTCGTCCATGTGCGCGTAGAACGTGTCGCCGGTGAACGCCGCGAACGTCTCGATGTCGTCGAGGGTGACCGTGCGCGAGCCGCTGGCCACCTGATCGCCGACGTGCAGCTCGGCCAGCGACTTGCGGAACGGATGCACGCCGTCGTCCTGTTCGTACGGGCGCGAGCTCGCACCCTGGTGCCAGACTCTCGTGAGCGCGGTCAACATCTCCGGGGAACCCTGCACCGCGGTGCGCTGCATGTGGTGCAGCACCGCCCGGATGCCGCCGAGCTCCTCGCCTCCGCCCGCGCGGCCCGGACCACCGTGCACGAGGTTCGGGAGTGGGGAGCCGTGCCCCGTCGAGCTGCGGGCGTCGTCCCGGTCGAGGAAGAGGACGCGCCCGTTGTAGGCGGCCATGCCGGTGGCGAGGGTGACGGCCACCTCGGGGTCATGCGTCGCGACACTCGTCACGAGTGAGCCGCCGCCGCGAGCCACGAGGCTGCTCGCCTCGTCGAGCGTGCGGTAGCCGACGATGCTCGACACGGGTCCGAACGCCTCGATCTCGTTGACGGCGGGGCTCGTCGGATCGGGGAAGCGCAGCAGCATCGGCGCCACGAAGGCGCCGTCGGGGGCTGCTCCTTCGGTGCCGTCGGCACGGCGGACGACCGGCGCATCGGTCGTGCCGATCACGAGTTCGCCGCCGCCGGCCTGCAGGCGGTCGACCTGACGCAGCACCTCCTCACGCTGCGCGGTGGAGGCGAGCGGACCCATGGTCACCCCTTCGGCGCGCGGGTCGCCGAGGATCACGCGCGACGACAGCCGCTCGCGGACCGCGGCGATCACGTCGTCGACGGCTTCCTCCGGCACGATCGCCCGGCGGATCGCTGTGCACTTCTGCCCGGCCTTCGTGGTCATCTCGGCGACCAGCTGCTTGACGTACGCGTCGAATTCCGGCGTGCCGGAGACGGCATCCGTTCCGAGGACCGACGCGTTGATCGAATCGGTCTCGCTCGTGAAGCGCACCCCTCCCGTCTGCACGGCATCGTGGGCGCGCAGGCTCTCGGCGGTCGACGCGGAGCCGGTGAAGGCCACCAGATCGCCCAGCCGCAGTTCATCGAAGAGACCGGGCACGCTGCCGGAGACGAGCTGCAGCGACCCGTCGGGGAGGAGTCCGGATTCCACCATCACGCGCACCATGGCCTCGGCGAGGTATCCGGTGGGGGTGGCCGGCTTCACGACGGTGGGGACGCCGGCGAGGAACGCGGGTGCGAACTTCTCGAGAGACCCCCAGACCGGGAAGTTGAAGGCGTTGATCTGCACGGCGACGCCGCGGAGTCGCGTGTAGATGTGGCGGCCGAGGAACGAGCCGTCCTTGGAGAGGTTCTCGACGCCCCCGTCGACGTACACCTTCGCGTTGGGCAGCTCGCGCCGGCCCTTGCTCGAGTACGCGAACAGCACGCCGATCCCGCCGTCGATGTCCACCCAGGAGTCCTGCGCGGTGGCACCGGTGCGGCTGGACAGCTCGTACAGCTCGGCCTTGCGCTCGGTGAGGGTGAGGGCGAGCTGCTTGAGCAGTACGGCGCGCTGATGGAACGTGAGCTCTCCCAGCGATGCCTGCCCCGCGGTGCGCGCGTGGTCGAGCACCGCACCCAGGTCGAGTCCGTCGGTCGAGACACGGGCCACGACCTCGCCCGTTGAGGCGTCACGGACATCCGTGGCCTCGGCGTCGGACGACGGTGTCCACCATGCTCCCTCGACGTAGCTGGGGAGGATCCCGGTCATCGGTGTTCCTTTCACGAGTGTTCCCTTCCTGAGGCGTCCCATTCGTAGAAGCCGCGTCCGCTCTTGCGGCCGAGGTGGCCTTCGGCGACCAGGCGTCGCAGCAGGGCCGGAGGTTCGAAGCGCTCACCCAGCTGCGCGGAGAGGTATTCGGCGATGCCCAGGCGCACGTCGAGGCCCACCATGTCGGTGAGTCGCAGCGGACCGACGGGGTGCTTGTATCCGAGCGTCATCGCGGCGTCGATGTCCTCGGCGGAGGCCACACCTTCTTCCAGCATGCGGATCGCTTCGAGCCCGATCGCGACGCCGAGGCGGGACGACGCGAATCCGGGAGCATCGGCCACGACGATCGGTGTCTTGCCGATGGCGGCCACCCAGCCGCGGGCGGCATCGACGAGCGCGGGAGCGGTGCTCGCACCATGGACGATCTCGACGAGGGTGGAGGCCGGCACCGGATTGAAGAAGTGCATGCCCAGCAGCCGCGAGGGGTGATCGAGCACCGCGGCCAGCTCATCGATCGAGATGGACGAGGTGTTCGAGGCGATGGTGGCGTCCGGCGCGATCTGCGCCTCGACCCGGCGGAGCGCGTCGACTTTGAGGGCGAGGTCCTCCGGTACGGCTTCGACGACGAGCGCGCACTGTGCGAACAGGGCGGCATCCGTGCCCGTGGTCAGGCGCGCCCGATAGGCCTCCGGGGATTCGAGGGCCGTGCCGCGTGCGACCGAGGCTTGGATGGACTCGAGCACGCGTGCTGTGGCGGCCTCCGCCGCGTCGGCATCTCGTTCGACGATGCCGACCTGGGAGCCGGCGAGCAGGAAGGCGTGCGCGATGCCCGCGCCCATGCGTCCGCCGCCGAGCACCCCCACCTGTTCGGGCGCGATGAACGTGCTCTCGGTCATCGGTCTCTCCGTTCGAGGAAGTCGGTCATCCGTCGGAACTTCTCCGGGCTCTCGAAGAGCTCGGCCTGGGCTTCCAGGTCGGCGGCGGGGTGGTGGTCGCGGGGCGCCCGGAACACCCGCTTGGTCGCGATGGTCGCTGCGGGGTCGTTGCGGGCGATGCGGTCGACGATGGCGTGGGCGGCCGGCAGCAGGTCCGTCGTCTCGTGGATCGCCGAGACCAGCCCGATGCGCAGCGCCTCCTCTGCCTTCACCGTGCGACCCGTGAGCAGCAGCTCGATCGCCCTGGAGTCGCCGACGATCTCCTTGAGACGCCAGCTCGCGCCGGCCGCTGCGAGGATGCCCAGCCCGGTCTCCGGGTTGCCGATCGCGAGCGTCGGCGTCCCGATGCGGATGTCCGCCGCGTAGGCGAGCTCGGCTCCACCGCCGAGCGCGTAGCCGTCGATCGCCGCGATGACGGGCATCGGCAGCTCTGCGAGCCGGACGAACGCGTGAGCGTTGATCCCGCGCAGCGCGTCGGCGGCACGCCGTTCGCGCAGTTCGGCGATGTCGGCGCCCGCCGCGAACACCCCGCCTGCGCCGGTGAGGATCAGCGGGAGCGGCACGGCCTCCAGATCGGCGCACAGTGCGTGCAGCGCGTCGATCGTGGCCTGGTCGATCGCGTTGCGCTTGTGCGGTCGGTTGAGGGTGGCGACCACGCGGTCGTGGCGCCTTTCGACGACAAGGGGCTCATCGTGCGCCGGAGCATCGCCGAGGGGAGACCGCAGCATCACACCTTCTCCACGATCAGAGCAGCGCCCTGGCCGACGCCGACGCACATGGTGGCGAGTCCGTAGCGGGAGCCTTCGCGCTCCATGCGTCCGAGAAGCGTGACCAGAAGGCGGGAGCCGGACGAGCCGAGCGGGTGACCGAGCGCGATCGCTCCGCCGTCGGTGTTCACCAGGGATTCGTCCAGCCCGAGGCGTCGGATGCAGGCGATGGACTGGGTGGCGAACGCTTCGTTGAGCTCGATCGAGCCGATGTCGTCGATGGAGAGGCCGGCGCGTCGCAGCGCCTTCTGCGTGGCGGGCACCGGTCCGAGGCCCATGATCTCGGGCGCGAGTCCTGCGCTGGTGCCGACGACGATCCGCGCCCGCGGCGTCAGCCCGTGACGCTCGACCGCGTCGGCGCTCGCGACCATGATCGCGGAGGCACCGTCGTTGAGCGCGCTGGAGTTGCCGGCGGTGACGACCTGACCGCCCGCGACGACGGGCCGCAGCCGGGCGAGGGCTTCGAGCGTCGTCTCCGGACGGGGGCCCTCGTCGACGAGCACCTCACCCGAGCCGACGGGGACTCCGACGATCTCCGCCTCGAACCGTCCGTCTGCGATCGCCGCGGCGGCCCGCCGCTGCGAGCGCAGTGCGAACGCGTCCGCCTCTTCGCGTCCGATGCCGTCGACACGCGCGACCTCCTCCGCCGTCTCCGGCATCGTGTACGTCGTCTTCTCACGGGCCAGGAGTCGCGGGTTCGGGAACCGCCAGCCGATCGAGGTGTCGAACGCGGCGCCGGGCTTCGCCCATGCCTTCTCCGGCTTGGCCTGCACCCAGGGCGCGCGCGTCATCGATTCGACGCCGCCGGCGATGACGAGGTCTGCGTCGCCGGCACGGATCGCCTGAGCCGCCATCGTGACGGCGGACATGCCGGAGGCGCACAGCCGATTGACCGTGATGCCGGGGACGCTGTCGGGAAGGCCGGCGAGCAGGACCGCCATCCTGGCGACGTTGCGGTTGTCCTCTCCCGCCTGGTTCGCGGCGCCGAGGATAACCTCGTCGATCTCCGCCTGGAGGGGGTCGACTCCTGCGCGTCGCGCGGCCTCGCGGACGACGATCGATGCGAGGTCGTCGGGACGGACGGAGGCGAGGGCTCCACCGTAGCGACCGACCGGGGTGCGTACACCTCCGACGAGGTAGGCCTCGGGCATGCGGAACTCCTGACTGCGTTGTCTCGGCCGTGGTCCGGACGATCGGTCTCGAATTACTGACCGATCGTCCGGTAATTATGTCACAGGTGCGGCTGGTGCCGCGATCGGGCGGCGGCGTCAGCTGAGCAGGTCCACGCCCTTCGTCTCCTTGACGAGCGAGACGCCGATCAGCGAGATCACGGATGCCACTGCAATGTACACGCCGATCGTCCAGGCCGCGTGGAACTGGTTCATCAGCGCCTCGGCGATCATCGGCGCGAACGCTCCGCCGAGGATCGCACCGAGGGCGTAGCCGATGGAGACACCCGAGTAGCGCACGTTCGCGGGGAACATCTCCGCGTACAGGGCGGCCTGCGGGCCGTACGAGAGCCCGAGTGCGAACGTCATGACGAAGAGCGCCACGAAGTACCAGAGGATGTTCGCGGTGTCGATGAGGAACCACATCGGCACCGCCCAGAGCGCGAGCGCCACGTAGCCGATCTGGAACGTGCGGATGCGGCCGAGCCGGTCCGACAGGTGTCCACCCCACAGGGTGAAGATGAGCCACCCGAACGAGGCGAGGGTGGTCGCCAGCAGCACCGGGGGACGGTCCATGCCGAGGGTGGTGACGGCGTAGGTCGCGAAGAACGCGATGAGCAGGTACCCCGCCGCGTTGTTCGCGATGAAGATGATCGCGGTGAGGACGACCTGCTTGGTGTTCTGGCGGAAGAGCCGGCTCAGGGGGGCGGATGCCTCCTTGCGACGGCGCCGCAGATCCTCGAACACCGGGCTCTCATCGACCGCGCGTCGGATCACGTAGCCGACCGCGATGAGCACGATCGAGAGCAGAAAGGGGATTCGCCAGCCCCATTCGAGGAAGGCCTCAGGCGACATCGAACTGGTGAGCACCCACAGGGTGGAGGTGGCGAGGATCATGCCGACGGGGACGCCGATCTGCGGGAACGCCCCGAAGAGTCCTCTGCGGCTGTTCGGCGCGTGCTCGACGGCCATCAGGGCGGCTCCGCCCCATTCACCGCCAGCGGAGAATCCCTGCACGATGCGGAGCAGGATCAGCAGGATGGGCGCGGCTACGCCGATCGCGGCATACGTCGGAAGGAGGCCGATCAACGAGGTGGACAGGCCCATCATGATGAGCGTGAGCACGAGCATCTTCTTGCGACCGAGCTTGTCGCCGAGGTGGCCGGCGACGATCGCCCCGAGCGGGCGGAAGAGGAAGGAGATGCCGATCGTCGCGAACGAGAGCACCTGGGCGAAGCCGGGGTTCTCCTCTGCGATCGGAGCCAGGAAGAGGGGCGCGAGCACCAGCCCTGCTGCTTGCGCGTAGATGAAGAAGTCGTACCACTCGATCGATGTGCCGACGAGGGTGCCGGCGAGCACGCGCCGTTCTTCGGCGGGCATCCGAGTGGATGGGGTGCGGTCGGAGACTGCTGACGTCATGCGAACTCCATTGTTCTGCGATTCCGGGGGAGAGAGCGCTGTGCGGCGCTCGTGACTTTCATAACCGAATGATCGGTCAGTAATTGCCGAGCGTACCGCATCGGGGTCACGTGGAACGTATGCGTTCAAGGGCATGCGATCGGTCTCGGTCTGATCTCGACACGGTCGCTCCTCTCGCGCCGTCGAGTCCGGGAACTCTACGATCAACGCAGGGGGCGCCGGATCGGCGCTGTATGACACAACGGAGGGTTCGCATGGCGCGTTCTGGAATCGCTCGCATCCACGTCGGAGGAATAGCGGTCGCCGCACTTCTCGTGCTCTCCGGCTGCGCGCCGGGGGCCGATCCCGAGCCGACCGCTGCTCCGGAGACGACGTCGCCACCGGAGCCCTATGCGGGACCCGCGATCTTCGTCGGTGAGGAGCTGGAAGGATTCCTGTTCACCGCCGACGAGATCGGCTCGCTCCTCCCCGGCTCGACCGACATCGGTGAGCCGTCCTCCGTGCTCGAGCAGATCTCCGATGGCGGCGGCCCGGCGATCGTCCCGGAGGTCTGCGGCGCGCTGTTCGCCGAGCAATCGTTGTGGAGCGTCGGGTCGCGCAACGTGTCGTGGACGACGACGGCCGACTCGGACTATCGCTTCGGGCGGATGCTTGCTCTCCAGTTCGCCGATGAAGCGCATGCACAGGCGCGACTGGACCAGCTCGTCGACGCGGCGGCACAGTGCGCGAGCTTCGACTACAACGGCCCTGCCTCGTTCGAATCCGTCACCCCCGAGGCCTCGGACAACGTGCGCGCCCTGGCCGGCACGTTGACGCTGCCGGAGATCGAGGGGGGATGGTCGACGTTCAGTGCCTACGCCGCGGTCGGGAATGTTCTCGTGCAGGTGTCGCAGTCGCTCGACGGAGAGGCCCGGCCGGATGCCGAAGCCGTCGCGGAGAAGCTCCAGGAGCGAGCGGAACAAGCGCGCGCCGCGTTGATGGAGAAGCTCACCGAGAACCCTCCGACCGAGCAACCGGAACCTGCTGAGAATGCCTCGGCACCCTGGGGCGACTGGATGATCACGACCGGCGGTGTCGGGCCGATCCACCTCGGAGACCCGGTCGACGAGGCGATCTCTGCGGCGCGAGCGGCGCAGGTGATCCCCCCGCCCTTCCCGGGCGACCCCTCGAAGCTCGTGAACGAGGCGGGCACGAGCTCGATGCTCGTCCAGGCGACCGAAGACGGCGCGGCCGTCGCATCCATCACCGTCGGCGACGCCCGCTCCGTCGCCGGGACGACTCAGGTCGGCGCGGACCTCCCGGCGGTCGACGGACTTCGGGTGGGGGCTCCGGTCGCGGACGCGGTCGCGGCGTTCCCGCAGGGCACGACGGTCTCCGTCGTCTCCTCAGAGGAGCATTGGTACGACATGGCGTCGCGCGATGGTCGCTTGCTGCGGTTCCATGCCGATCGCGACGTCGAGGAGCCGGGGGCCACGATCATCGGCCTCACGGTGGAGGACGCCACGAAGCGTCCGCTCGTGTTCGGCTGACCCGGAGGTACGGCTCAACCGAGCGCGCAGCGCCTACACCCTCCCGAACGCACGCAACGGATGCTCGATGAGTTCGGTCACCCGGCGCAGGAAGCCTGCGGCGTAGCCTCCGTCGCATACCCGGTGGTCGAACACCAGCGAGATCTGCACGACGCGGCGGGCGACGATCGCTCCGTCCACGACCCACGGGCGCTCGATGATCCGGCCGATGCCGAGGATGGCCACGTCGGGATGGTTGATGATCGCGGCCGAACCGTCCACGCCCAGACCCCCGTAGTTGTTGAGCGTGAAGGTCGATCCCCGCAGCCGCTCCGGTGGCATCGTGCCGGAGCGAGCCGTGGTGGTGAGTTCGCGCAGTGCCGTGTCGAGCTGGGTCACAGAGAGGGCATGGGCGCGGGGCACGACCGGGACGAGGAGTCCTCGGTCGGTGTCGGCGGCGATGCCGAGGTTGACGCCGTCGAAGGCGAGGATCTCGTCCCCGTTCTCGCTGAGGCGCGACGCCAGCACGGGGTAGTCCTCCAGCGCGAGCAGGACGAAGCGGGCGAGCAGCGCGGTCACCGACGGTGCCTTGCCGCCCTCCGGAGCCATACGCGCACGCAGATCCCACAGCTCGGTGGCGTCGACATCCACCCAGACCGTGGCCTCGGGGATCTCGGACCGGCTGCGGGAGAGCTTCGCGCTGACAGCCTTGCGCAGCGGCGACATCCGCTCGCGTGCGCGCACCTGGAGGCCGTCGACCGTCTCGCCCGTTCCGGTTCCCTCGCCCGTTCCTGCGCCTGTTCCTGTCGTCGTCCGGCCGCTGCGGCCGGCGGAAGCGCCGACCGCCTGGTCCACCGCGCCGTCCACCGCGGCACGCAGCACGTCGGCGCGGGTGATGGCGCCATCGGCGCCGGTCGCGGCGATCGAGTGGACGTCGAGGCCGAGGTCCCGCGCGAGACGACGCACGAGCGGTGAGCGGACGGCGACCGGGCGCCGCTCGGACGATCCATAAGGGGGAGTGTCCACAGGCGTACCCGATGCGGAGTGGATCGTCGTCGATGCGACGGGAGGTCGCCGACGGCCCTTGCTCGGACGCGCGGTGGTGCCGTAGCCGATGAGGACGTTCCCGGAGCCCGCGCGCTCTTCCTCGCGGTACACCTCGTGCTCGGGCTGAGCCGGTGACGCGGGAGTCGCCGGTGCAGGGGGAGCCACCGCGGACGAGGGGGAGGGCGGGGAATCCGCCACCTCGAGCACGGGTGCACCGACGTCGATCGTGTCCCCGGCGGTGCCGTGCAGTGCCGTGATGACGCCGGCGAACGGCGACGGCAGCTCCACGATGCTCTTCGCGGTCTCGACCTCGGCGATCGGCTGGTCCGTCGTGATGGTGTCGCCGACCGCGACGAGCCACTGCACGAGTCCGGCCTCGGTCAGGCCCTCGCCGAGGTCGGGCAGTCGGAACACCCGTGTGCCGGTCTGGGGCTGCACCGGAGTGCTCATGCTTCGTCCTCCCAGTGCAGGGTGTCGATCGCATCGAGCACGCGGTCGACGTCCGGCAGGTACCAGTGCTCGAGCTTCGGAGGTGCGTAGGGGGTGTCGAATCCGGTCACCCGTCGCACGGGCGCCGCCAGGTATTCGAAGCAGCGCTCGAATACGCGTGCCTGAATCTCGGAGGCGACGCTCACATAGCCCGGCGCCTCCGCGATGACCACGGCGCGGCCTGTCGACTTCACGGCGGCCGTGACAGTGGCGTCGTCGAACGGCGAGAGGGAGCGCACGTCGACGACCTGCACGCTCCGCCCTTCCGCAGCGGCCACCTCGGCGGCCTCCAACGCGAGCGGCACGGACGAGCCGTACGCGAGGAGCGTCACATCCGTGCCGTCACGGGCGATGCGGGCCGAGCCGAGCTCCGCGGTGACCGAGGTGTCGACCTCGCCCTTGCTCCAGTACAGCTTCTTGGGCTCGAGGAAGATCACCGGGTCGGGCGAGGCGATGGCCGCGCGCAGCAGGGAGTACGCGTCCTGTGGGGTGGCGGGGCTGACGACCGTGAGGCCCGGGGTGTGGGCGTAGTAGGCCTCGGACGAGTCGCAGTGGTGTTCGACGCCGCCGATGCCGCCGCCGAACGGGATGCGGATCACCAGCGGCATGCGCATGCCGCCGCGCGTGCGATTGCCGAGCTTGGCGACATGGCTCACGACCTGCTCGAACGCGGGGAGGGCGAAGGCGTCGAACTGCATCTCGATCACGGGGCGCAGTCCGTTCATGGCCATCCCCACCGCGGTGCCGACGATCCCGGACTCCGCGAGCGGGGTGTCGAAGCATCGGTCCTCGCCGAAGCGTGCGGTGAGTCCATCCGTGATGCGGAAGACGCCGCCGAGGGCTCCCACGTCCTCGCCGAAGACCACCACGTCCGGATCCGACTCGATGGCGTCGGCCAGCGCCCTGTTCAAGGCGGCGGCCATGGTCATCGTGCTCGTCGTGGCGGCTTCGCTCTCGATGCGCGTGTCGTCCTGTGCGATCGTCATCGGTGGCCTCCGGTCGTGGCGTGCTCGACGTCGGTGAGACGCGAGCGTTCGATCTCGTCGCGCAGCAGGTGCCACTGCTCGTCGAGCTGCGGGGAGCGGGTCGCGGTCACGAAGCGGAACAGGTCTTCGGGATCGAGGTCTGCGTCGGTGTTCAGCGCTGCCCTCATCGCGGTCGCGATCTCCTCGGCGCCCGAGGCGAAGCGCTCTTCCGTGGCGGTGTCCAGCGCCCCGGTCGCAGTGAGATGCGCGCGCAGGCGGAGGAGCGGGTCGCGGGCGAGCCAGGCCTGCACCTCTTCGCGCTCGCGGTAGCGGGTGTCGTCGTCGGCGTTGGTGTGCGCCTGCATGCGATAGGTGTGCGCTTCCACCAGGGAGGGGCCGCCGCCCGCACGTGCGCGGTCCACGGCCTCGGTGAGCACCGCGAGGACCGCAGCCACGTCGTTGCCGTCGACGCGCTGCCCCGGCATGCCGTAGCCGACCGCCTTGTGGGCCAGGGAGGGCGCGGCGGTCTGTCGGGAGAGGGGCACCGAGATGGCGAACTCGTTGTTCTGCACGAAGAACACGACCGGGACGTGGAACACCGCGGCGAAGTTCATCGCCTCGTGGAAGTCGCCCTCGCTCGTGGCGCCGTCGCCGCAGAGCGCGAGCACCACGGTGTCCTCGCCGCGGTGCTTCGCCGCCTGAGCGAAGCCGACCGCGTGCAGGAGCTGTGTCGCGAGCGGGGTGGCCTGCGGGGCGACGCGGTGCGAGCGCACGTCGTAGCCCGAGTGCCAGTCGCCCTTGAGGAGCACCATCGCCTCAGCGGGAGCGATGCCGCGGGCGATGACGGCGACCGAGTCGCGGTACGTGGGGAAGAGCCAGTCGGTGTCGCCGAGCACCATCGCCGCGGCCACCTGACAGGCCTCCTGGCCGTGCGACGACGGGTAGACCGCGAGACGGCCCTGGCGGACGAGCGCGCCGGCCTGGTCGTTGATGCGTCGGCCTTCGACGAGCCCGCGGTAGGCGGCGAGCAGGACGTCGGCGGCGGGGAGCGCGTAGGCCTCGTCGGGGAGGGTGGTCCCGTCCTCGTCGATCAGTCGTACCGCGGTGTCTCGCGGGAGCATGTCATGGGGGTGCATCCGTCCGCCTTCCTTGCCGAACTCGATGAGGACAGCATGCCGCGTGTGCGACAGTCATCCAAGATCGACCGCGCAATCGTGGACGATTGTGCCCGGCGTGCCACAATGGCTTCCGAAGTGTCAGCATTTCCCCGAATGAGAGAGGGGTGCCATGGCGGCGCTCGACGACACGGATCGCGCGATCCTCGCGGAGCTGCGGCGGGATGCGCGCGCGTCGATGACCGCGATCGCCGAGGTGGTGCACATCTCGCGCGCGGGAGCGCACGCGCGAATCAAGCGCCTCACCGACGCCGGGGTGATCACGGGGTACACGGTGCGCACCGACCCCGTGCTGCTCGGACACCACGCGAGCGCCTATGTGACGCTCGCGATCGAGCAGGCCACGTGGCAGGACGTGAGCGCGCGGCTCAGGGCGATCCCCGAGATCGAGCACATGGCTCTGGTCGGAGGCGATTTCGACGTGCTGCTGCTCGTGCGCGCCAACGACGCCCGCGACCTCCGCCGCATCGTGCTGGAGGACATCCAGGCGATCCCGTCAATCCGCTCCACGCGCACGATCCTGATCTTCGAGGACTCCGACCTCGTGTGAGGGTTCTCTCCCGGACGCGACGGGGGAGGCGCGGTCGTGGCATACAGATGCTGCGGTGTTGTGGAGTATTGATCGCGGGTCTCTGCGCATGCAGGAGGAGTCGCTGGAGCGTACTGGAATATTGCTCTGAACGGGGATTATCCGGCGTGTGAATGTCGGTGGCCTTCTGTTGAATCGTCCTATGAAAAGCACCCCGGCAGCGGTTCTCGACGACACGGTCGTCGCTCTCGATACCGTGCTGCGATCCGGCGCGGTGGGCGCTCTCGAGGCGGGAGAGACGATGGACCTGCTGCGGCTCGCCGGGGAGATCCAGCGACGCGTGGAAGCCGTGGTCGTGGAGGCGGTGGCGAGCGTCGATCCGCGTCCAGCGGGATCGGCGGAGCCGAACTTCTCCGGGCGATTCGGTTGCCGCTCGATGAACGAGGTGCTGCAGCGCGTCCTCCGCACGGACGCGGCGGGGGCCGCACGCGTGGTGAAGGCGGCGCGGCTCGTCCGCCGGGAGGTCGACCTCTCCTCCGGGGAGTGGCTGCCGGCACGGTGGCCGGCGCTGCGCGAGGCCCTCCTCGACGGGGCGATCGGGGTGACGGGGCTGCTGGCCGCGACCGGGCCGATCGAGCAGGCAGGTCCGCGCGTGCGCGGCGCTGACCGGTGGGAGGCTGACGCGCGTCTGGCGCAGGTGGCTTGTGGCCAAGAGAGTTGTGACGGCGAGAGCAGCGACGACGACCGGAACAGCGACGGCGACGAGAATAGCGACGACGAGAACGGCGACGAGAACGGCGACGACACGCTCGCAACGCGCGACGGGTACGGGATCGGTCCGGCACCGACACCCGAGGATCTGCGGGTGCGGGCTCAGATGATCGTGCAGTACCTCGATCCCGACGGCGCGGAGCCGGCGGAAGACATCGCGTTGCGGGCTCGCGGCGTGGTGCTGGGACGCGCCAAGGACGGCGTCATCCCGGTCCGCGGCGCGCTGCTGCCGGAGGTCGCGGAGCAGCTGCAGCGGATCTGGGACGCGTATCTGAACCCGAAGGTCGACGGTCCGCCGCTTCCCGGCGTCCACTTCGTGCCGTCCGCGGAACTCGACGACACGGGGAGTCCGTCTGCCCCGGTGTCCCCGGATGAGGATGTGCTCCCGTCCGGGGACCCCGGCGGGATGATCGACGGGCGCACGCGGGCACAGAAGCAGCATGACGCTCTCGCGGCGGCCCTGGGCATCGCGGCCCGACACGACGAGATGCCGCGGCTGGGCGGTGCTGCCCCGACACTCGTGGTCACGGTCGGTGCCGAGGATTACGCCACGCGGCGGGGCCGGGCGCGGGTCGAGGGCGTCGAAGCGCCGGTGTCGACTCGGGTAGCCGCACACACGGCATGCGGAGGGACGGTCCAGCGGGTCGTATACGGGGCTGGAGGAAGGGTCGTCGGGCTCGGGTCTAGCGACCGGATCTTCACTCCCGCGCAGCGCCGCGCGATCGGCGTGCGAGATCGCGAGTGTCTCATCCCCGGGTGTCACGTCCCGACCGCCTGGTGCGAGATCCACCACGTCACGGAGTACGCGCGTGGGGGGCCCACCCACACCGACAACGGGGTCACGCTGTGCTGGCACCATCACCGCACGTTGGACACCTCGGGCTGGCAGATCCGCATGCGTGGGGGAGTGCCGCAGGTGCGAGGGCCGGCCTGGTGGGACCCCGCGCGCCGATGGCGCACCCCGCGACCGGCGACAGGGACTCGATCCGATCGCGGCAGACCTGGTCGCCGCGCACCTGCCGCACCTGCCCGCGGGCGCATCGTTCGCGCGAGGACATCTTCGGCGCGCTCCGCGACAAGTGCGGCGGGAAGGGTCATCCGAGAATGAGAGGAAGACCGACGGCCACTCCGCCATCGGTCAGCGCCACGCTCGAAGGAGAGACACCGATGTCCGATTCCGCAGCTTCCGCAGCCGCCGCGCTGCTCGACCGCATCCAGGCGCCGGAAGGCGAAGGCCGTGAGATCCCCGATGCTGCGACCCGCGAGGTCATCGGCCGTGCGCCCGTCGCCGCCGTGGACGACCTCGACGACGCGATCGCCCGTGCGAAGGCCGCGCAGCCCGCGTGGGAGGCGCTCGGACACGAGAAGCGGAGCGAACTGCTCCTGGCCGCGGCCGACGCGATCGATGCGAACGCCGAGGGTCTGGCGTATCTCCTGTCGCGGGAGCAGGGGAAGCCGCTGAACGGCCCGAACGCGCGGTTCGAGCTCGGCGCCTGCTCGGCGTGGCTGCGCACCAATGCCAGCACCGTGCTCGAGTCGCAGGTGCTCGTCGACGACGAGACGCTGCACGCCGAGCTCGTCTACAAGGCGGCCGGTGTCGTCGGAGCCATCGGGCCGTGGAACTGGCCGCTCATGATCACGATCTGGCAGATCGGGCCGTCGCTGCGGATGGGCAACACGGTCGTCGCGAAGCCCAGCGAGTACACCCCGCTGAGCGTGCTCGCGATGATCGCGGTGATGAACGAGGTGCTGCCGGAGGATGTGCTGATCGGCGTCTCCGGAGACCGTGAAGTGGGCGCTCGCCTCGCGTCGCACCCCGACATCGCCAAGATCATGTTCACCGGCTCGACAGCGACCGGTCGCCGCATCATCGAGAGCTCCGCGGGCAACCTCGCCCGCCTCACACTCGAACTGGGCGGCAACGACGCCGGCATCGTGCTTCCCGGCACGGACGCCGCGGCCATCGCCGAAGACCTCTTCTGGGGTGCGTTCATCAACACCGGACAGACCTGCGCGGCCATGAAGCGCCTCTACGTGCACGACTCCGTGTACGACGAGGTCGTTGACGCGCTCGCCGCGATCGCCGAGCAGGTGCCGATGGGCAACGGCCTCGACGAGGGCAACGTGCTCGGACCCCTGCAGAACCACCCGCAGTTCGACATCGTCAGCCGCCTGGTCGACGATGCGAAGAGCCGCGGCGCCCGGATCGTCACCGGCGGCGAGCCGGCATCCGACCTCGGCGAGCTGTTCTACCGTCCCACGATCGTCGCCGACATCGACAACGATGCGGCGCTGGTGCAGGAGGAGCAGTTCGGTCCTGCGCTCCCCGTCATCCGCTACAGCGACGTCGACGAGGCCTTCGCGCTCGCGAACGCCCTCGACGTGGGTCTCGGCGCCTCGGTGTGGGCCAGCGACCCGGAGGAGGCCCGCGCCGTCGCCGCGCGCATGCAGTCCGGCACGGTGTGGATCAACTCGCACGGTGGGCTGCACCCGATGGTGCCGTTCGGCGGGGTGAAGAGCTCGGGCTACGGGCTGGAGTTCGGCGTCGAGGGACTGAAGTCCGTCGCCGTCACCCAGGTCGTCTCCGGCCCCGGCCGGAAGGCCTGAGCGTGGCCGCGGCGAACAGCGGCGGGGTGCGCTCCGCCATCGTCGTCGGGGCCGGCACCTCGGGCGCCATCGTCGCCCGGCGTCTCACCGACGCCGGTGTCGCGGTGACGCTCGTCGAGGCCGGCGGCTACGACACGAACCCGGCCATCCACGATCCGTCGCGGGCGGGGGAGCTCTGGCACTCCGCCGAGGACTGGGACTTCTTCACGGTGCCGCAGCCGCACGCGGCCGGTCGACGTCTGCATCTCCCTCGAGGGAAGGTCACCGGCGGCTCGCACGCGCTGAACGCCATGATCTGGGTGCGCGGCGCCGCCTCCGACTACGACGCGTGGGAAGAGGCTGGGGCGACCGGATGGGGGTGGGCCGAGGTCGAGCCGATCTACGACGCGATCGAGAACGACCTGCTGCCCGTGACCGACGACTACGCGCTCTCGCCCATCCAGGCCTCGATCATCGATGCCGCAGTGGAGGAGGGGCTGCCGCGCAACCCGAACTACAACGGCGGCACGCTCGACGGGGTGTCGCAGGAGCAGGTCACGATCAGGGACGGCCGCCGCGTCAACACCTGGACCGCCTATGCGCAGCCCGTCGCCGAGCGGATGACGATCCTCACCGGCCGCGCCGTCCACTCCGTGATCGTGCGCGACGGGCGCGCGGTCGGCATCCGGCTGGGGGAGGGCGACGAGACCGAGGAGGTGTTCGCGGACGAGGTCGTCCTGTCGGCGGGAGCGCTCGGCACGCCCGTCATCCTGCTGCGCTCGGGCATCGGTCCCGCCGACGAGCTGAGAGCGCTCGGCATCCCCGTCGTGCACGACGCACCCGCTGTGGGCAAGAACCTGCACGACCACCTTCTCTCGCCGGTGATCTTCGCGACCGAGCAGAAGCCCGTGGGCCCGCCGCAGTCGGGGGTGTCCGTCACGCAGAGCCACCTGTTCTGGCGCAGCCGGGACGGCCTCGCGCAGCCGGACACGCAGCCCATCCACTTCTCCGTGCCCATGTGGGGCGACCTCGAACCGCGGGGCGCCGACGGGTTCACGCTCATGGCGGGCCTGGTGACGCCGTACAGCCGCGGCGAGCTGCGCCTCACCGGTCCCGGCCTCGACGACCTGCCGCACATCGACCTGGCGGCACTGGAAGACCAGCGCGATGCCGACGCCCTCGCCGCCTCCGTGCGCCAGTGCCGCCGCATCGGCGCACAGCCTGCGCTCGCCGAGGAGTGGGGAGCCGTGGAGGTCTACCCCGGGCCGGACGTGACGGACGACGATGTGCAGGACTGGGTGCGCCGCACAGCCATCACCTACCACCACCAGGTCGGCACCTGCCGCATGGGCAGCGACCCGGAGTCCGTGGTCGATCCGCAGCTCCGGGTACGCGGGATCGAGGGGCTCCGTGTGGTCGACGCCTCGGTGATGCCGACGGTGACCACCGGCAACACCAACGCGCCAGCGGCCATGATCGCCGAACGCGGCGCGCGGTTCATTCTCGCGGGCTGAAGGCAGGACGACGGATGCGATCAGCGGGCGGGCGGAGCGGCGGGGCGACGGAGCATCGACAGCAGGGCGTCGAGACCGTCGTTCAGCCGCCCGTCGCCGGCCGAGTCCGGCATCAGCACCGAGATCATCTGCCACCCCGCATTGCGCGACGCGATCTCGTTCACCGCGGTCTCGATGTCGATGCCGTCGGCGAGTTCGCCGTCTTCCCTGGCCTCGATCAGACACCGGCGGAACAGGTCGCGCCAGTGCAGGTTGTTCACGCGGTGGATCCTGGTGACCTCGTCGTCCTGCGATGCGTGGTCCCAGAACGCGATGACCACCTTGGCGTACAGCGGTCCGTTCGGGCTGTAGGGGAGGATCTCCCTGCACATCAGCTCCAGAGCCTCGAGTCCCCTGACGCCCTCGATGCGGGCGTGGATACGGTCGTTGGCGAGCGAGTACAGCCGGAGGAACGCGGCCGTGAGGACGCTCCTCTTGTCGGGGAAGTAGCGGGCGATCGCGCCATGGGCGTAACCGGCCTCCGTGGCGATCTCGCGCATCGTGAGGTTGTCGAATCCGACCCGGATGATCACCTGCGTCGCCGCATCGGCGATGTGGGTCCTGCGTTCCTCATGGTCGACGATCTTGGGCATCGCGCCCCCCTCTCCGGTCCTGCACTCTCACATCCACGATTCTCCATTTGCTGTTTTTAGTCACCAAACGGTGACTAACGTAACCCGATCGTAATCAACAAAGAACTTGGCACGACTACGATCTTTAAAATCACCAACCGGTGACTAACTCGAAGAGGAGTTCTCATGAACGTCACAAGACTCGCACGTCGCACATCCGCCGCCCTCGTGGTGGCCGGGATGCTCGCGCTCGCAGCCTGCACCTCCGCACCCGCTTCCTCCTCCGGCGGCGACGGCGAGCTGACGACGCTCAAGGTCGCGACCATCGGCCTCGTCTCCGATGGGGCGCTGATGCTGGGACAGGAGCAGGGCTTCTTCGAGGAGGAGGGGCTGAAGTTGGAGACCTCGGTGGTCGCCAACCCGCCGGCCGGACTCGCGGCCGCGCAGGGCGGACAGGTCGACGTCGCGTATGCCCCCAGCATCCCGCTGCTGAACGCACTCAGCAGCGGCGTCCCGCTGAAGGTGGTCGCGCCGGCGGACGGATTCGTCGCCGGAGCGGCTGACGCCGAAGACCCCGCGACCGTCGACGACACCGGCCTGTTCGCTTCCGCCGCCAGCGGCATCTCCTCGGTCGCCGACCTGAAGGGGGCGACCATCGCGATCCCCGCGCGCAAGGCGCAGCTCGAAGTCGTCATCTCCGACGCCCTCGACCGCGCCGGCGTCGACCCCGGCTCGGTGGAGTGGGTCGTCCTCGACTTCACCTCGGCGGTCGCCGCGCTGCAGAGCGGCACGGTCGATGCGGCGGGTCTCGTCAGTCCTTTCACCGCCGAGGCGGATGCGGCCGGTGCGGTGCAGCTCGACTCGCCGTCCGTCGGCTTCTTCGAGGAGGGCGCCGTGGGGCTGTGGACCGCGGGGGAGAGCACGATCGCGGCGAAGGCCGATGCCATCGCCGCCTTCCAGCGCGCGGTCGCCAAGAGCAACGCCTACGCGAACGAGCACCCGGAGGACGCGATCCAGGCCGGGATCGACGCCACCGGCTCGACACTGACGGTCGACGACGTCAAGCTGCCGTTCTGGCCGGCGGAGGTCGCACCCGTGGATCTCGAACGCGTGAACGACAAGCTCGTCGCCCTCGGCTTCCTCTCGGCTCCGGTCAACCTCGAAGGCGTCGTCCTCGCCGCCGGATGATGCTCATGAACCGCTCTTCTCTCCTCCCACCGCTCATCGGAGCAGCCGGCGTCGTCTCGGCGCTGGCGCTCTGGGAATGGTCGGCGACCGCCGGGCCGCTCGCCGGGTCACCGCTGCCCGCAGCCACTGCCGCGATCGGCGAGGCGTTCCGTCTGCTCGGAACCCCTGCGACGTGGACAGCCCTCGGCGACACGCTCACGATGGCCCTCGTCGGACTCGTCCTGGCGATCGTCATCGGTGTCGCCCTCGGCGTCGCGATCGGCACGTCGCCGCTCGCGATGCACGCGACGCGGGTGCCGCTGGAGTTCCTGAAACCCATCCCGCCGATCGTGATCCTGCCCGTCGTCGTGCTGGTCATGGGGCCGACGGCGAGCATGGGCATCTTCCTGGTGTTCTTCGGATGCTTCATCGCGATCGCCGTGCAGGCCTCGGCCGGCGTCTTCGACACCGATCCGGTCGCCAGGGCCACCGGACGCTCCTACGGCATGGGAAGAGCCGAGATCCTCGGCCGGATCGTGCTCCCGAGCGCACTGCCCTACATCGGCACGGCTGTGCGGGTCGCCGCACCGACCTCGCTCGTGGTCGCCGTGGTGGCTGGACTCCTCGGGGGAGGGCCAGGTCTCGGCCAGAGCCTGCTGCTGTCGCAGATCACCGGCAACCAGGCGCAGCTCTTCGCCTACGTGCTGATCCTCGGTGTGCTCGGCCTGCTCATTCAGGGACTCAGCCAGTGGGGCGAGCGCAGGCTCCTGCACTGGCACCCGCAATACCGGAAGCAGGTGGTGTGATGACCCTCACCTCGTCGATCCAGACCCGTACCAGGCTCGCTCGGCGGCGCGGCCAGGACGGACTCCCGCGCGGCGTTCTGCTCGGTGCCGAGATCGCGGTGCCCATCGCGCTGCTGGCTCTGTGGTGGTTCGCCTCGGCCGGGTCGACCAACGCGTTCTTCCCGCCGCTGCAGACGATCCTGCAACGGCTCTGGCAGCTCGCGCAGACGCCCGCGTTCCTGCTCGACGTCGCTTCGTCCGTCGGCAACCTGGTCGTGTCCTTCCTGCTGGCGACCGTGATCGGTGTGCTCCTGGGGCTGCTGCTGGGCCTCATCCGTCCGCTGAGTTGGTTCGCCGAGCCGACCATCCACTTCTTCCGTGCGATCCCGCCGGTCGCGCTGGTGCCGATCTTCGTCTCGCTCATCGGGTTCGGCACCGAGACGCGCATCCTCTCCATCACCCTGGCCGCGGTGTTCCCCATCCTGATCTCGACGATCGACGGTGTCCGCGCCGGCGAGCCCACACTCGAGATGGTGAGCCGCGTGTACCGGCTGAGTGCCGGCGAGCGGCTGTTCTCCGTGATGCTCCCCGCGGCGAGCCCGCGCATCCTGTCCGGGATGCAGGTCAGTCTGATCACGGCGTTCGTCGTCATGATCGCGAGCGAGATGCTCGGCTCCTCGACGGGACTCGGAGCGGCGACGTTGCTCGCGCAGCAGTCCTTCGCCATCCCGGATATGTGGGCCGGGATCCTCGTCCTCGGCGTCATCGGATACACCGCGACCGCCGTGTTCACCCTCTTCCGGCGCCGCGTGCTGCGCTGGTACATCGCCTCCCAGCAACAGGAGAAGAACGCATGACCACCACCACCGTCCCCGCGCCGGCGCGCCTCAGCGTGCAAGGCCTCGCGAAGTCGTACGAGACGAAGGCGGGTCCTGTGCCCGTGATCGCCGACCTCACCTTCGACGTGCACGCCGGGGAGGTGTGCTGCATCGTCGGGCCCTCCGGTATCGGCAAGACCACCCTGCTGAAGTGTCTCACCGGGCTGCAGAGCATCACGGCCGGAAGCGCGGCCATCGACGGGACCCCCATCGACGGCCCTCCCGAGGAGATGGCGCTCGTCTTCCAGGAGTACACCCGGTCGCTGATGCCCTGGCTCACGGTCGAGAAGAACGTGCGACTGCCGTTGAAGCATCTGCGTCTGCCTGCCGAGGAGCGCGAGAAGCGCATCGACGCGGCCCTCGCCGCGGTCGGACTGTCCGGTGCGGAGTCGAAGTTCCCCTGGCAGCTGTCCGGCGGGATGCAGCAGCGCGTCGCGATCGCGCGGGCGATCGCCTACCGGCCGGAGGTGCTCGTGATGGACGAGCCCTTCGCCTCGGTCGACGCGCAGACGCGTTTCGAGCTGGAGGACCTGTGCCTGCGCATCCGGGAGCAGTTCGGGATGACGATCGTCGTCGTCACCCATGACATCGATGAGGCGGTGTACCTCTCCGACCGTGTGGTGGTGCTCGGCGAACGCCCCGCGAAGGTCACCGAGATCATCGAGATCGACTTCGGCGCTCCTCGTGATCAGCTCACGACACGCGCCCTCCCGGTGTTCGCCGAGCTGCGCACCCGCATCTTCGAGCTCATCCGGAAGGCGGGCTGAATGTCCGCGCCGTACGAAGCCCGTGGATACGAACGGTTCCAGGGCCGCGCCGAGGAGTTCACCTCGTCCTCCGAGCCCTGGTGGCCGGAGCCTCGCCGCGCGAGGGCGGGGGCTCCGAACGTGATCGTGATGCTGATCGACGATCTGGGCTTCAGCGACCTCGGGCCCTTCGGCAGCGAGATCGACACCCCGCGCATCGATGCGCTGGCCGCCGACGGCTGGGTCTTCACGAACTACCGCACCGCTCCGATGTGCTCCCCGGCCCGCGCCGCCCTGCTCACGGGCGTAAACCCCCACCGTGCGGGCTTCGGCTTCGTGGCGCACGTCGATCCCGGTTACCCGGGGTTCAGCTGCGAGCTGCCCGCCGATGCCCCGACCCTCGCCGAGTCGCTGCGGGCAGGGGGATACGCGACGTTCATGGTCGGCAAGTGGCACCTGACGCTGGAGTCGAGCCTGCACGACGGAGCCGACCGTCGCACGTGGCCGTTGCAGCGCGGCTTCGACAGGTACTTCGGCAGCATGGACGGTTTCACCTCGCTGCACCACCCGCACCGGCTCGTGCAGGACAACGCGGTGGTCGATCTGCACGAGTACCCCGAGGGCTTCTTCCTGACGGACGAGCTCACGGACAGGGCGATCGGCATGATCGACGATCTGCGCGTGAACGACCCCGACAAGCCGTTCTTCCTCTATTACGCGCACACCTCGGTGCACGGCCCCATCCAGGCGAAGGACATCGACATCGCGAAGTACCGCGGTCGGTATGAGGCCGGGTGGAACCGGATGCGCGAGGAGCGATTCGCTCGGCAGCAGGAACGGGGCATCGTGCCGGCGCATGCCGCGCTGCCGACGGACGCGATAGCCGACGGCGCGCAGATCCCCGCCTGGGACGACCTCACCGATGACGACCGGCGGCTGTTCGCGCGGCACATGGAGGTGTACGCGGCGGCCGTGGACGAGATCGACCAGAGCGTGGGTCGCCTGCTCGATCGACTCGAACGAAGCGGGGAGCGCGAGAACACCATCGTGGTGATCGCCAGTGACAACGGGGGAACGGCGGAGGGCGGTCCGACCGGCACGCGGAGCTACTTCGCGCAGTTCGGCAGTCACGGCGGCATGCCGGAGGGCTGGGTCACCGACGTGCCCCGCGACGTGGACGACATCGGCGGGCCACGCCTCTTCGGGCAGTACCCCACAGGGTGGGCACGGGTGTCCAACACCCCGTTCCGCTCGTTCAAGGCCACCACCTATGAGGGGGGAGTGCACGCGCCTCTGCTCGTGTCCTGGCCCGCTGCACCGATGCGCGGCGGGTTGCGCGACCAGTTCGTGTTCGTGTCCGACCTCGCGCCTACGCTGCTGGAACTCTGCGGGGTGCCTGCCCTGGCCGAACGCAACGGCCTGCCAGCGCTCGACATGGACGGCGGCAGCATCGTGGACGTGCTCGCGGACCCTCGTGCGGACGGGCGCGAGGCGCAGTACTTCGAGTGCGTGGGGCGGCGAGCGATCGTGGACGGCCGCTGGAAGGCACTCTCCGACGTGGCCCCCACGCCGGACGAAGGACCCGCCGGGGGGAGCTGGGAACTGTACGACCTGGAGCTCGACCCCACGGAGACCGTCGACGTCGCGCATGCCCACCCGGAGGTCGTCGCCGCACTCGCAGGTCGCTGGCATGCCGAGGCCTGGCGGAACACGGTGTTCCCGCTCGACGACGATGGTGCACTGTTCCGGGTGCGACCCGACACCGAGGAGCCGTTGTCGGCACCGGTCGACCTGATCCCGTTCCGCCCTCCGCTGGAGAGATTCCGTGCGGCGAAGCTGACGGTGCTGCGCTCGTTCCGCATCGAGGTGGATCTCGAGGTCGGCCAGGACGCCGCAGGAGTGATCGTGGCGCACGGCGACCAGGGCGGCGGATACCTGCTCGCGCTCGACCGCGGTGCCCCGCTGCTCGTGTACAACGCCTACGGTCGCATGCACCGCGCGCGGGGTTCCCTGCTCGGTGCCGGTCCGCATCGCCTCCTGGTGCGCGTGGACGAGCAGCCGGGTCTGCGCTGGAGCGCGAGCGTCGAGGTCGACGGGCGCGATGACGTCCGGATCGACGATGTGCCCATGCTGATCGGGATGTCGCCCTTCACCGGCATCAGCGTCGGCTACGACTTCGGCGGCCCCGTCGACTGGGAGCTGCACGAAGAGCACCGGTCGTATCCGTTCCGCGGCGGTTCGCTGCAACGCGTGCGCTACGTGCCGGGCACCCGCTCCGTGCACGACGCGACCGTGCTGCGCGCGGTGGGACGCACCGTGCTGGCGGTCGCCGACTGAGAGCTCGGCACCCCGCCTGGGCGGGCTGGCCCCGAATCCGGCTGGCCCCGAATCCGGCTGGCCCCGAATCCGGCTGGCCCGAATCCGGCTGGCCCCGAATCCGGCTGGCACCGACGTCTGAGGGGGCGTCGGTGCCGGCCGGTCACATCGCGAGCTGTGCGACGACGACGAGAACCACCGCGATCACCCCGAAGCCGGTCCCGAACACGGTGAGCGCGAGCAGGAGCGAACCGCCGGGAAGGGGCCCCGCCGCCGTCTCCGTGAGCACGGCGGTCGTGCGGCGCTGTCGTCGTCGTGCGGCGATCCAGAGCACACACGCGGTGCCGACGCCGATCACGCCGGGTGCGATGCCCCAGGCCCCGAACTCGGGCGGCAGGACGAGCGGGAAGACCCGCAGCGACAGCAGTGAGCCGATCGCGATCGCGAGGGCGGTGCGTCGCCAGGCGAGCTCGGTGCGCTCCGGTTGCAGTCCGGGGTCGTACCGTCGTTGCGGTTCGATGGCACGTCGCATCATCCGCGCTGACCGATCAACGCCACAGGACGCCGGCGAGCACCAGCAGCCCGACCGCCACGACCACCGCCGCCAGCAGCACGGCGGACAGTGCACCGGGCAGCGGCCGCGACTGCCGCATCGCGCGTTCCGCCCGCATCCACTCCCACCACGCGAGAGGGGCGACCACGGTGCCGGTCACCATCAGCAGCAGCGAGGCCGCGAGGCGGAATCCCGGATGCAGATCCAGGCCGAGCACCTCGAGAGCGACGCCGCCGGCGATCAGCGCGAGGGCGGTCCTGGTCCACGCCAGGAACGTGCGCTCGTTGGCGAGGGAGAACCGCGGGTCGGGCTCGTCTCCGACGCCGTACACGGAGGAGGGGAAGCGTCGCATCGCCTCATCGTATCGACGCGACCGCCGCATCCGCGGGTCAGTCCCCGTGCACGCGGCGACCGGCGAACCACGTCGACATGATCGGGGTGTGCACGATCTCGTCGGCGGGCCCGGCGATCGCGTCACGCGCCAGCACCACGAAGTCGGCCGACTTGCCGGGGGAGAGGGAGCCGGTCTCGCCTGCGAGGCCCATCGCGGTCGCCGCGTTGATCGTGAAGACCTCCAGAGCCTCCTGCGCCGTGATCGCCTGTTCGGGCCAGAGACGTCCCGGCGCACGACCGAGCGGATCAGCTCTGGTCACCAGACCCTGCAGCCCCTCCAGCGTGTTCGGGGAATCGCTCACGGGCCAGTCGGATCCGCCCGCCACGAGCGCCCCGGCGTCGAGGAGAGAGCGGTTGGGCTGCGAGTGCTCCGCCCGATCGCCGAGCACGTCGGCCAGCGCCTGCGGGATCACTCCGGGGTACCAGATGAACGGGGAGATGTCGGCCGAGACATTCAGCTCGGCCAGACGAGGGATGTCGGATTCGGCGAGGAACTGCCCGTGCGCGATCTGCACCGGCGTGGTGAAGCCTGCTGCGCGCAGCTGCTCCGTCGCGTCGAGGACCAGTCGGGCGGAGCCGTCCCCCGTGCAGTGCACCTTGGCGCCGAGGCCACGCTCCGCCACGGCGCGCAGCCACCCCGTGAGCTCGTCGAGGGTCATGGTCGTCTCGCCGTGGAAGTGTGCGCCGTGCACCGGGTCGGCGGGGTACGGGTCGAGGAAGGCGGCGGTGCGGGCGGGCGGAACGCCGTCGAGGAAGATCTTGACGAAATCGGGCCGGTGGTGCGGGGTGCGGAACTCCTCGCCCCGGTCGAGCAGGGGAGCGCCGATCGGGTCGAACCCGAAGATCTCGTCGTTGATCAGCAGCGATGACACGACCCAGGCGCGCAGGTCGTCCGCGCGGTCGAGGTCGGAGAGCGCGCGGAGGATGTCCACCGAGACTCCCGCATCCTGGAACGCGGTCACGCCGTAGGAGTTGAGGATCTCGATACCCCGTCGGGAGGCCGCGGCGTGCTGCTCCGGTGTGAGCCCGCCCGTGCGGTCGTAGGCCTCCTGCACCGGGATCCCCGCGGCTTCGAGCAGGACGCCGGAGGGTGTGCCGTCGTCCGGGTCGAGCAGGGTCACCCCCGACTCGGGGACGTGCTCCGCCGTGATGCCCGCGAGCTCCAGCGCCCGACTGCTCACCCAGCGGTTGTGGCGGGAATCCTCCATGAGCATCACCGGGCGCCCGCCGCTCGCCTCGTCCAGACGGCGTCGGCTCGCGGTGTTCGCGAGGGAGGGCAGCAGGGTGGTCGCCACCGCGCCGCCGACGATCCAGGCGTCCTGCGGCAGCTCTACGGCCTTCTCCCGCACGCGGTCGAGCACCTCATCGAGAGTCAGCGACGGTGCGAGCGACAACTCGAACAGGTCCGTGCGCCCGGCGAGCGCGTGGTGGTTGTGCACATCGACGAAACCGGGGTACACGGCCGCGTCGCCGACCTCGAGCAGACGGGTCCTGCGGCCCCGGAGCGCTTCGATGTCCGCGCGCGCTCCGACCGCGAGGATCCTGCCGTCGCGCACGGCGAAGGCCTCAGCCACCGGGTTCGCGCGGTCGGCCGTGCGGATCACGGAACCGGTGACGATGAGGTCGGCGACGTCGGTCATGTCAGACGGCTCCGAAGGTCGCGGGCTCGAGCTCTGGCGCGTGCAGCGTCGTGGAGAGCAGTCGTCCGTGGGCGCCGAACGTGAAGTGCGTCGGCACCTCTCCGCTCTCGTCGAGGCCGAACAGCACGCCGTGCGAGCGGATCGCGTTCACGTCGCGGTGGTCGGCGATCGTCACGGATGCGCACGGGATGACCTTCTCGCGCCAGGCGAACACGTAGATGCCGGGGCGGATCTGCCACACGCTGTTCTCATCCGTGTCGGCGAGGCCGCGTTCCGGTCCCGCGAGGCACTGCCACGAGTACCAGCGCGACGACAGGTAGACGTGCTCGTAGGCGTGCTCTTCGCTGTACACCCACTCGACCCTGCGACCGATGAGGGTCGTCGTGGGAGCGGCCTCCTCGCCGCTCTGCTCTCTGCCCTCGATCACGCCGGGGGCGAAGTGGTGCTGCACGCGGGTGCGGCCCTGCTCCGGTGCCGGGAGGATCTCGGAGATCACGGCCAGAGTGCGGCCCTGTCGCAGGTCGAGGATGAGCGAGACGGCTTCGTGCGGCAGGTAGCGGTGGTGGAACTGCACGAAGTAGAGCTGCTCGTCGACCTCGAAGGCCTCGTAGTCGTCGGTGTCGGCCGCTGCCTCGGTGCCGTCCTCCGCCCCCGGCTGGTACTCCCACGCGACGGTCGAGTCGGCGAAGCGATGCACGATGCGGGTGCCGCGGCCGTCGACGACGGTGACCTCGGTGCCGCTCAGCGCGGTGGAGTGCGGGGCCTTGTTCGCATCGAAGCCGGGTGCCAGTCCCTCCAGGGGCAGCCAGGTCGAGGTGTCGGCGGGATTCAGAGTGGTCATGCGATCTCCTTCGATGGGTGGTCTGGGGAAGGGTCAGCGGTCGCTGAACTGTTCCAGGTCGGTGGCGAGGCCTTCGTAGACGGCTGGTCTGGCGCGCTTCAGGTAGGCCCCGTACCCGATGCCGCCGATCAGGGCGACGACCAGCAGCAGCGGCATCAGCCGGATGGCGAGCTCCTCCGACCCGGCGACGATGTTGAAGTTCACGACGGCGAGGACGGAGATGGCTGCGATGCCGAGGAAGCCGATGCCGGGGGCGATGAACGTGCTCCACCAGCGCGGGTCCTGGCGGCGGCGGAAGTAGACCACGATCGAGATCGCGGCGAGTCCCTGCAGGATCAGCACGCTCAGGGTGCCGAATCCGAGCATGGCGGGGACGAGCGTGACGATCGGGTCCGCTCCCGCGATGGCGAAGATCACCGCGACGACCGCGGCGAAGCCGGCCTGCACGATCCCGGCCAGCTGCGGCGCGCCGTTGGCACGCGTGCGGGCGAGGGCCTGTGGGAGAATCCTGGCCCGCCCCAGCGAGTACAGGTAGCGCGTCGCCGAGTTGTGGAAGGCGAGCATGGCGGCGAACAGGCTCACCAGGAGCAGGATCATCATCACGGTCGTGAGGGGGCCGCCCAGGTACTGCTGCGAGAGCGAGAAGATGAGGTCGCCGGTGGGCAGATGCTCGAGCGCGGTGGCCTGTGCCTGCGCCACACCGGTCGCACTCACGACGGCCCAGGTGGTGACACCCAGGATGACGCCGATCGCGATGATCGAGGTGTAGGTGGCCCGGGGGATCGTGCGCAGGGGCTGCTTGGCCTCCTCGCTGAACAGCGCCGTCGCCTCGAAGCCGAGGAAGCCGGTCGCCGCGAGCAGCAGGCCGATGGGCAGCGACCCGGAGAACACGGCCTCGGGGCTGAATGCCGCCACGTCGTAGCCGGTCTGCACGAGTACGGAGATGTCGAACACCACGAGCATCAGCACCTCGAGCACGAGACAGACTCCCAGGATCTTCGAGCTGAAGTCGACGCCGACCCTGGCCAGCACGAAGCAGACGACGATGGACAGCAGGCCCCAGACGAGCCAGTGCACGTCGAGGCCGGTGAGGTCGCGGATGATCGTCTGCATGAAGAAGCCGCTGGTGCCGATCGTTCCGACGACGAAGAAGTTGTAGCCGAGGGTGGCGATCAGACCCGCGATGAGGCCACCGGTGCGACCGAGGCCCTTCACCACGAACGCGTAGAAGCCTCCGGCGTTCACGAGCTGCTTCGACATCTGGGCGTAGCCGATCGCGAACAGCAGCAGGATCGCTGCGACCAGGAAGAACGACATGGGCGTGCCGCCGCCGTTGCCCAGCGCGATGGCGAGCGAGGCCACGACCACGACGCCCGTGAGCGGGGCGACGGCGGCGAGGACGAGGAAGACGATCCCGGCGACACCGAGGGCGCCGGGTCGGAGAGAGGTGTGCGTGTGCGTCGTGGACGCGGATGTCGGGTCTGCCACGTCGGCTCCTTTGCTGGGTGACGGCCGTGCGGACACGGCATCGACGACGAGGGGAATCGTCGATAGAGCGAGTCTGCTCGTGCTGTCGACGGTGCGCTTGACCCTGAGGGAAAGACGATGGTGCCAGCGTGCACAGCCTCATCCCGAACCTTCGAACCGCCGGGAGCAGGGGAGCAGGATGACCGTGATGACACCGCCGTCCTCTCCCGCACCACCGGTGCAGGGACGGCCTGCGAGGGACAGATGGATCTGCAGCTGCACGACAGGACGGCCCTGATCACGGGCGCCGGGAGCGGCATCGGGCGCGCCACGGCCCGCGCGCTCGCCCAGGAGGGGATGCGGGTGGCGCTGCTCGACCGCGACAGCGCCGCCCTAGAGGCCACCGCTGCGCTCGTGCGGGATTCGGTTCCGGAAGCGCCGGAGGCGGTTGTCGTCCTCGTCGACGTGACGGATGAAGTGCAGGTACGCGCCGGCGTGCGCGCGGCGGTCGACGGTCTCGGCGGGGTGGATCACGTGGTGTGCTGCGCAGGCATCTCCGGCCCGGTCGGATCGTCGATCGAGGACATCGACCTGGCCGCGTGGAATGCCGTGCTCGCCGTCAACGTGACAGGGCCCTTCCTGGTGCTCAAGCACGCGCTCCCCGCGCTGCGGACCGCGGATCGGGGGTCCATCGTCCTCCTCGCGAGCGACTCGGCCCTCGTCGCCTCACCAGGGATGGTGCCCTACTGCGCGTCGAAGGCCGCGGTCGTCCAGTTCGGCCGCGCGCTGTCCGTCGATCTCCTCGGCACGGGGATCCGCGTGAACTCGATCGCCCCGTCGATCGTCGACACACCGATGAGTCGCGGCGATCTGGGTGAGGCCGCTCTCGACGATCCCGGGTTCCCCGTGCAGACCGCGGACGAGGTGGCCGCCCACGTGGCCTACCTGCTGTCGCCTCACGCCGCAGCGGTGAACGGCACCACGCTAATCAGCGACTTCGGCTACACCGCCCGCTCGGGATTCCCCGCCTGATGCGGACGCATCGGACCAGACCACCGCGCGCACGCGCATCACGCGAACAGCGCGCACGCGCATCACGAGAACACCACACAGGAGAAGACATGGGAATCACGGTCGGATCGAGCGTCTCGGGGCGCGTCATCGTCATCACCGGAGGCGGCACGGGCATCGGCGCGGCCATCGCCGAGCGCTATGCGGCAGAGGGGGCCCACGTCGTGGTGGTGGGTCGGCGAGCGGAGCCGCTGCACGAGGTGGAGCGGGCGGTGGGCGCGGTGCCCGTCATCGCGGATGCCGCGGACACCGCGTCGGCCCAGGCCGCTGTCGCCGAGGTGCTGGCGCGCTTCGGTCGCATCGATGTGCTCGTCGCGAACGCCGGCGGCCACGGGTTCTCCCCGGTCGGCGACACCGACGATGCGAGCTGGGAGGCGGCGATCCGGGCGAACCTCACGACCGCGTTCACGATGGCGCGCGAGGCCCTTCCTGCGCTGATCGAGGCGAAGGGGCAGATCGTGATCGTCTCTTCGCTCGCCGGTCTGTTCGCCGGCCCGTCGGTGGCCGGGTACACGGTGGGCAAGCACGCGCTGATCGGACTGACCCGCACGCTGGCGCGTGACTACGGCCGGCACGGCGTGCGGGTGAACGCGATCTGCCCCGGGTGGGTGCAGACGCCCATGGCCGACGAGGAGATGGACGAGTTCGCCTCGCACGCCGGGCTCGGTTCCCGTGAGGAGGCGTATGCAACGGTCACGGCCGACGTGCCTCTGCGGCGTCCGGCGCGCCCGTCCGAGATCGCCTCGGTGGTGCGCTTCCTCGGGTCGGGGGAGTCGTCCTACATCACCGGTGCGGTGATCGTCGCGGACGGCGGTTCGCACGTCGTCGACGTGCCGACCATCGCCTTCGACCACGCCGGGATGTGATCGACCGGGGGTGCGTCAGGGGCGGGTTCCGGCCGTTGCGCGGTAGCGGAGACCATCCACGAGCAGCCCGACCAGGACCTCACTCTGCTCCTCCGATCCCGCGGAGTGGCAGAGGTTCGCTGCGGCGTACAGGAGTTGCGTCGCGTCGACGTCGCGGCGGATCGTCCCCGCGTCGACTGCGGCATCGAGAAGGCGTTCGAGTGCTCCGCCGAGTTCGGCGGTGAAGTAGGACGGCAGTGCCTCGAAGGCGGGATCTCCGGAGTGCAGCGCGGCAGCGAGTCCGCGCTTCGTGGCGACGAACTGCGTGAAGCGCTGCAGCCACAGGGCGAGCGCCTCGTCCGGGGCGTGCGCGGCGGCGAGCTCGTCCGCAGCCGCGGCGGTGGCATCGACGGCGTGCCGGAAGACGGCGACCACGAGGTCCGACCGCTGCGGGAAGCGGCGATACAGGGTGCCCACTCCGACGCCTGCGCGCTCGGCGATCAGCCGCGCGGGCGCATCGACCCCCTCCGTCGCGAAGACCTCGCGCGCGGCGTCGGTCAGAGCGTCGGCATTGCGGCGGGCGTCGGCGCGCATGGATCCTCCGGGGGGTTGCGTAAACGGAACGCCGTTCCGTATGCTTCCGGAAAGGCGTTCCACTTCGGTCAACGATAGGGCACCGGACAGCAGAGCGCCATCGATGGAAGGAACACGACATGCACTACCGCACCCTCGGCAGGACCGGCATCCAGGTGAGCCCGTTCGCCCTCGGGGCCATGATGCTCGGGACGGACGGCAGCATCGGGAACGGCGACGAACGGGACTCCATCCGCATCGTGCATCGAGCCATCGATGCGGGCATCAACATCATCGACACGGCCGACCGGTACTCGCAGGGCGGCTCCGAAGAGCTCATCGGCAAGGCGCTCGCCGGGCGGCGCGACGACGTGGTCGTGGCCACGAAGTTCAACGGACCGATGGGCGCTGATCCGAACAGGCGCGGCAACTCCCGTCGATGGATCATGCGCGCCGTCGAGGACTCGCTCCGTCGACTGGGGACCGACTACATCGACCTGTACCAGGCGCACCGTCCTGACGACACCGTCGACCTCGAGGAGACGCTCTCCGCGCTGACCGATCTGGTCCGCAGCGGCAAGGTGCGGGCGATCGGCAGCTCGGACTTCCCCGCCTCGATGCAGGTCGAGGCGCAGTGGACCTCCGAGCGTCGGGGCCTCGAGCGCTTCCGCACCGAGCAGCCGACCTACTCGATCCTGAACCGTGGCATCGAACGGGAAGTCCTGCCCGTCGCGCAGCGCTACGGCATGGGCGCCCTCGTCTGGAGCCCGCTCGCCGGTGGCATGCTGACCGGACGGTTCCGGAGGGGACAGCAGACCGATCTCGCGCGCGCGACCATGTTCCGGCACAACCAGGACGAGCGGCGGATCGACGCCGTGGAGCAGATCGTCGCTCTCTCCGAGGAGACCGGCATCCGGATGACCCACCTCGCGATGGCGTTCGCGATCGCGCATCCCGGGGTCACGAGCGCGCTGATCGGCCCGCGATCGATGGAGCAGCTGGACGACCTGCTCGCGGGAGTGGACGTCGCGCTCACGGATGAGGTGCTCGACCGGATCGACGCGATCGTCCCGCCCGGCACCGACATCGGACGCCTCGACCAGCAGTACAACCCGCCAGCCGTGCTCGAGGCCGCGCTGCGACGGCGACCGGTGGCGCACCGCTCCGCCGCTTAGGCGATCGGGCGGCGAGCTCCGGACGGCTCAGCCGATCCGGAGCTCGAAGCCGTCGTCGACGGCGGCGATCGACACCTGCGTGAGGTCGTCCACGTGCGCGGTCGGGGCGTGGGCGGCGGCGTGCGGGCCGACTCCGATCACTCGCATGCCCGCGGCGTGGGCGGCCTGGATCCCGGCGCCGGAGTCCTCGAACACGAGGCAGTCCACGGGGTCGACGCCCAGTGTGCGTGCAGCGAGGAGGAAGCCCTCAGGGTCGGGCTTCGACGCGGACACGTTCTCGGCCGTCACGGCGAGGGCGGGCACGGTCAGCCCGGCCTGCCGCATCCGTGCGGTCATCAAGGCGACGTTGGCAGAGGTCACGATCGCGTGGGCGAAGGGCTCCAGAGCATCGAGCAGACCGTCGGCGCCGGGGATCATGATGACGCCTTCCACGTCGGACGCCTCGTTCGCGAGCATGACCTCGTTCTCGCGGAGGTTGATCGCGTGATCGCGCTCGGGCAGCATGATCGCCATGCTCTGGTGACCCTGACGTCCGTGCACCACACTCAGCACCGTCTCGGGGGCGATCCCGTGCGGCTCCGCCCAGGCCAGCCACAGCCGCTCCACCACAGCGGTCGAGTCGACGAGGGTGCCGTCCATGTCGAGGAGGGCGGCGCGGGCGTGGATGGTCTGGGTCATCCTCTCAGGCTAATCCCCACGTCCCGTCCATCGCCGCCGGTCGCTCGCCCCTGACACGTGCTCAGCCGCCGAGGTAGGCCCGGTGCAGCAATGCGGGGTCGGCCTGCAGCGCCTGCGCCGTGCCCTGGAACGAGACGCGCCCGCCGGCGACGACCACCGCATCCTCGGCCAGCCCGAGAGCGAGCTGGGTGAACTGTTCGACCAGCAGCACCCCGACCCCGGACTCGGCGATGGACTGCACGATCGGCATCAGCCGCAGGAAGACGACGGGGGCGAGGCCAAGCGACATCTCGTCGATCAGCAGGATGCGGGGTTTCGCGGCGAACGCCCTGGCCAGCACGACCATCTGCTGCTCCCCGCCCGACAGCAGGGCGGTGGGGGCGTCGATGCGCTTCTCGAGTTCGGGGAACTGCGCCAGGACGGCGTCGAACTCCGAAGGGGTGCGCGCCGTGAGCGAGAGGTTCTCCCGCACGGTCAGCGACGGGAAGACGGCTCGGCCCTGCTCGATGTGCACGATGCCGCGGCGCGCCCTGGTGACGCGGGAGAGCCGGTCGATGGGTTCGCCGTCCAGAGTGATCGTCCCCGCGGAGTGAGGGGTCACGCCGGAGACGGATTCGATCAGGCTCGTCTTGCCTGCGCCGTTGGGGCCGACCAGGGCCAGCACCTCGCCGCCGGCGACCCGCAGCGAGACGTCCGAGATGACGGGCCCGGCTCCGCGACTCACCGTCACCGCGTCCAGCACGAGTTCGCTCATGTCAGCAGCTCCGTCTCTCCCATGTAGGCCTTCACCACATCGGGGTTCGCGAGCACCGCGGCCTGCGGTCCGCTCGCCAGCACCCGACCGAAGTCGAGCACGGTCAGAGTGGGGCACACGGAGCGCACGAGGTCGAGGTCGTGCTCGATGATGATCAGGGCGACGCCGTAGCGTGCCGGCAGGTCTCGCAGACGTGCCGCGAGCGCCAGGTGCTCCTCATGCGACAGGCCGGCAGCCGGCTCGTCGAGGATGAGCAGACGGGGTCGGGCGGCGACGTTCGCGGCGACCTCCACCAGCCGTCGGGTGCCGACGTCGACGCTCGACAGGCGCGCGCGGGAGGGCGGGCAGCCGAAGAACTCCAGCACCTCGTCGATGTCGGCCTTCGCGAGCCGGCGTCTGGCCACGAACCGCACGTAGGCGCCGACCGTGAGCGCGGGCGGAACCCGATCCTGTTGGAACGTGCGCCGCAGCCCCAATCGCGCACGACGGGTGGGGGAGAGGCCTGCCAGGTCGCGGTCGCCGAGCAGCACACGTCCTCCGTGCTTCGGCAGGAAGCCGCTGATCGCGTCGACGAAGGTCGACTTCCCTGCGCCGTTGGGCCCGATCAGCCCCATGATCGATGCGGCCGGCACCCGGAACGACACATCGTCCAGTGCCTTGAGCGCGCCGAACTGCACGGTGAGACCCTCCACGGTGAGCACGGGCGCCCCACGCAGGTCGGCATCGTCGACCGTGGCCGTCGTCGTCGTCGTGACGGCCGAGGCATCGGCTCCAGCATCGGCAGGCAGGGCGGTGAGCTGCGCGTTCGCGGTTCGCCGGTCCGCGCGGCGGTAGAGCAGGTTGCGGATGCCCTGGCCGAGGTTGGTCCCGCTCGTGAGAGCCTGCACGCCCAGCACGCCGAAGACGACGAAAGCCCAGTCCTGCGGCACGCCCCAGCGCTTGAGGAGCTCGGGCACGAGCACCCAGAGCAGTCCGCCGAAGATCGCCATGTCGATCAGGTGGGCGCCGGACATGATCGCCAGCACGTAGAGCGCGAGGGACTGCAGCGGCGTGAAGCTCGACGCGAACGGCAGCTGCACCTGCCCGGCCAGCAGCCCACCCGAGATACCGCCGAGGGCCGCGGAGACGGCGAAGGCGGTCAGCTTGGCTGCCTGCACGCTCTGTCCCGCGGCGGCGGTTCCCCGTTCGGAGAACGCCACGGCCTTCCAGCTCGACCCCCAGCGGCCGCGCTGCAGGAAGAACACCCCGAGGGCGCAGACCGCGAGCACGACGATGGAGAGGAAGAAGAACTGGCGGTCGTTCGAGAACATCTCCGGACGTTCGATGGCCGTGCCGTCCGCCGACCCGGGGAACTGGATCTGCACCAGCGTGACGTCGGCCGCTGCGGCGAAGCCGAGGGTCACGACTGCCAGGTTCACCCCCCGCAGTCGCAGGGCGGGAAGGCCGACCAGGATGCCGACGAACCCTGCGGCGACACCACCGAGGATCAGCCACAGGAGGAATCCGCCCGGTGCCTGCAGGACGTTGAGCAGCGAGACGATCCAGGCGCCGACGGCTGCGAACGTGAGCTGGCACAGGGCGATCATCCCTGCGGAGCCGGTCACGATGCCGAGGCCGAGGATGGCGATGGCTGCGGTGACCGCACTGATGGCGAGGAAGACGAAGTACCCGGGCAGGGCCGAGCTGAGGATCGCACCGACCCCGATGCCGACGAGGGCGACGGCGAACGGCCAGGTGACGCGGAACCAGGGGCGGTCAGCGAGCGGCATCCCACACCTCCTTGCGCTGCGTCCAGAGCAGCAGGACGACGATGAACAGGAACGGAAGGAAGTTGCGCACCAGGGCGACCTCGTCGATCTGGGCGACGAGTCCGCCGAGCACGCCGAGGATGAGTCCGCCGGCGACGGCGAGGTCGAGCCGGCGGAAACCACCCAGGAGCGCGGCTGCGGCGGCTGGCACGATGAGCATCGACAGGCTCGTGGCGTCGTTGGACTGCGACGGCGCCACGATGATGATCGCGATCGCGCTGATCACACCGGTGACGAACCACACCGCGATGGAGAGCGGCCGCGAGCGGATGCCGAGCAGCTCGGCCGTCGTGGGGCGCTCGGAGAGGGCGCGCAGCTGCGTTCCGACTCTGGTGCGACGCAGGACGATGCGCACGGCGACGGCGGTCACGATCGCCATCGCGACGGTCGCGACCGTCACCTGGCTGACGACGACGCCGCCGATCGTGAAAGCGGGCCCGGCGATGATCGGCGCGAACGGCTGCGGCTTGTTGCCGAACAGGATGAACGACATCGAGATCAGCAGCAGCAGCGGGCCGACGGTCATCGCCGATCGGGTCGTGGTCGACGCCTCGGACAGCCACGTCGCAGCGATGAAGCCGATCGCCGCGGCCAGCAGACCTGCCACGAGCACACCGAGCACGGAGCCGACCCAGATCGGCAGCCCGAGCTCGCGCACGAGCCAGACCGCCGTGAAGCCGCCGAACATGCCGGTGGCGGCCTGGGCGAAGTTCACGACTCGTACGAGCCGGGACATGAGCGTCAGGCATACGCCGAGGACCGCGTAGAGGCCGCCGGCGGCGAGCCCGGCGATGGCACCTTGCAGCATGGGCGTCCTTTCTGTTCCGAGGGGGAGGGGGAAGGGCCTGCCGCCGGTAATGCGCCCGGCGGCAGGCGGTCTGATGGACTACTCGCCGATGCGGAGCCAGTCGTCGGCGACCTGCTCCCAGGCGTGGGTGCCGGACTTGAGGATGATCGGCCAGCCCGCGGTGTTCTGCGTGCCGAACGCATAGGGCGTGCCGACCATCGGGTTCTCGATCGGCTCCATGTTCTTCAGCGCCTCGGAGACGCTCTCACGGGTGATGTCGCCGTCGATGCCCTTGAGCACCTCGATGAAGTAGGTCGCCGCGAGGTAGCCGCCCTGGCTGAACGACGTGAGCGGGATGTCGTTGTCCTCCATCAGGGTGCGCCAGTCGGCGTTGATCTCGCTGTCGTCCGTGAACGGATAGAACTCGGCGGGAACGTAGATGCCGGCTCCCGCATCGTCCACGGCCTCGGCGAAGTTCTCGCTGTAGACGCTCGTCAGGTACAGCCAGGTGACGTCGTCCCAGCCCTGGGCGTTCGCGGCCTTGACCTGACCGATCGCGTCCGGCTCGACGGGGTTGATCGCGAGGGCCTTGCAGCCGGCCTCGCGCGCCTTGACGATGTAGGGGGTGTAGTCGGATGCGCCGTACGGGACGGTGTCGTCGACATACTTCGGCTCCTTGCCGGTGATCTCCGACCACTTGTCGATCGCGGCCTGGTAGGTCGGCCGGGTGGAGCCGGCGATCTCGAGCAGGATGCAGATGTCGTCGAGCCCGAGCACCTCGGATCCGTACTGCAGCGTGAGGGTCATGTCGTTGAAGGGACCGACGTTCGCCGGCGAGATGTTCTCGCTGTCGAAGCAGCCGGTGTCGACGCCGATTCCCGGCATCGACAGGATGCTCTCCTGCTCGTAGTACTTGGCGTTGATCTCGCACTCGATCAGGCTCGCGGAGCCGACCAGCGCGACGGCGCCGTCGCTGCCCACCAGCTCCCGGGCCGAGGCGGTCGCCGTGGCGGGGTCGCCCTTGTCGTCGAGGGTCTTGTAGTCGATCTTGCGTCCGTCCAGTCCTCCGGCGTCGTTGAAGGCGTCGAAGACCGCGGCCGCCGCCTGGGAGGCTTCGGGGAAGGTGGCCGGCCCGCTGATGGTGTTGATGGACCCGACCACGATCGGGGCACCGTCGCCTCCACCGGATCCGCCGTCTCCTCCGGCGCAGCCGGCCAGGGCGAGGGCTGCCACGGCGATGAGTGCCGCGGCGCCTGATGCGCGCTTGTTCATGTGGTTCCTGCCTCTCGTGTTCGGATCGTGCTGTGCGTGCTGTGCGTGCCGTGCGTGCCGTTCGTGTCGTGCAGTGGTGGAGCGTCGTGCCGTGTGGCGTGTCCGGACTCAGTCGCGCAGTGCGCGGGACACGAGCTCGGTGTCGGTGAACTGCTCGAAAGCCACGACCTTGCCGTCCGCCAGACGCCACACATGGGCCACCCGTGCGGCGAAGAAGCGGCCGGTGCGCCGATAGGTGCCGGAGTACGTGCCGATGCCCACGACCGCGTCGCCCGCGTCGAGGACCTCATCGATGGCCACGGTGTAGTCGTCCCAGTCCTCCTGGATGCGCTGGAACACGTTGGCGGCCACCGCATCGGGGCCGATGTAGGTTCCCGCGTAGGGGAAGCCGGCGGCCTCGGTCCACTGCACATCGGGTGCGAACGGCGCGAGCATCCCGTCGAGGTCGCCGCGGTCGCTCGCCGCGTAGTGCTCGCGGATGATGTCGGCATTGCCCATGGTGTCTCCTGTTTCTCGCTGTCGATCAGACGGGTTGCGCGTCGGGATAGGCGACCGAGCCGAGCGGGTAGATGTGCCCGCCGGCCCTGGAATGCTCGGAGTCGCCATCGCCGTTCAGGCCGAGGAAGATCCCGGTCGTCATCAGCTGGTAGCCGAGGTCGTGCAGCCAGACGCTCGCGACGGCGATGCGGAACTCGCGGAAGCAGAACAGGTACAGGCCGTCGGCGAACTTCCAGACGGTCGACAGGTCCATGTCGCCGTGACCGCGCTGCACGCCCTCGAGGCACTGCCACGCGTATCGCTGGCTCGACACGTACACGTGCTCGTACAGGTGGTGCGGGCTGTAACGGTAGATGTTGCGCTTTCCGATCAGGTCGCGGCTGGGGCCGGGGACCTCGCCGGTGGCCGGTCCCGCATCCGTCGTGGCCGCCCAGAAGTCCTGGCCGACCTGCGGAGTGCCATCGACGGCCTCGGCGGCGATGCGGGAGCGGATGACGGTCGCCCGATGCGTGGTGGAGGAGACCACGATCGTCAGGGCCTCGCGCTCGCGGCTCTCGAACGGGATGTTGATGAACACGACGTCGTCGCGCACACGGACAGCGTCGTACGGGTCTGTGCCGCCGACGCCGAAGCCCTCCCAGGCGACGGCCTCCTCGTCGAAGCGCAGCGAGAGCGTGCCTCCGTCGTCGAGGGTCAACGTCAGGGAGGTTCCGGCGAGCAGTGTGCTCGGCAGACGGAAGGTGTCGATCCCGGCGGCGAACTCATCGTAGGTTCGCCATTCATCCAGTGCCGGGTCGGTCGTGATGTCGGTCATGCGGGTCCAGACGTCGCACGTGGCAGGGCCTCTTCGCCCCGGGCACCGCGTCGTCGCGATGCGCTTGCCTCATGCTCGGTCCCACGCCCTCAGGCGCTCAAGGTCGCGGGGCCCATCGCGCGCCGAGAGTCAACCGGCGTGCCGTCCAGGGCAAGCGGGCATGACGGCGATTCCGCGCACGTCGGTCGCCGGTCCCGCGCGACGAGTCTTCGCGTCGCGCTCAGTGGGCGGCGCGGTACTCGCTGGGGGAGATGCCGAATGCCGACTTGAACGCGCGACTGAAGTGCGCCGCGTCCACGAAGCCCCAGCGGGCGGCGATCGCGGCGACGGGTCGGTCTGCGAGCATCGGGTCGAGCAGATCGCGGCGGCACTGTTCGAGACGGCGCGTGCGGATCCACGTCGACACGGTCACACCCTGCTCCTGGAACAGGCCGTGCAGGTGACGGGTCGAGATGAAGTGTGCCGAGGCGATCGATGCGGGACCGAGGTCGGTCGACGCGAGGTTCCGGTCGATGTGGGAGCGGATGCGCTGCACGAGCGCGCGGTGCGGGTCGGCCGAGACGCCGTCGAGGCCGAGCTCGCGGGTGAAGACCGTGGAGACGAGATCGAGGGCGCTGTGCGCGAGGCGTGCCCCGGTGGCGCCGGCGAGCTGGTCGAGGTTCCCGGCGAGCTGGGTGAGGTACGGCACGACCATGCCGCCCAGACCCTCCTGCCCGGAGATGCGCACGGCGGTGAGCTGGCCGACCACGTCGGGAGGAAGGCTCAGGAGGTGCTTCGGGAACATCACGACCATCGTGCGGAACCCCTCGTCGAAGACGAGCGAGTACGGCCGATCGGTGTCGTACACCGCGAGATCCCCTGCCTGGAGCACGGCCTCCCGATCGTCCTGGATCAGCAGGCCGGTGCCGGCGAGCATCAGGCTGAGCTTGAAGTAGGAACGGTCGCTCCTGGCGATCAGCTCCGGAGTTCGTTCGACGATGTGCGATGTGGCCCGCACCTCGGTCACGTGGACCTCGTCGACGGACGCACCACGGATGACGCCGCGGAAATGGTCGGGTCCTGCCGTGGAGACCTGCAGCGGGACGAACGACTCGGAGACGGCGGCTCTGAAATCACTGATGTTGCGCGCGACGAGAGTCGATACCGACTCGGCGGGGGCAGCGGGTGCACCGTTCATGACTGATCACCTCGGGTGGTGGAACGACGACGTTGTATACGATCACGTTCCGTGATGCTACCACCGGCCGCGCCGGAACTGCGCTCCTTCTATGATGTGGACCGGGAAGGACGAGGATGAACGCGCTGGCGAGCAGAGTCGTGCAGGTGCTGAGACAGGTACGGGGCCCGGAGACGTCCGCCGCGGTCTTCGAGGCGACGGCGCTCATCGTCGGTGCCGGCTTCTTCGTCGCGGGGTTCGCGATCGGCCTGCCGGTGTTCTGGGGCCACGACCTGGCGATCAGCGGCAGCGGTTCGATCGGCGTCTTCGCCGCGTACGGCGGAGCGATCACCGCGGTGATCGCGTTCACGCTCGGCCGCCTCGCGGTGCGACCGGAACGGCCGGACCCGCAGTCGGTCCGCGACGGGTTCAGCGTGCCGGGTGATCGGCTGCGCTGGTACGACCTCACCGCCATCGCGTTCGCCCACGCGGCGATCGCCTGCCTCGGCTGGCTCGGCATCGCCGAACTCCTCGAGCGGAGCTTCACGGACGCCCCGGTGTTCCCGTTCCCGGGAGCGATCCTGGTGGCTGTGGCCTTCGCCCTGACCGGATACGTCTGCTTCCTCAGCGCGGTCGCCCTCACCCCCATGGTGCTCTCGCTGGTGCTCGCCGTCTTCCTCGTGGTCGGAGCGTTCGCCAGCATGCTCGCCTCGAGCGATGTGCACTGGTGGCGCGACAACCTCTCCGCGCTCGGGATGAGCACCAACAGCGCGTCCGTCGCCTTCAACGTGACGCTGGTCATCGCCGGGATCATGGTCACGACCATCTCCCGATACGCGACCGCCGGACTGCCGGCCGAGAGTCCTGAGGAGCGTCGCGGCCGGTTCATGGTGCGCGGCGGGCTCATCCTGATGGGGATCTTCCTCGCGTGCGTCGGGCTCTTCCCCGTCGACGAGTTCTTCCTCCTGCACAACACGGTCGCGACGGGCATGACGGTCGTCTTCGGGATCATCGTCGTCGGGCTGCCGTGGTTCCTGCCGACCATCCCGCGCGTGTTCGTGGTGTTCGGGTGGATCTACGTCCTGGTGATCATCCTGCTCGCCGCCTTCTTCGCGGTCGGCTATTACAACCTCACCGCGGTCGAGCTGATCGCCGCGGTGCTGATCTTCAGCTGGATCATCGTCTTCCTGCGCACGGCCGGATCGGTCTCAGCGCCCACTCCCGATGCGCGGGCCGACCGGTCCCCGGTCGGCCCCTAGTCCCAGATCGGGTCGTCGGGGTCGGGGGAGTCCGTGCCGTCAGCGTCGGTCATGATGCGGGCTCCGTCGATCCACGCGGTCAGGGATGCGTCGTGCAGCATGTGCGGTCGCGGTGAGCCGAGGAGGTCGGGGTTCGTCACGACGCTCAGCGGGTCATCGCTCGCGAAGACGACGACGTTGCCCAGGGGCCCCTCATCATCTTCCGGCTCGGCGTCGAGGACGACGGCGACATTCTCGAACACCGACCGCAGCGTGGCCGCCTGTCGCCGTGAATACTCGAACGGGTGCCCGTCGAGGAGGTTGACCGCCACGACCGCGCCTACGGCGGAGCGGGCGGCGACGCGCCGGTAGAACTCCTGGCTGGCCACACGGTGGCGGATGACCGCCGCGTCCCACAGGTCGACGACGGTGAAGCGTGCATCCACCCAATCGGTGTCGACGGCGCTGCCACTCGTCGTCGGGGCGCCGCCCCCCGGGGAAGGGGATGCCGGCACCGCGGGTTGTTCCGCGTCAGGGCGATCCGTGTCAGGGTGATCCGTGTCAGGGTGATCCGCGTCGGGGCGTTCCGCGTCAGGGAGATCCGCGTCCGCGACGGCCCGCGCATCCCCGAAGATGACGCGCAGATCGGCGCCGGGCGGGAGGGGCAGTGCGGCGATCACCGCGGCGTAGAGCGCGGGTTCGAACTCGACCACGAGCTGCGGGGATCCGGGGCGCGTGGCCTCGACGTAGCGGGCCAGGGTGAGTGCTCCGGCTCCCAGGTGCACGGTGAACAGCGGGGCACCGGGCTCAGCCGCGGCATCGATCGCTCTGGCGATGTGCTGCGTGTAGGCGTATTCGAGTGTGGTCGGGTCGCTCATCGAGACGACGGACTGCGCGATCCCGTCGACGCTGAGCTCGTAGTGACCTGGCTGCCTTCTCGACTCCATCAGCTTCGCCCTGCGGTTGTCGAGCATGAGCGAGAACACCCGGCGATTCCTTGGCACCCGTCGATTTTAGATCGGCCGGAGGCGGACGACGATCCCGCCACCCGCCGCCACCCGCCGCCGCCCGACGACAGCGGTCGTCCTGGCGTCGCCCGGCGCGGCTACCCTGGAAGGAACATGGCACATCTTCTCGGGGCTGAAGCCCTCCACCTCGAATATCCGACAAGGGTCGTCTTCGACTCCGTGACCCTCGGCATCGAGGAGGGCGATCGCATCGGCATCGTCGGCCGCAACGGAGACGGGAAGTCGAGCCTCCTCGGCATGCTGGCCGGCATCAAGGAGCCGAACTCCGGACGCGTCACGGTGCGTGGCGGAACGCGCATCGGGGTGCTCGATCAGGCCGACAATCTTCCGGACGACCTCACGATCAGCGCCGCGGTCGTCGGCGACACCCCGGAGTACGAGTGGGCGGGCGACGCGCGGGTGCGCGATGTCATCGAGGGGCTGCTCACCGATCTGCCGTGGGACGCCGAGATCGGGTCCCTCAGCGGTGGACAGCGTCGCCGGGTATCGCTCGCCAGGCTCCTGACCGGTGACTGGGATGTCATCGCGCTGGACGAGCCGACCAACCACCTCGACGTCGAGGCGATCACGTGGCTCGCCGGGCACCTTAAGAGGCGCTGGTCGTCGAACTCGGGCGCACTCATGGTCGTGACGCACGACCGGTGGTTCCTCGACGAGGTCTGCACCGAGACCTGGGAGGTGCACGACCGCATCGTCGAGCCCTTCGAGGGAGGCTATGCGGCCTACATCCTGCAGCGCGTCGAACGCGACCGCATGGCGGCCGCCACCGAGGCCAAGCGCCAGAATCTCGCCAAGAAGGAGCTCGCCTGGCTCCGTCGCGGTGCCCCGGCCCGCACCGCGAAGCCGAAGTTCCGGATCGATGCCGCGAACGAGCTCATCGCCGACGTCCCGGAGATCCGCGACAAGGTGTCGCTGCAGTCGCTCGCGGTCTCACGCCTCGGCAAGGACGTGGTCGATCTGCTCGACGTGGGCGTGACCTACCCGACGGCCGACGGCGGCGAGAAGGTCGTGCTGCGCGACATCGAATGGCGCATCGCGCCGGGCGAGCGCACCGGCATCCTCGGCGTGAACGGCGCGGGCAAGTCGACCCTGCTCGGCCTCATCTCCGGCACCGTCGAGCCCACCGTCGGCCGGGTCAAGCGCGGCACGACCGTCAAGGTGCAGACCCTCACGCAGCGGCTCGACGAGCTCACCCAGCATTGGAACGACCCGGTGCGCGTGATCATCTCCGGGCTGCGCACCTCGTACACGATGGGTGCGGGCTCGAAGGCGCAGGACCTCACGCCGGGGCAGCTGCTCGAGCGGCTCGGGTTCGACTCCGCTCAGCTCTCCACCCCGGTCAAGGACCTCTCCGGTGGGCAGCAGCGCCGTCTGCAACTGCTGCTCGTGCTCCTCGACCAGCCGAACGTGCTGATCCTCGACGAGCCGACCAACGACCTGGACACCGACATGCTCGCCGCGATGGAGGACCTCCTCGACTCGTGGTCCGGCACGCTCCTCGTCGTCAGCCATGACCGGTACTTCCTGGAGCGCGTCACCGATCAGCAGTACGCGATCCTCGACGGCCACCTGCGACACCTCCCCGGCGGGGTCGACGAGTACCTGCGCCTGCGTCAGCTGCAGGCCTCCGCCGGACCGAAGCAGACGGCCACCGCCGCGGCGACGGCGACCACAGCGGCGACGACGAAGGGCCTCGACGGGGCGGCGCTGCGCGCGGCGCAGAAGGAGATATCCGCGCTCGAGCGCCGCATCCAGAAGCTCACCCAGCAGGTGAACGCCGCCAAGACCGCGCTGGCCGATCATGACCAGTCCGACTACGCGGGGCTGGGCGATCGCATGAAGAAGATCAGTGAGCAGCAGGCCGAGATCGAGGAGCTGGAGCTGCGCTGGTTCGAACTGACCGAAGAGATCGGCTGACGGAGGAATATCCTTCTCTCACCGCTGTTGGGAGGTAGGGATGGAAGGCCTCGAAGTAACAGTCCTGCTCGGACTCACGATTCTCGTCGGAACCCTGATCGCCCCGCGCGTGCGTCTCGCGCTGCCCCTCGTCCTCGTCATCTTCGGGCTGCTGCTCGGCTTCGTGCCGCAGCTGCGCGAAGTGCAGCTCCCTCCGGAGACGGTGCTGCTGCTGTTCCTCCCTGTGATGCTCTTCTGGGAGAGCCTCACCACGTCCCTGCGGTCGATCCGCCGCGACTTCCGCTACATCCTGCCCATGAGCACGGTGCTGGTGGTGGCCTCGGCGTTCGCTGTCGCGGGCATCGGCGTGCTGTTCGGGATGCCGTGGGAGATCGCCCTCATCCTGGGCGCTGCGGTCGCCCCACCGGATGCCACGGCGGTCGCCGCCCTCGGCCGTCTGCTGCCCCGCCGCATGTTCATGAAGTTGAAGGCCGAGAGCCTGACCAATGACGGCACGGCCCTGGTGCTGTACGCGATCGCGGTGTCGCTCGCGCTCGGCGGCCAGATCACCCCGCTGTCGGTGACGCTCGACGTGCTGATCTCGTACGTCGGCGGAATCGCCGCCGGCGTGGTCATCGCGGCCCTCGGCTACCTGCTGCTGCGGCGCACCTCGTCGACGATCGTGATCAACGTCACGCTGCTGCTGATCCCGTTCACCGCATTCCTCGCCGCCGAGATGGTGCACGCCTCCGGAGTGCTGGCGGTCGTGGTGGCGGGACTCATCGTCGCGTACGTCTCTCCGCGGGTGACCACCGCCTCGTCGCGACGCCAGGCGGATGCGGCGTGGCCGTTCGGTGTCTTCCTGCTCAACGGCGCCCTGTTCGTGCTGATCGGTCTCGAGGTGCAGTACGTCGCGCATGAGATCTCCGCCGCCGCTATCGGACGGCTGGTGCTCATCACCCTCGCCGTCTGGGCGACGCTGCTCGTGGTGCGCTATGTGTTCCAGCTGCTGAACGTGGTGTTCCAGCGGCAGAGCGGTCCGCGTCCGGCGCCCGGCGCGCGAGCACGGGCCAGAGCCGTCTCGACCCTCGCCGGCATGCGCGGTGCCGTCTCCCTCGCCATCGCGCTCTCCGTCCCGACGAGCATCACCCAGGGCGGCGCGATCAACGGTCGGGACGAGATCGTGTTCGTGACGGCGGGTGTCATCCTGTTGAGTCTGCTCGTGCAGGGGCCGCTGCTGCCCGCCATCGTGCGGTGGGCGCGGTTCCCCGTCGACCACGTCGAGGACGAGGAGTACGAGCTCGCAGAGCGGGCGATCTCCGGGGCCGCCCTCGCCGCCCTCGACGACCTGGCCGCCGAGCACGGCGTCGGCCAGGAGGTCCTGGATCGCGTGCGATCCGAGGGCTATCAGATGCTCGAGTTCGCCAACGCCCGGTCGCTGGCCCGCGAGCAGGCGCTCGTCGACGCGGAGGCCGATGTGCTGGACGAGATGCTCGGCGAGCCGGACCCGCTCAGCGCGGGAACCGCCGACGTCGGTGGCGACCCGACGCCCGGAGGCGGCGTCTCGCAGGTCGCGGAGGGGGAGACCCCTGACGGCACGGTGCTGCAGATCATCGCGACCTCCGCCGACGTCGATCTGGCACAGCGTTCGCCCCTGGTCCGACACGAGGAGCACACGCGCCTGAAGCTCGCCCTGCTCGACCGCAAGCGCGAGGTCCTGCTCGGACTGCGCGGTGCCGGCACCGTCGATGACATCGTGGTGCGCCGCATCTCCGCCCGCCTCGACCTCGAACAGGTGCGCCTGCAGGGGATCGAAGACTACGACTGAGCGTCCGCGCGGACGCTCATCTGAGAGTCGGACCCACCGACGAGAACGAGGAGTCCCATGCCAACGACGATGAAAGCCATCATCCTCGATCGATTCGGTGACGAGACGGAACTGCATGAACGATCGGTCCCGGTTCCCACGGTCGGAGACGGGGATGTGCTGATCCGCATCGATGTCGCCGGACTCGGATCGTGGGATCGGGAGGAGCGCGAGGGGCACTACGACGGCGCGTTCGGCGCGCCGTCGGCCTTCCCCTACATCCTCGGATGGGAAGGGGCGGGAACTGTCGAGGCGGTCGGGGCCGAGGTGACGCGCTTCGCCCCGGGCGACCGGGTGTATGCCGCCTCCACACCCGTTCCGAGAGGCGGGTTCTACGCGGAATACGCCGTGGTCGACCAGGAACACGTCGCTCCGGTTCCCGCCCGCCTGACCGACGAGCAGGCAGGAGTACTGGCCTGGGACGCGCTCACGGCCACGAGCGGACTCGACACCATCGACGCCGGCCCCGGTGACGCTGTGATGATCTTCGGCGCGAGCGGAGGGATCGGTCATCTCGCGGTGCAGCTCGCCACGCATCGTGGGCTCCGCGTCCTCGCCGTGGCCTCGGGACAGGACGGAGTCGCGCTCGCGCGCGAGCTCGGAGCCGACGCGGTCGTCGACGGTCGGAGCGACGACGTGCCTGCAGCTATCGCGCGCTTCGCACCGGGCGGGCTCGACGGGGCACTGGTCACGGCGGGAGGCGCGGCGGCCGAGGAGGCGTTGCGCGCGGTCGCACCCGCCGGCCGCATCGCGTGGGCGCATGGCGTGAACCCGCCGCCGTCCGCGCAGCTCGTCGATCGGGTGTCCTTCTACGACGGCGATCGCAGCCGCGCAGCACTGCAGCGTCTGAACGAGGTCATCGAGTCGAGTCTCATCGCACCGCACGTGTCCCGCGTCTTCGACGCCGGTGACATCGTGACGGCGCACCGGGCGCTGGCAGAGCACTACGTGGGCAAGCTGGCGCTGCGGGTGCCGCGCCCCTGACCACGCCTCGCTGTGACGCCGTGTGACACTCGATTCCGCGTGCGCCGCGTGGCCTGCCTAACGTATTCGAGTCCCCCAAGAGAGGAACTCCTTCACATGTCACGCCGCACCACTTCCATCCTGGCCGCGCTCGCCGCGGTCCCGCTCTTCGTCGCGCTCACCGGGTGCGCCACGGGGTCGTCCGATGCCGGATCCGGCGGCGAGGGGTCCTCCGAGGACGAGGTCGTCAAGATCGGCGTCGTCGGCAAGGGCGACGAGCAGTGGCCGGCCTTCGTCGATGCCGCGGCAGAAGAGGGGATCACGGTCGAGCTGGTCGACTTCGGCTCCTATGAGCAGCCGAACCCCGCGCTCACCGAGGGCGAGATCGACCTCAACCAGTTCCAGCACATCGTCTACCTCGCCGAGTACAACAACGCCTCGGGCTCCGACCTCACCCCTATCGGCTCGACCGCCATCTACCCGCTCGGTCTGTACTCGCAGAAGTACGACGACGTCGACAGCATCCCGAAGGGCGAGACCGTCGCCGTCCCGGACGACGCCTCCAACCAGGCGCGTGCGCTGAACGTGCTGCAGCAGGCCGGGCTCGTCGAGCTCAAGAGCGGCGGCACGCCGTACTCCGACCTCGCCGACGTGGACGCCGACAAGTCCAAGGTCAAGGTCACGGCGCTCGAGGCTGCGCTCATCCCGACGTCGCTGCCCGACGTCGCCGCCGCGATCATCAACAACGACTTCGTGCAGGACGCCGGCCTCACGTTCGACGACGCGATCGCCCAGGATGACCCCGAGGATGCCAGCGCTCTGCCGTACGTGAACATCTTCGCCGCCCGTGCGGAGGACGCCGACAACGAGACGTACCTCAAGCTCGTCGAGATCTTCCAGACCAACGAGGCCGTCCAGAAGGGCCTGCTCGAGTCGTCGGGTGGAACGGCCGTTGCGCTGCAGACGCCGGTGGACGATCTGGTCGCCTCGCTCGCGAAGGTCCAGAAGGACGCCGACGCGAAGAAGTAGGGCGCGGGAGATCCACCCCGTCCGATGAGGGAGAATCGGGTGGCGCGAAAACGCGTCACCCGATTCTTCGTTCCCGAAGCAGACCGGAGCACCACATGCCGATCGTCACCCTGACGAACGTCTCCAAGACCTATCCCTCCCGAAACCGTGAAGGCGCCGAGGTCGTGGCCGTCGACGACGTCTCCCTCTCGATCGAGAAGGGTGACGTCTTCGGCATCATCGGCTACTCCGGGGCGGGCAAGTCGACCCTCGTGCGTCTCATCAATGCGCTGGAGCCGGCCACCGCCGGCACGATAACGGTGGACGGCGTCGACATCACCGCGCTCAAGGAGAGCGAGCTGCGCAAGGTCCGCAGCGGGATCGGCATGATCTTCCAGCAGTTCAATCTGTTCTCCTCCCGCACGGTCAAGGCCAACATCGCCTACCCGCTGAAGCTCGCCGGCTGGTCCAAGGTCGACATCGAGAAGCGCGTCGCCGAGCTGCTGACCTTCGTGGGGCTCGCGGACAAGGCGAAGGCCTACCCCGAGCAGCTCTCCGGCGGCCAGAAGCAGCGCGTCGGCATCGCCCGCGCCCTCGCCACCGATCCCGCGATCCTGCTCGCCGACGAGGCCACCAGCGCCCTCGACCCGCAGACCACGCACGAGGTGCTCGACCTGCTCCAACGCGTCAACAGGGAGCAGGGCGTGACGATCGTGGTCATCACGCACGAGATGGACGTGATCCAGACGATCGCCACCAAGGTCGCGGTGATGGAGAGCGGCCGGGTGATCGAGCAGGGCGACGTGTTCGATGTGTTCTCGGCCCCGCAGAATCCGGCATCGCAGAGATTCGTGGGCACCGTGGTCAAGGGCGTGCCGTCGCCGTCCGAGCGCTCCGTGCTGCGCGACCGGCATCAGGGCCGCCTCGTCACGTTCTCGTTCCGCGACGGCGACTCCTCGCAGGCACAGGTCTTCCTCGACCTCGCAGGCGCCGGCCTCGACTTCGAGCTCGTCTACGGCGGGATCAACGACATCCGCGGACGCGCGTTCGGCCATCTCACGCTCGCGATCAGAGGAGACGATCCCGTGGTCGATCGGACGCTCGCCGACATCGCGCAACGGGTCGACGTCACCGAGATCGCCGACGAGGAGGCCCGCTGATGGATCGCCTGAACGAACTGTGGCCCGAGCTGTGGAAGGCCGCGCTCGAGACCCTCTACATGACGACGTTCGCGCTCGTCCTGGGCGGCATCCTGGGGCTGGCGATCGGCGTGGTCCTCTATGTCACCCGCCCCGGCGGCCTCGTGCAGAACCGGCCGGTCGCGTTCATCGCGAACCTCGGGGTGAACTTCTTCCGCCCGATCCCGTTCGTGCTCTTCGTCGCCGTCGCGCAGCCGTTCGCCCGCGCCGTGGTGGGGACGGGCATCGGCACCACAGCGGGCGCGTTCATGATCGCGCTCGCCGCAGCCTTCGCGATCGGCCGCATCGTCGAGCAGCACCTCGTCTCGGTCTCGCCCGGAGTCATCGAGGCAGCGCGCGCGATGGGTGCCGGTCCGTGGCGCATCCTGTTCACCGTGGCTATCCCGGAGTCGCTGGGCCCGCTCATCCTCGGCTACACGTTCATCGTCGTCGCGCTCATCGACATGACCGCCATGGCGGGACTGATCGGCGGCGGTGGTCTCGGAGCATTCGCTCAGATCTACGGATTCCGGCAGTTCGAGCCGGTCGTGATGTGGACCGCGATCGTCCTGATCGTCGTGTTCGTGCACCTCGTGCAGATGCTCGGCACGCGCTTGGCGCGTAAGGTCATGCGCCGCTGACGGGACCCGGTGGACCCTCGCCACGAGGCGCGTGCTGCAGTGCGCGCCTCGTGGTGAAGACCCGCTCGACGCCGCTCAGCGGATCGATGAAGCGCAGTTCGCGCGCGAGCAGCTGCAGTGGACGGTCGAAGTCGTCCGGCAGGTCCTCGAGCAGCTCGGGGTAGAAACGGTCGTTGAGGATGCCCATGCCGAGTGCGGCGAGATGCACGCGCAGCTGATGCATCTTTCCGCTGTGCGGGCGGAGCAGGGTGTGCACCACGTGGTCGTCCCTGCCGATCAGCTCGATCAACGTCTCGGCGTTCGGCTCCCTGGTGTCGTCGACCTGCACGCGCACCTGGGCACGCGGCTTCTCGATGTGGTTGCGATAGACGAGGGGGAACACGGGCAGCGCGTCGTGCGCGGGTAGCGCGGACACCGCCTCGTAGACCTTCTGCACCTGCCGGTTCTCGAACATCAGCTGGTAGGCACCGCGGGTGGCGGGCCGCGTCGAGAACATCAGCAGTCCGGCGGTCGCGCGATCCAGACGGTGGATGGGCGCCAGGTCCGGGTTGTCGAGGAGGTTGCGCAGCCGCACCAGTGCCGAGTTCTGCAGGAACTTGCCGCCGGGAGTCGTGGGCAGGAAATGCGGCTTGTCCACGACGACGAGATGCTCGTCCTGGTGCAGGATCTCGATCTCGAACGGGATCCGCGTCTCGACGGCGGGCTCCCGGTAGTACCAGACGAACTCGACGCTCCCGAGCGCGGCATCGCGGGGGACCGCAGAGCCGTCGGCGCGAACGATGTCGCCGCGATCGAACCGTTCGAGCAGCCGCTCGGGGTCGAGGTGGAAGAAGCGCTCGATCATGTATGCCGCGACCGTGGGCCACGACCCGGTGAGCGGCACGTGCAGCCGGGTGGCTCCCACGCCGTCGCGCACGGGCAGGGGAGAGGGCATGCCCATCAGTTGCGGCCGGTCACGAGTCGAAGCTCAGGCTCAGCTTGCGCAGCAGCCCCGCGAGTCGGTCGCGGTCGGAGCGGGAGAGCGCCTGCAGCAGATCGGCCTCCACATCCACGAGACGCGTGATGGCGGCGTCCACGCGGATGCGTCCGTCATCGGTGAGTGTCACCAGCACGCTGCGACCGTCGCCGGGGTCAGCCTCGCGCCGCACGAACCGACGACCGACCAGGCGATCGATCCGGTTGGTCATCGTGCCGCTCGACACCAGCGTCTGCTGGAGCAGCTGCTTGGGGGAGAGCTGGAACGGCGCCCCCGCTCTCCGCAGTGCCGAGAGCACGTCCCACTCCCAGTGCTCCAGATCGCTCCGTCGGAACACATCGCGGCGGGCGCGATCGAGGTGCCGCGACAGCCGGTCCATCCGCGACAGGACCTCGAGGGGGGAGAAGTCGAGGTCGGGACGCTGGGTGTTCCACGCGCCGACGATCCGGTCGACCTCATCCACCTCGCTCATCCGCCCATTATCGCGCGCGCGGCGACGAGATCAGGACGCGGTCGGGAGGGTGACCGTCATGAACGTGCTGTACGGATCGAGCACGTAGCCGCCGAACGGGCCGCACTCACGGAATCCCGCCGCGGCGTACAGCGCACGCGCCGGGACGAAGAAGTCCGCGCTCCCGGTCTCGAGGGAGAGGCGGCCGATGCCCCTGGCCTCGGCGTCCGCCAGCAGGAAGGCGAGCATGGTGCGGCCGAGGCCCTGTCCGCGCAGGGCGGGGTCCGTACGCATCGACTTGATCTCCTCGTGCCCCTCCTCGACCGTCGCCAGGGCACCGGTGGCGACCGGTGCACCGTCGAGGTTCGCGGCGAAGAGCCGCACCCCCGGAGCCAGCAGCCGCTCGAAGACCAGGGCGTGACGGCTCTCCGCAGGGGCCGTGTGCTCCAACTCCGCGTGGTGGGCGACCAGGAAGTCGGCCAGGGCGGGGCTCGCGGCCTGCACCCGTTCGATCACGATGCTCATGTCGTCAGCATTGCAGATCGGTATTTCACGCGGATGACGGGCCGCGGTGTCAGCGGAACAGGGGCCGGGGCATGGCAGACTTGTCCCCGCGGTGCCTTCATGGGCGGCGCGGTCCGCCGTGGTGTAATGGCAGCACGACAGCCTTTGGAGCTGTGAGGTCTAGGTTCGAGTCCTGGCGGCGGAGCATGACTGGGAACAATCTCGCCATCATCGTCCTCGCCGCAGGGCAGGGCACTCGCATGAAGTCCCGTCTGCCGAAGGTGCTGCACCCGATCAGCGGACGTCCACTCGTGGGGCACGTGCTCACCACCGCACAGCGGCTGCAGGCGACGCACGTCGAGGTCGTCGTGCGGCATGAGCGGGACCAGGTGGTGGCCGCTCTCGCCGCCGACTATCCCGACGCGGTCTTCGTCGACCAGGACGACATCCCCGGAACGGGTCGTGCGGTGCAGGTGGCCGTCGATGCGCTGCCCGCCGACTTCGAGGGCGACGTGCTCGTGCTCTCCGGCGACTGCCCCCTCGCCGACGTCGACACCCTCTCGGCCTTCGTGGCCGAGCACCGGGCGTCCGGCGCGCCTGCCACGCTCATGACCGCGCTGGTGGACGATCCCACCGGCTACGGCCGCGTGCTGCGCGACGCCGACGGCGGGGTCGACCGCATCGTGGAGCAGAAGGACGCGAACGCGGAGGAGGCGGCCGTCCGCGAGATCAACGCCGGCATGTACGTGTTCCGCGCCGCGACGCTGCGGACCTACCTGCCACAGCTGAGCCTCGACAACGCCCAGCGCGAGATGTACCTGACCGACGTGCCTGGGCTGCTCCGCCGCGATGGCGACCGGGTTGCGGCGTCTGTCGTGTCGGATGTCACGGTCACCTACGGCGTGAACGACCGCACGCAGCTCGCACTGGTCGGGCGCCTGCTCAACCAGCGGATCGTGCGCCGGTGGCAGCTCGAGGGCGTCACCGTGATCGACCCTGCCACCACGTGGATCGACGACGACGCGACACTCTCGCCCGACGTCACGATCCTCCCGAACACGCAGATCCTGCGGGCCACGGCCATCGCCTCCGGTGCCGTCATCGGCCCGGACACGACGCTGGTCGACTGCGAGGTGGGTGAGGACGCGGTCGTCCGCCGTACGGATGCCACGCTGGCGGTCATCGGCGCCGAGGCGACCGTCGGTCCGTTCTCCTTCCTCCGCCCCGGCACTGTTCTGGGTGCCAAGGGCAAGATCGGCGCGTACGTCGAGACCAAGAACACCGAGATCGGCGAGGGCAGCAAGGTGCCGCACCTGTCGTACGTGGGCGACGCGACGATCGGCCGCGGGGTGAACCTGGGTGCGAGCACGATCACCGCCAACTACGACGACGTGAACAAGCACCGCACCGAGATCGGCGACGAGGTGCACACCGGGTCGCACACGGTGCTCGTCGCGCCCGTTAGGCTGGGAGCCGGTGCGAAGACCGGTGCAGGCGCCGTCGTCCGCAAGGACGTCCCCGCCGGCGCTCTGGCCATGAGCGTCGCCCCCCAGCGCAACATCGAGGGCTGGGTCGAGAAGAACAGAGCAGGCACGGGTGCGGCGGATGCCGCTTCCCGGGAGAATTCGGCGGAATAGGCGGACATGGCGCGCAAGAAGAAGACGGTCGATCTGGATCGCGACAACGGCGTAGCCCCAGGGATCATCGCCAAGACCAAGAAGCGGCTCGTCGTCGCCGGCGGTCGGTCGCATCCTGCCCTCACTGCGGCGGTCGCCGAGGCGCTGGGCACCGAGATCGCCCCGGTCGAGCACCGCACGTTCGCGTCGGGTGAGATCTACGCGCGCTTCGAGGTGTCGATCCGCGGCGTCGATCTCTTCCTCATCCAGACCTTCGGCGAGCCGGTCAACGAGTGGCTCATGGAGACGCTCATCATGATCGATGCGGCCAAGCGTGCGTCGGCGAAGCGCATCACGGTCGTCGCGCCGTACTACCCGTATTCGCGTCAGGACAAGAAGGGCCGGGGGCGCGAGCCGATCAGCGCCCGTCTCGTGGCCGACCTGCTGAAGACCGCCGGCGCCGACCGTGTGATGAGCGTCGACCTGCACGCGGCACAGATCCAGGGCTTCTTCGACGGTCCCGTCGACCACCTGTTCGCCAAGCCCGTGCTGCTCGACTACTTCGAGCGCACCCTCTCGCCGGAAGACCGCGAGATCCTCACCGTGGTATCGCCTGACATGGGCCGTGTGCGCGTGGCCGACACCTGGTCGGACAGCCTCGGCGCTCCGCTCGCGATCATCCACAAGCGTCGCGACCCGAAGGTCGCCAACCAGGTCTCGGTGCACGAGATCGTCGGCGCCGTCGAGGGTCGCACCTGCCTCCTCGTCGACGACATGATCGACACCGGTGGCACGATCGTCAAGGCTGCGCAGGCTCTCAAGGCGAACGGCGCGCACCGCGTGATCGTCGCCGCGACGCACGCGATCTTCAGCGACCCGGCGTCGGATCGGCTGCAGGACTCGTCCATCGACGAGGTCGTCATCACCGACACGATCCCGCTCACCGAGTCGCGTCAGTGGGACAAGCTCACCATCCTCCCGATCGCCCCGCTCCTGGCCCGCGCGATCCATGAGGTGTTCGAGGACGGCTCCGTCACCAGCATGTTCGGCGGAGACGCGTAACACGTTACGTCAGCCCGTTCATAGGCGCGATGCCTACCGTGAGGGAGTCGACGACCACGTCGACCGACACCGAGCCGGGAGGACCACCATGATCCGCACGACCGTACCGACCTCTGTCCGCAAGGGATCCGCACTCCTCGGGATCGCAGGTCTCTTCGTCCTCGCCGGATGCTCCGGCGCTGCCGACGCCGAGGGCTCTTCCGGGTCCGACAGCACCCCCGATACAGGTGCGTCCGCATCGTCCTCGGGAGGCGACTCCACGGCGACCTACACCGACGGCACCTACACCGCCGAGGGCTCGTACCAGACCCCCGAGACGGTGGAGAAGATCTCCGTCACGCTGACGCTCGCCGACGGCGTCGTCACCGATGTCGAGGTCACGGGTGATCCGCAGGCGCCCGAGAGCAAGCGCTACCAGGGTGAGTTCATCGACGGCATCGCCGCCGAGGTCGACGGCAAGCAGATCGACGAGCTGAACGTCACCCGCGTTGCGGGATCGTCGCTCACCAGCGGCGGGTTCAACGACGCTGTCGAGTCGATCAAGGAGCAGGCTGCCGCGTAGGCGCCTGAAAGCCGTATGGCCACCTGGAGCTTCGAGGCCATCGGAACACGCTGGGAGATCGAGACGACCGACCCGCTCCCGGCTGCCGAGAAGGCGGCGGTCACGGCGGAGATCGAGCGCTTCGACCGCGACTGGTCCCGGTTCCGTGCAGACTCCGAGGTCGTGCGCCTCGGGAGGCTCGGTGGCGTTCTCACCTCCGCCGACGCCGCCCCCATGCTCGACGCGTATCGCGAGCTCTCCGTTGCGACCGCCGGCGCGGTCAACCCCCTCGTCGCTGCGAGCCTGGATGCGCTCGGCTACGACGCGGCGTACACGCTGATCGCCGGGCAGCCGCTCGCGGCACCGGAAGAGTGGGATCGACATCTCTCGTGGGACGGTGGCGAGGTCAGGGCTTCGGCTCCGGCTCTGCTCGACGTCGGCGCCCTCGGAAAAGGTCGCCTCGTCGATCTCGTGGCCACGGTTCTGGAGCGTGTGCCCGGGGATCTCGTGATCGATGCCGGGGGCGACATCCGGGTGCGCGGGGCCGGTGTGCGTATCGCCCTCGAGCATCCCTATGACGCGACGAAGGCGATCGGCGTCATCGAGGTGAAGGACCAGGCCCTGTGCGCCTCGGCGATCAACCGTCGGGCGTGGGGGAGCGGGCTCCACCACGTCCTGGATGCTCGCACCGGCACCCCGGTGCGCACCTGGGCGGCGACCTGGGCCGTGGCCCCGCGCGCGATGAGGGCCGACGCTGCCGCGACCGCCATGTTCTTCGACGGCGGCCCTGAGCTCGCTGCGGCCTGGGGAGTCGAGTGGGTGCGGATGAGCACCGACGGACGGGTGCAGCGTTCGTCCGGATTTCCGGCCGAACTGTTCCTCGCCGTCCAGAACCAGGGAAGAGTGGAATCGTGATCACCTCATTCACCGCTGCACGTCAGCGGGTCCTCGCCGTGCTGGGCTCGCTGTCGATGTACCGTCTCGTCCTGTTCGCGCTGATCGCCCTCGCCGTCATCGCCCTCGTGCTCTCGCTGTTCGGCGTGATCGTCTCGCCGACCCCGATCGAGCTCGTGGCTTCCTTCCTCGTGCTCGCCCTCGTCATCTCGGTCGTCGACGCCGTCGCGCAGCGCATCCTGCGGCTGCCCTGGCGCATCGAATCCTCCGTCGTGACCGCCCTCATCCTGCTGTTCGTGCTCCGCCCAGGCGTCGAACCGAGCGCACTTGTCGGCCTCGCGCTCGCCGGTGCCGTCGCGAGCGTGTCGAAGTATCTGATCGCCTGGCGGGGCCGTCACATCTTCAACCCGGCCGCTTTCGGCGCGGCCGTCGTCTCGATCCTCGGGGCGTTCGGGGCCTTCGAATGGTTGGGCACCTCGTCGGCGTGGTGGGTGGGCACGCCCGTGCTCACGATCCCGGTCGCAGTGCTCGGTCTCCTCGTGCTGTGGCGCACCGAGAAGATCCGCGTCGTGCTGGTGTTCCTGCTCGTCGCGGTCGCCACCTCCGTGGTGCGGCAGGCAGTCCAGGCCGTGGAGTTCGATGTCGCCTTCGACGTCACGACAGCCCTGCAGTTCGCCGTGCTGCAGTCGCCTTTCCTCTTCCTCGGGGCCTTCATGCTCTCGGAGCCGCTCACCCTTCCGCCTCGGCGTCGGCAGCAGCTCGTGGTGGCCGTCGTCGTCGGTCTGCTCGCGGGGTGGCCCCTCTCCGTGGCCGGTCTGTTCACCCTCGGACAGGAGCGCGCGCTGCTCATCGGCAACCTGGTCGCGTTCGCCTTCGCACTGCGCGGATCGGTGCGTCTCGTGCTCGAACGACGTGAGTTCGTCACCCCGACCGCGCAGGAGCTGACCTTCCGCGCCAAGGGCAGGGTGCGTTTCCTCCCTGGCCAGTATCTCGAGCTCGACGTGCCGCACCACCGCCCCGACGCGCGCGGCACCCGTCGGGAGTTCAGCATCGTGTCGGCGCCGGCCGACCTGCCCACGCTGCGCATCGCCTACAAGAACGGCGACCAGAAGCACCCCTCCAGCTACAAGCGCGCTCTCGCGGCCGCTGAGCCGGGCGCGACCTTCGCCGTGACCGGCACCTGGGGCGACTTCATCCTCCCTCGCGGCGATCAGCCGGTGCTCATGGTCGCGGCGGGCATCGGCGTCACGCCGTTCGTGTCCCAGCTGCGGCAGTTGCAGGCGACGGGTCGACAGCGCGACGTGGTGTTGATCTACGTCGCCGCAGACGCCTCGGAGCTCGCGTTCCGCGACGAGCTGGCCGGGACAGGCGTGCGCACCGTGGTTTTCACGCGCGACGAGCCGGCTGCCCTGCCCTCGCACTGGTCCTGGGCTCAGGGGGCGCGTCTGGACGCCGATACGCTCGAGAGCGTCGTTCCCGACCTGGCCGCGCGCCACGCGTTCATCTCGGGACCGCCCCGTCTGATCGCCGACCTCGCGCCCGCACTGCAGAAGGCCCGCAGCCTCACCACGGACGCCTTCGCCGGCTACTGATCCCTCCGGCGCAGGAATCCCCTCTCGCGCGGCGCAGCATCGTGGTCGGCGCTGTACATCGTGGTCGGCGCTGTGCTCGTGGTCGGCGCTGTGCTGTGCGGTCAGGCGTCCGCGGCGGCGGTGTCGGATGAGGCCGTCGGATTCGTCGGGATGCGGACGCTGAAGGTGGTGTTTCCTGGCTCGCTGTCCACCGTGATGGAGCCGTGGTGGCCCTCGACGATGGCCTTCACGATCGCGAGGCCGAGCCCCGTCCCGCCGGTCTGGCGGGCACGGGAGCTGTCGCCGCGGGCGAAGCGGGCGAACAGCTCGTCTCGGATGGCCGGATCGATCCCCGGACCGTCGTCGTGCACGCGCAGCACCGCCTCATCGCCTTCTTGCGCGACGCTCAGTGTCACCGTCGTGCCGGCCGGCGTGTGCGTGCGGGCGTTCGCGAGCAGGTTGGCCACGACCTGGTGCATGCGTCCCGCATCTCCCAGGATCGTGACGGGCTCGTCGGGCACGTCGATCTTCCAGTGGTGGTCTACGGCCGTGGGGCGTGCATCCGACAGCCCCTCCAGTGCCAGCTGGGCGAGGTCGACCGTGCCGTAGACGAGCTCCCGGCCTTCGTCGAGGCGGGCGAGCAGCAACAGGTCCTCGACGAGCCTGGTCATCCGCAGCGACTGCGCCTGGATGCGCTCGAGCGACGAGGTCGTGCTCTCGATGACCTCCGGTCGCTCGGACGGTTCCTTCGTCTGGCGGAGAGCTCGCAGCGAGAGCTCGGAGTAGCCGCGGATCGAGGCGAGCGGTGTGCGCAGCTCATGGCTGGCATCGGCGACGAACCGCCGCATCCGCTCCTCGTTCTTCTGCCGGGACGCGAGCGAGGTGTTCACGTGATCGAGGAGCTTGTTCAGCGACGCCCCGACCAGCCCGGTCTCGGTGCGCGGGTCGGCTTCGGAGGCGGGTACGCGCTCCGTGATGGTCACCTCGCCGCGATCGAGCTGCTGGTTGGCGACCCTGGTCGCGGTGGTCGCGACGGCGCGCAGCGGGCGCAGGCTCACGCGGATCGTGATCGCCGTGGTGAGGGCCAGCAGGATCAGGCCGCCGATCGTGGCGAGCGCGATCACCGTGAGGAGCTGCGTGAGCTGGTTCTGGATGTCGTCGCGGGGGAGACCGGTCACCACGATGACCCCGTTGTTCGTCGGCAGCGCCATCACCCGGTACGAGCCCACGTCGCTGATGGAGACGGAGGCGACCGAGGAGTCCTTCAGCGCGCCGGCGATCTCCGCCAACTGGGCCCCGCTGAGCGTCTGCAGCGACCCGGCGAGGGGATCGCCGTCCGTGGTCTTCGCGACGACCCCGCTGAAGCCGGTCACGGGGCTCGAGACCACGAAGAGCACACCCACCGGCGGTGCGGAGCTGTTCGCGAGCACGTTCTGCGCGGTGGCGGACGACGGGGGGAATGCCTCGGTCACCCGGACGAGCTGGTGCGCGTTGTTGGAGAGCTTCTGGTCGAGCTGATCCTCCATGGTCTTGCCCAGCGTCGCGCTGGTGATGATGGCGACGATGATGAGGATCAGCGAGACGAACCCGATCACGGCGGTCATCAGCCGTGTCTGCAGGCTCATCGGCCGTCTCATCGTCGTCGCCGAGCTCACTGAGGGGCCTTGATCATGTAGCCGACGCCGCGGACGGTGTGCAGCAGCGGCGTGCGTCCGGCGTCGATCTTCTTGCGCAGGTACGAGATGTACAGCTCGACGACCGATGACTTGCCGCCGAAGTCGTAGCTCCACACCCGGTCGAGGATCTGCGCCTTCGAGAGCACCCGGCGCTCGTTGCGCATCAGGTAGCGCAACAGCTCGAACTCGGTCGCGGTGAGCTCGATCTCGGTGCCGTCGCGCACGACCTCGTGGCTGTCCTCGTTGAGGGTGAGGTCGGCGACGCGCAGGATCGACTGGCCGTCGTCAGCGGTGGCGTGGCCGGTGCGGCGGATGATCGCCCGCAGGCGCGCGATCACCTCTTCCAGGCTGAAGGGCTTGGTGACGTAGTCGTCGCCGCCCGCGGTGAGTCCTGCGACGCGGTCGCCCACGGCGTCCTTGGCGGTGAGGAAGAGCACGGGGACGAGATTGCCGGCATCCCGGAGCCGCTTGAGCACCGACATGCCGTCGAGGTCGGGCATCATGATGTCGAGCACGAGGGCATCGGGTTCGAACTCGCGCGCGACCTGGATGGCCTCCATGCCGGAGGAGGCGGTGCGCACCTCCCAGCCCTCCATGCGCAGGGCCATCGCGAGCAGATCGGTCAGCATCTGCTCGTCGTCGACGGCGAGGATGCGCAGGGGGGAGCCGTCGGGGCGGCGCAGTTCGGGCAGGTCGCTGGTCATGTCCCTATTCTGCGGAATCTCCTATGCGATTTCTATGGAGAATGCTATGCATCTTCTGAGAAGCGATCAGTAGGGGAGTTCAGATCAGACGGTCGTCGGGCAGTGCAAGGAAGTCGATGCCGTCCTGCAGTGCGAGTCGGTCCGACAGTTCGCCGACCGTTCCGGGGAGGTGGCCCGCTGCCCGCAAGCCGAGGCGCTTCGGGCCGGATGCGGCGTGATAGACCGCGAACTGCCCGCGCGGATCGACGGCGGGGTCGAGCACAGCTGCGCTCACGTGCACGGGCAGCCGCAGCCGCCGCGCCGCGATCGCCGCGTCGAAGTAGTCGAGCACCGGCCGGATCTCCGGGTGCGCGCGGAGATGAAGGCGCACGGCCTCACCGCTCCCGGTGCATCTTCGTGACAGGCGCACGTCGTGGTTGCCGAAGCTCGGGACATCGAGCGCGGCGCGACGGAACCGCGCGTCCCACGGCAGGGCGAGCGCGCCGATGCCGCCACCGAAGCTGCCGCCGCTGAAATCGAGCGCTCCCGCTGTGGATGGGGCCATCTCGAGGAGGACGGTCGCCGCTCGCCAGATGTCGGCGGCGCTGAAGCGGTGCGAATAGGTGTCGCGGTGCTCGATCCCGGCCAGCACGTGCTCGTCGGGCGATGCGGGGAACCGGCTGGTCGTGCCGACATGAGTCCCGGGGGCGACCGGGAAGATCGCGGCGGTGTCGGAAGCGACGCGTTCGATATCGGGGCCGGTGCGACCGCCGTAGCCGTGCCCGACGACGAGGCCTCGGCGGGTGGCCTCGGCGGTGTGCGGAAGCATGACGAACGCGACGGCGGTCTCGTCGGCGGAGGAATGGAAGCGGATCTCGGCGACGCGATGCGTCGGGGTCTCCGGGTGCTCCTGGATGACCTCCCATGCCACGCTGCCCGTACCGAACTCCTCGAAGGAGGCCATCCAGAAGTCGTCGAAATCCGACGGTTCCACGGGAGGATCGAGCGGGGTCAGGAGCGTGCTCAGCGAGTACTCCGTCATCTCCTCTGGCGGAGTCTCGGGCGGGGTGTGCGTCACCGCGTGCATCCTTTCGGGTGGGCTGCCTCGTCGACGCTACCGGTGTCGACGAGACATGCGGGCTCGGGTGATCGGTGCGGCGCATCCATTGACATCATCGCATAGGGATTGCAGTATGTGCATCATGGATGCAACTCCTGGCGACGGTGCCGAACACAACCCCTTGATGTGGAGCCGACGCTCCGTGCTGCGAATGCTCGTGATCGCCGGCGTGCTCCCCCCGGTACTCGGCTCTCCCGGCGGCATGGCCCCTGCGGCGGCCACCGAACTCACCACCGCCGGCGGCGTGTATGCCGATGCTCTGCGGCGACTGGACAAACCGAATCTCGCCTTCGCGCAGGTCGCTCAGCTGGTGGGACAGAACCATCGCATGACCTTCCTGCAGGCGACGTGGGACGGCGGCGCGACGATCGTGCGCGACCTCGAGGTCAAGCACAACGGCGGATGGCTGCAGATCACCGACCCCGCCCACCGCTTCGACGAGCAGTGGCTCGTGCTGGAGGGCACGCTGCCGGCCGGGAGCGCTCCGGAGCTGTACGGCCCGCTCTCGCCGAGCTGGCTGGGCTTCACGTCGTTCCAGGTGCTCGGTCCGCAGGCGATCGAGCTGACCACCAGCACCGATGACGTCGACCTGGTGGTCCGCTGGCGGCTGGAGGGCGCGCATCCCGAGGCGCACTACGTGCTCACGGCCAAGACCGCAGGCGACTACATCGTCGGCTACCAGAGCCAGGACACCCGGTCCATCGACGACCTCGACGAGGTGCTCTGCGGGTCCTACCAGCATGCGCTCTCGGTTCTCGACGGCTCGGCACCGCTGGGGGCATGGGAGCTCTTCGCACCGATGGCGCTGACCCAGTACGCGGTCGGCGATGTTGCCGTCACCTCGGGTGTCTATCTGCCGTCGGAGGTCGCCGAGTTCGTGCACGAGCGGCAGCTGATGTCGGACCGACAGCCGTACGGCATGAGTCTGCGCAACGACAGCCTCGACATCGTGCCGTCGATGTACGCACCCCAGCCGGGCCTGCGGACGGCGATGACGGTCGGCCAGCAGCGCGGGTTCGCCTTCGGCCTCGCCGCCCGCGCCGACACGCTGTACGGCACCTACACGCAGCTCTGCCGCAACGAGTACGGCCTCACGGCGTACCGGCACAACGTCTATGACCGGTCGCTCACCGACGCCGTGCACGCCATGGCGGAGCTGATCGCCGTCGAGCCGAGCGGCGACGACTCCATCGAGTACGTGCCGTCCTACTCGGGGTGGTGGAACCGTGCCAAGGGATTCGTCGACGTCGAGAACGAGGATGCCGTCCGCACCGCGGCCAGCGGCGTCGTGCTCTCCGCGCACTACCTGACGGGAACCGCGGACAGCACCCTCTACGACCGCCGTGCCCGGCCGCTCGTCGAGTACCAGCTCTCCCGCAAGGGCATCGGGCATACGCCGATGATCGGCAGTCCCGTCTACAACGACAAGACGCAGTACCGGATCGGTCGGATCCCCACCGATGCCGTGAACCTCGCGTCGCTGTACCAGCTCACCCATGGGCGCAACGCCGGCATCCAGCGGCTCGCGGTGCAGGCGACCAAAGCGGGTGTGGTCGGGCAGAGCAGAGCCCCGTTCTCGAACGCGCTGGCGACGTACCGGGTCACGGGGGATCCGGCCTATCTCGCGGAAGCCACCTTGATCGCGCGGCGGTACTCGCAGGAGCAGATCCTGACGCCCTATCGCAGCAACGGTCAGCCGCCCGGTGGCTTCGCCTACAGCTTCTCGAAGTACTGGGTCGACCTGCTGGAGATGTTCGAGGCCACGGGGGAGTCCGAGTTCCTCGACGGCGCCTACCGCGAGGTGCAGCGCTTCATCACGCAGACGGCCGTGCGCCCGGTGCCGGACACGACGGTCACGGTGCCGGTCGGTTCCGTCATCACGCAGCAGTACGACTGGGAGTCGCGCTCGTCCCTCCCGTCGTATCCCACCACCACCGTGCCGACCGAGACGGTGCCGGCCTGGTACGTGTCCCCGTCGGGGCTGACGTTCGAGGCATTGTCGTCGTTCAAGCTCGGTGTCAGCACGCTGGCGAACCCCGGTGGCGGCTACGTGTTCAACCCGTGCTGGGCCGGCGCACTCCTGCGCCTGGCCCACCACACCGGAGACGAACTGCTCGCCGACATCGCGCACAACATGGTGATCGGTCGTTTCACCACGTACCCCGGGTACTACGGGCGGCAGTTCCAGGTCGCGCACATGAAACCCGACTTCGCGACAAGCGGCCCGGTGGGCATCACGGGGTACTACTTCCACCACGCTCCGGCCCAGCTCGGACTCGCGATGGACTACCTGATCAGCGAGAGCTTCTATCGGAGCGCGGGGGCGATCGAGTTCCCGCACGTGTTCGAGGCCGATTTCGCGTACTTCAAGTTCTTCGCCTACGGACATGCACCGGGGACGTTCTTCGGTGAAGACGGGGTCTGGCCGTACTTCCCCGCGGGCCTCATCGCGGTCGACAACCCGGTGGTCAACTGGATCGGCGGTGTCGGCAACGGTGCCCTGTACATCAGCCTGACCAACTCCGCAGGGACCGCGCAGCAGGTGGTCGTCGACCTCTCCAGCGACCTCACCGGGGTGCCTCGCAACTCCTCGACGCCCGTGGAGCTGGTGACGGCGAACGGCACCCGCTCGACCGGAGCGGCGAGCAGCGGACGGGTCTCCGTGACGGTCCCCGCGCGCGGGCTGGTGGCCCTCGTGGTGCGCGACGTCGACGTGCAGCGTCCCGAGCTGCCGTTCGACGACATCGTCGATCACGGGCCGGACAGCTTCCACGAGGTCGACTCCGACCCGGCGACCGAGTACGGCGTCGCGCGCGGGATCCTCCTGGTGCGCCCCGGCGGTCAGGGGTACGACGCGTACGTGCAGATCGACACGGAGCAGCAGGCGACACTGTCGTACCGGATCGGCGGGAACGCGGTGCAGCAGGCGCCGCAGAAGGCGTATCCGTTCGAATGGACGATCCCGGTCGACGACCTGACCGACACCTTCCGGTACACCATCACCTCCGGCGGCGTGACCACTCCCGAGGTCACGCTGAAGCTGCCCGCACGGATCAGCGGCGCGAACCCGGGGCTCGGAGGAGATGTCATCGCGCAGGCGACGGGCACCGCCGGTGACCGTGTGCCGCTGACGATCGAAGTGCGCAACGCGACGGACGACCCGATCACCGGCACGGTCGCGATCACACTCCCGTCCGGGTGGCAGCTCGACGGCGCGGTCCCGGCCGTCTCCGTCCCGGCTCAGGGGTCTGCCCGAGTGGAATCGGCCGCGGTGATCGCCGCCGCCGCACCACTCGGTGAGGTCGAGGTGAAGGCGAAGCTCACGGTCACGGGCGAGGATCCCGTCACGCTCAGACCGGCCGCGATCGAGGTGATCGACCGGCGCCGACTGGTGTCGCTCACCTCCGATGTCGAGATCGTGAGCGGGCCGGGTGCCGTCGCGAAGCTGACCGCACTCGTCATCAACACCGGGGTGACCCCCCTGCAGGGCACGCTCGCCCTCTACGGCGTCACGGGGTGGAGCGTCGGGCAGCAGAGCACGACGATCACCGTGCCACCCAGATCCGACCTGACCCATACCTGGACGGTGACGGCCGGCTCGGGTGTCGCACCGGGCTCGTCGACGCGCTTCGAGGCACGCCTGGATCAGAGCCTCCGTCGAGGAGTGCTCGTGCGCGTCGCCGACGAGGGCGTGATCGCCCACACGCAGTCGCCGTGGCCGGGCTACCTCGAGGCGGGGAACTGGTACCCCAGCGGGCTCTCCGGATGGAACGGCACCCGCACCCGGTACAGCGATTCCGACTCGGTGGGCAGCACCGTGACGTGGAACGTCGACCTTCCGCAGGCAGGGCTCTACCGCGTCTCGGTCTGGTATCCGACGAACCCCACGACCACGACGTCGGCGGCCTACGTCGTGGAGCATCAGAACGGCAGCTCCGAGGTGATCGTGGACCAGACCCAGGGTGCAGCCGCATGGCGCTCGCTGGGCTCGTTCCGCTATGCGGCCGGTGCCACAGGCACCGTGCGACTCGAGGTGCGCAACACCAGCATCCACCGGGTCAGCGCCGCGCAGTTCGTCCGCATCGGAGACTGACTCCCCGGTTCGAATCGCGCGAATGGTCGCATCCGCCTGGCGGATGCGACCATCTGCGCGATTCTCAGGAGAGCTGCGGCGTCAGTGGCGCACGTACTCCTTGATCGCGTCCTCGTCGACCGCGACGCCGAGGCCCGGCCCGGTCGGGACGACGAAGCCGCCGTCAGCGCGCACCTCGAGGGGCATCGTGAGCAGACGGTTGGCGACGGGGAGCGTGAACGGCTGGTACTCGAACGCGAGGAGCGAGGCGGCGCTCGCCGCGACGTGCACGCCGGCCGCCATCGCGATCCCGAAGGCGGCGGAGTGGTGAGGGGCGACCTGCACGTGGAAGGCGTCGGCGACAGCAGAGATCGCGAGGCCCTCGGTGATGCCGGTACGGCCGATGTCGGGTTGCGTGAGCCCGACCGCGCGGCGCGTGAGCCAGTCGGTGAACTCGAAGCGGCTGCGCATCGCCTCGCCGACCGCGATCGGTGTCGCGAGCGCGGAAGCCAGGTCACGGTGGCCCTCCACGTCTTCCGGGGCGAGCGGCGCCTCGAAGAACCAGGCCCTGCGGTCGTCGAGTTCCCGACCGAGAGCACGAGCCTCGCCGAGGCGGTAGGTCCAGTGCGCGTCGAGTGCGACGTCGAGGTCGGGGTGCACGCCGCGGACCGCGTCGTAGGTGGCGAGGTCGGTGCGGATGTCGACGCCGAGGTGGAGCTTGATGCGCCGCACGCCCCCTTCGACGAGCTCGGCCGTCTTCTCCGCGCGCTCGACGTCGTCCACGCCGCGGATACCGGAGACGTACGTGGGCAGCACCTCGTGGAAGCGTCCGCCGGCGAGCTCGGAGACCGAGAGCCCGGTCGCGTGACCCCAGAGGTCCCACAGGGCGATGTCGACGGCTGCCATCGCGTCGGCCTGATGCCCGGTGAGGTGCCCGCGCTCGCGCATCGACTCGGTCATCCGGTGCCAGAGCGTGCGTACCGAACGCGGGTCCTCGCCGAGGATGAGCGGGGCCAGCAGGTTGTCCACGATCGCCGCGACCACGACCGGCGCGACCGGAGCGAGCGCCTCGCCCCATCCGATCAGCCCCTCGTCGGTCTCGATCTTCACCAGCAGGGTCTCGTAGCCGGGGGAGTACAGGCTTCGCCACGGGGGACGGATCACATAGCCGCGGTGGTCGACCGCGGTGTCGCCCGCGTAGGAGTTGTTCGCCTCCTCCTTCGAGAGGTAGAGCGGAAAGGTCTGGACGCGCGTGATTCTCACAGGGGTCTCCAAAGACATCGATGGGCGAGCGGCCGGCGGCTGGTGCCGCGGTCAGGGGTAGGGGGCGTCGCGGCCGGGCGTCAGAGCGCGGCGAACGCGGATGCGGTGCGGGAAGGGCTGTATCCGAGGGCGACGGAGATCTCGTCGGCGGCTTCGATCAGCTGCAGCGCGAGCTCCTGATGCGGGGCGTGCAGATCCAACACGGACAGCGGGCCGCTGGCCGAGATGCCGGCCACGATCTCGCCTGCCCGGTTGCGGATCGGGGCGGCGATGCAGGCGCGTCCGAAGGCGAGTTCCTCGATCTCGGTCGAGTACCCGCGGCTGCGCGTCTCGTCGAGCGCCAGCTGCATGGCGTCACGGTCGACGATCGTGTGCGGGGTGAAGCGCTGCGGCGCCTGTGCGAAGTACTCGTCCACCTGCGCGTCGGTCATGCCGGAGAGCAGCGCCTTGCCGATGCCGGTGGCGTGCAGGGGGCCCGTGCGGCCCGCCATGTCGAACGACTTCGGTGCGAGCGCCCCCTCGAAGTTGCAGAGGTACATGAAGGTGAAGCCGCTGAGCTCGGCGACGTTCACACCGATCTCGATCCGGCGGGCGAGGTTCTGCGCGATCTGCCGCGCCGCGCGGAAGATGGGGGAGCCGTTGAGGGCGATCGTGCCGAGCGAGACGGCGGCCGGACCCAGGCGGTAGAGGCCGGTGCGCGGGTCCTGGACCACGAACTTCATGCGGTCCAGTGCCGACATCATCCGCGAGACCGTGGACTGGCCGAGCCCGGTGAGGGTGCAGAGCTCCGAGACCCGCAGCTCGCCCGACTCCTCGGTGAAGCAGGCGAGCAACGACATCGCCCGTTCGACGGTCTGGGTGCCGCCCACCGATTCCGATGCCATGGTCACTCCTCCTCAGTACTGCCGCCGCGTAGGCGACGTCGCGGCTGGTCACCGCTGCCAGTCATCCTATTCAGAGAAATGGCTTCGAGCAACACAAATGTGGGTGTCGTATGCATTTTGTGGATTTCGCATCCGCATTGTGGTTAACTGGCCGCACGTCGACGTTGACGACTGTGACGACGACGCGCAGGGCCCCGCGGGGGTCGTCTCTACTGGAAAGTGACTGCAATGCAACAAGCCATACTCGAGCGGCCCGCAGAGAGCGAGCAGAAGGCCGTCGAGCCACGCTCCGGGCGACGCTCCACGCTGGGCGCGAAGGATCGCACCTTCGGTTTCATGATCGCACTTCCCGCGGTCCTCCTGTTCCTCGTGATCGCGATCTTCCCACTCGTGTCGAGCATCTTCACGAGCCTGTTCGATCAATCCCTCCTGCGTCCGGAGCGCACGTTCGTCGGTCTCGACAACTACGCGGCCGTCTGGGACGAGTTCTTCGCCCGGCTCGGCACGACCCTCGTCTTCGCGTCGCTCTCCACGATCTTCCCGCTCGTGCTCGGCGTGGCCCTGGCGCTGCTGCTGAACGCCCGCATGCGCGGACGGAACATCCTGCGCGGGGCTCTCATGCTCCCCTGGCTGCTCCCCGGTGTGGTCGTCTCCTTCCTCTGGGCGTGGATCTTCAACGACAGCTACGGTGTCGTCAACCACGTGCTCTCGGTGTTCGGCCTTCCCGAGGTCAGCATGCTCGGCACCCCGACCGGCGCCATGGCGGCGGTGGTCATCGCCAAGACGTGGCATTCGTTCCCGTGGATCATGGTCGTGGCCCTCGCGGTGCTGCAGACGCTTCCGAGCGAGCAGATCGAGGCCGCCACCATCGACGGTGCGACCCGCGCGCAGCGGTTCCGCCACATCTCGCTGCCGCACATCGCCGGCCCCGTGACCCTCGTCGCCGTCCTGGAGTTCATCTACAACTTCGGCAACTTCGACACGATCTTCGTCATGACCGGTGGGGGGCCGGGCAACTCGACCACGACGCTCGCGGTCAGCCTCTACGACCTCGCGTTCGGCAGCTACGAGCTCGGCAAGGCCTCCGCCATGGGCACGCTCTGGCTGGTCCTGTTGGCCATCATCACCACCGGATACCTGTTCCTCAACCGACGGCTGGAGAAGTGATGCGCCGTAGTCGCGATGTGGGGGAGTCGATCATCCGCCCCCACCTGTCCATCCCCGGACGTGTGCTGCTCCTGCTGCTGGCGCTGTTCGGCCTGCTCCCGGTGTACTGGCTCACGGCCACCGCGTTCACGAAGAAGGAGGACGTCTTCTCGCTCGACCGTCCGTTCTTCCCGGTGGATCCGACCTTCGAGAACTTCATCGGCTTCTTCCAGAACGATCTGCTGCTGAAGAACCTCCTCAACAGCATCATCGTCTCCACCGGTACCGCGCTGCTCGCCGTCCTGGTCGGCGGACTGATGGCGTACTCCCTGTCGAAGTTCCGCTACCGCGGTCGCAACGCCGTCATGTTCATGTTCCTCATCGGCCAGCTGATCCCCGGTGCGCTGCTGCTCATCTCGCTCTACCTGATGCTGAGCTCGGCAGGGCTGCTGTACACCTATACGGCACTGATCATCTCGTTCACGACGTTCACGCTGCCGCTCGCGGTGTTCCTGCTGAAGGGCATCATCGACGCGCTGCCGGACGACATCATCGAGGCCGCCAAGGTCGACGGACTCTCGCGCACGGGGACGATGTTCCGCATCGTGTTCCCGCTCGTGGTCCCCGGACTCATCACCGCCGGGATGTTCGCCTTCATGCGGGGCTGGAGCGATCTCCTCTTCGCTCTCACGCTCGCAGGACCCGACAAGCAGACGCTGCCGGCGGGTCTCACCCAGGCGTTCATCCGCGAGGGCACGGCGGACTGGCCCGCGCTCATGGCGGCGTCCCTGATCACCTCCCTCCCGCTCGTCCTCATCTTCATCCTCCTGCAGCGCTACTTCGTCTCCGGCCTCGCCGCCGGGGCGGTCAAGGGATAGCGCCGCACCGCAGCACCGCTCGTCACCCCTCATCCCGAAGGAGCAGTCTCATGAACATCTCGAACTCGCAGCTGAGCCGCCGAGCCTTCCTCGGAGGCGGAACCGTCCTGGCGGCATTCGGCGCACTCGCGCTCGCCGGCTGTGCGACCCCCGCCGCCCCCGGCACCGGAGCCGGAGCCACGGCTGCAGGAGCCACCGAAGCCAAGACCATCAACTTCTACGGCAACTCGCTCGGCGAAGAGGCCCTGAAGTCGGCGTGGCAGGGCATCCTCGACGGCTTCGCGAAGCAGGAGGGCGTCAAGGTCGCGCCGGTCATCTACCCGTACGATCAGGCCGCCACGCAGCTCGCCCTGACCGGGCGCTCCGGCAACCTCATGGGCGTCGGACAGTCGGGCGGCTGGCAGGTGCTCACTCCGATGAACGTGCTCGCCGACCTCACCGACCTCGCGAAGGGTCTGGGCATCCCGCAGGGTGTGCTCGACTCCTACACGATGGACGGCAAGCTGCTCGTGCTGCCGCTCACGGCTGCCGGCATCGGCATCATCACGAACGGCGAGATCGCGAAGAGCGTCGGCATCAAGTCGGGCATGACCGTGGAGCAGTTCGCCACGGCGCTCGAGAAGATCAAGAAGCAGGACTCCTCGCTGATCCCGTACGCCGCCGTCACGAAGAACCCCGATCTGAAGGACGCCGTACCGTGGATGTGGGGCTTCGGCAGCGATGTCGTCACCGATGACCTGACCTGCACCCTCGGGGACGCCGAGAGCGTCAAGGCCGTCACCTGGTACAAGTCCCTGCAGGACGCCGGTCTGACGCAGACCAACGTGGCGCGCAGCGATGCCCGCATCCTGTTCGCGAGCGGTCGGGCTGCCCTGTACGACGACGCCCCGCTCGCGTCGACCTTCGTCAAGACGAACGGTGCCGCGCAGAACATCATCGACAACATCGGCGCGATCGCGCGTCCGACCGCCGGTGGCAAGGACTCCTTCAACCGTGCATGGGGCAGCGGTGTCTTCGCGACGGCGGGTGAGGGAGAGCTCACGAGCCGTGACTTCATCCTCTACGCCGCGACGAACGTCGAGGCGGCGACCGCGCTCTACGAGAACTCCGCTGTGGCCCCGGCCGCCAAGAGCGTCGCGGACAAGATCCCCGCCCTCGCAGCGGACAAGTTCCAGGGAGCCTTCCGCACCGAGGTCTCCGAGCATGCACGCGGTGCCGCGTGGGACCGTGTCGCGGTCACCGCGCAGATCGACGCCGCGATCGGCGCGGGAGTCGCGACGATCCTCGCCGGGCAGGTCGAGGTGCAGGCCGGCCTCAACGCGCTGAAGAAGGAAGTCCAGGGGCTGCTCGACGCCAACTCCTGATCGTTTCGTATCGCGCGAATGGGTGCATTCTTCTCGGGATGCACCCATTCGCGCGATTCGAGAGCGGCCGGAGATACGAAGAAGGCCGCGTCCCGGAAAGGGATGCGGCCTTCTTCGTATAGGTGAGCGGGTCAGAGCCAGCGTTCGCGCAGCACCGGCTTGAGCCAGGCTGCGGGGGAGGAGATCGACAGCCCGCCGTCGACCGCGATCGACGTGCCGGTGACGAACGACGCGGCATCGGAGGCGAGGAACGCCACGACGGACGCGACCTCCTCCGGGCGCCCGATGCGCCCGAGCGGATAGCCCTCGCTCTCACCGGTGTCCTGCGCGGAGATGCTGCCCGGCTGCACGGCGTTCACGCGGATGCCTCGGGGGCCGTAGTCCAGTGCCAGCTGCCGTACCAGGCCGTCCACTCCGGCCTTGGCGGCTGCGTAGGCCGCCAAGGCCGGGGCGGCGAGCGACGAGTTCACGGAGGTCACCGCCACGATCGACGACCCGGTGGAGAGACGGGGAAGAGCCGCGCGCGCCACGAAGAACGCCGAGTCGAGCGTGGCCCCCAGGGCGCCGCGCCAGTCTTCGTCGCTCGTGGCCTCGGCGCGGGCGATCGGCATGCGTCCGGCGGCGAGCACGACGACATCGAGTCGGCCGAGTGCCTGCTCCGCATCCGCGACCACGGCGTCTGCGTGCTCCGGACGGCTGCAGTCGGCGACGAGATACCGAGCGAAGACGGCGTCGTCGCTGTCATCGATCCCCACGCCGACGACGGTGTCCCCGCCGTCGGCGAAGGCGCGGGCGATGGCGAGACCGATGTCGGAGCTGCCGCCGATCAGCAGAACGCCGCGGCCGGTCACACGCGCACCGTGGTGGGGATGGGAGGAAGGGCGAGCTCGTCGATCACGAGCTTCACGGACGCACGACTGCCGGCGTCGAGGCGCGACGCGGGGTAGCGGACCGTCGCGTGGTCGATGATGCCGCGCGCGACGAGGACCTCCTTGTGCACCGCCCACGCGATGCCGCCCTGCAGACCGATGAGCACGAGAGGGAGCATACGACGGAACTCGGCTCTGGCCTCGTCGACGCGCCCCTCCAGGAACCTGTCGAGCACAGGGCCGAGCAGGTCGGGGAACTCGCAGGCGGGCATCGTTCCGACGGCGCCCCTGGCGTACTCCTCCAGGCAGAACTGCGCGTTCTGTCCGCCGAGCACGGCGAAGTCGGGGTCATCGATCGCCGAGACCACGGCCCCGACCTTGGGCGCCGTCGGCGGAGCTTCCACCTTGACGGAGTCGACGCCGTCGAGCCGGGCGATCTCGGCGATCAGGGCCGGAGCCATCACCACGCCGGTGACGCCGGGAGCGTCCTGCACCATGACGGAGAGCGAGGTGGCCGCGGCCACGTCGCCGTAGAAGTCGACGAGCGTCGCCGCCGGCGGCTTCACCATGAACGGCGGGAGCACCATGAGAGCGTCGGCGCCGCCTTCCTCCGCGAGGAGGGCCTGCTCGATCGAGGTCGCGGTGGACGTGCCGTTGACGCCGGCGATCACCGGGATCCGGCCGTCGACCACCTGGACGACATCGTCCAGGATCGTCCGTCGTTCCTCCGTCGTCAGTGCGAAGCCCTCGCTCGCCATGCCGAAGACGGCGACACCGTCGACCCCGGAGGCGAGCTGGAACTCGACCAGCCGACGCAGGCCGGCACGGTCGAGGGCGCCCGATTCGTCGAAGGGCGTTGCCAGAATGGGCATCAAGCCATGGAGTGTCGGAGCCATCAGCTGTTTCCCGCCTTCATCATCGTCTGTCCACATTTCTCGCAAGTGTTATGCATATTGTGAGATAGTCTGCCACATAACGGTTACGAGCTACCAGCGAAGGACGCCCCCGGATGTCGCACACCCCGCCCTCCCGAACCGTCGAGATCCTCTCCGACGCCCGATACGTCCAGGCCGAGTCTCCGCGGTGGGACGGTCGCGACGGCGGCCTCGCCTGGATCGACATGGCGACGGGTTCGCTGCACCGCGGGCGGCTCGTCGAGGGACGGATCGTGCCAGAGGCGGCTGTCGTCGTCGGCGCGCAGATCGGTGCCCCGATCCCGCTCGCGCAGCCGGGGCAGGGCTGGCTGGTCGGAGTCGATCGTCGCGTCGTGCACGTGAGCGACGACGGATCCGTCTCCCCACTCACGGATGACATCGCCGCACCGGGCGACTACATGAACGACGGCGGCGGTGATCCGGTCGGTCGCTTCTGGGTGGGCAGCCAGTCGATGCCCCGCGACCCGCACTGCACGCTGTGGAGCATCGGCCCCGATGGTGAGCCGACTGCTCGCCTGGAAGGGGTCACGGTGTCCAACGGTCTCGCCTTCGACAGCACGGGAGCCACGCTGTTCTACATCGACACTCTGCCGGACCGCAGCATCGAGGCCTTCGACGTGACGCCGGACGGGGAGCTGTCGAATCGCCGCAGGGTGTGCCGGGTCGAGGGCGGCAACCCCGACGGCATGGCGATCGACCTCGAGGGCATGCTCTGGGTCGCGGTCTGGGACGCCTCCGAGGTGCGCCGCTACTCTCCCGTTGGTGAGCTCGTGGAGACCATCGTCCTCCCGGCGAAGCGTCCGACCGCCGTGGCTCTCGTGGACCGCCTGCTCGTGATCACCACCGCGAGCATCGGCCTGGCGGAACCCGCTGATGCCGACGGTGCGCTTCTCGGCGTGCGGGTGGATGTCGGCGGCGTCCCGGCATACCCATGGCGTGGCGTGGTGCCGACGGCCCGCAGGGCAGGGGAGGGCGCGCTGTGAGCGCCGTCGACAACGATCAGCTGCGCGAACGGCTGCGCCGCACGCGGCTCGTCGCGATCCTCCGCGGAACCGACGTCGATGCGACGGTCGCCGCCGCACGGACACTCCTGGACGCCGGCGTGCGCACGCTCGAGATCGCCCTCACCCTCCACGACGCGGAGGAGGCGATCGCGCAGGTGGTGCACGACGCTCCGGGCGAAGCGCTGATCGGCGCCGGCACCGTGCTCGACGAGGCGGATGTCGACCGAGCCGTATCCGCCGGCGCGCAGTTCATGGTCACGCCGACGCTCAGCGCATCCGTGCGCTACGCCGTCAGCTGCGGCGTCGGCGTCTTGCCCGGTGTCTACACGCCGACGGAGGTCCAGCGCGGTCACGACCTCGGCAGCGCGGCCGTGAAGCTGTTCCCCGCGTCGGCGCTCGGCCCCGGCTTCATCCGCGCCGTGCGCGACCCGTTCCCGCACGCGCGGATCATCCCCGTGGGAGGTGTGAGCGTCGACACCGTCGGCGACTATCTCGCGGCCGGTGCCTTCGGCGTCGGGGTCGGCGGACCTCTGGTCGGCGATGCGGCGACCAGAGGCGGCGATCTCGACGCTCTCGCTGTCCGCGCCAGGGCATTCGTCGAGGCCGTGCGCGCGGTGTGAGCCGCGCTCCATAGCGTTCTCATCACCGGACCCTCGATCCCGCATATGCGCGATTCCTAACGTCGATCTCGCCCCGCGATGGCCGCGGCGGAAGGAGAGAGATGTACGGAACATATCTGCGGCGCGAGCTCGCCGGCCGTAAGAAGCAGACCCTGATCGTCGCGATCGGGCTGGCGATCGCGATCGCGCTGGTGATCGTGGTCAACGCCCTCACTGCGGGGGTGCGGGACGCTCAGGCGCAGGCTCTCGCGTCCGTCTACGGAGTCGGCACCGACCTCACGGTCACGGGCGCTGCCGCCGAGCCGGGCCAGGGCGACGGGCCGCGCTTCGACTTCGACGCGGATGCCGGTGAGAGCGACGGTGAGACCACCACGCTCGCGCAGTCCACGCTGCGAACCGACTTCCTGCGCGGCACCCTCGACTCGTCCGTGCTCGACACCGTCGCCGCGACCGAGGGTGTCTCGGCGGCATCCGGGGCGCTGAGCCTCACGAACTCCACGTTCTCCGGCGAGGTGCCCAGCGGTGGATTCGCGCCGCAGGACGGCGAGCAGCCCGCCGCGCCGGAGGAAGGGCAGACGCCACCGGATGGCGCAGCGGGCGGCGGGGGCTCTTTCGGGGTGGACTCCTTCTCCGTGCTCGGCATCGATCCATCTGCCACTGCCGTGGGGCCGATGGCCTCGGCCACGGTGACGGACGGTCGCGGTCTCGACGCCGATGACGCCGAGGCACTGGTCGCCCTGGTCGACAGCACGTACGCCTCCACGAACGAGATCGCGGTCGGAGACACCATCGACGTGGCCGGCTCCGACGTGGAGGTCGTCGGGATCCTCGGATCCACGTCGGACAGTGCGGACACGGCAGCGAACGTGTATCTGCCGCTGCGCACAGCGCAGACCCTCGCCGGAGTCGACGACGTGATCTCCACCGTGTACGTCCAGGCCGATTCGGCCGCCTCGATCGATGCGGTCCAGTCCGCGCTCGCCGAAGAGCTCCCGGATGCCACCGTCACGTCGCAGTCCGAGCTCGCCTCGACGGTGTCGGGTTCCCTCTCCAGCGCCACGGCGCTGATCACGAACCTCGGCACCTGGCTCTCCGTCATCGTCCTCGCCGTCGCTCTGCTGCTCTCGGTGCTGCTCACCCTCTCGGGCGTGGGGCGACGCACTAGGGAGTTCGGAACCCTCAAGGCGATCGGCTGGTCCAACGGGCGGGTCGTCCGCCAGGTCGCGGGTGAGTCGATGGTGCAGGGACTCATCGGGGGAGCCGCTGGCCTCGTCCTTGGTGTCATCGGCATCGTGCTCATCAACGTCCTGCGTCCGACCGTCGCCGCGAGCGGGGGAAGTCAAGCAGGCCCTGGCGGCATGGGCGGTGGCCCGACCGGAGGCGGTGCGGTGTTCCAGGGGCAGCAGACGGCGGACATCGTGCTCCAGGCACCGTTCACGCCGGGGGTGCTGCTGGCCGCTGTCGGACTCGCCGTGCTCGGCGGCGTCGTCGCCGGCGCGTTCGGTGGCTGGAGGGCCGCCCGGCTCAGCCCCGCCGAGGCACTGCGCTCGGTCGCATGACCAGGTCTCGGGCGAACGACGAGCGGCCGACCCCGACATCACGCCAGACGGATACCCCGGAGAACAGACGGATACCCCAGAGAAGGAGAAGACCATGACCATTGCAGACCTCACACCGACGGCGCCGACAGACGGGAGGGAGCGGCCGCTCTACCGTGTCGCGGGCGTCACCCGGACGTACACGCAGAAGGGGCGCATCGTGAAAGTGCTGACGGGCGTCGACCTCGACATCATGTCCGGCGAGTTCGTCACGATCCAGGGCCCGACAGGAGGGGGCAAGTCGACCCTGCTGCAACTGCTCGGCGCCCTCGACACACCCTCCACGGGATCGCTTCTGCTGGACGGCAGCGAGTTCGCGTCCGCTTCGAGCGCCGAGCTCACCCGGATCAGGGCGGAGGAGATCGGCTTCGTGTTCCAGGGATTCAACCTGATCCCCACTCTCACCGCCACCGAGAACGTCGACATGGCGCTCGAGCCGCTGGGGGTCGACAGGCCCGAGCGTCGCGCCAGGGTCGCGGAGGCTCTTGCCCACGTCGGTCTCGACGACAGAGGCGACCATCTGCCGGCGGAGCTCTCCGGAGGGCAGCAGCAGCGGGTCGCCATCGCGCGGGCCCTCGTCAAGAAGCCGCGAGTGCTGCTCGCCGACGAGCCGACGGGCAACCTCGATGAGAGCATGCGGGACGAGATCCTGGCCCTGCTCGAGTCGCTGTGCGCCGAGGGGATCACGGTCATCGTGGTGACACACGATTCGGCGGTGGCGCGGCGAGCGACCCGGCGTCTCCGTCTCTCGAAGGGCACGGTGCGGGACATCACGACGGAGGGGGTCGCTGCGGTGCCGTGACCTGCAGGCCGTCGTGACCCGCGGAGGTCATGACGCACGAAGGGCCGGGTACCTCGCGGTACCCGGCCCTTCGTCGACGGGACGTCAGTGCGTGTCTTCCGCCTCGATCTCGGTGCGGTCACCCGACCACAGCGTGTGGAAGGTTCCCGGCTTGTCGATGCGCTTGTAGGTGTGCGCGCCGAAGAAGTCGCGCTGTCCCTGCACGAGCGCGGCAGGGAGGCGGTCGGCACGGATGCCGTCGTAGTAAGACAGCGACGACGAGAAGGCCGGAGCCGGGATGCCCGCCTGCGCTGCGGTCACCACGACGCGACGCCACGACGACTGCGCCCGGGTGAACGCCTCGGCGAAGTAGGGTGCGGTCATCAGCACGGGGAGGTCGGGGGTTGCCGCGTAGGCATCGGCGATGCGGTTGAGGAACTGCGCACGGATGATGCAGCCGCCGCGCCAGATCTTGGAGATCGCGCCGAGGTCGATGTTCCAGCCGTACTCGGCCGCGCCGGCGCGGATCTCGTCGAAGCCCTGCGAGTAGGCGACGATCTTCGACGCATACAGTGCCAGGCGCACATCCTCGATGAACTGCTCGGTGTCTTCGGACGACACCGTGAACTCCTCGTCGGGGCCGGGAAGGCCGCCGGCGACGGCACGCTGCTCGGGGTGCGAAGACAGCGAGCGGGCGAACGTGGCCTCGGCGATGCCCGACACCGGCACGCCGAGCGACAGCGCGGTCTGCACGGTCCAGGCGCCGGTGCCCTTGGCTCCCGCCTGGTCGAGGATCACGTCGACGAGCGGCTTGCCGGTCTCGGCGTCCACCTGGCGGAGCACCTCGGCCGTGATCTCGATCAGGTACGACTCGAGTTCGCCCCTGTTCCACTCGGCGAAGATCTCGGCGATCTCGGCGGGCGACTTGCCGGTGCCGCGCCGGATGAGGTCGTAGGCCTCGGCGATGAGCTGCATGTCGGCGTACTCGATGCCGTTGTGCACCATCTTGACGAAGTGACCGGCGCCGTCGTGGCCGACGTGGGTGACGCACGGCTCGCCCTCGGCGATCGCGGCGATGGACTTGAGGATCGGACCGAGGGTGACCCACGATTCGTCCGAGCCGCCCGGCATGATCGAGGGCCCGGTGAGGGCACCCTCCTCGCCGCCGGAGATGCCGGCGCCGACGAAGTTGATGCCGGTCTCGCGGACGGCCTTCTCGCGACGGATCGTGTCGGGGAAGTAGGCGTTGCCGCCGTCGACGATGATGTCGCCCGGCTCGAACACCTCGACCAGCGAGTCGATCACCGCATCGGTCGGACCGCCGGCCTTGACCATGATGATCGCGGTGCGCGGCTTCTGCAGCGAGTCGGCGAACTCCTGGTAGGTGCGGGCCGGGACGAAACCGGCCTCGGGGTGCTCGTCGAGGAGCGTCTGGGTCTTCTCGTAGCTGCGGTTGAAGATCGCCACCGTGTTGCCCTCGCGGCTGGCGAGGTTGCGGGCGAGGTTCGAGCCCATGACGGCGAGTCCGACGACTCCGATGTTCGCTGATGCTTCGGGCACAGAAGGCTCCTCGAGATCGTGAAGAAGGGGTGGTTTCAGAGTATCGCTGTCCGGGAGGTCAGTGGCGACCTGTGTCGTGAGAGGTGATGTCGTGAGAGTCGATGTCGGGAGAGGCGATGTCGCGGGAGGCGATGAAGCGTCGCGACACCGCGATGTCGCGGTCTCCGAGCCCGGCGGCGACGAGTTCGTCGAAAGCCGCACGCAGGGTGGGGAGCAGCACGGGCGCGGTGCCGGTGGCTTCGGCGATGTCGGCGGCGAAGCCCAGATCCTTCACCATGTACTGCGCGATGCCGCTGGGGGAGTCGTCGCCCGTGACGAGCTTCTCGCGGCGGCTGTCGAGCAGGCGCGATCCGGCGTATCCACCCGAGAGCAGCGACCAGAGCGCGTCGAGGTCGAGGCCCGAGCGCTCGGCGAGCACGGTGGCTTCGCCGAGCGCCATGATCGTGGCGGAGACCACGAGCTGGTTGCAGGCCTTGGCGACCTCGCCCGCACCCAGCGGGCCGAGCAGCACGGGGTTGCCGCAGGGAGCGAGCACCTCGGCGGCGATCGCCGCGTCCTCCTCGTCCCCTCCGAGCATGATCGAGAGGGTTGCGGCGATCGCGCCGTCCTCACCGCCGGAGACCGGGCAGTCGACGACCCGCACCCGTCCCTGCGTCTGTGCGCCCACCCGCTCCGCGAGCGCGCGCACGGCCGGTGCCGACGATGTGGACCCGATGAGGATGAGGAGGTCGCCGGCGTCGGCCAGCAACCCGTCCGGCCCGTCGAGCATGGCTTCGAAAGGGGGGAGGTCGGGCAGCATCATGAGCAGGACGTCTACTCTGGAGGCGAGTTCGCGTGGTGTCTCCGCCCAGGAGGCTCCGGCAGCCAGCAGTTCCGGCTGAGGGCGGCGGGCATGGATGAGGAGCCGACCGTGCGCGGCGAGCAGATGGTCCGCCATCGGGCGACCCATCGCGCCGAGGCCGACCATGCCGACGGTGGCAGGTGTGTTGCTCATGCGCACACCGTAGCAAGAATCCAACAGATAGAACAGTGTCCAACAGGGTGGAACTGGGCTAAGGTGAGGGATTCAGACTTCCCGAGGAGGGGACCAAGATGACGGGGACCGAGAAGAAGCTACGTGCCGTCGTGGCGGTGCCGCTGCGGGAAGAGCTGTGCCGATTGATCGAGGAGCTCGAGCCGCGCCTCGAGGTGCTCCGCGACCACGACCTGATGCCGCCGATGCGGGGTCCTGCCGACTGGTCGGGTGATCCTCAGTACACGCGCACGCCGGAGCAGCAGCAGGCCTTCGATGCGCTGGTCGATTCCGCAGACGTGCTCTTCGGGATCCCCGATGTCGACGCGGGGGCCCTGGCTCGCACGGTTGCCGCGAACCCGCGGCTGCGATGGGTCATGACGACCGCTGCCGGGGGTGGAGCCTCGGTCAAGGCCGCGGGCCTCGACCGTTCGCACCTCGACCGTGTGGTCTTCACGACGAGCGCCGGCGTGCACGGCGGCCCGCTCGCGGAGTTCGCGGTGTTCGGGGTCATGGCGGGTGCGAAGAACCTCCCGCGCCTCCTCGCCGACCAGGGAACGCGCACGTGGCCGGATCGCTGGGAGATGCGTCAGCTCGACGAGATGACGGTCCTGGTCGTCGGTCTCGGCGGCATCGGCTCGGAATGCGCGCGACGCTTCCATGCGCTCGGCGCGCGGGTGTGGGGCACGACGCGCTCGGGCGAGCCGGTGGCGGGAGTGGATCGTCTGGTGCCGCTGGACGAGCTGACCGAGGCCGTGGCCGGTGTCGACGCGATCGTCGTCACCCTTCCCGGGACGGCGCAGACGCACCATCTGATCGGCGCCGACGTGCTCGAGGCCGTCAAGCCCGGTGCGATCATCGCCAACGTGGGCCGCGGTACCGTGATCGACGAGGTCGCGCTGCTTGCTGCGCTCGACGATGGCCGCGTGGCCTTCGCCGCCCTCGACGTGTTCGAGCAGGAGCCGCTCGATGCCGCCTCGCCGCTGTGGGGGCACCCGAACGTGCTGGTGAGCCCTCACACCGCAGCCCTCAGCTCCAAGGAGGAGGAGCGGATCGCCCGACGCTTCGCGGAGAACGCGGCGCGCCTGCTCGATGGCGAGCCGCTGGCCGCCGTGGTCGATACGGTCGAGTTCTACTGATCGACCTGCGGGTCCTCACGGCCCGAGAGATACCGAGCGCGAAAGGCGCGGCCATGGATGACGACACCCGCGAGGGGCGAGACCCCGCACCCGCCGTGACCCGCAGCATCCGCCTGCTCGGAATCCTCGCCGAGGCAGGCGGTCCGCGCACGCTCACCGAGCTCGCCGGGGACCTCGGGCTGGCGAAGTCGTCGACCGCGAACCTCTGCCTCGCGCTCGAGGCCGGCGGCATGGTCGACCGCACGCCGCAGGGCTATCGCCTCGGCGTGCGCACCGCGGAACTGGGTGGCGCGTTCGCCGCGCAGTTCAACCAGGTGCGGGAGTTCTACAGCGTGTGCGAGGCCTCGCCGCAGCTCGCCTCCGAACTGGTGCAGGTCGCCATGCTCGACGGCACGGACGCGCTGTACCTCGCCCGTCACGAGGGCTCGCGGTCGCTCCGTCTCGGGACCCCTCTCGGCTCCCGGCTCCCGGCCCCGCTGTCGGCGACCGGACGTGCGCTCCTCGCCGCGATGAGCGACGAAGAGGTGACCGAGCTCCTCGGTGCTGACGCCGTCTTCCCGCAGCTCACCGAGCGCAGCGCGACCACCATGTCGGGGCTTCTCGAGGTGCTCGCCACGGCCCGCCGCAGAGGCTGGGCGCTGGACGCGGAGGAATCCTTCCGTGGCATCGTCGGCGTGGCCGTGCCTCTGGAGGGGTGGGCGCCGACCGATCCGCCGCTCGCGCTCGGTGTCGCGATCCGTGCGGCCGAGGCCGACTACGAGCGGATCGAGCGTGTAGGCGAGGCGCTGCGCGAGGCCGCCGCTGCGCTGACGAATCCGTTCAGCGCTGCCGTCCGACGCTGACCTCCCCTGGCCCCGCCGCCGCCCTGCTGAGGGGCGGCGGTTCTTCACGCGTGCGAGCGCCTTCTGCAACCGGTCCAAAGGGTTGAACGGAATTCAACGGGCTGGTACAGTCGTCATCACGCCGCAGGCGAAGCCGATCGAAGGAGATGGCCGTGACAGACCCCCGCACCTCAGCCCGAGCAGCGTCGGACGACCCGGAATACGCGGCGAATCTGCGCCGCGCGACGCTCGCGTCGAGTATCGGCAGCGCGCTGGAGTACTTCGACTTCGCGCTCTACGGCCTCTCGACCGCCCTGATCTTCAACGTCCTGTTCTTCCCTCAAGACGATCCGGCCATGGCGACGGTCGCCGCGTTCGCGACCTTCGGCGTCGGATTCCTGGCGCGTCCGTTCGGCGGACTGTTCTTCGGCGTCCTGGGCGACAAGCTCGGACGCAAGTGGGTGCTGGTCGCGACCATCGTGCTGATGGGTGGAGCCTCCACGGCGATCGGGCTGCTTCCCACGTACGCCGCGATCGGCGTGTGGGCGCCGATCCTGCTGGTGCTGATGCGACTGCTGCAGGGCTTCGGCGCCGGTGCAGAGCAGGCGGGGGCGACCGTGCTGATGGCCGAGTACGCGCCGGTGAAGCGCCGCGGCTTCTTCTCGGCTCTTCCGTTCGTCGGCATCCAGGCGGGGACGCTGCTCGCTGCCGTCGTCTTCGGACTGATCACCCTGCTCCCCGAGGACCAGCTGCTGAGCTGGGGATGGCGCGTGCCGTTCCTCGCCTCCTTCGCACTGATCCTGCTGGCGCTGTTCATCCGGATGCGGCTGCGTGAGACGCCGACGTTCGTCGAGCTCGAGAAGCACGAGCAGATCGCCGATCGTCCGATCCGGGAGATCTTCACGCATGGCCTCCCGGGCGTGATCGTGGGCGTCGGGCTGCGCATGGCGGAGAACGGCGGCTCGTACATGTTCCAGACCCTCGGCCTCGCGTTCTTCGTGACTGTTGTCGGCGACACCGCCGACAAGAGCCTGCTCACCTGGGGCGTCACCCTCGGCTCGCTGATCGGCGTCTTCTCCGTGCCGTTCACAGGGCACCTCTCCGACCGCTTCGGCCGCCGCACGGTGTACCGGTTCGGTGCGGTCTTCATGCTCGTCTACACGTTCCCCGCGTGGTGGCTCCTGTCGCTCGGGAACTACGCCATCGCGATCGGCGTGATCGCCATCGGCATCGGCGTGGCGGTGAACAGCATGCTCGGACCGCAGTGCGCCATGCTCCCCGAACTCTTCGGCAACCGTCACCGGTACCTCGGCGTGGCGATGGCCCGCGAGATCTCTGCCGTGCTCGCCGGCGGCCTCGCCGGTGTCCTCGGCGCGTACCTGATCGCGGTCAGCGACGGCAACTGGGTGCTGCTGGCCATCTACATGGCGGTGCTCGCTCTCATCACCACCGCATCGACGTTCCTCGCTCCCGAGACCCTCCGCCGCGACCTCACCCGCGTCGACGACGCGATCAAGGTCTCGCGCGCCGAGGCCGGCGACGATGTGTTCGCCACCACCGTCTCGATCAAGGCCGTTGGACGATGACGGCACTGCCGGCGGGACTGGCCGCCTTCGATCTCACGGGGCGGACGGCGCTGGTCACAGGGTCGAGCCAGGGCATCGGGAAGACCCTCGCCGAGGGGCTGGCCGGCGCCGGAGCGACCGTCGTCGTGCATGGGCGCGACGCGGCGAAGGCGGACGCGTCGGCGACGGAGATCGCCCGCGCGACCGGGGCCGTCGTGCACAGCATCGTCTTCGACGTGACGGATGCTGCAGCGGTGGATGACGGCATGAACGCGGTCGAACAGTTGATCGGCGCCCCTGACATCCTCGTCAACAACGCCGGTGTCCAACGACGCGCGCCCATCGCCGAGTTCGCGGACGAGGACTGGGATGCCCTCGTGCAGACCAACCTGTCCAGCGTCTTCCACCTGTCGCGTCGGGTCTCGGCCGGGATGATCGAGCGGGGCTCGGGCAAGATCATCCAGATCGGCAGTGTCCAATCGCAGCTCGCCCGTCCCTCGATCGCGGCGTATGCGGCGACCAAGGGCGCGATCGTGATGTTCACGAAGGGTCTGTGCGCCGACCTCGCGCCGCACGGCATCCAGGCCAACGCGATCGCCCCCGGGTACTTCGCCACCGAGCTCACGAAGGCGCTCGTCGCCGATGAGCAGTTCTCGGAATGGGTGCGCGGACGGACCCCTGCCGGTCGGTGGGGAGACACCGCGGACCTCGTCGGCGCCCTGCTGTTCCTGGCGAGCTCCGCGAGCGACTTCGTCAACGGGCAGACGCTGTTCGTCGACGGTGGCATGACGGCGGTCGTCTGATGCGCATCGGTCGCGTCTCCGCGCCCGGTGGACCGGTGTGGGTGCGGGAGGGTGCCCACGGTCCGGTGCCGATCACCGACCCCTTCGCGGCCTTCGCCGACGGGAGCGAGCCGAGCGACATTGGCGGGACCGTCGAGGGGGCCGTCATCGCGCCGGTGGATCCGGTCGTCGTCGTCGGCATCGCCCAGAACGGCCCTGACCATGCCGCACCCGTGCAGGCGTGGCTCAAGAGCCCGCGGACCGTGGTCGGCAGCGGGGTGGCGGTGACGCTGCGCCGCGACGCCGGTGCACAGGTGGCAGAGGGCGAGATCGCCGTCGTGATCGGACGCCCGACCGCGGGGCTGACGGTGCAGAACGCGCAGGAGTACGTCCTCGGCATCACCGCCGTGAACGACCTGTCCAGTCCCGAGCGCGCCGAGGTCGACCCGCGCAACTTCGAGTCGAAGTCGGGGGAGGGCTATACCCCGCTCGGCCCCTGGATCGACACCGACGCCGGCATCGACGATGTGATCCTCGAGGTGGAGGTCGACGGTCGCCGCGTCGCCGCCACCGGGAGCACTCAGCTGCCGATGTCGATCCGGGAATGCCTTGCGTATGTGGCCGCGTGGTCGCCGCTGGGTCCCGGGGACGTCATCATGACCGGCGCGCCGCACTCCCAGGCGGTCGTGGCGCCAGGACAGACCGTGACCGTCGACGTGGCGGGCATCCGATTGGTCACGCCCTTCGTGTGACCGGGGAAGGAGCGCGGTGGAGAACCTCGCTGTGGTGGCGCACGCCGCCGACGATCTGCGGATCGAAGACATCGGTGCGCCGATGGCACGACCGGACGAGGCCGTGGTCGATGTGGCCTTCGGGGGCGTCTGCGGGTCCGACCTCCACTACTGGCGACACGGAGCCGCCGGGGCCTCGGTGCTGCGGGAGCCGATGATCCTCGGGCACGAGGTGTCCGGCATCGTGACGGTCGCCGCTGCCGACGGCTCGGGGCCCGCAGTCGGCACGCCTGTGGCCGTCCATCCGCTCACCGCGCACGGGGACGGGCGCACACCCTGGCCGGCCGAGCATCCCAACCTCGCACCGGCTTCGACGTATCTCGGGTCCGCGATGCACCTGCCCCATACCCCGGGGGCCTTCGCCCGTCGCGTGGCGCTCCCCGCACGGATGCTGCACCCTCTCCCCGCCGGCCTCGATCTGCGCACGGCGGCGTTGGCTGAACCAGCCGCGGTCGCCTGGCACGGTGTGCGGCGAGCCGGCGACGTCCGAGGTCGCAGCGTCGTGGTGATCGGCGCCGGACCGATCGGCCAACTCGTCGCGGCCGTCGCCCAGCGCGAGGGGGCCGCCTCCGTGACGGTCACCGATCTGCAGCAGCTGCCGCGGGAGATCGCCGAAGCGCGGGGCATCCGGTCGATCGACGCCAGGGCGGAGAGCGAGATCTCCGAGCTGCACGCCGATGTCGTGGTCGAATCCAGCGGCACCGTCCCTGGTCTCGCGGCCGCCGTCTCCGCTGCCGTCCGCGGGGGCGTGGTGGTGATGCTGGGGCTGCAGCGCGGAGGAGACGTGCCGGCGCCGATGGCCACCGCGATCACTCGCGAACTCACCCTGCGCGGATCGTTCCGCTTCGGGGCGGAGTTCGACGAGGTCATCGCCGCTCTCGCCGACGGCAGCCTCGACGTGCGCGGTATCATCAGCCACGTGCTGCCGGTCGACGATGCGCTCGAGGCGTTCGCACGGGCCGCCGACCCTGCGAGCTCCTGCAAGGTGCTCATCGATTTCGGAAGAGGCGCATGAGCGTGCGCATCGTCGTGATGGGGCCGAGCGGCTCCGGCAAGTCGACGGTGGGTGCGTTCCTGGCCGGCTCTCTCGGAGCGCGGTTCATCGACGGCGATGACCTGCATCCGCCGGAGAACGTCAGCAAGATGGCCGCTGGAGTCCCGCTGGACGATGCGGATCGACAGCCCTGGCTCCGCCTCGTCGGCGAAACCCTCCAGGCGGAGCAGCGGATCGTCGTCGCCTGCTCAGCACTTCGACGCGTCTACCGCGACCTCATCAGAGAAGAGGCACCGGAGACCTTCTTCGCCGAACTGTCGATCGGACGGGAGGTCCTCGAGGAGCGGATGCGCCTGCGCATGGATCACTTCATGCCGGCTGCGCTGCTGGATTCCCAGCTGCAGACTCTCGAGTCGCTCGACGCAGACGAAGAGGGCATCCGGGTCGACGCGGCGGCGGACGTGCGGACCGCATCCGCGCTCATCGCCGCGGCGGTGGGGCAGCGCTAGCGCCGCTGCCGCCCGTCAGTCCTTGCGGTAACCCGAGCGGCCCATCGCGAACAGCGCGATGAACGAGGTGACGGCCGCGCACACGGTCATGGCGCCGATCAGCCAGAGGAGTGCGTGCGAGAGGAAGGCGCCGTCGAGCATGGGGGTTCTCCGTGTTCTGCAGAAAAGGACCGGTGTCCTCAGCCTATCGGGTCATCCGGTACCATTGAGGCTGTACCTCGGCGAGGGATGCTTCTGCGCGTGCGCGAACATCCGTTATCGACGCGGCGAAGCAAGCCCGGTGGCTTTCCTCCTGCGTCAGCGAGTTCGAAAATTCCAAGACCACCGCGCGGCGCCTTCGCTGCGTGCCCCGAAGGAGAACCCATGTCTGAAGACACCAAGGTCCAGGCCGAGCTTCGCGAGAGCTTCGGCAAGGGCTTCGCCCGCCGCCTCCGCGCCGCCGGCAAGATCCCCGCCGTCATCTACGGTCACGGCACGGAGCCGGTGCACGTCGCACTCCCCGGCCACCAGGTCTCGCTCATCCTTCGCCGCGCCAACGCGCTGCTCGAGCTCGACATCGAGGGCAAGTCCCAGCTGGCTCTGGTCAAGGACGTGCAGAAGGACCCGGTGCACCAGATCATCGAGCACATCGACCTGCTCGTCGTGAAGAAGGGCGAGAAGGTCGCCATCGACGTCCCGATCATCGTCACGGGCGAGTCCGCTCCCGGCACGATCGCGAACCTCGACGCCACCACCGTGTCGATCGAGGCCGAGGCCACGCACATCCCGCAGAACATCGAGGTCTCGGTCGAGGGCCTGGAAGAGGGCGCGCACATCACCGCCGCCGACGTGCAGCTCCCCAAGGGCTCCACGCTGCTCTCCGACCCCGAGGTGCTCGTCGTCGCGATCTCCGTGCCCGCCGCACCCGCGGAAGAGGACGAGGCGGAGACCGAAGGCGAGTCCGCCGATGAGGCGACCGAAGAGGCTGCCGCGGAGTGATCTCCGACTGATTCATCACAGAGGGGACGCGATCCGATCGCGTCCCCTCTGTCGTATCCTGACCGGGATGCTGCAGCCCCGGACAGGGAGAGGACGAGGACATGCCATCGACCTGGCTCGTGGTGGGGCTCGGCAACCCCGGCCCGCGGTATGAGAGCACTCGGCACAACATCGGACAGATGGTCGTCGATGAGCTCGCCTCGCGGCGTTCCGAGGCGTTCCGCGAGCACAAGGGGGGAGCGCGCGTCGTCGAGACCTGGCTGCGCCCCGGCGCGGACAAGCTGGTGCTCGCGAAGCCGAACACGTTCATGAACGTCTCGGGCACGCCGGTGGCGGCTCTGGCGCGGTTCTACTCGGTCCCCGCGGAGCAGGTGGTCGTGGTGCACGACGAGCTCGACATCCCGTTCGACACCGTCAAGCTCAAGACGGGCGGCGGACACGGAGGGCACAACGGCGTGCGCGATGTCGCCAGAGCGCTGGGCACGGCGGATTTCCCGCGCGTGCGAGTGGGCATCGGTCGTCCGGTCGGGCGTCAGGACCCTGCGGACTGGGTGCTGGCACCCTTCGGCAAGGAGGAGCGGCCGAACCTGCCGATCCTCGTCTCGGATGCCGCCGATGCGGTCGAGCTGCTGGTCGGCGAAGGGCTCCTGGCGGCGCAGCAGAAACACCACGCGCCGCGCTGAGGCGGGAGCTGCCGACCGGCGGTGCGCTCAGGCCGAGAAGTTCGACAACCCCGCAGCGGCGCCGCTCGTGAGAGCCACCACCAGGGCGATGAAGAAGATCACCGATGCCAGGACCGCCACCACGAGAGCGGCGATTCCTGCACCCCGGCCACGCTTCTTGGCGATCGCGATGATGCCGAGGACGATCGCGGCGACGCCGACGAGGGTCCCGAGCCAGAAGGAGAGCTCCGCCCAGAGCACCTGATCCCGGACCGGCGTCAGCACCCGGAGGTCATCGGCCGTGACCGATGCGCCGTTCGGCAGGTATCGACCGATCTCGAACGCGCTGACGCTGACGACGATCGCCGGCACGACCGCCGCGACGAGAGCGAGGACCAGGGCGAGCGTTCCGAGGAGCCGCGAGGAGGAGGGAGTCGGTGCGGCGGGCACCTGATAGGCGCCGGAAGGGGCCGGGTAGCCGCCGACGGGCACCTGGTAGGCGCCGGGAGGGGCCGCAGGGTAGCCCGGAGCCGGAGCCGGCGCCGCGGGGTGGCCGGCCGGTGCTGCCGGGGGATACGCGGGAGCTGCGGGAGGATACGTCGGAGCCGCCGGAGGGTACGCGGGTGCGGCCGGCGGCGGGAACGCGCCGGACGGGAAGTCCGGTGCCGGAGGCGCTGACGCCGTGGGCGGCACAGGCGGATCGGAGGGCATGGCGCCGGACGGGGGAGGCAACTGCGGATCGGTCACGACCCCCATCCTAAGGCGAGCGTCAGATGCGCCGGAGCAGACCCACCCGGTCGTACACGTTCGAGAGCGTCTCGTCGGCGACGGCGTCGGCGCGTGCGGCGTTCTCGGCGAGGATGCGGTCGAGCTCTGCGGGGTCGTCGAGCAGCTCCAGCGCGCGGGCGCGCACCGGCTCGAACTCGTTCACGACGACCTCGGCGAGACCCTTCTTGAAATCGCCGTAGCCACGACCGGCATACTCATCCTCGATCGCCGGGATCTGGCGTCCGGTCAGCGCCGCGTAGATGGTCAGCAGGTTCGAGACACCGGGCTTGTTCTCGCGGTCGAAGCGCACCGAGCCCTCGTTGTCGGTCACGGCGCGCATGACCTTCTTCGCCGACTTCGCCGGGTCGTCGAGCATCCACAGCACGCCGGCGTCGCTCTCGGCCGACTTCGACATCTTGGAGGTCGGGTTCTGCAGGTCGTAGATGCGCGCGGTCTCCTTCTGGATGACCGGCATCGGCACGGTGAAGGTCTCTCCGAACCGCGAATTGAAGCGCTCGGCGAGATCGCGCGTGAGCTCCACATGCTGCTTCTGGTCATCGCCCACCGGCACCACGTCGGTCTGGTACAGCAGGATGTCGGCGGCCATGAGCACCGGATACGTGAACAGTCCCACGCTCGTCGAGTCGGCTCCGTAGCGCGACGACTTGTCCTTGAACTGCGTCATCCGTCCGGCCTCTCCGAAGCCGGTGATGGTGCTCAGGATCCACGCCAGCTCGGCGTGCGCGCGCACATGCGACTGCACGTACAGCGTCGACAGCGAGGGCTCGATGCCCGCGGCGATGTACTGCGCAGCGGTGCGGCGCGTCTTCTCGCGGAGCTCGGCCGGGTCCTGGGCCACCGTGATCGCGTGCAGGTCGACGACCGAGAAGTAGGCGTCGTAGGAGGTCTGCAGGTCCCGCCACTGGAGCAGCGCGCCGATGTAGTTGCCGATCTGGAGGGAGTCGGCGGAGGGCTGCATTCCGGAGTAAAGGCGAGGTCTCGTCACGGGATCAATCCTATGCGGTTCGTGCGGTGCCCCTACGATGGGCGCATGGCCTCCGCATCTCCCCGTCAACGGTCGCGGAAGGATCGGGCCCTCTACGTCGAGGTGCTGATCCGGGCTCCCCTGGACGAGGTGTGGCGGCTCACCCAGGACCCGGCCTCGCACGTGCGATGGGATGCGCGTTTCACGGACATCGCGCCGCAGCGCACCAGAGCGGACGGAGCGCAGGAGTTCCGATACGAGCTCGACCTCCGGCTGCACACCATCCGCGGGACCGGCATCTCGCTGGCGACCAGGGAGAGCGGTGCGGGGGAGCGCACCTCCGCGCTGCTGTTCGATACCGAGGACGCGTTCTCGCCCCTGGGCACAGGACGCGGATACTGGCGATATGTGCCGACCGAGGACGGCGTGCGGTTCCTCACGGGATACGACTACGCCCCGGGGTGGGGGTGGATCGGGCGAGCGCTCGATCCGCTCATCACGCGACGCTTCGTGTGGTGGCTGACCGCGAGGAGCTTCGACCGTCTCCGGCTGTGGGCCGAGGAGGGGATTCCACCCGAGGAGACGAGTGGATGGAGGTCGTTGCGCCGAGGCCGACGTCCCCGTGCCCGCAATTGCCTCTCGCGCCCGCCCCGACGTGGCGGACGCACCGTCATGCAGGACGCGCCCGAGTCGCTCGAGGCCATCGCATGAGCGCGGAGCGAGGGATTTTCGAGCGTGCGCTGGGAGACGATTTCACCCGGCTCCACCCACAGCTGCAGCGACGCTTCGGGGTCGGGGTGGATGCGGGATACGGCTGCGTCGGACGCGGCGTGATGACAGAGGTGCGTCGCGGACCGTGGTGGACGTTGCCGTTCCTGCTGGTCGGCACCTTCCGCAACATCCTGTTCCCCGAGCGCGGGAGCGACGTGCCCTTCCGTATCGACAACCACGCGTACATCGACGACTTCGGGCGCGAGACCGTGACCTTCGTGCGGACCATGGATGTGCGGCCGGGGCGACGCCGCCGTTTCGACGCGACCATGATCTACAGTGACGCCCGTCAGCGGGTCGTCGACTACCTGGGCACCCATCAGCACCTCGCCGTCGACCTCGACCTGGAGGTGACCGACGAAGGCGCACTCCTGCTCACCTCGGGCGCGCAACGCTTCTACGAGGGGCGGTTCGCCTTCCGGTTCCCGATGCTGTTCAGCGGTCGCGCCAGACTCCTCGAGCGCTACGACGATGAGCAGGAGCGGTACCTCATCGACCTGGAGATCCACAACGACGTCTTCGGGTTCCTGTTCGGCTACCGAGGCGCCTTCACGTGCGAGTTCGTCGAGGGGCCGGCGCCGGCGACCGTGAAGCCCTACCGCGAGGAGGTGAGGGAGTGACCGCTCGCGGAGCGGCCTTCCTGGAAGCGCTGGGCGAGGAAGCCGAGCGGCTCCACCCCGAGATCCTCGCGCAGATGCGTGTTCAGGCGGATCCGGGGCGACCGGACCTCGACAGCGCCGACGGCGTGTTCACCGTCGCAGGGAGCAGGTTCGGCCGTCTCTCCGTTCTCGCCCGCCCCCTCGTCGGCTCCGGTCTGCTCGTCACCCGGCTCGCGCGGGATGTGCCGTTCCGGATCGAGGCCGCATCGACCCGCATATCGTCGGGCCGGGCGGTGCTCGCCACGGTCCGCGAGTTCCGCTTCCCTGGTGCGACGCAGTATGTCAGGGATCGGCTCTTCGCCACGGGGCATCCTGGGCTGGTCCAGAACGCACTGGGCGATCGAGGCCGGGTCGAGATGCTCGAGCACTGTTCGGTGACGCAGGACGGCGCGCTGCGGATGCGCACTCGTGCCGTCCGCCTGCGGTTCGGACGGTTGCGCATCCCGCTGCGTGGACCTCTTCGCGTCGACGTCGATCTCATCGACGGCTGGGACGAGGTGCACCGTCGTCGCACGATCGACATGCGGGCGACGAGCCCCCTGGCGGGAACCGTGCTCGAGTATCGCGGCTGGTACCGCTACGCGCCCGGCACCACCGCGGCCGTCACGGACGGAGACGGCGCAGCCGGCTCCGATCAGTAGCGGTAGTCGACGACCACCGGCGCGTGGTCGCTCCAGCGCTGGTCGTAGGCCGCGGCGCGCGCGACATGATAGGTCTCCACGCGCTCCGCGAGAGCGGGCGTGGCCAAGTGGTAGTCGATGCGCCACCCGGAATCGTTGTCGAACGCCTGCCCGCGCATCGACCACCAGGTGTAGGGACCGTCGATCTCCCCGTGGAATGCCCGGCCGACGTCGACCCAGCCGAGGCCCGTGCCGACGGTACCGTCGACGCCCGAGACCTCTGTACCGGCCTCGCCGAGGAACCGGTCGAAGTAGGCGCGTTCGCGGGGCAGGAAGCCCGCCTTCTTGCGATTGCCACGCCAGTTCTTGATGTCGAGCTCACGGTGTCCGACGTTGAGGTCGCCGGTGACGAGCGCCAGCGCACCGTCGGTGTTGAGCTCGCCGAGACGGGTGCCGAAGGCGTCGAGGAACTTCCACTTCTCATCCTGCTTGGGTGTGTCGGCTTCTCCGGAGTGCACGTACGCGCTCACGACGGTGAGCGGGCGGTCGCCGATCAGGTAGTCGGCTTCGATCCAGCGGCCCTTGGAGTCGAAGTCGTCGGGGCCGAAGTCGGTACGCGAGGCGAGAGCGGGCGTGCGACTGGCGATCGCGACGCCTGCCCGACCCTTCGCGGTGGCCTCGTCGTGCACGAACGACCACCCGGGAAGCGCGGCCTCCAGATGCTCGTCCTGCCCGCGGACCTCCTGGAGCGTGAGGATGTCGACACCCGCCTCGTCCAACCAGGAGCTCATCCCGTTGCGAGCCGCCGCTCGAATTCCGTTGACATTTACCGTGGCGATACGCAGATGAGGCATGGTCCCCAGCCTAACGAGGGTCGCCGACATCCCGTCCGGAGCGGTGGTTCAACTCGGCCAGCAGGCGTCGCGCGAGCGGTGTGCTCATGTCCGCCGGCGGGGGAGGGGAGGCCTCGAGGTCGTGAAGCTCATCCTCTGCGTCGCGCAATGCCCGTCCCGCGGCCCACGCCCGATACCAGGGCGCGTCGAGTCGAGCGGCACGGGCGTCACGCACTCGGATGCGGGCGGCGGTCAGGAGGGCCTGGTACTCGGCCACGCGGCGTTCCGCCTCGGTCTGCTCCAGGAGCGGCTGATCGCGGTCCTGTGCGGCGACCGCGATCCAGGACGAGGCGACCAGCATGACCACGCCGTTGATGCGGAACCAGAGCAGGAGCCCGATGAAGATGGCGAACGTGGCGAGCAGCGGGTTGGAGGGCGTGTAGCTGAGCAGGAAGCCAGCACCGAACTGCAGGATCGTCATCGCTCCACCGCCGAGGAGAGCGCCGGGCCAGATCGTCCCCCAGTGCAGTGAGGTGCCGGTGAGGAAGCGGACCATCGCCGCCAGCGCGCCCGACATCAACGCGAACGACACGATGACCGCACCGATGCGGATCAGGATCACGCCGTTGGAACCGGAGTCCCAGCCCAGGAGGCCGAGGAGCCAGCTCAGGACGGCGGCGCTCGCGGAGCTGAGGATCGACCCGGCCACCAGCGATGCTCCGAAGATCACCGCGGCCAGGAGGTCGCGCGCTTTCAGGATCACGTAGCTGCGGCGATCGGGAGGCAGGCCGAAGATGTCTCTGGTCGCGCGTCGCGAGAAGGTCACCCAGCCGATCGCCGTCCAGATCACCGTGCCCAGGGCGATCAGACCGGTGATGCTCAGCACACCGGTCGTGCTCGAGGCGATCTCCTGCACCTGCTCCGGTGTGATCACCCCGCCCTCGGGCTGGATGAGGTTCGGGATGTAGCTGTTGATCATCGCGATCAGACCGTTCACCGCGTCTTCACTGCCGCCGAGCCAGAGGCCGGCGATCGCGAACGCGAGGTAGATGGCCGCGAAGATCGCGAACAGCGCCTGGTAGCTCACGCCTGCGGCGAGGAGGAACCCGTTGTGCTGGAGGAAATGCCGCCACACGCGGACGGGGAACAGCCCGAGAGTGCGTTGGGTGAGCGCTGAGGCGCGTTCGACAGCGGCATCGAGACGACCGGACTGGGTCGTGGAGCCATCGGGATCAGCCACGGACCCACCTTATCCAAGCGTCGTGTTCATCCCCGTCTCCGTCATCTCGTCACGCGCCGCTTCAGGCGGAAACGCGAGAACAGGCGGCTCCGGAGCGGAACCGCCTGTTCTCACGTGATCGCCTGATGCGGCGCGTGCCGGGCGAAGCGCGGTCAGGGGCGGCCGCGCAGGACAGCCTGCTTGACCTCGGCGATGGCCTTGGTGACCTCGATGCCGCGGGGGCATGCCTCGGAGCAGTTGAAGGTCGTGCGGCAGCGCCAGACGCCTTCCTTGTCGTTGAGGATGTCGAGACGCACGGCGGCGTTGTCGTCGCGCGAGTCGAAGATGAAGCGGTGCGCGTTGACGATCGCCGCCGGGCCGAAGTACTGCCCGTCGGTCCAGAACACGGGGCACGACGAGGTGCACGCGGCGCACAGGATGCACTTGGTGGTGTCGTCGAAGATCTCGCGGTCGGCGATGGACTGCGTGCGCTCCTTGCCCTTCTCCGGAACGGAGTTCGCGACGAGGAACGGCTGCACCTCGCGGTACGAGGCGAAGAACGGCTCCATGTCGACGACGAGGTCCTTCTCGAGCGGCAGACCCTTGATGGCCTCGACGTAGATCGGCTTCGAGATGTCGAGGTCCTTGATCAGCGTCTTGCAGGCGAGGCGGTTGCGGCCGTTGATGCGCATGGCGTCCGAGCCGCAGATGCCGTGGGCGCAGGAGCGGCGGAAGGTCAGCGAGCCGTCGACCTCCCACTTGATCTTGTGGAGGGCGTCCAGCACGCGGTCGGTGGAGTAGAGCTCCACGTCGTAGTCCACCCAGTGCGGCTCGGAGTCGACCTCGGGGTTGAACCGGCGGATGTTGAACGTGACGATGAAGGACTGGATGCCCGTCTCTTCGGTCGTTTCGGCAGGTGCCTCTGCGATGGCGGTCGACATGCTCAGTACTTCCTCTCCATCGGCGGGTAGTTGAACTCGCCCTGCTCGTTCTTCGTGAAGACGACGGGCTTCCAGTCGAGCTTGATGTGATCGCTCGGCGTGGACGAGTGCGGGTCGCCGGTCAGGTAGGCCATGGTGTGCTTCATGTAGTTCTCGTCGTCGCGCTTCGGGAAGTCGTCGCGCATGTGGCCGCCGCGGCTCTCCTCACGGTTCTGCGCTGCGTAGACGACGACCTCGGCGATGTCGAGCAGGAAGCCCAGCTCAACGGCCTCGAGCAGGTCGGTGTTGAACCGCTGCCCCTTGTCGTCGACGTGCACGTTCTTGTAGCGCTCGCGCAGCTCGGCGATGACTCCCAGCACGTGCTCCAGGGACTCGTGAGTGCGGAACACCTGCGCGCCCTTGTCCATCTCGTCCTGCAGCGTCTTGCGCAGGACCGCGATGCGCTCGGTGCCCTGGTTGTTGCGCAGGCCCTCGAGCATGTCGGAGACGAACGCCGCCGGGTTCTCGGGCAGCGGCACGAACTCGGCCGTCTTGACGTACTCGACGGCGTTGCGGCCGCTCCTCTTGCCGAACACGTTGATGTCGAGCAGCGAGTTGGTGCCGAGGCGGTTGGCACCGTGCACCGAGACGCAGGCGCACTCGCCGGCGGCGTAGAGGCCGGGGACGACGGTGTCGTTGTCCGCGAGAACCTCGCCGTTGTTGTTCGTCGGGATGCCGCCCATCGCGTAGTGCGCGGTCGGCATCACGGGGACCGGCTCGACGACCGGGTCGACGCCCAGGTAGGTGCGGGCGAACTCGGTGATGTCCGGCAGCTTGGTCTCGAGCACCTCGGCACCGAGGTGCGTGCAGTCCAGCAGCACGTAGTCCTTGTGGGGGCCGGCGCCGCGACCCTCCGCGACCTCCTGGACCATGCAGCGCGCGACGATGTCACGCGGGGCGAGGTCCTTGATCGTCGGGGCATAGCGCTCCATGAAGCGCTCGCCCGAGGCGTTGCGGAGGATGGCGCCTTCGCCTCGCGCACCCTCGGTGAGGAGGATGCCGAGTCCGGCCAGGCCGGTCGGATGGAACTGGAAGAACTCCAGGTCCTCGAGGGGGAGGCCCTTGCGCCACACGATGCCGACGCCGTCGCCCGTGAGGGTGTGCGCGTTCGAGGTGGTCTTGAAGATCTTGCCGAAGCCGCCGGTCGCGAAGATCACGGCCTTGGCCTGGAAGACGTGCAACTCGCCCGTGGCGAGGTCGTAGGCGACGACACCGGAGACCTGCGTCTTGCCGTCGGCGTCCTTCACCGTGAGGAGGTCGAGCACGTAGAACTCGTTGAAGAAGTTGATGCCGAGCTTGACGCAGTTCTGGAACAGCGTCTGCAGGATCATGTGGCCGGTGCGGTCGGCGGCGTAGCACGCGCGACGGACCGGGGTCTTGCCGTGCTCGGCCGTGTGGCCGCCGAAGCGACGCTGGTCGATCTTGCCCTCGGGGGTGCGGTTGAAGGGGAGGCCCATGTTCTCGAGGTCGATGACCGCGTCGATGGCCTCCTTCGCGAGGATCTCCGCCGCGTCCTGGTCGACGAGGTAGTCGCCACCCTTGACGGTGTCGAAGGTGTGCCACTCCCAGGAGTCCTCCTCGACGTTCGCGAGGGCCGCCGCCATGCCGCCCTGCGCCGCACCGGTGTGCGAGCGCGTGGGGTACAGCTTGGAGATCACGGCCGTCTTCGCGCCGGGGCCTGCTTCGATGGCGGCACGCATGCCCGCTCCACCCGCCCCCACGATCACGATGTCGAACTGGTGGTAGTGCACGCCGTCTCGGACGACGGAATCCTGCGTCTCGGTAGTCACTTCTCGTATGCCTTCTTCTAGTTCCCGACGATCGCGGCGCATTCGGACCAGAGGACGCTGTCCTCGGTCACACCCAGGCACGGGTCGAACGTGAAGACCACGAGCGTGCCGAGGATGATGAGCAGGCCGGCGGCCAGCCCGAGCGCCCAGACCAGCGATTTGCGCGCCGTGCTGTTCGTCACGTAGTCGTTGACGATCGTGCGCATGCCGTTGGCGCCGTGGATGAGGGCGAGCCACAGCATGAGCACGTCCCACCACTGCCAGAACGGCGTGGCGAACTTGCCGGCGATGAACGCGAAGTCGAGTGCATGGATGCCTTCGCCGACCATGAGGTTGACGAACAGGTGGCCGAAGATCAGCACGACGAGCACGACGCCCGAGACGCGCATGAAGATCCAGCCCCACTTCTCGAGGTTGACCCCGCGGCGGCGGCGGGCCGGAGCGGCGGCGACGGTCTGTGCGGACATCAGTGTCCCCCTCCGAATCCGGCGAACGCGAGCATCAGGTGGCGGGGCACGAAGCCGGCCATGATGATGCCCCACACCAGCAGGACGCCCCAGAACAGCTGACGCTGGTACTTGGCGCCCTTCGACCAGAAGTCGACGGCGATGATGCGCAGACCGTTCATCGCGTGGAACACGATGCCGGCCACGAGCACGACCTCGCCGAGGGCCATGATGGGGTTCTTGTACGTGCCGATGACGGCGTTGTACGCCTCCGGCGACACCCTGATCAGCGCCGTGTCGAGCACGTGCACCAACAGGAAGAAGAAGATGGCGACTCCGGTGATGCGGTGAAGCACCCACGACCACATGCCTTCGCGACCCCGATAGAGGGTGCCGCGGGGGGTCTTTGACGTGGTTTCCGAAATCGACGGTGTCAAGCGGGCGCTTGTGGACACGGTCGTCCTCCCTGGATCGATGTGAACCGGTCGCGTGCGCTCAGGCACGCCCGATCGGTGTCCATCCTATTCCTGTCAGATCACTGGGAGCGACGAAGGGGAGCCTAAGTGTCTCGATGTCGAGATGTTCCGTGCGGCTACCCTGGGCAGGGTGAGCGCACCAATCAAGGATTTCTACGCAGTGATTCCCGCCGGCGGCATCGGCAGCAGGCTCTGGCCGTTGTCCCGGGCCGACGCTCCGAAGTTCCTGCACGACCTGACCGGCTCGGGACACTCGCTGCTGCGCGACACCTGGGATCGGCTCATCCCGCTCGCGGGGGAGGACCGGATCGCGGTGGTCACCGGGCGCGCGCACCGTGCCGCCGTCGAGGCGGAGTTGCCCGGCATCCCCGATCTGAACGTCTTCCTGGAGTCGGAGCCGCGAGAGTCCGCGGCTGCGATCGGACTCGCAGCGGCGATCCTGCACCGCCGGAATCCCGACGTGGTGATCGGCTCGTTCAGTGCGGACCATGTGATCCGGGGAACGCGCGTGTTCGAGTTCGCGGTCCGCGACGCCGTCGAGGTCGCACGGGAGGGGTACATCTGCACGATCGGCATCACCCCGACGGAGCCGGCGATCGGGTTCGGGTACATCAAGATGGGCCCGGAGCTCGTGGTGGACGGTGCGCGGGAGGCCGCTCTGGTGGCGAGCTTCGTCGAGAAGCCCGACCTCGAGACGGCGAAAGCGTACATCGCCGATCGCGGCTACCTCTGGAACGCCGGCATGTTCATCGCCAAGGCCAGCGTGCTGCTGGACGAGCTCGCCGCGAACGAACCGGAGCTGCACGCCGGTCTGCTCGAGCTCGCCGAGGCGTGGGACGATCGCGAACGTCGAGGGCCGGCTGTCGATCGGATCTGGCCGCGCCTGAAGAAGATCGCCATCGACTACGCGGTCGCCGAGCCCGCCGCGCGACGTGGACGCCTCGCCGTCGTCCCCGGGCATTTCGACTGGGACGATGTGGGCGATTTCGCCTCGCTCACCAAGCTCATCACCAACGGCCGCAAGAACGACCTCGCGGTGCTCGGACCCAAGGCGCGCGTGCTCACCGACGGTGCGAGCGGGATCCTCGTCAGTCAGACCACGCGCGTCATCAGCCTGGTCGGGGTGCAGGACATCGTCGTGGTCGACACCCCCGACGCCCTGCTCGTCACCACGGTGCAGCACGCGCAGCGGGTCAAGGGCGTCGTCGAGTCGCTCAAGCTCACCGGACGCGGCGACGTGCTCTGAGACGTGCTCCGATGAGCAGGCGCTCACGCTCATCGGCTGTCTTGATTTCAGCTTGGTAACCATTGGCCAGCACGTGCGGCGCCGGTGTGCACAAAAACCGAAACACTAGGTAACTTTGATCGATCCGCGATGGCCGCGGTTTCGTTGAGGGAGGCATCAGTTGACCATCTCCACCACCAAGAAGCTGCTCGGCGTCACCGTCGCCGCTGGCGTCGTCTTCGCACTCGCCGGTTGCGGCCAGGCACCGACCGACAAGCCCGCCGGTTCCGGCGAGCCGGTTGCCTCCGACTTCCTGCCCTGCCTCGTCTCCGACGCCGGCGGCTGGAACGACAAGTCGTTCAACCAGTCCGCCAAGGAGGGCATGGACAGCGCCGCCGAGGAGCTGGACATCAAGCCGCTCGAGTTCGAGTCGGCGAATGACAACGACTACGCGCCGAACCTGGAGACCGCCGTCTCCGAGGGCTGCTCGCTGATCGTCTCCGTCGGCTTTAAGCTGTCGGCCGCCACGGTCGAGTCCGCGCTCGCGAACCCCGAGATCGACTACGCGATCATCGACGACTGGGCCGACAACGACTTCGACGGCAACGTCGACGCTCCGAACATCAAGCCGCTGGTGTTCGACACGGCTCAGGCCGCCTACCTCGGTGGCTACGCCGCCGCGGCCTGGTCCGCGCAGAGCGGTGTGAACAAGGTCGGCACCTTCGGCGGAATGCAGATCCCGTCGGTCGCCGTGTTCATGGACGGCTACCAGCTCGGTGTCGAGAAGTACAACGAGGACAAGTCGGCCGCGGTCGAGGTCTTCGGTTGGGACGAGGCCACGCAGAAGGGCTCCTTCACCGGTGGCTTCGACGCGAACGACACCGCCAAGCAGACCGCGCAGGGCGTGCTCGACCAGGGCGTCGACGTCATCCTCCCGGTCGGCGGTCCCGTGTACCAGAGCGCCGCGGCCGCGATCGCGGACAGCGGCAAGGACACCCTGATGCTCGGTGTCGACAGCGACCTCGCCGTCGCCGACCCGCAGGTCGCCGACATCACGCTCGTCTCGATCATGAAGGCGATCGATGTGGCTGTGAAGGACGCGACCCTCGCCGCTGCGAAGGGCGAGTTCGACCCGGCTCCGTACGTGGGCACGCTCGAGAACGAGGGCGTGAAGCTCTCCGGCTTCGGCGACTTCGAGTCGCAGCTTCCCGACGGCCTGATGGACGAGCTCAAGACTCTGCAGGAGCAGATCGTCTCGGGTGACATCAAGGTGGAGTCCCCGAACTCCCCGACGGCCAAGTAGATCCGTCGCAGTTCCCGCACGGGGCGAGTGGTGAGCAGTACGCCACTCGCCCCGTGCCGTGGGCGGACGACGAATCGGTCCACGACTCCTCTGGGTAAATCTTCTGGATAATCTTCTGGATACTCTTCTGGATAAGGTGCAGATATGAAGCTCGAACTTCGCGGCATCACCAAGCGCTTCGGCACCCTCGTCGCCAACGATCACATCGATCTCGTTGTCGAACCGGGGGAGATCCATGCGCTGCTCGGTGAGAACGGCGCAGGCAAGTCCACCCTCATGAATGTGCTCTACGGCCTGTACCAGGCCGACGAGGGCGAGATCCTCCTCGACGATGAGGTGCAGCGCTTCCGCGGTCCCGGAGACGCGATGGCTGCGGGGATCGGGATGGTCCACCAGCACTTCATGCTCGTCCCCGTGTTCACGGTGGCGGAGAACGTGATGCTCGGGCACGAGCAGACCAAGGCCCTCGGCAGGCTCGACATCGCGAAGGCGCGAGAGCACGTGCGCTCGGTCGCCGCCCGTTTCGGCTTCGACATCGACCCGGACGCCCTCGTCGGTGACCTCCCCGTGGGTGTGCAGCAGCGTGTCGAGATCATCAAGGCGCTCTCCCGCGATGCCAAGGTCCTGGTGTTCGACGAGCCGACGGCCGTGCTCACCCCGCAGGAGACCGACGAGCTGATGGGAATCATGCGTCAGCTGCGCGACGAGGGCACGGCGATCGTCTTCATCACCCACAAGCTGCGTGAGGTCCGCGAGGTGGCCGACAAGATCACCATCGTCCGCCTCGGCCGCGTCGTCGGCGAGGCATCGCCGACCGCGACGAACGCCGAGCTCGCCTCCCTCATGGTGGGACGCGCCGTCGAGCTCACCGTGCACAAGGAGCCGCCCCGCCTGGGCGAGGGTGGTTTCGAGGTCGAGCACCTCCGCGTGCTGACCCCCGCAGGCGCGATCGTCGTCGACGGCGTCGACTTCGCCGTCCGGCCGGGCGAGGTGCTCGCGATCGCCGGCGTCCAGGGCAACGGACAGACCGAGCTCGTCGAGGCGATCGTCGGTCTCGCCGCCCGCGTCGAGGGCAGCATCCGACTGGATGGCAACGAGCTGGTCGGCAAGAGTGTGCGCGCGATCCTCGACGCCGGCGTCGGCTTCGTGCCGGAGGACCGCACCGAGGACGGCCTGGTCGCCGGGTTCTCGGTCGCGGAGAACCTGATCCTCGACCGCTCGGACGACCCTGCCTTCAGCCGGGCCGGAACGCTGCGCCGCGGGGTGCTCGACGAGTTCGCCCGCGCGCGCATCAAGGAGTACGACATCCGCACCCAGGGCCCTGAGACTCCGGCAGGCACGCTGTCCGGCGGAAACCAGCAGAAGGTCGTGATCGCCAGGGAGATGAGCCGAGAGCTTCGTCTTCTCGTCGCGGCACAGCCCACCCGTGGTGTCGACGTCGGCTCGATCGAGTTCATCCACAAGCGCATCATCGAGACGCGCGACGCCGGTGTGCCGGTGATCGTCGTCTCCACGGAGCTCGACGAGGTCGCAGCTCTCGCCGACCGGATCGCGGTCATGTACCGCGGCACGATCGTCGGCATCGTCCCCGGCGACACGCCTCGGGAGACGCTCGGACTCATGATGGCCGGAGCGGCCGAAGGGGAGGTGGCCGCGTGAGCGGAGCGACACCCGGCGCAGGAGACGTGACCAAGGGGATCCCGCCGCAGGAGCTCGCCACGAGCACCGGCACGGTTCCGCGCGACCCCTCCGATATCCCCCCGCCCCCGCGCGGCAACGTGATCCTCAAGGAGATACTCCGGGGGAGTGCCGTCACGACGATCCTCGCGATCGTCCTGGCCCTCATCGTCGGCGGCATCCTCATCGCCCTGACGAACGAAGACGTGCAGGCGGCCTCCGTCTACTTCTTCGCGCAGCCCGGTGACACGTTCGTCGCCGCCTGGAACGCGGTCTACAACGGGTACGAGGCCCTGTTCCGCGGGGCGATCTTCAACGCCCGCGGAGCCGACTTCGCGGCGCAGATCCGTCCTCTGACGAACACGCTCGGCTTCGCGGCACCGCTCATCGCGGCCGGTCTCGGCGTCGCACTCGCGTTCCGCGTCGGTCTGTTCAACATCGGTGCCCGCGGTCAGATGCTCATCGGTGTCGCCGTGGCGGCCCTGCTGACCTTCTCGCTCGACCTGCCGATCTGGCTGCACATCCCGGTCACGCTCATCGCGGGAATCGCGGGCGGCGCGCTCTGGGGTGCGATCGCGGGGCTCATCAAGGCGCGCACCGGTGCGCACGAGGTGATCCTCACGATCATGCTCAACTACATCGCGTACTACCTGTTGCTGTGGATGATCCGCACCCCCGGACTCCTCCAGAAGCCGGGGACCAACCAGGCCCTGGGCTCCGCGACTCCGGAGAGCGCGCAGTTCCCGACCCTGCTCGGTCCGCAGTTCCCGCTGCTCGACCTCGGTTTCGTGATCGTGATCGTCGCCACCCTGTTCGTGTGGTGGCTCATCGAGCGCTCGTCGCTCGGAATGCGCATGCGTGCGGTGGGGGAGAACCCGCATGCGGCTCGCGCCGCCGGCATCAGCGTGCAGCGCATCTACGTCTATGCGATGCTCTTCGCCGGCGGCCTGGCCGGCCTCGCCGGCATGAACCAGATCCAGGGCGCCGTCACCACAGGTGTGACGGAGACCATCGACGCCGGCATCGGCTTCGACGCGATCACGGTCGCGCTCCTCGGACGCAGCCGCGCCTGGGGCACGTTCGCGGCGGGCATCCTGTTCGGCGCGCTCAAGGCGGGTTCGTTCTCGATGCAGGCGCAGAACATCCCGGTCGACATCGTGCTCGTCGTGCAGTCGCTCGTGGTGCTCTTCATCGCCGCACCGCCGCTGCTGCGCACGGTGTTCTTCCTCCCGAAGACCGACATCGAGAAGGCGGCGAGGCTCAGAGCCAAGGCCGCGAAGAAGGCGGTGGCGGCATGATGTCCCTCGTGCAGACCCAGGCCGCGGACGGCACAGTGCAGCTCGCGACCGTCAAGGAACGGCACCTCAAGGCGCCGATCGTGCTCGCCGGAGCCACCGTGCTCCTGGCCCTGTTGTTCCTGCTCGTGCCGAGAGACGGCATCAGCACGTTCCGGCTCTCCGATCAGTCGTCGGCACTCGCCCTGCCCGACGTCGCCCTGCCGACCGCCTCGACCTTCTGGGTCGTCTTCGGCATCCTGGTCGTCCTGACCGTCGGAGCGTTCCTCCGTGCCTGGACCTATCGCAAGCCGTCGCTGTGGCTCGTGGTGGCCTACGGTGTGCTCGCCGTGTTCGCCTTCCTGGTGTGGGCTGCGGCAGGCGGACTCGTCCCCGTCACCAGCCTGTTGTTCGGCGCGGTGTCGCTCTCGGTACCGCTGGTGTTCGGCGCGCTGGGCGGTGTCATCGGCGAGCGTGCCGGTGTGGTCAACGTCGCGATCGAGGGCCAGCTGCTGCTGGGTGCCTTCTCCGCCGCGCTGCTCTCCAGCATCACCGGCAACCCGTTCGTCGGACTGGTCGGCGCGATGATCGGCGGCGTCCTCGTGGCGAGCGTCCTCGCCGCGTTCGCGATCAAGTACCTCGTCGAGCAGGTCATCGTCGGTGTCGTGCTCAATGTGCTCGTCACCGGCCTCACCGGGTTCCTCTACGGCGCGCTGCTGGCCCCGAACGAGGCGACGCTGAACGCCCCGGTGCGGTTCCCGCGGTTCGAGATCCCGCTGCTCAGCGACATCCCCATCATCGGCCCCGTGCTCTTCAACCAGACGTTCATCGGATACCTGATGTTCATCACCGTCGCGGTGGTGGCGTGGGGCCTGTATCGCACGCGCTGGGGTCTGCGGCTGCGTGCCGTCGGCGAGCACCCGCAGGCGGCCGACACGGTGGGCATCAAGGTCAACCCGACGCGATTCTGGAACGTGCTGCTGGCCGGCGCGATCGCGGGCATGGGCGGCGCGTACTTCACGCTCGTCTCGGTGCCGCAGTTCGGCAAGGACATGACGGCGGGACTCGGCTTCATCGCCCTCGCCGCGGTGATCTTCGGTCGCTGGGATCCGATCCGTGCGACCCTCGCCGCCCTGCTGTTCGGCTTCGCCACCAACCTGCAGAACCTGCTGTCGATCCTGAAGACGCCGATCCCCGGCGAATTCATGCTGATGCTGCCGTACGTCGTGACGCTGCTCGCGGTCGCCGGCTTCGCCGGCCAGATCAAGGCACCTGCTGCCGACGGCAAGCCCTACATCAAGTCGTAGCCCTGCCGGGAAGAGAGAAGCATCGCAATGACGGACATCGACTGGGATGAACTGCGCCAGGTCGCGACCGACGCCATGACGAAGGCGTACGCGCCGTACTCGCGCTATCGCGTGGGGGCTGCGGCCCTCGTCGGCGACGGTCGGATCGTGGCCGGCTGCAACGTCGAGAACGCCTCCTACGGCGTGACGCTGTGCGCGGAGTGCGCTCTGGTCGGCGACCTGCACATGTCGGGCGGCGGCCAGCTCGTCGCCTTCGTGTGCGTGAACAACGAGGGGCAGACGATCATGCCGTGCGGGCGCTGTCGCCAGCTGCTGTTCGAGCACGCGATGCCCGGGATGCTGCTGGAGACCGTCTCCGGCATCCGCACGATCGACGAGGTGCTGCCCGATGCGTTCGGGCCGCGCGACCTGGAGGAAGCACGATGACCGCTGGACAGGCTCAGGGAGCCATCGAACCGTTCGATGCGATCGATGTGATCCGCGCCAAGCGCGACGGCGGTGCGGTGCCCGAGCCCGCGCTGCGCTGGATGGTCGACGCCTACACGCGGGGCTACGTATCGGACGCGCAGATGGCATCGTTCGCGATGGCGATCTTCCAGCGTGGCATGGAGCGCGACGAGATCCGGGTGCTGACGGATGCGATGATCGCGTCGGGCGAGCGGATGAGCTTCGCCTCGCTCGGCAAGCGCACCGTCGACAAGCACTCCACGGGTGGTGTCGGTGACAAGATCACGCTGCCGCTCGCACCTCTGGTGGCATCCTTCGGCGTCGCGGTGCCGCAGCTGAGCGGTCGCGGTCTCGGACACACCGGCGGCACGCTCGACAAGCTCGAGTCGATCCCCGGCTGGCGAGCTGCCCTCAGCAACGAGGAGATGTTCGCGCAGATGCAGGGCGATGTGGGCGCGGTCATCTGCGCCGCCGGCTCCGGGCTCGCTCCCGCCGACAAGAAGCTGTACGCGCTCCGCGACGTCACCGGCACCGTTGAGGCGATCCCGCTGATCGCCTCCAGCATCATGTCGAAGAAGATCGCCGAGGGTACGGACGCCCTCGTGCTCGACGTGAAGTTCGGATCCGGTGCGTTCATGCAGGACATCGACCGTGCTCGAGAGCTGGCGCGCACGATGGTCGCCCTCGGCACCGACTCGGGCGTCGCGACGACCGCCCTGCTGACCGACATGAACGTCCCGCTCGGTCTCGCGATCGGCAACGCGAACGAGGTGCGGGAGTCGGTGGAGGTCCTCGCCGGTGGCGGACCCTCCGACGTGCGCGAGCTGACCATCGCTCTGGCGCGCGAGATGCTCGCGCTCGCCGGACAGCCGGATGCCGACGTGGAGGCGGCGCTCGACGACGGACGCGCCATGGACACCTGGAAGGCGATGATCCGCGCACAGGACGGCGACCCGGACGCCGAGTTGCCGACCGCGCGCGAGACCCACCAGGTGCTGGCACCGGCCGACGGCGTCGTCACACGCATGGACGCCCTTCCGTTCGGCGTCGCCGCCTGGCGTCTCGGTGCAGGTCGCGCCAGGGCACAGGATCCCGTGATCTTCGAAGCCGGAATCGATCTGCACGCGAAGCCCGGCGACCGCGTGGTCGCGGGTCAGCCGCTGTTCACCCTCTCCGCCGCGGACGACGCCCGTTTCGGCCGGGCGCTCGACGCGCTCGAGGGCTCGTGGGAGATCGGGGACGAGGCGCCGGTCACCGGTCCCATCGTCCGCGAGCGCATCACCGCGTGACCTCGGACCGCTAGCCTGATCTGAGCACATCCGCGACCGAGAGGATCACCATGTCGATCGATGCGAACGGCGACGTCACGCTTCAGGGCATCTCCCTGCGGAGCCTGCCCAAGGTGTCGCTGCACGACCACCTCGACGGTGCGCTGCGGCCAGCCACGATCATCGAGCTCGCGGATGCGATCGGACTGGACGTTCCCGAGTCGAAGCCTGCTGCTCTGGGTTCGTGGTTCGCGAAGCAGAGCGACTCGGGTTCTCTGGTCGAGTACCTCAAGACGTTCGACCTCACCACCGCCGTGATGCAGACCCAGGAGGGGCTCACCCGCGTCGCGCGCGAGTTCGTGCAGGACCTCGCCGCCGACGGTGTGATCTACGGCGAGGTGCGCTGGGCGCCCGAGCAGCATCTGGCTCGCGGACTCACGCTCGAGCAGACCGTGGAAGCCGTGCAGCAGGGAATCGAAGAGGGAGAAGACCTCGCCGACCGCTCCGGACGCAGCATCCGGGTCGGTCAGCTCATCACCGCGATGCGCCACACCGACCGCGCCCTCGAGATCGCCGAGCTCGCGGTCGACTTCCGCGGTCGCGGTGCGGTGGGCTTCGACATCGCGGGACCGGAGGACGGATTCCCGCCGTCGAACCACCGCAAGGCGTTCGACTACCTGGCCGAGAACTTCTTCCCCGTCACCGTGCATGCGGGCGAGGCGGCCGGCCTGGCCTCGATCCGCTCGGCGCTGCTGGACGGGCGCGCCCTGCGCCTCGGCCACGGCGTGCGCATCGCGGAGGACCTCCAGGTCATCACGCAGGAGGGCGACGAGGTGCAGGTGCAGTTCGGCGACCTCGCTCGCTGGGTGCGCGACCGTGAGATCCCGCTCGAGCTCTCGCCGTCGTCGAACCTGCAGACCGGGGCGATCGCCGCGTGGGGCGACACGATGGTGGATCACCCGTTCGATCTGCTCTACCAGCTCGGGTTCGCGGTGACCGTGAATGTCGACAACCGCACCATGAGCGCCACATCCCTCACACGGGAACTCGCGCGGCTGGTCGAGACGTTCGAGTATGACCTCGACGACCTCGAGACGTTCCAGTTCAATGCCGCCGCTGCGGCGTTCCTGCCCGTCGAGGAGCGCGAGGAGCTCGTGGAGATGATCGCCGAAGGCTTCGACGCCTGATCATGGCTTCCGGGGGGAAGAAACGGGCCGCACGAACCGCCATCATCGTCGGCACCATCGCGGCGGCTGTCGTGGTCGGAGGAGGCGTCGCCGCCTTCGCCTGGCTGAACCGTACGTCGGAGAACACGGTCCCGAAGGCGCAGTCCACGACGATCGAGCATCCGCTGACTCCCGCGGAGCAGATCGTCGCCGATGCGGACGACCCGCGCGCCTGCGCTGTCACCTTCTCGGGAGAGGGTGCGCCCAGCGATCCGATGCTGCAGCTCCAGGACGGCCTCTACCAGGGGCTGCCGATCCCGCAGCTCGACGGCAAGGTGTTCGCCGGCTGGTACTCGAGCGCAGCGGACGCCGGCGCGCTCACCGTCGCCGCGCGGGTGAACGGCGCAGACCCCGTGGTGTGCGCCGATCAACAGGTCGAGCTCTTCGCTGCCTGGAGGACGCCGGAGGAGAACGCGGCCGAGAACGTGCGGGTGCCCATCCTGATGTACCACCAGTTCACGGCGAACCCGGAGGGGGAGAAGGGCTGGCTGCGGGGCAACTACGCCTACATCGGCGACTTCGACGCGCAGATGAACCACATCGCGACCACGGGGTTCTACCTGCCGACGTGGGACGAGCTCAGTGCCTTCATCGACGGTCGGCTCTCGCTTCCCGCCAAGAGCGTTATCATCACCGATGACGACGCCGACCAGTCGTGGTTCGATCTGGCGGTGCCGGTCGTCGACAGGTACAAGCTGCTCAGCACGTCGTTCATGATCACGGCCTACCGGCAGGATCCGGCGCCCTCGATCTACGTGCAGCGTCGCTCGCACACGCACGACATGCACCAGGCCGGAGACAATGGCAAAGGCCGGATGGTCAACTGGACGGCCGATCAGATCGCGGCCGACCTCACCACGTCGGCCGGCGTGCTCGGTGTGGGGCAGGTCGTCGCGTATCCGTTCGGGCACTACAACGACACGACCAAGCAGGGAGTCGCCCAGGCCGGGTTCGAGATGGGGCGCACCATCGAACCCGGATACGTGACGATCGGCACCGACAAGCTCGCTCTCCCCGTCGTGCGCATCGACTACGGCATGGGGCTCGACGCGCTCGTCTCCCGCATCGGCTGAGGGCGGAGCACGCGGCAGGATGGTGCCATGCCCTCCTCGTCAGAGTCCGCCTCCGTCGTCATCGTCGGGCCGGCGTCATGGAACACGATCGTCGTGCTCGACCGGCTGCCGGAGCCGGTGCCGCACATGCAGGTCGCCGAGAGTGCCTGGGAGACGGTCGGAGGCACCAGCGCGGGCAAGGCGCTCAGTCTGACCGCGCTGGGCAGGTCCGTCCGGCTCCATGCCACCGCCGGGGTGGACGGGGAGGGAGCACGCGTCCGTGAGGCCCTGCGTGCTGCCGGAGTGCAGGTGGACTGGCACGATGGCGTCACCGAGCGGCATCTCAATCTGATGACGCGCGCGGGCGAGCGGGTCTCGCTCTACCTGGCCACGCCGGGAAGGACGACGGGTGAACACGACCAGCGCGTGCACGGGGAGATGGCGGCGGCCGACGCCGTCGTGCTCGACCTCGCGGCCGAACCCCTGCGTCTGCTGCCCCTGGCCCGATCGACCGGAACGCCGATCTGGGTCGACGTGCACGACTACGACGGGTCGGCGGACTACCATCGGCCTTTCCTGGACGCCGCCGACGCGGTGTTCTGCAACGCCGACAGACTCGACGATCCGATCGGGTTCCTCCGATCACGCATCGCGGAGGGAACGCGGCTGGCCGTCTGCACCCTGGGGGCGGACGGTGCCGTGGCGGTCGACGAAGACGGCACGCTCCACCGGGTTCCTGCGGAATCCGTCGATGTCGTCGACACGAACGGGGCGGGAGATGCCTTCCTGGCGGGAGTGCTCGATGCACGGCTCGACGGAGCCGACGTCCCCACCGCCCTCCGGGCGGGAGCGCGGTCAGCGGCATCGGCGCTGCGAACGCGGCACCTGCACCCGTTGCTCGACCCCGTGCTCGACCCCGTGCCCGGGCCTGGACGCGACCGTGTGGGGGAGTGAGGTTCAGGGCGCGAGCGGGGCGAGGAAGTCTCCGGCGAGGCGTGTGACCTCGGCCTGCATGTCGTCGGTGGAGATGGTCGGGGTGCCGTCGCCGTCCTGAGGGCCGTAGTCGCCGAAGGAGGCGTGAGACGCGCCCTCGATCTCGACCAGGTCGGCATCGCCGGGCAGCTCGTGCCGTGCATCGGCGATCTTCTGAGGCGTGGACAGCCCGTCCTCGCTTCCGGAGAGACTCAGCACTGGCAGGTCGCTCCCGGAGAGGTCGTTCGCGCAGTAGGACGCGAACAGCACCAGCGCGTCGGCATCGGACGCGAGCTGACAGGCACGCACGCCGCCCAGCGAGTGGCCACCGACGCTCCACACGTCGACTCCGGGTGCCGCGGAGGTGAACGCGTCGAGACCGCGCGGGTCGAAGAACGCCAGATTGAGCCACGGGCGCGTGATCACGACGGTGATCCCGTCCTCAGCCAGTCCTTGCAGGATGGCCGCGTATGCCCACGGGTCCACCTTGGCTCCGGGGATGAACACGAGGCCGAGGTCCGAGCCTCCGTCCGCGGGAGCGAGCACGATGCCCTGGTCGGCGTCGGTCACCGTGATCGCCGGGTTCTCGCGCACGGCCGCGAGGGGCTCCGGCTCCGCGGCCATGACGCCGATCTGACTCCAGGCGAGCACACCGGCGACGGCGAGCACGAGCACGATGGCGATGCTCCACAGCACGCGCTTCAGGATCCGGCGGGACTTCTTCTTCACGGGACAACGCTACTCCGCGCGGTGACCCTGGTGATCCCACGTCGGCGGTCTCGCGATGTCGGTCTCGCGAGGCGGCGCGGTGGCGGCGGCTGCGCTCAGGCCGGCGCCTCGAGTGCGTCCTTCTCCCGTCGCACGGCCGCGCGGTAGGCGTCCTTGTTGACGTAGTAGGCCATCCGGTCGAGACCCAGGTAGTGGTAACCGCCGGTCACGTCCGGCCACGGCGTCTCGGTCACGCGTCGGCGGAAGCGCGCGGCGCGCGTCGGGTCCTCCTCGGCGGCGCTCAGATAGGCGGCCAGCAGCTCCGCCTGCTCGTAGCGGCCCTGCCAGCCGATGCCGGAGGCTTCGATCATGCCCATCACGTAGAGACCGTTGAACGACGACGGGAACACGTTCAGGAACAGTCGCGGCGAAGCGCCTCGCCAGTGCAGGTGCTCCCTGTCGACGAACGGATAGTCGAGGGTGTACCCGGTGGCCAGCAGCACGAGGTCGTAGTCGTCGGCGCCGCCGTCGCGGAAGTGCACGGTCGGCCCGTCGAACCGGTCGACGTCGGCGCGGATCCGCAGATCGCCCTGCCCGAGGTGGTTCAGGACCAGGGTGTTCACGATCGGGTGCGATTCGTAGATGCGGTAGTCGGGCTTCGGGAACCCGAAGCGCGCGGGGTCGCCCGTGAAGGCGCGCAGCACGCGGCTGTCGAGCGCCTGCTTGATCCTGGCGGGCAGCGGACGGCCCTGGTTAAGGGTGTCGCTGGGCCTTCCGAACAGGTAGCGCGGCACGAAGTAGTAGCCGCGCCGCACGCTCATGTCGACGGACACCGCATGATGCACGGCGTCCACCGCGATGTCGCAACCGGAGTTGCCCGCGCCGATCAGCAGCACCCGTCTGGACTTCAGTTGCTCCGGCGACTTGTAGGCGCTCGTGTGCAGCAGCTCGCCCGTGAACTCGCCGGAGAAGGTGGGGACATTCGGCCGGACGAGCGTTCCGTTCGCGAGCACGACACCCGCGTACCACCGGGTCTCGACGCCATCGGGGCCGGCGCTCGTGAGATCCCATCCGCCATCGCGCGGTTCGAGCCGGGTCACGCGCGTGTCGAACCGGAACAGGGAGGTGAGGTCGAAATGGGCGGCGTAGTCCTCGAAGTACTCCTTGAGAACGCGGTGGCCCGGGTAGTCGGCCGAGGAGCGCATCGGGAACTCGGTGAACTCCGTCGTGGTCCGCGAGGAGATGAGGTGCGCCGACTCGTACATCGTGCTGCGGGGATTGTCGATGTCCCACAGGCCGCCGACGCCGTGCGAGGCCTCATAGCCGTCCACGCCGATCCCGCGCTTCTGCAGCGCTCGTGCGGCGGCGAGGCCCGATGGGCCCGCTCCGATCACGGCATATCCGTTCATGTGGCTCCCGCACCTCGCTGTCCTCCCGCACGCCGTCGTGTCGAGAAACGCCCCCGCCCACCGATGGTATCGGCAGACGGGGGCGTCTCTGAGCGAGGCGTCAGACAGCTCCCAGACGCTGTTGCCGGGCGGCGACGGCGTCCCGGATCAGCGGGAACAGCGGGTGCTCCGGGTCGAGACCTGTCGTGCTGGTGGTGAACGCGGCGGGGTCCTCTGTGCGGAGCAGCTGCTGCAGCTCGACGGACTGCTCGTCGGCGGGGTCGTCGAACTCGAGTGCTGCCGACACGGCGGCGACGAGGGCCTCGGCGGGGAGACCCCGTTCCGCGGCCATGGCCGCGGGGCCCACGAAGCGCTCATGCCGTGAGATCTTCCGCAGCGGCTGACGTCCGACCCGCTGCACGGTGTCGACGAGCGCGGGGTTGCGGAAGCGTTCGAGGATCGTCGCACGGTAGTCGGCGAGGTCTGCCGGGTCGAGTCCGTGCTCGGCGACCAGGACGGCCGATGTCTCCTCGAGCGCCGCCGAGACGCTCGCGGCGATGTCCGAGTCGGCGAGGGCGTCCGAGATGCGCTCGATACCCGCACGCGCCCCGAAGTACGCGGTCGCCGCATGGCCGGTGTTCACCGTGAACAGCTTGCGCTCGATGTACGGCGCCAGGTCGTCGACGAAGTGCGCGCCGGGGATGCTCGGCAGCGCGCCATCGAAGGGGCTTGATTCGATGGCCCACTCGAAGTAGGGCTCGACCGTCACGTCGACACCCGATCCCTCCGGCTGCGCCGGGACGATGCGGTCCACGGCCGTGTTGGCGAAGACCGCGCGCGCGAGCAGGGCCTCGGCATCCGCGCCGGCCGCGGCGACGATCTCCCGCCGCAGCAGATCCGTGGCCCCGATCGCGTTCTCGCACGCCATCACCTGCAGTGGCGCGGAGTCCGGACTGCGCAGGGCGAGTCCGGCGACGATCGACGGCGCCACGAACCGCAGCACCGTCGGGCCCACGGCGGTCGTGACGACATCCGCGGTGGCGACCTCCTCGGCCACCACGGCCGGATGCGTCCTGCTGTTGACCGCGCGGAACCCGGTCACGACGTGATCGGTCCCTCCGGGGCCGGCCTCGTGCACCGTGTACGAGTCGACCTCGTTGATCGCGTCGACGAGCGCATCGGCGACGTCCGAGAAGACCACCTCGTACCCGCCGTCGCTCAGCAGCAGACCGACGAACCCGCGCCCGATGTTGCCCGCCCCGAAGTGGACCGCCTTCATCCTTCGTTCACCTCCGAGAGGAGGGCGTAGAGCTCCTCGGCGGTCTGTGCCGCCGACAGTCTGGCGACATCGTCCTCCTCGGAGAACAGGATCGCGATGCGGGAGAGGATCTCCAGGTGCTCGTCCCCGACGCCGGCGATGCCGATCACGAAGGTCGCGGGCTCGCCGGACCAGTCGACACCTCCGTCGTAGCGGACGACCGACAGCGCGGAGGCGAGGATCGTGTCCTTCGCCTCGTTCGTGCCGTGCGGGATGGCCAGGCCGTTGCCCATGAACGTCGACACCGTCTCCTCACGCTGCCGCATCGCGTCGACGTAGGCCGGGGTGACCGCACCGGCGGCGACGAGGATGTCCGTCGCCTCCTGCAGAGCCTCGTCTCGTGTCGCACCACCGGGGTGGATGCGGACCTGATCCTGGGTGAGGACGCTCATTCTGTTTCCTTTCGCTGCTCGCGCACCATCTCGACGACTTCTTCGTAGCGGGGCGAGTTCATGAAGTTGTCCACGGAGACGTGGACGGAGTTCGGCGACTTCGCCTCGGCGCGCTCGGTGAGCTGCTGCTGAGTGATGACGACGTCGGCCGTTCCGTCGAGGTTCGCGATCGCCTGGTTGGTGACCGTGATGTCCTCGATGCCGGCCTTCTTGAGCTTGTTGCGCAGCACGCTCGCGCCCATGGCGGACGAACCCATCCCGGCATCGCAGGCGAACACGATCCGCTCGATCGGTGCGGAGATCACGGTAGCGCTCGTGGCGGCCGTGGCCTCCGGAGCCGCGGATGCCGTCGACGTGCGCAGCGCGTCCATCGCGGCGGACGACTTGCCCTTGTTGGCCTCGGTCTGGGCGATCGCGGCGCCGAAGGTGTCACCCTCGGCCTCGAGGTCGCGCTTGCGGGAGGCTCGCAGGATCACGCCGGTGATGAGGAAGGTCACGGTCGCTGCGACGATGACCGAGAGGTAGACGACCAGGAGGTTGCCGACTCCCGGGCCGATGGCCGCAGCCGTCACGGCGATGATGCTTCCCGGTGCTGCGGGGAAGGCGAGGCCTCCGCCGAGGACCATGTTCGTGGTGACCCCGGCCGCACCGCCGGCGATGAGGGCGAGGATCGTGGTCGGCTTGCTCAGGGCGTAGGGGAAGTAGATCTCGTGGATGCCACCGAAGAACTGGATGATCGCCGCGCCGGGAGCGGATGCCTTCGCCGCACCGACCCCGAAGAAGGTGAAGGCGAGGAGCAGACCGAGGCCGGGCCCGGGGTTCGCCTCGATGAGGAACAGGATCGACTTGCCGGTCTCGGTCGCCTGCTCGATGCCGAGCGGGGTGAACACGCCGTGGTTGATGGCGTTGTTCAGGAACAGCACCTTCGCGGGCTCGACGATGATCGAAACGAGCGGGAGCAGCTGCAGCGAGACCAGCCAGTCGACAGCAGTACCGAGCGCGGCGCTGATGCCGAGCATGACCGGTCCGAAGGCGAAGAAGCCGAAGATCGCGAGCAGCATGCCGAGGATACCGGCGGAGAAGTTGTTGACCAGCATCTCGAAGCCGGGCTTGATCTTGCCGTCCCACAGCCGGTCTGCCTGCTTCATCACCCAGGCGGCGAGGGGGCCCATGATCATGGCACCGAGGAACATCGGGATGTTCGTGCCGACGATCACACCGACGGTGGCGATCGAGGCGACGACGCCTCCGCGCTCGCCGTAGACCATGCGGCCGGCGGTGTTCGCGATCAGCAGCGGGAGCAGGTACGTCACCATCGGGCCGACCAGTCCGACGTAGGCGAGGATGTTGCCGTCCGCGCCTTCGGCCACGGCGGTCATCGCGCCCTGCCAGCCGATGATGACGGAGTCGCCGCCACCGCCGAGGATCTCGGACACGCCTGCCCAGTGCCAGCCGAACGGGCTCTCCGCGCCGAAGAACCCCTTCGGGATGAACAGCATCGTGATGAAGCCCCAGGCGATGAAGGCGGCGATGTTGGGCATGATCATGCCCGAGAGGAATGTGCCGAAGCGCTGCACTCCTACGCGCAGGCCGCCGGGTCTGGTGGCGGCAGGTGACGTCGTCGTCATGATGTCGTCTCTTTCTTGTGGAGGGGGAGTTCCGCGGCGAGGGCTGCCACGGCGTTTCGGGCGGAGGAGGCATCGTCGGCGGCCAGGGCGGCCTGGGCGAGGCTCCGCGCCTCGGACGGGGTGCGCTCGGACAGCGCATGACGGACATCGGCCAGGGCGGAAGGCGCCATCGACAGGCTCGTCGCGCCGAGACCGACCAGCACCACGGCGAGCAGCGGATCGGCGGCGGCCTCGCCGCAGATCCCGACGGGTTTGCCGAGTCGGGCACCCGCATCGCCGACCTCGCGGACGAGGCGGAGGACGGCAGGGTGCCAGGGGTCCTGGAACCCGGCGACCGAGCCGAGCATCCGGTCGGCGGCCATGGTGTACTGCGTGAGGTCGTTGGTGCCGATCGAGGCGAAGTCGGCGTGCGCGAGCACGCGATCGGCGAGCAGAGCACTCGCCGGGATCTCCACCATCACCCCCGCGGTCTTCAGTCCGTACTCGCGTGCGAGTCCCGTGAAGTAGATGGTCTCCTCGACCGTTGCGACCATGGGAGCCATCACCCAGAGGTCGGCTTCGGTCACGGCGGCGGCCTCGGCGAGTGCGGTGAGCTGCTCCCGCAGGATGTCCTCGCTGGCGCGCAGCGCCCTCAGGCCCCTGAGGCCGAGCGCCGGGTTCTCCTCGTGCGCATCGTTGAGGAAGGCCAGCGGCTTGTCGGCGCCGGCATCGAGCATCCGGACCACGACCTTCTTGCCGGGGAACGCCGCCAGCAGCTCGCGATACGATTCGCGCTGCTGCGCGATCGTCGGCGCCTGGGCCGAGGAGAGGAACAGGAACTCGGTGCGGAACAGCCCGACGCCCTCGGCCCCCCGAACGACCGCATCGGCCGCATCTGCAGGCTTCCCCAGATTCGCGAGCAGCGCGACAGGCGTGCCGTCGGCGAGAGCGCCGGGAGTCGGTGGGGCGGAGTCGGCCGATTGGCGAGCAGCGGCACGTTCGGTGGCCCTGGCTCTCTCGTCGTCGGTCGGCTCGCGCGTGACGACGCCGCTGGCGGCATCGACGATCACGGTCTCGCCGGTGGTGAGCATCTCGCCGTCGGCGACTCCCACGATCGCGACGATGCCCTTCTCCCTGGCGAGGATCGCCGTGTGGGAGGTCGGGCCGCCGTCGGTGGTGATCAGCGCCAGGACCTGGTCGAGGTCGAGGAGTGCGGTGTCCGCCGGCGCGAGGTCGCGGGCGACCAGCACGAAGGGATGCCCCGGGTTCGGGACACCGGGGGCGTCGACGCCGCGAAGACGCGCGAGCACCCGCTGCGCGATGTCGTCGAGGTCTGCAGCGCGCTCGCCGAGGTAGCCGCCGACCGCCTCGAGCGTGGCGCGGAACCCGGCGAAGGCGTCGTGCACGGCCCACTCGGCCGTCGCTCCCGCATCGATCCGCGTGTCGACCTCGTCCTGGAGCGTCGGGTCCTCGGCGATCATGGCCTGCGCCTCGAGGACCTCCTGTGCGGACCCCCCGGCTGCCTCGCCGCGCTCGTTCAGCTCCTTCGCGACGACCGAGACCGCGTCGCGGACCCTGGCTCGTTCGGCGTCAGCGCCCGCGGTGCTCGGCGTGTTCTCCGGGGCGGGCATCGCCTCGGCCATGCGGACGATCGGCCCCTGGGCGACCCCGAGACCGATCCCTACCCCGCGCAGCTCGCTCATCCGGCGGCGTCCTGGTCATGGTCGGTGGTGAGGAGCTCGGTGAGGGTGTCGAGCACGTTCTCGGCGCCGTCGCCGTCCGCCGTGAGCGTCACGTAGTCGCCGTGCTCGATCGCGAGGGCGATGACCCCGAGGATGCTCGCCGCGTTGACGGGCTTTCCGGAATCCTTGGCGATCGTCACGGCGATGCCGGAGTCCTTCGCCGCCTGCGCGAACAGCTTGGCTGGACGGGCGTGGAGTCCATGGGAGGAGCCGATCCGGACGGTGCGGGTGGCGGTCATGATGTTCCTTTCGGGGTTTCGCCGGCGGCGAGGAGCGAACGGGCGAGGACGAGCGTGCGCGAGCCGTCGAGATCGGAGAAGACGTCGTCCGGGAGGATGGCGACCGGCGCATTCGAGCTCTCGCGGATGGCGTCGAGGCGGTCGGCCAGATGCGGGCCGACCAGGATCAGGTCGTGGTCGGAATCAGACGCGGCGCCCTCCGTCCCGGCGGACGCGTCCCAGGCCAGACCGGCCGTCTCCGCGGCACGGCGGAGCCGCTGCGCGACGAACGTGCTCGATGCTCCCGCACCGCACACCACGAGGATCCTCATCGATGCCCACCTACTTCCTGAGAACAGTCTGGGAACGAGGGAGGGGTGCGCGCCAACACGATCCTTTCCGCCCCCGCGGAACGGCGCCTTCCGCCCCGAGGCGCCGGCCACCTGACATCATGGAGAGCACGTCGAGACGGTGCAGTCAGCACGCGGGAGGGGAGGATCATGTCGCGCCAGCGTCAGGACCAGCTTCTCGCGACGCTGCTGCGTCAGGAGGGCTGGGCGACGGCCGCGAGCCTCGCCGACCTCATGGGTGTCACCCCGCGCAGCATCCGTTCCTACGTCGCGGCGCTGAACGCCCGCACGCCCGGAGCCGCTGTGATCGAGTCGGGTCCCGCAGGCTATCGCGCCGGATCCGGTGCGCGGGGTGCGATGCGCATGCGTCAGGGCGGGGAATCAGCCCCTCGCGATCGCCTGCACACCCTGGTGCGACTCCTGCTCGATGAGCCGGCGGGCATCGATGTCTTCGACACCGCGGAGGAGCTGCACGTCAGCGAGGCGACGCTCGAAGCGGATCTGGTGCGCGTGCGCGGCCTGCTCGACGGTACCGACCTGACGCTCGAGCGCGAGCGCGAGAACGTGCGTCTGCGGGGCAACGAGACAGCGCAACGCCGTCTGCTCAGCAGGCTCGCCCACGACGAGATGGACGATGCCTCGTTCCACCCCGAGACGTTCAGACGCGCGCTCTCCGGATCGGCGGTGGACGCCGGCGCGGTCGGACCCTTCAAATCGGCCCTGGTGCGCGAGCTGGGTGAGCTCGGCTACTACGTGAACGAGCTCGCGATCTCCGACGTGCTGCTGCACATCGCGATCGCGGCGGAGCGGGTCGCCGCCGGACACACCCTCGAGTCTGCGCCGGCGGGCACTCGCGAGGAGATCCCGCGCGTGGGGACGGTCATCGCCCGCCTGGCCTTCGAGCACTTCTCGGTGGTCCTCGGCGACGGTGACAGCGGCCACCTCGCCTCCCTCGTGCTGACGCGCATCGTCGCGCCGGGGGAGGCGACGACACGCGAAGTCGCCCGCAGCGGTGTCGACGCGACGGTCGAGGCCGCCGTCCGTGCGGAGATCGCGCGTGCGGCCGAGGACTTCCAGGTCGACCTCGTCGACGAGACCTTCGTCCTGCGTCTCGCCCTGCACGTGCAGAATCTGCTGCGGCGGGCGGAGGAGAGCGCCCTCACGCGGAACCCGCTCACCCGGTCGTTGAAAGCGACGTACCCGATGATCTTCGAGGTGGCCGTGTCGATCGCGAGCGGCCTGCACGACCGCGTGGGAACGCCGATCCACGACGACGAGATCGCCTACATCGCCATGCACGTGGGCGGCCGTCTCGAACGCAGCCGCAAGGCGGAATCCATCCTCACCGCCACGATCGTCTGCCCCGGGTATCACGAGCTGCACGAACTGCTCCGTTCCAGCGTCGACCGTTCCCTCGGCACGGCCATCGAGGTCACCACCGTGGTCACCAACGTCGATCCGGACTGGTCGTCGTTCGATACCGATCTGGTGCTCAGCACCATCGAACCAGGATCCTCCGGCGACCGCTTCGTACGCATCCAGCCGTTCCTGACCGATGCCGACGTCGACCGCATCCAGCAGGCGGCGGCGCGGGTGCGGCGGGGGCGGCGTCTCACCCGTCTCCGCGGTGAGCTCGCCCGCTACTTCCTCGCGGACGCCTACGTGTTCCCCCTGCCGGATGAGGGGGAGGAGGCGATCATCCGGCAGCTGGGTGGTCTCCTGGTGCAGGCGGGCCTGATCGGCGAGGACTACATCGAGAACACCATCGTGCGCGAGCGGATGTCGTCGACCGCCTTCACGGATGCGCTCGCCGTACCGCACGCGCTCCAGATGACCGCCACGCGCACGGCCATCGCCATCGGCGTCGCCGACGGCTCAGCAGCTTGGGGTGGAGGGCGCGTGCAGGTCGTCGCCCTCGCGGCGTTCAGCGAGAGTGACCGTGCGGCCTTCCAGACCGTGTTCGAGCAGCTGGTCGAAGTGTTCAGCGAGCGCGAGAGCGTGCAGCGGATCGTCCGGAAGGGGACGACTTTCGAGGCGTTCCTCGACGAGCTCGTCGCCGTGATCGACGGGTGAAGGACCGCGGTCAGCCGCGGGGCGCGAGAACCTCCGCGAGCTGATCGAGGACGGCCTCGGACGTCGGAGACGGGGCGGTCTCGATCTCGACCGGATCTCCTGTCGCGATCCCGAGATCCATCACGGCCAGCACGCTGCTCAGGTCGACGGTCGTGCCGTCGGCCGTGCGGAGGGTGACCGGTGATCCGTGCGACTGTGCGAGTCGCACGAGCTCGGCCACCGGACGCGCGTGCACGCCGTTGTGCGCGCTGACGATGAGACGTCGGATCGGCATGCTCAGGAGCGTTCGTCGAGCAGGGTGCGCACCCCGGCTTCGAGTTCGGCGACGGCCTCTCGAGCGCGCTCGGCGGAGTCCGCCTTCGCGTCGATGTAGACCTTCAGCTTCGGCTCGGTGCCGCTGGGACGCACGATCACGCGGGATCCGTCCGTCAGCCGGTAGCGGAGCACGTCACCAGACGGCTGCCCCTGGTCCGCCTGCAGCAGATCCTCGGCCGAGGCGATCGACCGACCGGCGATGTGCGTCGGGGGAAGCGTGCGCAGGGCGAGCATCACGGTACCGATGATCGAGAGGTCTTCGACGCGCACCGACACCTGACCGCTGGCGAAGTGCCCGTAGGTCTCGCCGAGTTCGTCCAGCAGGTCGCTGAGCGTCGCTCCACGATCGCGCGCCTCGGCCGCGAGGCCGAGGACCGCGACGGCGGCCGATACGCCGTCCTTGTCGCGCACGGTCTCCGGGTTCACGAGGTAACCGAGAGCCTCCTCGAAACCGAAGACGATGCCTGGGGCGCGTGAGATCCATTTGAAGCCCGTGAGCGTCTCGTGGAAGTCGAGTCCGTGGTGGGTCGCGACGGCGCCGAGACCGGGGGAGGAGACGAGCGAGCAGGCGAGTGATGCCCCTGGCGTGCCCGCCGCAGCACGTGCCGCCCTCGCGCCGAGCAGGAGTCCGACCTCGTTGCCGGTGAGGCGACGCCACCCGTCCGCTGCCGAGTCGTCGGGGATCGCGACGGCCAGGCGGTCCGCATCCGGGTCGTTGGCGAGGATGAAGTCCGCCTTGACGCGCCGGGCCCTCGCGAAGGCGAGATCCATGGCACCGGGCTCCTCCGGGTTCGGGAAGGACACGGTGCGGAAGGTGGCGTCGGGCGTGAGCTGCTCGTCGACGACGAACGGCTGCGGGTATCCGGCGTCCTTCACGATGCGGGACAGCGTCTCCCAGCCCACGCCGTGCATCGCCGTGTACACCCAGCGCATCCCGGTGGTGCCGGCGGGGGCGGGGGCGACGGCGGCGGTCGCTGCGATGTAGGCCTCGACGACGTCCTCTCCTGCGACCTCGTACTCCGTGGAGCGCGGCAGTGCCGTCACAGGTCCGGCGTCCGCCATGCGCTGGATGTGCGCGGCGATCTCCGCGTCGGCCGGAGCGACGATCTGCGACCCCTGATCCGCGCCGCCGAGGTACACCTTGTACCCGTTGTCGTTCGGCGGGTTGTGGCTCGCGGTCACCATCACGCCGGCGTCGGCTCCCAGGTGGCGCACGGCGAACGCGAGGACGGGCGTCGGGAGCAGACGGGGGAGCAGGACCGCGCGCAGTCCGGCTCCGGCGAACAGCTCGGCGGAGTCGGTCGCGAACACGCGGGAGTTGCGACGTCCGTCGTAGCCGATCACGACCGTCGGCGTCTGGCCGTTCGACGTCTGGCCGTTCGACTTCTCGCGCAGGTAGGCGGCGAATCCCGCTGCAGCCTGTGCAACCAGCACCCGGTTCATCCGGTTGCTCCCGGCGCCGAGCTCCCCGCGCAGGCCGGCCGTGCCGAAGGCGAGACGCGTGTGGAAACGGTCGTCGAGGTCGGCGATAGCGTCCGCGTCCGCGGCGGCAGCTCGGGTGATCACGCCCGCCAGCTCGTCGCGGGTCTCGTGGTCGGGGTCCTGGCGCAACCAGGCGCGGGCCTGCGCGAGGCGCTCCTCGTTCACAGGGCCTCGACCACCCTGGCCAGGAGCGCGGAGATCACGGGCTCCGCCTCTCGTCCTGCTTCGATCACCTCGGCGTGGCTGAGCGGGGTCTGCTGGATTCCCGCGGCGAGGTTGGTGATCAGCGAGAATCCGAGGATCTCCATGCCGGCCTCGCGCGCGGCGATCGCCTCGAGCGCGGTCGACATCCCGACGATGTGGCCGCCGATGTGCTTTGCCATCTGCACCTCTGCCGGGGTCTCGTAGTGAGGGCCGCGGAACTGCGTGTAGACGCCCTCGTCGAGTGCGGGGTCGATCGAGCGGGCGATGTCCCGAAGACGCTTCGAGTAGAGGTCGGTGAGGTCGACGAACGTGGCGCCCTCGAGCGGCGAGTCGGCCGTGAGGTTGATGTGATCGCTGATCAGCACGGGCTGACCAGGGGTCCAGGTCTCGCGGATGCCGCCGGCCCCGTTGGTCAGCACCATGATCTTGGCGCCCGTCGCGGCAGCGGTGCGGACGCTGTGTACGACGCGGCGCACGCCGTGGGCCTCGTAGTAGTGGGTGCGCGCGCCGATGACGAGGACGTTCTTGCCGCCGGGGGTGCGGATGCTGCGCAGCGTGCCGACGTGCCCTTCGAGCGCGGGCTTCGAGAAGCCGGTGACCTCGGTCGCGGGAATCGTGGCGACGGTCTCGCCGATGATGTCGGCTGCCTTGCCCCAGCCGCTGCCGAGGGTGAGGGCGATGTCGTGGTTCTCGACGCCGGTCAGACGGGCGATGTCGGCTGCGGCCTGCGCGGCCACCTCGAACGGGTTCGCGGTCGGGTCGTCGAGGGGGTTGCTGTGCGTTTCGGGCATGGATCCACTCTAGGAAGGTGCAGGCTCGGGTGCCAGGATTGCGCGAGAATGGATTCCATGTCTTCCACCACTTTCGAGCGCACTCAGCGCGTCGCCGTGCTCGGCGGCGGTCCCGGCGGCTATGAGGCGGCCCTCGCGGCAGCCCAGTTGGGTGCCGAGGTCACTCTGGTCGAACGGGTGGGAGTCGGCGGATCAGCCGTGCTCACCGACGTCGTGCCTTCGAAGAGCCTGATCGCCACCGCCGATGCGGCCGTCGCCATCTCCGAGGCCAGCGACCTCGGAGTGAACTTCTATGCCAAGGGCGACCACTCCCGCCCCCTCAAGCCCGAGATCGCGATCAACCTCGCCGCCGTGAACAAGCGCCTCCTCGCGCTCGCGGGACAGCAGTCCGAGGACATGCGCGCGACGCTCCTCGAGGCCGGCGTGCGCATCCTGTCCGGCCACGGACGCCTCGAGGGGCCCACGGCGATCGTCGTCTCGACGGGCCAGGGCGGCACCGACTTCGACCGGGTCGAGGCCGACACCATCGTCGTGGCCGTCGGCGCCTCGCCGCGCGAGCTGGACTCCGCCAAGCCCGACGGCAAGCGCATCCTGACGTGGACGCAGCTGTACGACATGAAGGCGCTCCCCGAGCACCTCATCGTGGTCGGATCCGGTGTCACCGGAGCGGAGTTCGCCTCCGCGTACATGAACCTGGGCGCCAAGGTGACCCTGATCTCCAGCCGCGAGCAGGTGCTCCCCGGTGAGGACAAGGACGCGGCCGCCGTGCTGGAGAAGGTCTTCAAGCGCGGGGGAATGCAGGTGCTCTCCAAGTCGCGCGCCGACAAGGTGGAGGTCACGGACGACGGTGTCACCGTCACGCTGTCCGATGGGCGCACGGTCGAGGGCAGCCACTGCCTCATGGCCGTCGGCTCCATCCCGAACACCGCAGGCATCGGTCTGGAGGAGGCCGGCGTCGAGCTCGACGAGTCCGGGCATGTCCGGGTGAACAAGGTGGCGCGTACCTCGGTCCCCAACGTCTACGCCGTCGGCGACTGCACGAACTTCTTCCCGTTGGCCTCCGTCGCGTCGATGCAGGGGCGCACCGCGGTGTTCCACGCCCTCGGCGACATCGTGATCCCGTTGGAGCTCATCAAGATCACCTCCAACATCTTCACCGCGCCCGAGATCGCCACGGTCGGCTACGGCGTCAAGGACGTCGAGGACGGCGTCGCGGACGGCATGGTCTACAAGCTGCCTCTCGCGGCGAACCCGCGCGCGAAGATGATGGGTATCAAGGACGGCTTCGTGAAGCTCATCGCGCGGAAGGGCTCTGGCACGGTGATCGGCGGTGTGATCGTCGCTCCGAAGGCCTCGGAGCTGATCTACCCGATCGCGGTCGCCGTCGAGCGTCGCCTCACGGTCGATCAGGTCTCGCGGGTCTTCGCCGCGTACCCCTCGCTGTCGAGCAGCATCACCGACGCGAGCAGGGCGATGCATCTCGTGAACATCTCCTGACCCCTGCAGGCACAGCAAAGGCGCCCCACCTCGGTGGGGCGCCTTTCGCGTATCAGCGGGAGGGTCAGCTGATGGTGAGCAGCTGGTGTCCCGCGGAGACCGTAGCGCCGGCATCGGCGTTGATGTTGCCGACGACGCCGTCCTTGTGCGCCTGCAGCGGCTGCTCCATCTTCATGGCCTCGAGCACGACGACCAGATCGCCCTTGACGACCTGCTGTCCGTCGGCGACCGCGATCTTGACGACCGTGGCCTGCATGGGGGACTTGACGGCATCCCCCGAGGCCCCGGCGTTGGCCGTGGTGGCGTGACTGCGGCGCGACGGCGGAACCGCGGCGGGGCGCCCGGCGGTGCCTGCGGCGACGGCGACGCGGTCCGGCAGGCTCACCTCGAGGCGCTTGCCGGAGACCTCGACGACGACCGTGTGCCGGGCCTCGGAAGCAGTCGGCGCCTCGAGCTCTCCGTCCCATGCCGGGATGTCGTTGACGAACTCGGTCTCGATCCAGCGGGTGAAGATGCCGAAATCGCCGTTCTCCGCCGTGAACGCAGGATCGCGCACGACCTTGCGGTGGAACGGGATGACGGTGGGAAGGCCGGCCACCTCGAACTCGTCGAGGGCGCGGCGCGAGCGCTCGAGGGCCTCTGCCCTGTCCTTGCCGGTCACGATGATCTTGGCCAGCAGCGAGTCGAAGGCGCCGGAGACCGAGTCGCCCGCAGTGACACCGGAATCCAGACGGATGCCGGGGCCTCCGAAGGTCTTGAAGACGTGGATCGGGCCCGGCTGGGGCAGGAATCCGCGACCGGGGTCCTCGCCGTTGATGCGGAACTCGATCGAGTGGCCCTGCGGCTTCGGGTCGTCGTAGTCGATGGTGCCGCCGGCCGCGATACGGAACTGCTCTCGCACCAGGTCGATGCCGGTGACCTCTTCGGAGACCGGGTGCTCGACCTGCAGACGCGTGTTCACCTCGAGGAAGGAGACCGTCCCGTCGGCTCCGATGAGGAACTCGCAGGTGCCGGCGCCGACGTAGCCGACCTCCTTGAGGATGGCCTTGGACGCGGCGTAGAGGAGGTCGTTCTGCTTCTGCGTGAGGAACGGAGCCGGCGCCTCCTCGACGAGCTTCTGATGGCGGCGCTGCAGCGAGCAGTCGCGTGTCGAGATCACGACGACGTTGCCTTCGGCATCGGCCAGGCACTGGGTCTCGACGTGACGCGGCTTGTCGAGGTACTTCTCGACGAAGCACTCGCCGCGGCCGAAGGCGGCGACGGCCTCGCGCGTGGCGGACTCGAAGAGCTCGGCCACCTCGTCCAGCTCACGCGCGACCTTGAGGCCGCGTCCGCCTCCGCCGTATGCCGCCTTGATGGCGATCGGCAGGCCGAACTCCTTCGCGAAGGCGATGACCTCGTCTGCGCCTTCGACGGGTCCCGGCGTGCCGGGGGCGAGGGGTGCGCCGACCTTCTCGGCCACGTGACGCGCGGTCACCTTGTCGCCGAGGGCTTCGATGGCTTCGGGGGAGGGGCCGATCCAGGTCATGCCGGCTTCGATGATGGCGCGGGCGAACTCGGCGTTCTCGGCGAGGAAGCCATAGCCGGGGTGCACGGCGTCGGCGCCGGCACGGCGGGCGATCGAGAGGATCTTCTCGATCTGGAGGTAGGTCTCGGCGCTCGTCGAGCCGCCGAGCGCGTAGGCCTCGTCGGCGAGGCGGCTGTGCAGGGCATCACGATCCTGGTCGGCGTACACGGCGACGGAGGCGATCCCGGAGTCTCGGGCGGCGCGGATGATGCGGACGGCGATCTCGCCGCGGTTGGCGATGAGCACCTTGGCGATAGCAGGCATGCTTGCCAGCCTAGCGAGAACGACCGCGATCCCTTTGACGACTCCCCACAAGAAAGTCGGGAAAACGTGGATGGGAGTCTACGACCAGAGGTCGGTCCAGCGAACGCCGAGCTCGGCGGCGAGGCGGCGGACGGTGGACAGGGACATGCCGACGACCGTGGAAGGGTCGCCCTCCACGCGGGTGATGAAGGCTCCTCCCAGGCTGTCGACGGTGAAGGCTCCCGCCACGAGCAGCGGTTCCCCGGAGGCGACGTACGCGGCGATCTCGGCGTCGCTCACGTCGGCGGCGAACGTCACAGCGGCTTCGGCGACGGCGGTGGCTTCCGTGGGCTCGGCGCCGGGGGCGACCCGGAAGACGGAGTGGCCGGAGTGCAGGATGCCTGTGGCTCCGCGCATCTCCCGCCAGCGCCTGGTCGCCTCCTCCGGAGTGTACGGCTTGCCGTAGACGCGCCCGTCGAGCGCGAACATCGAGTCGCCGCCGATGACCAGGCCGTCGAACCCGCCGTCCTCGACGAGGCTTCGTGCCACGGCGGAAGCCTTCGCGCGGGCGAGCAGCAGCACCAGCTCCTCGGGGGCGAGCGGCTCACCCCGTTCCGCCTCCGCAACGGCGGCGACGGCGTCCTCGTCGACGTCCGGCGACACCGTGAGCGGCTCGATGCCCGCCTGGCGCAGCAGCATGAGTCGGGCGGGAGAGGTCGAGGCGAGGCAGACGCGCATGTCCACCACCGTATCCTCGAAGGATGACTTCCTCCCCAGCCGACGTGCTCGAACTCGACATCACCGGCATCGCTCACGGGGGCACGTTCATCGCGCGGCACGAGGGACGCGTGGTGTTCGTGTCCGACGCGATCCCCGGTGAGCGCGTCCGTGCCCGACTGATCGCTCCGCAGGAAGGGGCCGACGCCGACACCCGCAGTTTCTGGCGGGCCGAGACGATCGAGGTGTTGGAAGCGTCGGAGCACCGCCGTCCCCACATCTGGGCGGAGGCCGACGTGTCGCGCGATCCCGCGGATCGTCCAGGAGGAGCTGATCTCGGGCACATCGATCTCGATCACCAGCGTGAGCTCAAGCGGCGCGTGCTGACCGAGGCCCTCGACCGCTTCGCAGGGAAGGGTCTCGTCGCGCCCGAGATCGAGGCCGTGGAGTCCGGAGACGGTCGAGGATGGCGCACACGGGTGACGCTGCACGTCGACGACGCGGGAGTGGTCGGGCCGTATGCCTCACGCAGTCACCGCGTCGTGCCGGTGACGTCGTACCCGCTGGCGCGGCCGGCGATCGCCGAGGCGGCGCTCGCGCTGCAGGGGGAGGCTCCCGGTCGCATCGAACTCGTGGAGCCCGCCGACGGCACCGTGCGCGTGATCCGTCGTGAGGAGACCGAGCGGGCTCCGCGCGTGCAGAGAGGCTTCCGCAAGCGCCCGGCGCCCGAGGTGATCCAGGAGATGGTCAACGACCGCCGCTTCGACGTCGATTCCACGGGCTTCTGGCAGGTGCATCCGCGCGCAGCCTCGGTGCTCGACGCCGCGGTCTACGGCATCCTCGACGGTCACGTCGACGATCAGAAGACCCACTTCGACCTGTACGGCGGGGTCGGGCTGTTCGCGGCGACCCTGGCCGACCTCGGGGGCACGGACATCGTGACGGTCGAGTCGAGCGCACGTGCCACTCAGCATGCGGCGGCGAACCTCGCCCCTCTCGAGGTGGATGCGGTGACTGCCCGAGTCGATCGCTTCCTCGCCACGCGCAAGGGTGGCGGTCGGGCCGGGGCCGTCGTGCTCGATCCGCCGCGCGCCGGAGCGGGTCGTCAGGTGGTCGAGGCGATCCACGGGCTCGCCCCCGACGCCATCGCCTACGTCGCCTGCGACCCGGTGGCGCTCGCACGCGATCTCGGCACGTTCCGCACGCTCGGGTGGAACGTCGACCGTCTTCGCGGCTTCGATCTGTTCCCGCACTCGCACCACTTCGAGGTCGTGGCACTGCTCACGCGATGAGTGATCCACGGCCTTTCGAGGGGACTCAGTAGGCTGAGGGGATGAGCACGGTCGCACTCATCGACGATCACGAGTCCGTTCGCCTCGGTCTCGAGGCCGCGTGCGCGCGGGATTCGCAGACCGTGGTCTTCTCGGGAAGCACTGTGGTGTCGTACATCGACTGGCGGAAGGCGACGGGGGCCGCACCGGCCGATGTCGTCGTGCTCGACCTCACGCTGGGCGACGGCACGACTGTTACCGAGAACGTGACCGCCCTCGTGAACGACGGCGCCAGCGTCGTGATCCACAGCGTGGCGGATCGTCCTGCAGCCGTGCGGGAAGCGCTCTCCGCCGGTGCGGCGGGAGTGGTGAGCAAGTCGTCAGCACTCGACGACGTGCTGGACGCGATCCGCACGGTCGCACAGGGCGAGGCCCTCAACAACGTGGAGTGGGCGAGTGCTGTCGACGGAGACCGCGCGTTCGCCGACGCGCAGCTCGCCACCCGCGAACGGGAGGTCCTCCGCCTGTACGCGACCGGTCTGCCGTTGAAGGCCGTGGCCGAGAAGCTGGGCGTCGCGTACTCGACCGCCAAGGAGAACATCACACGCATCCGCGTGAAGTACGTCGAGGTCGGGCGCCCGGCGCCCACGAAGGTCGACCTGCTCCGGCGAGCGATGGAAGACGGGATCGTCACAGCCGACGAGGCACTCGGTGGCCGCTGAGCCGCTGAGCATCCGCGACGCCTGGAGCAAGATTCCGTCTCCGGGCAGCACGGAGACAGCATACGAGCGTTTCACCGGCAAGCGCATGGAGCGGATCCTCGCCATCGTGGTCGCGATCGGCTCGGCTGTGCTCGGCGCACAGGCGCTGGTCTCCGCGATGGCATCCTTGTCGAATGCGGACCCCGTGCATGTCGTCGCACTATGTGTGGTGTTCGTGCCCCTGCTCGCGATGCTGGTGGCGTGCCTGATCGGACGAGGGGTACGCACCTTCTCCGGCATCTTCGCCGTGGTGTACGTGCTGGTGCTCGCCGCGTGGCCGACGATCGTCGACCCCTCCGACAAGGGGGCCGGAGAGCAGCCGTGGATCTTCTTCCTCGTCAACGTCGGTGTCGTCGCGGCCATGCTCGCCTTCCCCCTGGCGCTGCAGTTCGTCTGGGCGGCGGGGGTGCCGTTCGTCTACGGCTATGTCCGGCTCGTCCAGGGGGAGTTCTCGCGTGACTTCTGGGTGACGACCGCCTTCGACGTCTCGTTCACCCTCATCCTCGGCGTGGTGATCGTCTCGCTCGGCTGGATGTTCCGTTCGGTCGCTGCCGGCGTGGATGAGGCCAGGGGACAGGCGGTCGCGTCGTACTCCACTGCTGCGGCAGCGGCGGCGGCCGAGGAGGAGAGGGCTGCGATGTCCGCCCTGATGCACGACAGCGTGCTGGCCGCTCTGATCGCCGCGGAGCGTGCCGAGGGCGATCGCGCCAGGGAACTGGCCGTGGCGATGGCGCGAGAGGCTCTCACGCGCCTCGCGAACACCGAGGCCGCCGTCGCGCAGGAGGGGAGCGACGAGCCGGTCGGAACGGTGCAGATCGTGGTCGAGCTGCGTCGGGCGCTGTCCGAGCTCGGCGCCGACGCGATCGTGGAGGAGCGCGGAGGCATCGGACTCATTCCCGGACGTGCTGCCCGCGCGCTCGTGCTCGCGGCACGACAGGCGATCGGCAACGCGGTCTCCCACGCCGGCGGGCGCGGACTCCACATCATCGTCGAAGGGCACGGGGACGAGGGCATCGGCGTGACCATCTCCGACACCGGACCCGGATTCGACGTCGAGTCGATCGGCGCCGACCGACTCGGGATCCGCGCGTCGATCTTCGCGCGCATGGCAGGGGTGGCCGGCACCGCCGACATCCTCTCCGACGGGCACGGGACCACTGTCGTCCTGGGATGGGAGCGCTCGTGAACCGCACCGTGCGCAGTGTCGCGACCTCCCTCGCCGTCGGCTTCGCGCTGTACTTCGTCGCCAGGGGGATCTGGTGGATCGAGCAGCCGACCGCTCCGCTGGTGATGGTCCTCGCGATCGGGTTGTACCTCGTGGTCGTGAACGTCGCGATCCTCGGACACGGCGCTGTCGTCAGGATGCCGATGTGGTCGGCGATCCTGGCGCTGGTGGCGAGTGCGCTGATCCCCGTCCTCGTCACCTCGTCGCTCGACCCGGCGGATCGGACGGCTCCCTTCGCCACGTGGTACATCGGCGCGCTCGGACTGCTCGGCGTCGTCTGCGTCGTCCGGAGGCGCGCTCTGATCGGCGTGCTCGTTCTCGCGGTGCTCGTCGTCACCGCGTCGGCCTATCTGGGATTCGTCGTCGCCCTCAACCTCGGACTCGTCGGCTCCATCATGTGGGTGGTGGTCGCTGGGCTCCTGGTGATGTTCTGGGACCGCGCCGTGCGTGACACGGAGCGCCTCGCCGAGATCCAGCAGGCTGTGTCCGCGTGGCATGCGACGCAGCGGGTGCGTCAGCGGGAGCGGCGCCTGCGCACGCAGTTCGCGCTGGCCGTCGCCGGTCCCGTCCTCAGCAGGGTGGTGGCCGCGCGGGGCGCGCTGGACGAGCAGGAGCGGATGGACGCCCGCCTCGCTGAGGGCAGGCTGCGGGATGAGTTGCGCGGAGCCGATCTGCTCAACGACGCCGTGCGCAACGCGATCGAGGCGGCACGACGCCGGGGCGTGGTGGTCACGGTCTTCGATGAGGGCGGTTTCGACGGGATCGATGAGACGCGGCGGGAACTGATCAGAGACGAGCTGGCCGTCGTGCTCGGTCGCGCACAGACCGCTCGTCTGATCATCCGCTCGGCGCGCGATCCCCGTGTCGCCGTCACGGTGGTCGGCCGCGCCGGCTCCCGGGCGTCCGGCGACGATGATGCCGTCGACCTCTGGCACGAGATTCCGCGCTGACAGGCGGGCGCGGGGGACGAACGCGTGCGTCCTCGGCTCCGGCCTGGGGAGATGACCGGAGTCGAGGATGGTGAGAGTGGGAGAGGGGCGGCGAATCCGCCTGCCCCTCTCCGTGCGGACAGTTACCCGAAAACCGTCCGCTGGTGGCCGATCAGCGTCTGTCTACCCTGGGACAGAGAGACCAGCCGAACGCGAAGCGTCCCCCTCAGTCTGATGGTTCGCGCGAACATTGTCTGTAGGTATTTTGGGGGACACGATTTCACCCCCGATAGGCCATCATTGGACGATGGCAACGCGTCGTGGCACCAACCTTCCGCGCATGGGCGACTTCAATCAGTCCGTGATACTGGAGGCGATCCGGCAGTCCGGCGAGGGGCTCAGCAGGATCGAGCTGTCGACGGCGACGCGCCTGTCAGCGCAGACGGTCACGAACATCACCCGCAGACTCCTCGATGACGGCTTCATCAGGGAAGCGGGTCGAACGATCAACGGACCAGGCAAGCCGCGGGTCACCCTGCGGCTCGTCGCGGACAGCCGCTTCGCTGTGGGGGTCCATCTGGATCCCGCGCTGATGACTTTCGTGCTGTTGGATCTGGCCGGCGCGGTGGTCCGTCGTCTAAGCGTGCGCACACCCGCCGAGGATCCCCACCGCATCGTCGAGGCCATGGCGTCGACGATCGAAACGTTGATCGCCGGTTCGGGCGTCGACCGCTCGCGGATCGCCGGGGTGGGGGTCGCGGCCCCCGGCCCGCTCGACGCGGAGCTGGGGAGGGTGATCGACCCGCCGAAGCTCGCAGGCTGGCACCGTGTGCCGTTGCGGGCCGTGCTCGCGGAGGCGACGGGTCTGCCTGTGGTCGTGGAGAAGGACACGACCTCGGCCGCGGTGGGCGAGCTCTGGACGAGGCGGGAGTCGGCTGACGACTCGTTCGTCTTCATCTATCTGGGGATCGGCATCGGCGCGGCCGTCGCACGCGATGGAGAGGCCGTCCGCGGGAGCACACGCAACATCGGCGAGATCGGCCACATCATCGTCGACCCCGACGGGCCGTCCTGCGCGTGCGGGGCCCGCGGATGCGTCGAGGTGGTGTGCACCCCGCAGGCGATCATCGAGCAGGCGGAGAGGGCAGGGGTGTTCGACGATGAGCATCAGACGAGCGATGCCGCGGCCGTAGACCAGCGATTCGGGCAGCTGTGCGAGCGAGCGGCTGCCGGGGACGAAGCCGCGGCGGAGGTGCTTCGGGGCTCCGCCGTGCACATCACGGCGCTGACGGCGGTGCTCACGAACATGCTCGACGTCGACCGGGTCGTCTTCGGCGGGCCGTTCTGGTCTCGGCTCGCTGATGTGTACCTGGCGGAGATCCCCGACAGGCTCGATCGGGCCAGTGCCACCCGTGCGATACGCACCCTCCCCGTCGACGGCACGGTGGTGGGCGACGACGTCGGTGCGGTGGGCGCAGCGTGCGTCGTCCTCGACTCGGTCCTGAGCCCTCGTGCTTCCGACCTCCTGCTCGACAGTTGAGAGTGTTCGACAGCTGAATGTTCGAGGGTTCACCTTTTTGCGAGCATAAGTCGAATCGATATAGTATTTGGGTTTCGTCCTTCGAACAGATCAGCGGAGTCCGCCTTCTGCTGTGCGCACGGCACCGTCGCACGTCGCGGAACACGCGGATCTTCACGAGGGGGGATCCGTCCGGCTCTTGAACAGGGACGGGCGAGGCTGCGACGGGGACGCGGCCGCGCAGGGCGCTGGGGGTCCTGCCACGATCGTCGACGTGGTTCGCGAGGCGGAGGGTTCGCGGACCACGCCGACGGCGTTGATCCGCGTTCGGGGCGGCGTCAGCCGGAGAAGCGGCCCCACGGTATGTCGCGACGGAGCGGGCGACGAAGCGGACGCTGCGTCCTGGCCCAGGCGGAGACGGCGGGCTCGTCGGCCACGGCCGCAGCCTCCTCGGTCGCGTACGCCTCGCTGATCACCGCGATGAGAGCGGCGAGCTCCTCCTCGGTGGCCGCGCCCCGGGTGATGTCGAGCAGCGGCGCATCCGAGGAGGGGCCGCCCTGCGGGTTCTGCTCGATCACAGGGGGATGTTCCCGTGCTTCTTCGGGGGCAGCTCCGCGCGCTTCCCGCGCAGGGCACGCAGAGCCTTCGCGATCGAGACGCGGGTGTTGGCCGGCTCGATGATGCCGTCGAGCTCCCCGCGCTCGGCAGCCAGGAACGGCGAGGCCACGTTGTAGGTGTACTCGTTCGCGAGGCGCGTGCGCACGGCGGCGACGTCCTCGCCGGCCTCCTCCGCCTTCTTGATCTCACCGCGGTAGAGGATGTTGACGGCTCCCTGGCCACCCATCACGGCGATCTCGGCGGTCGGCCACGCGAGGTTCACATCCGCGCCGAGCTGCTTCGAGCCCATCACGATGTACGCACCCCCATAGGCCTTGCGCAGGATGACGGTGACGAGGGGCACGGTGGCCTCCGCGTAGGCGTAGAGCAGCTTCGCACCGCGGCGGATGACGCCTGTCCACTCCTGGTCCGTGCCGGGAAGGTAGCCGGGCACGTCGACGAGCGTGACGATCGGGATCGAGAAGGCGTCGCAGAATCGCACGAAGCGGCTGGCCTTCTCACCGGCCTCGATGTTCAGGGTGCCGGCCATCTGCGACGGCTGGTTGGCGATGATGCCGACCGAGCGACCCTCGACCCGACCGAAGCCGATCACGATGTTGGGCGCGAACAGCGGCTGAACTTCGAGGAAATCGCCCTCGTCGACGACGTGCTCGATGACCGTGTGGATGTCGTAGGGCTGGTTGGTCGAGTCGGGGACGATCGTGTTGAGCACGCGATCGGCGTCGGTCGTCTCGAACTCGAACGCGCTCTCGTACGACGGGAGTTCCGCCATGTTGTTGTCCGGGAGGAAGCTCAGGAGCGTGCGCGCGTAATCGATGGCGTCGTCCTCGTCTTCCGCGAGGTAGTGCGCGACACCGGATCGGGTGTTGTGCGTGTAGGCGCCGCCCAACTCCTCCATCCCCACGTCTTCGCCCGTGACGGTCTTGATCACGTCGGGACCCGTGACGAACATCTGGCTGGTCTTGTCGACCATGATGACGAAGTCGGTCAGCGCGGGGGAGTACACCGCACCGCCCGCGGCCGGGCCCATGATGATGGAGATCTGCGGGATGACACCGGAAGCGCGGGTGTTCAGTCGGAAGATCTCACCGTACTTGCCGAGAGCGACGACACCCTCCTGGATGCGCGCGCCTCCGGAGTCGAGGATCCCGATGCACGGCATGCCGCCGGCCAGGGCGAACTCCATGATCTTGACGATCTTCTCGCCGGCGACCTCTCCGAGCGAACCGCCGAAGGTGGAGAAGTCCTGCGAGTACACCGCGACGGTGCGCCCGTTGATGGTGCCGACGCCGGTGACGACGGAGTCGCCGTAGGGGCGGGAGCGATCCATTCCGAAGGCGGTGGTGCGGTGGCGCACATACTCGTCGAACTCGACGAAGCTTCCCGGATCCACGAGCAGCTCGACGCGCTCGCGGGCGGTCATCTTGCCCTTCGCGTGCTGCTTCTCCTTCGCCTTCGCTTCCGCGTCGACGACGGCTTCCGTGTAGCGAGCGCGCAGGTCCGCGATCTTGCCGGCGGTGGTAAAGAGGTCGGGCTTGTCCGTCACGGATTCCACCCTATCGTCGGCTCGGCCCCGGCTGTTGGATGCTCGCCACAACGGCTCAGCCGATCCTTTGGCGACGTGCGCTCAGCGCTCTTCGCGCTCTTCGCCGGGGTTCGAGGGCAGGGAGTGGTCGCCGGTGCCGACCTCGAGCTCTTCGGGCGTGCTCTCTCGTCGGCGGCCGGCGCGTCCGCCGACACGGTGCCCGACCCACTCTGCGCCTCGGGCTACGGTGCCGGCGGCACCCACCACCGCGTTCCCGGCGTAGCGGGCCCCCCGGAGCATCCGCAGCTCGAGCTTCTCGGCCCCGGCGACGGGCTCCAGCTCGAGGGGCAGGTCGATCGGCGCAGCGCCGAAGGCCTTGTGCGAAGTGGTCAGCACGCGGCGGCCGAGGATGTTGTTCCCGGCCCCTCCGATCGCGGCGCCGATGCCGAACGGGAGGGCCTTGCCGATGACCGATGCTCCGCCCTTCGCTGCGAACTGCTTCACGAACATGCTCTTGAGCTGGTCGACGAGGGGGCCGACTGCGGCGCGGGGGAGGGATTTCGTGACGAGCTCACCCCAGTACGAGGATCTGCTGCCGCCGCGCCCCGCGACCTGGCCGGCGAGCTGTCCGACGAGGTCGACGCCCTCTTTGCCGAGCATCAGCGTCATCACCAGGGCGCGGGCGCGATCCGGGTTCGCTACGGCGATCCCGTGCACCTCGGCCACCGACTGCGCGAACAGCGCGGTGGACTCCACGAAACCCACGGTCTCGACCCCGGAGAGGGCGAGGGTGACTCCGGTGCCGATGCCCGGAACGACGGCGGTCGCTCCCACCGCCGCCCCTCCGGTCGTCACGGCCGCGAGGTAGCGCCGCTCGAGGATGCGGATGATCTCCGTGGGTGATGCCTGGGGATTGCGCAGCCGGATGCTGCGGATGTGCGCGAGGACGAGTGGGCGCTGGATCGCCAGGACGCGATCGAGACCACGCACCATCATCGGATGCTCCGCCGAGCCGGCGGGGGGCACGCCCTTGTCCCACGGAGCGTCGTCCGGGAGCGAATGGATCTTGTGCACCTTGGGGGCCATGCAGAGATCCTATGGAGACAGCCCGCGAAAACGCCGAAAGCCCGGCCCCGCGAGGGGGACCGGGCTTTCGTGTCGTTCGATCAGACGAAGAGGTTCGCGCGCTCCAGGTCTTCTGCGAAGTCGACCTCGACCGCGTACAGGTCGGAGACGTCCATCGGCTCGAGCAGCAGGCCGTCCTCGGCGATCGCGAGTTCGAGGCCGCGCTCGAAGTAGTCCTGGTCCTCCACCCGCTGCAGCTGGCGCATGAAGGCCTTCTTCTGCGTGGAGGAGATGTAGTTGATGCCCACAGCCTCGCCGAGGCCGCCCTTGACGGTCTTGGACAGTTCGTTGATGAAGCCCTCGGCGGTGACCGTGTACTTCACCTCTTCATCGCTGACCTTGGAGGTGTTCACCGTGACGAAGGACTGGTCGCGCTCGATGTACTCGAGAGCGCGGCCGAGGATCATCGGGTCGAAGACGACATCGCCGTTCATCCACAGCACACCGCCGCGACCGGTGGCACCGAGGGCGCGCAGCAGGCTCTTGGACGTGTTGGTCTCGTCGTAACGCTCGTTGTGGACGTAGTTCACGTGCGGGAAGGCGTCGATGATGGTCTCGGCGCGGTAGCCGACCACGGTCGTGATTCGGGCGTCGGAGCCGAATGCGGCGCGGATGTTGTCGTGCTGCTGGCCCATGATCGTGCGGCCGTCGCTCAGTTCGGTGAGCGGCTTCGGCAGCGCGCGGCCGAGGCGCGAGCCCATTCCGGCGGCGAGGATGACGGTCTGAAGAGTCACGAGTGCTCCTAAAGGAAGTTGTGTTCACGGTCGATTAACCGACCAGACACTTCGTCGTGCCGCGTTCATGGTATCGATTCCGCCTGGGAACCTCAGGGCCAGGAGGGCCCCGTTGTCATTTCGTGATCGACTACACACGTGATGCACAGGGTTGCGACCATCCTGCAATCGCTGTGAAGTCGCAGCATCCGAGGGCAGTTTATTGCGCGGCGGCCTTGGCGCACAGCCGCCCGTTGATACCGTAGGACGGTGACTGCCTCCCCTGACGACCGCACCGCCCAGGTGGACCAAACCGAGACCGCGCAAGAGAAGGCGTCGGCGAAGCGCCCGCCGGTGAAGAAATCGAGTCCCGACGAGGCATCGACGGCCGAAACGACGGCGAAGCGACCTGCCGCGAAGAAGCCGGCCGTGAAGAAGCCCGCGGCGACGAGGCCCGCCGCGAAGCGTCCGACCACGAGTAGAGCCACGACTGCCGGGAAGACGGCGGCAGCGAAGTCCTCCGCGACCACGCCGGCGGCGAAGGCATCGACAGCGAAGGCTGCGGCGGAGAAGGCCGCACCGACCGCCGACATCGTCGTGGAGCCTTTGGTCAAGGCGTTGCCGGACCAGAACGGAACGTCCACCGCTACCGCGCGCAGCTCGGCAGCGACTCGCACCGCCGCCGCGAAGAACACGGCAGCGAAGAACACGGCAGCGAAGAACACGGCAGCGAAGGCGACGATGAAGACGCCGGCCAAGACGACGGCAGCGAAGACGACGGCAGCGAAGACAGCTGCCGCGAAGGCGACTGCCACGAAGGCCACCGCCGCGAAGGCGACGGCGGCGAAGTCCACTGCGGCGAAGTCCACGGCGGCAAAGGCCTCTACGGCGAAGACTGTCGCGGCGAAAGCGGCCGCGTCCAAGGCTGCAGCCACGAAGTCCACTGCTCGCGCGGCCGCCGCCAAGTCCACAGCAGCGAAGACAGCGGCGGCGAAAGCAGCGGCAGCGAAGAACGCGGCGGCGAAGAAGGCGGCCGAGGAGGAGAAGGCGGCGGCGGATGCGGCGAAGAACGCCCCCGAGTCTCCGAGCACCGAAGCGGCTCCCGTGGATTCCACGCGTGCCACCGATGCAGTCGCAGAGTCGATGGGTTCGGTCGATGCCACCTCGACGCCGGAGCCCATGGTCGAACCCGCCACGGAGCATGATCTGATCGTCGAGCCCGAGCCCGAGCCCGAGCCCGAGCCCGAGCCCGAGCCCGAGCCGGTTGGTGAGCCCGAGCCCGCGTCGATTGCCGAGCCCGTCGCGGCTCCCGCCCTCGCGGCGGAGGTCGCCGAACCGGTCGAGGCCGAGCCGATCGTCGAGGCGCCGATCGTGTCGGGCACGTCCACTTCGGTTGAGGTCGTCGAAGCTGCAGGAGGCTCGGACGATGCGGCTTCGGAGGTCGTGGACCCCGTGGACGGGCTCTCCGGGGGCGAAGCGATCACCATCCGCGGCCTCGTCAAGCAGTTCGGAGACAACCGCGCCGTCGACGGCATAGACCTGACCGTGCCTGCTGGATCCTTCTATGGCGTGGTCGGCCCCAACGGGGCGGGAAAGACCACGACCCTCTCGATCGTCGCCGGGCTCCTGCGCGCAGACGAGGGCAGCGTCGTGATCTGTGGCATCGATCAGGCGAAGCAGCCGCTGGCGGCGAAGAGACTGATGGGCGTGCTGCCGGACAGGTTGCGCACGTTCGACCGCCTCACCGGTCGTCAGCTGCTGTACTACTACGGACTGCTGCGCGGCCTCGCCGCGGATGTGATCGAGAAGCGCGCGGCAGATCTCGCTCGGGCGTTCGATCTCGGCGATGCGCTCAGCCGCGTCGTCTCGGACTACTCGGCGGGCATGACGAAGAAGATCATGCTGGCAGGGGCGATGATCCATTCCCCGCGCGTGCTCGTGCTCGACGAGCCGTTCGAGTCGGTCGATCCCGTCTCCTCGGCGGTGATCCTCGACATCCTCCGTGCGTATGTGTCGCACGGTGGCACGGTGATCCTCTCCAGCCACGGCATGGATCTGGTGGAGCGCGTCTGCTCCCGCGTGGCCATCATCGTCGGAGGGGAAGTGCTGGCCGAGGGGACCGTCGACGACGTGCGCGCAGGGCAGACGCTCGAGGCGCGCTTCGTCGAGCTCGCCGGCTCCAGCGGAGAGGTGGAGGGGCTCGAGTGGCTGCACACGTTCTCCGACTGAGGCTCGCGCTTCTGATCGGAACTCTGCGCGGCGACCGTCGGGTCCGTTCGATCATCTCGTTCGTCGCCGTCGTCGCGATCACGTCCGTGGTGTGCATCGCGGTCTTCAGTCTTTCGTCCGCTCCGGTGCCGGTCGCCCGTGCGGTCACCGTGCTCGGCGGCGCCGCCCTCCTCGTCGGTTTCCTCGTCGGACCGCTCCTCGTCGGGGCGGCCGATCAGCTCGATCCTCGCCGCTTCGCGGTCTTCGGCGTCGATGAGCGGCAGATGCCGTGGGTGCTCACGCTGGCCGCGTTCGTGAGCGTGCCCAGCCTCGCGCTCCTCGCCGTCTACATCAGCGTCTGCATCGTCGCGATCGGTGCCGGGACGCCATGGCCTCTCGCGATCCTGATGACGGTCATCGGCGTCGTCACGACGATGCTGGTCTCGCGGATCGGAATGGCGCTCAACGCCCTGCTCCTGCCCGAGCGCCGATCACGGGAGCTCACCGCGCTGTTCGCGCTCGCCCTGATCGTGATCGCTTTCCCGGTCGCGGTGTTCTTCGGATCCCTTCGCTGGGACGGCCTCGTGCCCCCCTCTCTGGCGACCCTTTCCAGCGTCTTCGGCTTCAGTCCGTTCGCGGCAGCGCCGGCATTCCTCTTCGACTCCGCGGCAGGGGCGACCGCTTCGGCCTGGGTCACCGGGATCATCGCGGTCCTCACCGTCGTGCTCCTCTGGATCTCGTGGGCATGGCTCGTCCGGCGGCTCCTCACGACGACGGAGCGCCCGGTCGCCTCGCGGGAGCGCACGGGGCTCGGCTGGTTCGGGCTGCTGCCGTCGAACGCCTTCGGGGCGATCGCCTCCCGGAGCCTCGTGTACTGGCTCCGCGACCGTCGCTACATCATGAACATCATCGTGGTCCCGGTCGCCGGTGTGCTCACCGTGCTGCCGCTGATCGTCGCCGGTGTCCCGGTGGAGATCGCCGCGCTGGTCCCGGTTCCGGTGATGGCACTGTTCTTCGGATGGTTGCCGCACAACGACGTCGCCTATGACTCGACGGCGCTGTGGACGCATGTGGCGAGTGGAGTCCGGGGGCTTCCCGATCGTCTCGGTCGCCTGGTGCCCGTGCTGCTCGTCGCGATTCCGGTGCTCGCGATCGCTGTGCCGTTGAGCCTGCTCCTGGTGGGGAACTGGAGTCTCCTGCTGCCCATGGGCGGTATGGCCGCCAGCCTGCTCTTCAGTGCGCTCGGCATCTCGAGCATCGTCTCGGTCGTGGCGCCCTACGCGGTCTCCCGGCCCGGAGACAGCCCGTTCCAGCAGCCGCAACGGCCGACATCCCGCGGAATCTACGGACCGGCCGCGACGTTCCTCGGGGCGATCGTGCTGAGCGCGCCCACCATCTGGCTGTTCGCTGCCACGATCCTCGAGGGGTCGGCGTATGCACCGGCCACCTTCTGGGTCGGGCTCCTCGTCGGCCTCGGGGTGCTGGTGCTGGGCGCCGTCATCGGCGGCCGAATCTTCGAGCGCAGCGGAGAGCGTCTCATGGAGTTCGTCGAGACGGCATGACGACCACCCGCGACGCTTTCGACGCGGCTAGACTCTCGGGATGAGTACTCCGCTGGACAGCCCCGATCAGGGCGGCGTGGCAACGCTTGATCGCGAACTGGAAGAGCTCCTCCGCGAGGAGAACCTCGAACCGGGCGACCACGAGCGCTTCTCGCATTATGTGAAGAAGGACAAGATCCTCGAATCCGCGATCACCGGCAAGCCGGTGCGCGCGCTGTGCGGCAAGAAATGGACACCGGGGCGCGACCCGGAGAAGTTCCCGATCTGCCCCACGTGCAAGGAGATCTACGAGTCGATGATCGGCTGATCTCAGTCGGCTTCGACGTACACGGTGGGGATCGCGGGGTCGGATTTGCTCAGCGCGAGAGCCCGCACCGGCAGTTCTTCGCGTACCCGAAGGTGATGAGCGCGCGCGGCCGCGGTACCCGCGACCCCCTCGTACGACGCATCGATGTCGCCGGCCTCGACGAAGGTGACCTGCAGCGGTCGGCCGTCGGGGTGGTCGGCCGCGGTGTCGAGCTGCTCGAATCCGTCCGAGACGACGACCGTCTCCGCTGTGGCGACTCCATCCGCCAGGGTGCGGAACGCCGCCTTGCGTCCGCCGTGTGACGCCTTGTCCGCCGATGCCTTGGCGACGCCGACCCACGATCCGGCGGCATCCTGTCGCGCCACGAGCTTGTAGACCATGCTCGCTGTCGGGTAACCGGAGCCGGTCACGACCGAGGTGCCCACCCCGTAGGCATCGACCGGCGAAGCGGCGAGGGCGGCGATCGCATACTCGTCGAGATCGCTGGTCACCGTGATGCGCGTCGATGTAGCACCGAGTTCGTCCAGCTGCGCCCGGACGTCGGCGGCGACGATCGGGAGGTCGCCCGAGTCGATCCGCACACCACCGAGCTCCGTTCCGGCGACGCGGATGGCGGTCTCGACGCCGGTGCGGATGTCGTACGTGTCGACGAGCAGGGTCGTGCCGGAGCCCAGACTCTCGACCTGGGAACGGAACGCCTCCTCCTCGGTGTCGTGCAGCAGCGTCCAGGAGTGCGCGGCCGTGCCCATGGTGGGGATGCCCCAGCTTCGTCCCGCTTCGAGATTGCTCGTGGCGCCGAAACCCGCGATGTAGGCCGCGCGCGCTGCCGCGACAGCGGAACGCTCGGCGGCCCGACGGGAGCCCATTTCGGCCAGTGGACGCTCGCCGGCGGCGATGCTCATGCGCGACGCGGCGGTGGCGACGGCGGAGTCGTGGTTCAGCACGCTCAGCGCGAGCGTCTCGAGCACGACCGCATCCGCGAACGTTCCCTCCACGGTGAGTATCGGGGATCCGGGAAAGTACAGCTCGCCCTCGCGATAGCCCCGGATCGAGCCCGTGAACCGGTAGTCCTCGAGGTGCTTCAGTGACGCCGGGTCGACGACCGCCTCGTCGCGCAGGAAGCGCAGCTCGTCCTCGCCGAAGCGGAAGTCGCGGAGGAGGCCGAGAAGTCGGCCGGTACCGGCGACCACACCGAAACGGCGGCCACCGGAGAGGCGCCGGGAGAACAGCTCGAACACGCTGGGGCGCAAAGCAGTGCCGTCCCGTAGAGAGGCAGCGAGCATCGTCAGCTCATAGCGGTCGGTGAGCAGCGCCGTCGACGAGGTCATGCGCTCAGTTTAGTGAGCGCCCCGACGCGCGCGGCGGGCCACGCGCAGGTAGGCTGGGGAGTCATGAACGACGCGCCGATCGGGATCTTCGACTCCGGTGTCGGCGGGCTCACGGTGGCGCGGGCCATCCGCGCCCAGCTGCCCCGAGAGTCGTTCGTCTACATCGGCGACACCGCGCACTCGCCGTACGGGCCGAAGCCCATTGCCGACGTGCGCCGCTACTCGCTCGAAGTGCTCGACACGCTCGTGGACCAGGGCGTCAAGATGCTGGTGATCGCCTGCAACACCGCCTCCGCCGCCATGCTGCGAGACGCTCGGGAGCGCTACGACGTCCCGGTGGTGGAGGTGATCGGCCCCGCGGTGCGCCGTGCCGTCTCCACCACGCGCAACGGTCGCGTGGGCGTGATCGGCACCGTCGGCACGATCGGCTCTCGCGCCTACCAGGACATGCTCGAGGTGAACGAGCGACTCCAGGTCTTCACCGCCGCATGTCCGCGCTTCGTCGAGTTCGTCGAGGCGGGGATCACCGGCACGCCCGAGGTGCTCGCCGTCGCCGAGGAGTACCTCGCCCCCCTTCGCGAGGCAGACGTCGACACGCTCGTGCTCGGCTGCACGCACTACCCGTTCCTCCGCGGCGCCATCAGCTACGTCATGGGTGAGGGCGTCACGCTCGTCTCCAGCGACGACGAGACCGCCGGTGACGTCTATCGCCAGCTCGTCCGCGGCGACCTGCTCGCCCCGCCTGATGCGACCGCCGGTTACGTGTACGAGGCCACGGGGGCCGCGACCGACGACTTCACCGCTCTGGCCAACCGCCTGATGGGGCACGAGGTGCGTGATGTGCAGCTGGTGCAGACCGGCGTCATCACCCTGCCCGACACCGCTTTCGAGTAATCCGGATCGTATCGCTCCGATTCGATCTGCCATCCCGACCTGAGAGAAGCACATGTCCGAAATCGTCCGCGCCGACGGCCGCTCCACCGATCAGCTGCGAGAGATCACCATCGAGCGCGGCTGGAGTGCTCACGCCGAGGGATCGGCATTGATCAGCTTCGGCGGCACCAAGGTGCTGTGCACCGCGTCCTTCACCAACGGCGTCCCGCGGTGGCTGACCGGGAAGGGCAAGGGGTGGGTCACCGCCGAGTACTCCATGCTCCCGCGCGCCACGAACAGCAGGAACGACCGCGAGAGCGTCAAGGGCCGCATCGGCGGACGCACGCATGAGATCTCCCGGCTGATCGGCCGTGCGCTCCGTGCGGTTGTCGACACGAAGGCTCTCGGTGAGAACACCATCGTCATCGACTGCGACGTGCTCCAGGCGGATGGCGGCACCCGTACGGCAGCCATCACGGGTGCCTACGTGGCGCTCGCGGACGCGATCGAGTGGGGGCGGGAGAAGAAGTTCATCGGCAGGAACTCCACTCCGCTGCTCGACTCGGTCGCCGCGGTGTCCGTGGGCATCATCGACGGCGAGCCCATGCTCGATCTGGCATATGTCGAGGATGTGCGCGCGGAGACCGACATGAACGTCGTGGTCACGGGCCGTGGACTGTTCGTCGAGGTGCAGGGGACCGCGGAGGGAGCGCCGTTCGACAAGCGCGAACTCGACGCGCTGCTCGAGCTGGGGCTGGCCGGATGCGCCGATCTGAAGGACGCGCAGCTGGCCGCACTGGCGGGGGAGTGACGATGCAGGTCGTGCTCGCCACGCACAATCCGCACAAGGTCGCGGAGTTCCAGCAGATCGTGGCTCAGACGCGTCCTGATCTCGAGATCATCGGCTACGACGGCCCCGAACCTGTCGAGGACGGCGTGACATTCGCCGAGAACGCGCTGATCAAGGCGCGGGCGGCCGCAGCGCACACGGGGCTCGCGGCCCTCGCCGACGACTCCGGCATCTGCGTCGACGTCCTCGGCGGCTCTCCGGGGGTCTTCTCCGCCTACTGGGCCGGGCAGAAGAAGGATGCGGCCGCGAACCTCGAGCTGCTCCTGGACCAGCTGCGCGACATCGCCGACCCGCACCGCACCGCGCACTTCACCTCCACCATCGCCCTCGTGCTGCCGGATGGCCGCGAGGAGGTCGTGGAGGGGCGCTGGCCGGGACGCCTGGCGCACGCTGCGTCGGGAACGGGCGGCTTCGGCTACGACCCGATCTTCGTGCCGGACGGCCAGCCTGCAGGGGAGGAGCGCTCGGTGGGCGATTTCTCCTCCGCGGAGAAGCAGGCGCAGTCGCACCGGGCACGCGCCTTCGCCGAACTCGTTCCGCTCCTCGCAGCGCTCTGACGCGTCGGCCGCGGAAAAGTGCTGCTGAAGCTGAGAATCGTTACCCTTCCCGACTAGCCGCAACCCGCCTTCCGTGGCGGTTTCCCGGTCTAGCCTGGTGGCATGCACGATCACGCACCCGCGCCCGGCGGCATCCGTTCGGCCAGCAGCAGACGCCTGCTCGCGATCTCCCTGTCCCTCACGGCGACGGTGATGGTCGTGCAGGTCGTCGGGGCGCTGTTGTCAGGGTCGCTCGCCCTCCTCGCAGATGCCGCGCACATGTTCACGGATGCATCCGGCCTCGTCATCGCCTTGATCGCCGCGACCGTGGCAGCGCGCCCGGCGGACGACCGGCGCACCTTCGGGTACCAGCGTGCCGAGGTCTTCGGTGCGCTGATCAACGCGATCATCCTCATCGCCCTGGCGACCTGGGTCGCGATCGAGGGCATAGGGCGTCTCATGAATCCGGGAGAGGTCGAGGTCGCCGGTGGACTCATGCTGGTCGTCGCGGTCGTGGGTCTCCTGGCGAACGCCGTGTCGATGTGGCTGCTGAGCCGCGCGCAGCGCACGAGCATCAACGTGCGCGGAGCCTACCTCGAGGTGATGGGCGATCTGATCGGGTCGGCTGCCGTGATCGTGGCCGCGGTCGTCATCCTCCTCACCGGCTGGATGCCCGCGGATGCGATCGCGTCCCTCTTCATCGCGGCGATGATCATCCCCCGGGCCATCGCACTGCTTCGTGAGGTGTTCTCCGTGCTCGCCGAGTCGGCCCCGAAGGGCACGGCGGTGAGCGAGATCCGCACGCACCTGCTCGGATACGACGGCGTCGTCGGTGTGCACGATGTGCACGTCTGGCAGCTGACTCGCGGAGCGCCCGTGTTCACGGCCCACGTCAGCGTGGAGCCTGCCCTCTTCGCCGACGGACGCTCCTCGCAGCTGCTGACCGAGATGCAGTCGTGTCTCGCCGATCACTTCGATGTCGAGCATTCGACCTTCCAGATCGAGCCGGCAGAGCAGTCGGACTGCGAACCGCACCACGCCTGATCCCTCGGCGCGAGCTCGGCTCAGGCTTCGGAAGGCGAAGGAACCGCGACGGAGGTCTCGACGCTGATCTCGAGAGGACTCTTGTCCGGTCGGAGGCCTCGCCAACGGGCATGGCGGAGCACCCCGTCGGGCGTCCAGTTCGCGAACTCGACCTCGCCGACGATCTCGGGGCGGACCCAGAGCGCGTCGGAGGCATCAGGGGCGGGGACGCCGTCGAGGGGGGCAGCGTCCACGCGAAGCGGGGTGAGTCGTGCGAGGAGATCACGCAGGATCCGATCGGTGAATCCGGTACCCACACGCCCGACGTAGCGGAGACGTCGCCGTCCCGACGAGGTTTCCGGAACGGCGAGAAGCAGCGATCCGAGCGTGCTCTCCCTGTCGCCCTTGCCCGGTCGGATCCCCACGATCACGGCTTCCTGCATCCTGGTGTGCTTGAGCTTCAACCACGAGGGGGAGCGCTGCCCAGGGCGATAGCGCGATTGCGGGTCCTTGACGACGACGCCCTCGAGGCCGAACTCCCGGCTCGCGACGAGTGCCGCATCGACGTCGTCGAACACGGGAGGGACCTGCACAGGAGCGTCGAGGCCGGCGATCACGTCCTCGAGAAGTGTCCGTCTCTCCCGGAGCGGCAGGCCGGTGAGGTCGTGCCCATCGAGGCGGAGCAGGTCGAACAGCATGTAGACGATGGGGGTGCGGATCACCTCGCGTTCGATCTCGCGCGGGCGGGTGAGGTGCATCCGGTTCTGGAGGAGCGAGAAGCTCGGTCGGCCGTTGGCATCGAACGCCACGATCTCCCCATCGACCACCGCCTCCTTCACCGGGAGGAAGGGGGCGCCGTCGGCGGTGAGCTCGGGGTAGCGGGTGGTGATGTCAGTGCCTCGACGCGCGTGCAGGAGCATCCGTCCGTCCGCCCACGTGCCCACCGCGCGGATGCCGTCCCATTTGACCTCGACCCAGGAGGGATCGCTCAGTGCGCGAGCGGTTCCGGGGGTGCCGTTCTCGGCGAGCATCGGCGCCACCGATGCCACGGCCGCCACGGATGGCGGGGCGGAGGGTGCGGCGGAGCTCCGAGGATACCGATGGGAGCTCCGGGTCTTCGCGGGTTGCGGCAGCGGAGCCGTCGCGGGCGGGCGGAGCGTGGCGAGTGGATCGATTCCTGCGGCGGCGCGCTCGAGCACCTCGTCGAGGTCGAGCTGGGCGAGGTGCGGATCGGCGAGCTCGTCCCAGGTGCGAGGAGCGGCGACCCACGGCTGCGCACGGCCGCGGAGCGAGTAGGGGGAGATGGTGGTCTTCTTGCCGTTGTTCTGGCTCCAGTCGAGGAAGACCTTGCCGCCCCTGACCGCCTTCGCCATGACACTCGTCGCAAGGTCGGGGTGATCGTTCTCGATCATCCGGGCGAGCTCTTTCACGACGGCGGAGACCTCGTCGCTCGTCTGCTCGCCGGGGAGCGAGGCATAGAGATGGATGCCCTTGCTGCCGCTGGTGACGGGCAACGGATCGAGACCCATGTCCGACAGGATTCCTCGGGCGATGCGAGCGACCTCGGCGCACTGCGGCAACCCGACTCCGTCGCCGGGGTCGAGGTCGAGGACGAGCCGGTCGGGGTTTCCGGGAAGGCCTTCGGGAGAGAACCGCCACTGCGGCACGTGCAGCTCGATCGCGGCGACCTGCGCGAGCCAGACGAGGGTGGGGACGTCTTCGACGAGCGGATACTCCTTGGGCCCGTCCGAGTGCTGGATCGCCTGCCGCGGGATCCACGACGGTGCCCCCGGTTCGAGCTGCTTCGTGAAGAACGCGTCAGCCGGCGCCTGCGCTGTTCCGACACCTTCCACCCATCGTTTGCGGGTGACGGGGCGGCCGGCGAGGAGGGGGAGCAGCAGCGGTGCGATGGCCGTGTAGTACGCGATGACCTCGCCCTTGGTGGTGCCGGTCTCCGGGTAGACGACCTTGTCGAGGTTCGTCACGCGCAGGCGGCGGCCGTCGACCTGGACGATCTGCGCATCTCCCACCATGGAGCCAGCGTAGTCAAGGGCTGGTCGTGACGGCTGTGGCTGGTGTCTACTGGTGTGATGAGGACGATCTGGAAGGGCGCACTGACGTTCGGGCTCGTGAACGTCCCGGTCAAGGTGTACTCCGCGACCGAGGACCACGACGTGGCGCTGCATCAGGTGCATGACAAAGACGGCGGTCGCATCCGCTACCAGCGCACCTGCGAGGTCTGCGGAGAGACCGTCGCCTACGCCGACATCGACCGCGCGTACGTCGAGGAGGGCCAGACCGTCGTGCTGACGAAGGACGACCTCGCCGCGCTCCCCGCGGAGAAGAGCAGAGAGATCGACGTCGTGGAGTTCGTGCCTTCCGACCAGGTCGATCTGCTCACGCTCGACAAGCCGTACTACCTCGAACCCGATTCCAAGTCACCGAAGGCGTACGTCCTCCTGCGCAAGACGCTCGAGCAGACCGACCGCACCGCGATCGTGCGGTTCACCCTGCGGCAGAAGACGAGGCTCGCCGCGCTGCGCGTGCGGGGGAAGGTGCTCGTGCTGCAGACGCTGCTCTGGGCTGACGAGGTGCGCGAAGCGGAGTTCCCCGCGCTGGACGAGGATGTGCGGATCTCGAAGAAGGAGCTGGAGCTCTCGGCGTCGCTCGTGGACAGCTACTCGGCGGACTTCGATCCCGAGGAGTTCGTCGACGAGTACCAGAAGGAACTCCGCACGCTGATCGACGCGAAGATCGAGGCGGGCGAGACGTTCGACGTCGCGGAGACCTTCGGCGAGGCCGAGAAGGCGGCTGAGGGCGGAGAGGTCATCGACCTCATGGAGGCCCTGCGTGCGAGTGTCGCCCGCTCGAAGGAGGAGCGCGCCAAGAACGCGGGCTGACCGACCGCGGTCAGTGCTTGCCGTCGCCGTCCAGGTCGGGGGCGCGGTCGAACACGTCGGCGTCGAGCACGAGCTCCTGCGCCTCCTCGGCGTCGGTGACGACGTCTTCCCCGGCGGCGGCGGCCTTCTTCGCCTTGTGGCGCTCCGACAGGTAGTGCCACAGCGTCACCAGCGCCGTGCCGCCGACGGCCGCGAGCAGGATGAGGTCGATGTAGCTCTCCACGAACGCCGCGACCGGGGGGATGAACCCGATGAGGTAGCCGAACATGGTGAGCCCGAAGCCCCAGAGGACCGCACCGATCAGGTTGTAGAGCGTGTACTTCCGCCACGGCATGTGACCGACGCCGGCGGCGACCGGGGCGAAGGTGCGCACGATCGGCACGAAGCGCGCGAGGATCACCGTGATGCCGCCGAAGCGCTCGAAGAACGCGTTCGTGCGCTCGACGTTCTTCTTGCTGAAGAGTCCCGACTCCTTGCGCTCGAACACGGCAGGTCCGCCCTTGTGCCCGATGACGTAGCCGACCTCGCCGCCGACGAAGGCCGCGAGGCCGATGAGCAGGGCGACCCACCAGACGTTGATGCCGAAGACACCGTGCTCAGACCCCGCGATCGGGTGCGAGAGAAGGCCCGCGATCACGAGCAGCGTGTCACCGGGGAGCAGGAATCCCACGAGCAGACCGGTCTCCGCGAAGATGATGAAGCACACCACGAGCAGCGCCCACGGCCCGGCGGTCCCGATGATCGTGGCGGGGTCCAGCCAGGGGATGAGAGCGGTCGGTGCGTGCAGCATGGTTTCCAGCACTGGGGGAGTCCCGTCGGTCGTGAATGGTCGGCGGTGTAGCAGAGCGATGTCGTGGCGACCTGAGAAGGCTGCCGTCGTCTCTCGTGCGGAAGGTGGGACTTGAACCCACACGCCCTGGGGCACAGGAACCTAAATCCTGCGTGTCTGCCAATTCCACCACTCCCGCGCGGTGGGACAAGTCTACTGATCGCCGAAACCACGTGTCTGGGGATCCGCCCGCAGTCCGTGGCAGCTGCGCCCGGATCCTGCATCGCGGGACGGGCTCCAGGTCGGCTTGTGGATAACTTCGGAGGCCGCGGGTGGAATGTTGCGAGGATGCCTGAGTGATTCGTCCGTCCGCCCTCGTCGCCGAGCGTGTGCGTTCGCGTCTGCGCGCCGAGGGCATCGACCCGTCGATCGATCCGGACGGTGCGTGGCGCATCGCCCACGCCGAGGTCCGCCGACACGACGATCTCGCCCTCGCCCGCGGTGAGGCGCTGATCGACGATGAGGCTGCGTGCGTGCGCGAGGTCCTGGCGACCTTGAGCGGATTCGGCGCGCTACAGCCGCTGCTCGACGATCCGGAGGTCGAGGAGATCTGGCTGAACGGGGCAGGACACGTGCACGTCGCCCGAGAGGGGACGGCAGAGCGGACCGACGTCGTGCTCGATGAGGTGTCGGTGCGCGACCTCGTCGAGAGGATGCTCCAGTCCACGGGGCGGCGCGTCGACATCAGCCAGCCGTTCGTCGACGCCTCGTTGCCGGACGGGTCCCGTCTGCACGTGGCGATCGCCGATGTGGTGCGTGGCTCGTGGGCTGTGAACATCCGCAAGTTCCTCCCGAAGTACCGTTCCCTCCCAGCGCTGACGGATCAGGGCATGATGCCTCCCGGTGTCGCTGAGCGGCTGCGCGTGGCGATGGATGACGGCCGCAGCGTGATCGTCTCCGGAGCGACGCACGCAGGCAAGACGACGATGCTCGGCGCGCTGCTGGCTTCCTGCGCAGACACCCAGCGCATCGTGACGGTCGAGGAGACGTTCGAGCTGGCCGTTCACGGACCGGATCTCGTCTCACTCCAGGGACGCCAGGCGAGTCTGGAGGGCACGGGGGAGATCACGTTGCGGCGGCTGGTGAAGGAGGCGCTGCGTATGCGACCGGACCGTCTCGTCGTCGGCGAGGTCCGGGATGCGGAAGCCCTGGACCTCGTGCTCGCCCTCAACACGGGGGTTCCCGGCGCCTGCACCGTGCATGCGAACTCCGCGGCGGAGGCGATCGAGAAGCTGACGATCCTCCCGCTCCTGGCCGGGCGCAACATCGACCGCGCGTTCATCGCGCCTGCGCTCGCCGCGTCGATCGACCTGGTCGTGCACTGCGTTCGAGACCGGGCAGGTCGGCGATACGTCCAAGAGGTCATCGCGCCGACCGGTGACGTCGACGAAGGCAGGGTGCGGACCGAGCACGTGTACCGGGTGGAAGACCGCGGGGATGCCGTCGTGGAAGGCACCGCCAATCGCTCTGTCGGAGCGTCATCGTGACGGTCTTCGTCGGCGCCCTCCTCGCGGCGGGCGTGCTGCTGTGCGTCTCCCCGTGGATGTGGCCGCCTTCCGACGGTGCCGTGACGACGACGAGGCAGGGGCGACTCGTCCGTCTGATCGAGGAAGCGGGCATGGACGGGGTGTCGCAACGTGGGTTCCTCGCCATCGTCGTCGCGACCGGGTTGATGACGGCGTCGGGCGTGTGGCTGCTGACGGGGATCGCCGTGCTCTCCGTGCTCGCGGGCCTCGCGGGCGCAGCTGCTCCGATCGTGTTCCTGCGAGGGCGACGGATGCGCCTGCGACGGTTGCGCCGCCAGCTCTGGCCGGACGTGTGCGATCTGCTGATCGCGTCGATCCGCGTGGGCTTGTCGCTTCCCGACGCGGTGGCCGGTCTGGCGGAGTCCGCGCCGAAGATGCTGAGGCCGGCGTTCATCGTGTTCGCGCGGGACCTGCGGGCGAGCGGCCGGTTCGAGACCAGCCTTGATCGACTCAAGACAACGCTGTCCGACCCCGTCGGCGATCGCATCGCCGAGACGCTGCGGATGGCCCGTCAGGTGGGCGGCACCGAGCTCATCAGCGTGCTGCGCGCGCTCTCCAGCTCGGTGCGGGCGGACGCGGCTCTCCGCGGGGAGGTCGAGGCACGGCAATCCTGGATCCGCGGTGCCGCCGTCCTCGGCGCCGTCGCCCCGTGGGTGATCCTCGGTCTGCTCGTGCTCCGGCCGGAGGGGGCAACGGCGTACGGCACTCCCGAAGGCGTGCTCGTGATCTGTCTGGGAGCGGCCGTCTCTGTGGTCGCCTTCCACATCATGGTCCGCATCGGTCGGCTCCCCGAGCCTCGGCGGTGGTTCGGATGAGCGGGATGTCGGTGCTCGCGAGCGCCGTCCTGATCGGGTGCGGCTTCGCCGCCGGGGTGCTGAGCGTGCTTTCCACGCTTCCCCGCTGGAGGGCGGCATCGCTGGCCGTACGGATCGGCCCGTACGTGCGCGACGTCGTCGCCGATGATCGTCTGCCACGAGGTGTCCTCCCGGCCGCGGGTGCGCTGCCCACGAGTTCGCGGACGTTGTGGGACCGCGCTCGAAACGCGTTCGAGAGTCTGCTCGGCGGGGGAGAGCCCCTCCGACGGCGTCTGGCACAAGCCGGCGTGCGGACCGACCCTGCGGCGTTCCGCGGCAGGCAGCTCGGGTGGGGCCTCGCCGGGATAGGCGTGGGGGCGGTGGGGGTGACCGCGCTCGCGCTCACGGGCCGCCTCTCCGTGCCGACGGGCGTCATGCCTCTGCTGTGCGGCGCTGCAGCGGCCGCCGCCTACGATCTGCAGCTCTCCGCGCGGGCCAAGGCGCGGCGGGTGCGGCTCACAGACGAGCTGCCGACGACACTCGAGTTCCTGGCCCTCTGTCTTTCCGCGGGAGAGGGCTTCCTCGATTCGCTGCGCCGGGTCTCCGAAGTGGGCTCCGGGGAACTGACCGCCGAACTGCGTCACGTGGTGCTCGCCGTGGGCACCGGGTCGCCGCTGGCCGACGCGCTGAACGAGATGGCGCGACGTCTGCAGCTTCCCGGGCTGTCACGTGTCGTCGATCAGGTGATCGCCGCACTCGAGCACGGTGCACCGCTCGCCGCAGTGCTGCATGCCCAGGCATCGGATGCACGGGAAGACGCGAAGCGCGTGCTGATCGAGCAGGCGGGGCGCAAGGAGATCCTGATGCTCCTCCCGCTCGTCTTCCTGATACTTCCGCTCTCCGTGCTCTTCGCCGTCTATCCGGGGCTCTTCATCCTCCGTCTCGGCATCGGCTGACCCCTCAACGAAAGGACCCACCATGACGACACCCACCCGTGACCGCGGGCGACTCCCGTGGACTGGAACCGCTGCTCGGCTCCGCGCATTCTTCTCCGATGAGACCGGAGACGTGCCCGGCTGGGTACTCGTCACGCTGATGACCGCCGGGTTGGTGGTGCTCATCTGGGCCGTCGCGGGCCCCGCGCTCACGTCGCTGTTCGAGCAGGCCATCCAGAGAGTGTCGGGACTCTGAGATGAACGACCGGCGTGCGTGCGCGGATGATCGCGGATCGGCTCCGGTGGAGTTCGTGCTCGTGGGAACCCTCCTGACCGCGCTCACGCTCGCGGTGCTGCAGCTCGCATTCGCGGTGTACGTGCGCAACGTGGTCCACGATGCCGCCGTCGAGGGGGCCTATCACGCTGCTCTCGCCGACACGACCCCGGATGAGGGCATGGACGTCGCCCGGAACGTCATCTCGCGTGCGGTCGGGTCGGAGTACGCCGATGACGTCCGCATCGGAGTCTCCGGTATCGCCCCGCACCAGACGGTCGACGTCCGAGTCCGTACGACGTTCCCCCTGCTGGGGTTGATCGGCATTCCCCTCGCGATGGAGGTGGAGGCGCATGCACCTGCCGAGACGTTCGGGGAGGAATGACGAGGGATCGGCTGCCCTCGAGTTCATCGCAGCCGGGGTGATCCTGCTAGTCCCGCTCATCTACCTCGTGGTCGCGCTCGGCACCATCCAGGAGCAGACCTTCGGAGCGGAGGCGGCGGCGCGGCACATCGCCCGTGTGATCGCCCGTGCTCCGGACGCGACGACGGCCGCGCAACGGAGCGACGCTGTGCTCGCCGGCATCGTCGAGGAGTACGGTCTGGACGAGAACACGCTCGATCTGACGCTCTCATGCACGCCGCAGTCTCTCGAGTGCCCGGCGGCTGGCGCGACGATCGTCGTCTCCGTCTCCACGCGGGTACGGCTGCCTCTGATGCCGGAGGTGATCGGTCTCGACAGGTCCACCGCCGTCGCCGTTCAGGCCGAGGCCGTGCAGAAGATGTCCAGGCAGTGGGGGACGGAAGGATGACTCCGGGTCGTCGCACCCTCGGCGCCGGGATCGAGCACGACGAGGGGAGTGTGCTGCTCCTCACGCTCGGGTATGTGTTGCTCGCACTGGCCGTGATCTTCGTGTGTGTCTGTGCCACCGACCTCTACATCGCCCAGAAGCGGTTGGATGCACTCGCCGATTCCGCCGCGCTCGCCGGGGCTGACGGGTTCACGCTGGTGGTTCGCGACGGCGGCGCGCGAGCAGAGTTGACCGACGCCGGTGTCGAAGAGCAGGCCGCTTCTCTCGTGGTGTCGCTGCCGGGCGAGGCTTCGCTCACGGCAGCCGGAACGCCTGACGGCGTCACGGCGCGCGTCACCGTCGCCGCGGAATGGCATCCGCCGTTGGTATCCCTGTTCGTGGCGGACGGAGTCCCGCTCGAGTCGACGGCCAGCAGCCGCACGGCGCTGCGGTGAGAGCCCCGCTCAGCGCGGGCTCTGCAGCTGCGCGAGCAGTCCGGAGAGACGGGGTACGAGCTGGGGCGGCACTTCCGCGGGCAGCGCATCGACGGGCCACCACCGCACGTCCTCCGACTCCTCACTCACGGTGAGCGCGGACTCTCGGTCGACCACGACGGCGATCCCGATGTCGAGGTGCGAGGCGCACGCGCCGAAGCGCGACGACAGGCGGTGGTGGTCGAGGTCATAGGCGAGCGGTGCGTCAGCCGGGGCCACCACGATGCCGGTCTCCTCACGCAGCTCCCGCAGGGCGCCGGCCACGACCGACGCGTCGCCGTCCTCGACGTGGCCTCCCGGCTGCACCCAGAACTGCCCCTTGCGGTGGAAGACCAGCAGCGTGTGCCGGAACGTGGCATCGAACACCACGCACGATGCCGTGAGGTGGTCAGGGCCCGCCTGGCGGTATACAGGCCCACCGTCGGCGGTGAAGAACGAGGCGAAGTCCGCCTGCGCTGCGCGGTCTCGTGCGGATCGGGGGACGAAGGCCGAGACGAGGCGATGAGCATCCATCTCGAGGTTCGGGATCATTCCGGGTCTCCTTCCGGTGACTCCTCGCGGGACTCGGGTCGTGCCCGCGGGACGAACTGCGGGATCCAGCGCAGGAAGCCGAGAGCACCCACCAGGCCGATGACGCCCATGGCGGCCGCGGCGAACGGGAGCGACGCCGCCGCTGTGATCGCCGAGACGAGCAGCGGGGCGATCGCCCCGCCTGCGTCGGTGAGCGTGCGCCACGAACCTAGGAAGGCCGCGGGATCCCGCTTCGGCGCGACATCCGCACCCAGAGTCAGCAGGATGCCGCTGGACAGTCCGTTGCCGACGCCCAGGACCGCAGCGAACATGCCGAACCACAGCACAGCCGCATCCCCGTCGTGCGTGAACGACAGCGCCAGGAAACCCGCTCCCATGAGCACCATCGCCGGCATCGCCGCCCACAGCCGGCCGAAGCGGTCCATCACCTGGCCGCTCGCATAGAAGAGCGCGAAGTCGATGGCCCCGGAGACGCCGACGACGAGGGAGATGGTCGAGGCGTCCAACCCCAGGGACAGCCCCCACAGGGGGAGCACGACCTGGCGGGCCGAACGGACGGCGGAGAGCGAAGCGGCGGCGAGGCCGAGGCGTCCGAGCACCGCACGCTGGCGCCACATCGTCTGGAAGATGCCGAGGCGCTCGACCGTGGGGATCGAACCGCTCACGGCCTCGCCGGAATCCTCCGGATAGCGCTCGCGCGTGGTCGTCGCGACCGGCGGGACCATCTTCTCCGGATCGGGTCCGAAGAGGACCAGCGCGACCATCACCACGAGACAGCCGAGGAAGAACCAGATCGCTGCGCTCTCGCTGCCGAAGAGCTGCAGCAGTCCGGCGGCGATGAACGGGCCGACGAAGATGCCGAGGCGGAAGCTGCCGCCCAGCAGCGAGAGCGACCGCGCGCGGAAGGCGACAGGAACCCGCGTGGTCATGAACGCGTGCCGGGCGAGGCCGAAGGCCGCCGCGCAGATGCCGAGCAGGAACACCGAAGCCGCCAGCACACCGAGCGACGGCGCGAACACCATTCCTACGCCGGCGACGATCGAGATCGCCCCGGCGATCACCATGGTGTAGCGCTCGCCGATCCTGCCGACCGCCCATCCGGCGGGGAGATTCCCGCACAGCTGGCCGATGACGAGGCAGGAGGCGACGAGGGCGGCGAACGCCACATCCGCTCCCATGGAGGCCGCGAGCACCGGGATCAGCGGGATCACCGCACCCTCGCCGAGCGAGAAGAGGATGGTCGGCAGATACACCATCGGTCCGAACTGTCGAAGGACCGTCGATGCGCTGCTCACGACTTCACGCTACTCCCGTTGTCCGGAGCTCCCGGACGACGGGGTCCCCGCGCGGGCAGGCGGCACGTTAGGCTGAGGTGTCATGCTCGAACTAGATCTCTCCGCCGAAATCCAGGCGCTCAGGCACACCTTCGGCGACATCAGCGAGGTCGTCGATGTCTCCCGTCTCCGCGACGACATCGCGCGTCTCAGCGAGGAGGCCGGCGCTCCCGACCTCTGGGACGACACCGAGAACGCGCAGAAGGTGACCAGCGCCCTCAGCCACCGCCAGTCGGAGCTCGCCCGCATCACCGGCATCGCCCAGCGTCTCGACGACTTGGAAGTGTTGGTCGGTCTCGCGAACGAGATGGGCGACGAGGACTCCGCGCAGGAGGCCCGCACGGAGCTCGCCGCGCTCACCGATCTGATCAACCAGCTCGAGGTGCAGACGCTCCTCGACGGCGAGTACGACGAGCGCTCCGCGATCATCACGATCCGCTCCGGGGCCGGCGGCGACGACGCCACGGACTTCGCCGAGATGCTGATGCGCATGTACCTGCGCTGGGCCGAGCGGCACAAGTACCCCGTCAAGGTCATGGACACGTCTTATGCGGAAGGCGCCGGCATCAAGTCGGCGACCTTCGAGATCGATGCCCCCTACGCCTTCGGCACCATCTCGGTCGAGGCCGGAACGCATCGTCTCGCCCGGATCAGTCCGTTCGGCTCCGCCGACAAGCGGCAGACGTCGTTCGCCGCCGTCGAGGTCATCCCGCTGATGGAAGAGGCGACGGAGGTCGACATCCCGGAGAGCGACATCCGCGTCGACGTGTTCCGCTCCTCCGGCCCCGGAGGGCAGTCGGTCAACACGACCGACTCAGCCGTGCGCCTCACGCACCTCCCGACCGGCATCGTCGTGTCGATGCAGAACGAGAAGTCGCAGATCCAGAACCGCGCCGCCGCCATGCGCGTGCTGCAGACGCGACTCCTGCTGCTGCAGAAGGAGCAGGAGGCTGCGAAGAAGAAGGAACTCGCGGGCAACATCACCGCGAGCTGGGGCGATCAGATGCGCTCGTACTTCCTCTACGGCCAGCAGCTGGTCAAGGACCTCCGCACCGGCCAGGAATCCGGCAACCCGGCTGCGGTCTTCGACGGCGACCTCGACGATTTCATCTCGGCGGGTATCCGCTGGCGCAAGCGCAAGACCGAGGACTGAGTCGACGAAGAAGGCCCCGGAGCGATCTGGGGCCTTCTTCGTGTCGGTGTGGTCAGCGGCCGGAACCCCGCAGGGTGCCGGTCACATCCTCATAGCTGAAGAGGATGCACTGCACGGTGCGGTCCCCCTCCCGGATCCACGTGCCCTTCGTCGGCTGGTAGTTGTAGAAGTCGAGCTCGGAAGCCTCGTACGAGGTGCCGACGTACGCCTGGAAAGCCTCGTAGCAGCCGTTCCACGAGCTCTCCGTGAGGGCATCGTCGCCCGGGAACTCACCGTCTTCGACGTCGTAGATGAAGAAGACCTCGTCGGTGTGCGGCTGCTCGCAGGGCACGACGGGCAGCTCGAAGACGAGCTCGTCTTCGTCGTAGACGACCAGGGGCAGACAGTCACCGATTTCGAGATCGGCGAAGGTCGTCATCTCGGCGCCCTCGATCGAGGACGGGTCCGGATGCTCCGTGGACGTGCCTCCATCCGTCGGCCGTTCGCTCGGGATCGCGGACGGAGCGCCGTCCGACGATGTCGCGGCGAGCAGCAGCAATGACACGGCGGCTGCGAGCACGGCACCGATCACGGCGACGGCGAGACCGGTGATGCCCGGCCACTTGCGGCCGCGCAGGAACAGGGAGACGAGCGACATCACGAACCCGACGGCGAGGAGCGCCCACCCGACGATCGCGATCACGGGGATGCACGCGCAGACGACGCCGATGACCGCGGCTGCGAGGCCGATGATGCCCACGACAGGGACGCCGGGGCGGGCTTGCGGGGTGGGAGTCGTCGGCCACGAGGCTGCCGGATATCCGCCGTATGGAGCGGAGATCGCACCGTTCGAGGACGCCGTCCCCGCAGTGGCGGCGGGGTAGGCAGGGGTGGCAGGCATCTGGTGCGCGAGCGTGTACGGCGGGGCGAAGGGGGCCGGTTCGAGGTCCGTCGCCGCCGCGGGCGCCGGTGAGTCGGTAGCGACCTGCGCCTCCTCGGCGGTCGATGTCGTGACCTCCGGTTCCGTGACGGCAGCGGGGTGGCCCGTGACGACATGCTCCGTCCAGCGCAGCCCATCCCACCACCGTCGGTTCCCGGAGCCGTCGTCGTACCAGCCGGCAGGTGTTGTCATCAGGCGTTCCCGTGCGTCTTTCTCGGTCGGCGATTGCGTGGTGAGGTCATCCTCGCGACGCCGGCCGTTCTGTGAGGGGCGGCCGTCAAACATGACGGTAGCGTCGGGAACGCCCCTGTGTCGAATACCGGTTCGATCACACGAAGAAGGCCTCGAGAGCACCGCCCTCGAGGCCTTCTTGAATCGAGCTGACGTCGCTCAGGGAACGAGGCAGGGCGTGATCGCCTCGGTGTCGCTGAGCACCTCGGCGACACCGAGCAGAGCGTCCGTGTCGGTGAGATTGCCGTCGCTGTCCGCGATCGTGCGCAACGTCGCGTTGTCGAGATCCGAGGCCACGAGCAGATCGGCGAGGCAGGTCACCTGGGGCTCCGTGTACCCCTCGGCGCCCGACGAGGCGAGGATGGCTGTCAGCCCCTGTGCCACTTCCGGGGAGGTCGGACGCACGCCGGCATCGGGCACTTCGGTCTCGGTCGGTGCCGTCGCCTCGATCGAGGGGGAGGAGGTGGGCAGCTTGTCGATCTCCTCGCTCACGCCCTGCGCGAAGGCGAAGAGGTAGACGAACGACATGATGATGCCGATGATCGTGCCGACGACCGCGAGAACGAGGCCCGCGATGCCCGGCCACTTCTTTCCCTTCAGGAAGAGCGAGATCAGCGAGACGACGAAGGCGGCCGCGAGCAGCACGAAGCCGATGAACCCGACGACCGGGATGAAGACCAGGATCGTGCCGAGCGCGGCGACACCGAGACCCACGAGCCCCAGGACCGAGAGCTTCTTCGGCTCCTCGGAGACTGGCTGCCCGTAGGGGGCGGCGGCGGGATAGCCCGTCGTGGTGCCGGGGTACGCGGGTGCGACGCCGGGGTAGGCGTCCGTGGACTGTCCGGGGGCGGCTGCCGGGTATGCGGGAGGGGCCGCCGGCGCGGAGTAGGCGCCGAGGTCGTCGCCGAGCGGGGTCGTCGCGGCGGTCGCGCCTGCCGCATCGACAGCGCTCTGATCCGCGGGGGCAGACGAGTCGTGCTCCTCGGGAATGATCACCGTCTCTTCGGACGGACGGATCACCGTGTCGTCGATCGGCGTGTCGTCGATCGGTGTGGTGTCGGAGGCGATCTGCTCCTCAGAGGCCGACCCGGCATCCGTCGCCTCAGGGGCGAAGTGCTCCGTCCACTGCTGGCCGTCCCACCAGCGCTGCCGTCCGGATCCGTCGTCGTACCAACCTGCAGGTGTTGTCATGGCTCCCCCTCGAAAGAATTCGGCGACCGCTGCGTGCGGTCGGCATCTTCATGTATAGCAGTGGCAGGTGACGCGGCAGGGGAGTATGCATGGGGAGCAATCCCCATCCAGGCGGAGGACGGACGTGCCAGTGCGGGGTGTCGCTCGCCGTCAGGGAAGAGCCCGCGCTTAGGCTCGTAGCGCCATGATTCGGTTCGAGAACGTCACGAAACGCTACCGCGGGACGTCGAAGCCCGCCCTCTCCGGTGTCGACTTCGAAGTGCAACGCGGGGAGTTCGTCTTCCTCGTCGGGGCCTCGGGTTCCGGCAAGTCGTCCTGCCTGCGCCTCATCCTGCGCGAGGACGTCCCCACGTCGGGACGGGTCGCGGTGCTCGGGAGGGACCTGCGCGCTCTCGCGAACCGCAAGGTGCCGTACTTCCGCCGCCATATCGGGTCGGTGTTCCAGGACTTCCGGCTGCTCCCATCGAAGACCGTCCATCAGAACGTCGCGTTCACGCTCCAGGTGACCGGTGCCTCCCGCGGCTTCATCCAGCAGGCGGTTCCTGAGGCTCTCGCTCTGGTGGGTCTCGACGGCAAGCAGAAGCGCATGCCCCACGAGCTGTCGGGCGGTGAGCAGCAGCGCGTCGCCATCGCGCGCGCCCTCGTCAATCGGCCCCAGGTGCTGCTCGCCGATGAGCCGACCGGAAACCTCGACCCCGCCACCTCGGTCGACATCATGCAGCTGCTCGCCCGCATCAACGCGGGTGGCACCACGGTGCTGATGGCCACCCACGAGGCCGGCTTCGTCGATCAGATGCAGCGCCGCGTGATCGAGCTGCGCGACGGCGAGATGGTCCGCGATGAGGTGCACGGCGGATACGGCGACACGTCCAACATCCCGCGCCTCGTGCCAGAGGAAGTTCGTGGTGCGGCAGCCGCTGCCGCGCTGACAGCCGTCCAAGAGGTGCAGCGGCAGACCGCCGATCTCTCGGTGGTGCGTGCCGCGCTCGCGGAGGAGCTCGCCAGTCAGCGTCAGGCTGCGGCAGCAGTCGATCGCGACGGCGAGACGGTGGTTCCCCCCGCCCCGCGCACGGTCGAAGCGCCGGAGCCGCAGCGCGCGGTACAGGAGGGCGCGGCCGCGAACGTCGTCGAGCCCCCCGCCGTGGTCGAGCCGCCCGCTGCCGTCGAACCTCCCGCGGTGGTCGAGCCGCCTTCGGCCGTCGAACCCGCTCCGGCCGCACGCCCGCGAACCCATCCGATCGTCCTGCCGACGGTCGACGTCGCCGAGCTCGGTGTCGCGGATCGCCTCGGTCTCTCCGACGAAGACGACGAGGAAGTGGGCCCGACCTCATGAGAATCGGACTCATCCTGACCGAAGCCCTCGTCGGACTCCGGCGGAACATCTCGATGGTGATCTCCGTCGTGCTCGTCACCTTCGTGTCCCTGACCTTCGTGGGCGCGGCGATCCTCATGCAGGGGCAGATCGGCGTCATGCGCGGCTACTGGGCCGAGCGCGCTCAGGTGGCTGTGTACATGTGCTCGGCCGTGTCGGAGTCCGAGACGTGTCTCGACGGTGCGGCGAGCGAGGAGCAGGTCGCAGCCGTGCGTGCGCAGCTCGAGGGTGACGCGCTCAAACCGCTCATCAGCTCGATGACTTTCGACACCAAGGAAGAGACCTACGCCAAACTCGTCGACCAGCTCGGCGCGGACCAGGCGAGCGTGCTCACTCCCGACCAGGCCTTCGAAGTGTTCTTCGTGACCATGAAGGATCCCGGCCAGTCCCAGGTGCTCGCCGAAGCCTTCAGCGGACAGGCAGGGGTCGAGCAGGTGAAGGACCAGCTGCAGTATCTGGAGCCGCTGTTCTCCGCGTTGACCGTCGCGACCTACATCGCGGTCGGGATCGCCGTGCTCATGCTCATCGCCGCGACTCTGCTGATCGGCACGACGATCCGCCTGTCCGCGTATGCGAGGCGCAAGGAGATCGGCATCATGCGCCTCGTCGGAGCGTCCAACCGCTTCATCCAGACCCCGTTCGTGCTGGAGGGCGTGTTCGCGGCCTTCCTGGGGTCGGCACTGGCCAGCGCCGCGGTCGTCGCCGGTGTGCACTTCGGCGTCAACGGCTATCTGCGAGGAAGGGTGCCGTTCATCACGACGTGGGTCACGATGCAGGACGCGGCACTGGTGGTCCCCGTGCTGATCGGCATCGGAGTGATCCTCGCCGCCCTGTCCGCGGGCTTCGCGATCCGACGCTGGCTGCGCACCTGATAGCCTGAAAGGCTGCTCGGTCGGATCGATCGATCGGGCTCATCACGGCAACAGGAGAGCATCATGCCCAGGGAACGCGGAGAGAAGGTCGTCGCGACCAATCGTCGCGCACGTCACGACTACACCATCGAGAAGTCGTACGAGGCGGGGATGGTGCTCACCGGCACCGAGGTCAAGTCGCTGCGTCAGGGACGAGCCAACCTCAGCGACGGCTACGCGTTCGTCAAGGGGAACGAGGTCTTCCTCGACTCGGTGCACATCCCGGAGTACTCGCAGGGGCATTGGACGAACCATTCGGCCAAGCGCATCCGCAAGCTGCTGCTGCACCGTGAGGAGATCGCAAAGATCGCTCACGCCGTCTCGGCAGGGGGATACACCCTGATCCCGCTGAAGCTCTACTTCTCCGACGGTCGCGCCAAGATCGAGATCGCCCTCGCCAAAGGTAAGCGCGAGTACGACAAGCGACAGACCCTGCGCGAGCGGCAGGACACCCGCGAAGCCGACCGTGCCATGCGTCTACGCAACCGCGTGGGGGAGTAACCCTCCCGGGGGAAGCCGCCCTTACAGACGCGGCTCGAAGCCGAACACGCGACCGAGGAACGTCAGCTCGCGCTCGAGGGCGTCGACGATCGTATCCGCGCTGCGGAAGCCGTGCCCCTCGGTGGGGTACAGCACATACTCGTGGTCGACTCCGCGTGCCGCGAGCGCGTCTCGGATCGCCTCGGACTGCGAGGGCGGGACCACGCGATCCTCGCCCCCCTGGAGCAGCAGCACCGGCGCGTCGATCCGGTCGGCGTGCGTGAGCGGCGAACGCTCCACGTACAGGTGCTCGTGCTCGGGGAGGGGACCGACCAGACCGTCGATGTACGACGCCTCGAAATCGTGGGTCTCCGCGACGAGCATGCGCAGATCGGCGACTCCGTAGCGGCTGATCCCGGCAGCGAAGGCTCCGCCCCGCACCAGCGCCGACAGCACGGTCCAGCCGCCGGCCGATCCGCCGCGGATCGCGATCCGGTCGGGGTCGGCCAGGCCTGCGTGCGCCAGACCGCGGGCCGCAGCGATCACGTCGTCGACATCGACGATGCCCCACTGGCCGTCGAGACGTTCACGGTACGAGCGGCCGTATCCGGTGGAACCTCCGTAGTTCACGTCGAGCACGCCGATGCCGCGGCTCGTGTAGAACGCGATCGCCTCGGACGCCGCCCCGGTGACGTGCGCCGTCGGCCCCCCGTGCACGAGGACGACATAGGGCGGGAGGTCGTGCTCGGGAGCCGTCGTGTGCGGATTCGCCGGCGGGTACGCGAACGCGTGCACCTCTCCGTGCGGACCCTGGATCTCGATCGGCATCGCGGCGGGCATCCACTGCGGATCGACCGGGTCGCCGCCGCGCACTGCCACGGTGTCACCCGATTCGACGTCGACGCACCACAGCCCGGCGTTCGCCCGTGACCCGTTGCCGGAGAGGAGCACACGGGTGCCGTCGACATCGTCGACGCTCACATGGCCGTCTCCGGGGAACGAGATCACGTCGACGCGTTCGTCGGCAGCATCATCGGTACCGAACACCACGACCTCGTCGCGCCCGTTCGTCCGGACGGCGACGACGCGGCCGTCGTCGAGCAGCTGGTACCAGCGGTTGCCGAGAACCCAGAGTCCATAGCCCGTGTCGGCGTCCGAGGATGAGAGCTGCCGCGCGGTGCCGACCGGCACCACACCGTCCAGGGAGATGCGCTGCAGCCCCCAGCGCCCATCGGGATCATCGGCGAAGAGCAACTCGGAGTCGCTCAGCCACTCAGGCTGCAGCGCCGCCCGCGAGGGGATCGTGCGCGGAGTGCCCTCACCGACCTCGGCGATCTGCACGTGCGCGTCCTCCCACGGCATGCGGCCGCTGTCCCAGGCGACCCACGCGGCGCGGGTGCCGTCGGGGGAGAGCGCGGGGTGGGCGAAGAAGCCATCGCCCTGCACGATCACCGTGATCGCGGACGCATCCTCGGCTGCGGAGCCGTCGAGCGGGATCTCGACGATCGCGCGGAGATGCGGCGTGCGGGAGAGGTCTTCGCGCACGGCCAGCAGCCGACCGGACTGCACGCGCAGGCCGCCGTGGGAGGGACCGGGAGGGGTGAGAGCGACGGGCTCGCCTCCCGCGCTCAGCCGATGAACCCGCTGGTCCTTCGCGTCGACGAAATAGAGCGTGCCGTGCTCGTCCGCCGTCCACGCACCCCCGCCGTACTCGTGCACACGTGAGCGTGCGCTCCAGGGCGAGGGGAGGATCTCGGCTCCGGAGGAGCTCCGCACCGTCACACGGCCCTTCTCGGCCGGAACCGACTCGCCCCACCAGATCTCCGAGCCGACGAAACGGGCACCGTCGATGCGCGGTGAGGACGCGGCGACCGAGGCGGCGGAGAAGGGAGATGACCAGGAACCGTAGGGGGACGACGACATGTCTCGAGCCTATGCGGCGTTGAACCCGGTGTCTGGCGACGAGGCGCGATCGGTCGACATCGAAGGGCTCTATGCCCGGCAGTGAGTGCTTCTATTGGACGGGGTGTCGCGCGGCGACTTATGTTCGGAGCGCCGTCACAGGACGGCAAGGAGGTACGCCCTCCTCGATGACCCGGTAGCGCGAAAGCTATCGGGATTCCGACGTCGGAGAACACACGAAGCCGTGCGATCTCCGCTGGCCTGCGGCTCGCGCCGTCGCGCGCCCGACCCCTTTGGAGACCCTGAAAATGAAGACCGCATCCCGTGCCTGGATCGTCGCCCTCTGCTGGTTGACCGTCATGTTCGAGGGCTTCGACATCGTCGCCCTCGGCGCGACGATCCCCATACTCACCGACCCGGAGAACGGTCATCTCGGGGTCACGGTCGCCGACCTCACCTTCGTCTCCACCATCTCTCTCGTCGGCATCGGCGTCGGGGCCTCGGTGATCGGACCGCTCGCAGACCGCTTCGGCCGGAGGATCCCGCTGATCGTCTGCATCGCGGGCTTCTCGATCTTCACGATCCTGTTCCCTCTCATGCCGGACGTCGCCACGATGGGTCTGGTCCGATTCCTGGCAGGCCTGGGACTGGGCGGGTGCATGCCGGTGGTCGTCACGATCATGCAGGAATCGGCACCCGGCGGCCGACGGGCCCACGCCTCGACGATCACGATGACCGGCTATCACGCCGGGGCGGTGCTGGCGTCTCTGGCGGCCCTCTGGGCTCAGGAGCACTGGGCCTGGCTTTTCTACCTCGGAGGTGCGCTGGGGCTTCTCGCTCTTCCGTTCGTGATCGCCAAGCTCCCCGAGACCCACACGGCCCTCCCACGGCATATCGTCTCGGGCCCGCGGTACGGCATCCGCGACATCTTCACCGACGGACGCGCCCGCATCACCGTCGGCCTGTGGATCGCCGCTTTCATGGGGCTGCTGCTGGTCTACGGGCTGAACACCTGGATGCCGAAGATCATGGCGGGCGCCGGATACAGCGTCTCGAGTTCGCTCGTGATGCTCCTGGTCCTGAACGTCGGCGCGATCGCCGGTCTGCTGATCGGTGGACGCCTCGGCGACGCCCGGGGGATCAAAGGCACGACGCTCGTGTGGTTCGGAGCGGCGGCGGTGCTGCTCGCGCTGCTGAGCATCAGGATGACCGATGTGTTCGTGCTGAACACGGTGATCCTGGTCACGGGCGCCTTCGTCTTCTGTGCTCAGGTGCTGGTGTACGGCTTCGTCGGGTATCTGTACCCGAAGGCGATGGTCGCGACGGGGATGGGTTTCACGTCGGGTGTGGGGCGACTCGGTGCCATCGTCGGGCCGTGGGTGACGGGATCACTGGTCGCGGCTGGTCTGGCCTATCCCTTCGGCTTCTACATGTTCGCCCTCGTCGCGGTGATCGGCTTCCTCGCCGTCGCCTCGATCCCCAAGCCGAAGGCGACGACTGCTGCCGCCTTGGCCGAGCGGGAACGCGAGAGCGAAACCGCCCCTGCCCCCGTGGAATGACCGGTGCCGGGGCGAGCTCCATCGACAGCGTCTATAGAGATGAGAGACGGAATGTATTGGCTTACGTCTCAGAGCCCGAGCGATGATGACTGCATGAGTGCACCGACCGTCTTGACGACCACCTACGAGATCCTGCGATCGCACGGCATGACGGTGATGTTCGGCAATCCCGGCTCGAACGAACTGCCGTTCCTGGCGGGGATGCCGAAGGACTTCCGCTACATTCTGGGCCTGCACGAGGGGGCGGTGGTGGGGATGGCCGACGGCTACGCGCAGGCCGTCGGGGGTCCCGCCTTCGTCAACCTGCACGCGGCGTCGGGGACGGGGAACGCGATGGGAGCCCTCACCAATGCGCACTACGGTCATTCGCCGTTGGTCGTCCTCGCGGGCCAGCAGGTCCGCGACACGGTGGGCCAGGAGGTCATGCTCTCCAACGTGGACGCCGCAGCGCTTCCGCGGCCGCTCGTCAAGCATTCCCATGAGCCGTTGTCCGCCAGGGATGTTCCGCGCGCGGTGACCCAGGCCATCCTCGAGGCCACGACGCACCCGCAGGGCCCGGTGTACCTCTCCGTTCCCTACGATGACTGGGCGCACCCCGCCAGCGAAGACGATGCCTCGCTGCCGTCGCGAAGAATCCGCGTCGGAGGCGGCCCGACGGCGGGCGACATCGAGGAGCTCGCTGCTCGGCTCGACGCCGCTGCCGATCCTGTGCTGGTTCTTGGGCAGGATGTGGACATCGCGAGGGCGCAAACGGATGCGGTCGCGCTCGCCGAGCGGCTCGGTGCACCCGTATGGGTCGCGCCGTCCGCTCCGCGATGCCCGTTCCCGACCACGCATGCCCATTACCGGGGGCTTCTGCCGACGGGCAAGGAGGCGCTCCGCCGCAGGCTGGAGGGGCACGACCTCATCATCGTGATCGGTGCGCCCGTGTTCCGCTACCACCGGTACGAGGAGGGGCGCTATCTTCCGGACGACGCCCAGGTGCTGCACGTGACCCAGGATCCGCACGAAGCCAGCCGCGCACCGGTCGGAGACAGCCTCGTCGCTCCGGTGGGACCTGTTCTCGCTGCGCTGGCGCAGGCCGTCACGGATCGGGGCAGGCGCCTGGACGCGATGCCGACGCCGGCAGTCCGGCGCGTCCCCGGCGCTCTGACGGGGGAGGAGATCCTCGAGGTGCTCAACGAGAACGTCACCGATCGCACGACCTACGTGAACGAGACCACGACCCTCGACGGCATCTTCCTCGAGCGCGTCCACATGGATCGTCCCGACATGTACCACTTTCCCGCGTCAGGCGGACTGGGATTCGGCCTGCCAGCCGCCGTCGGGGTCGCGCTGGCGCGCCCCGATGACGTCGTGGTCGCGACCGTCGGGGACGGCAGCGCCAATTACGGTTTGTCCGCGCTCTGGACGGCAGCACAGCAGCAGACGCGGACGGTGTTCGTGATCGTCAACAACGGCACGTACGGAGCGCTGCGCGGCTTCGCCACCGTCCTGGATGCCCTCGACGCACCGGGGCTGGACGTACCGGGCATCGACTTCGTCGCCCTCGCCACCGGCTACGGCGTGCCCGCGTCGTCGGTGTCGACGCCGGAGGACTTCCGATCGGCCTACCGCGCGGCGCTCGGCGCGGAGGGCCCCGTTCTCATCGACGCGCACGTGGTGCTCTGAGCATCGTTCTGAACCCCGCGAGACATCCATCCGTCAACGAAGGAGCTGACATGACGCTAATGGACCCGGCCCTGTGGGAGGGCAAGATCAACACCGGCACGTGGGTCGTCGGTTCGGGTGGCACACAGGATGTGCGCGAGCCGGCCACCGATGCCGTCCTCGGGCGGGTGGGGGTCGCCACAGCGGACGACGTCTACGCCGCCGCGATCCGTGCCGACGGGGTGCAGAAGGCGTGGGCGGCGACTCGCCCCGAGGACCGAGCAGCCGTCCTGCGCAGGGCCGGCACCCTCTTCGAGACGCACGCGGAGGAGATCCAGCGCTGGATCATCCGCGAAGACGGCTCGACGCCGCCCAAGGCCGCGCTGGAGACCCACATCGCGGCGAACGAGTGCTTCGACGCCGCCGCGCTCCCGCATCTGCCTCAGGGCGAGGTGCTGGCATCGAACGAGAGCCGCTGGTCGGTCGCTCGCCGCACACCGGCCGGAGTCGTCTCGGTCATCGCACCTTTCAACTTTCCGCTGATCCTCTCGATCCGTGCCGTGGCCCCGGCTCTCGCGCTGGGCAACGCCGTTCTGCTCAAACCGGATCCCCGCACGGCGGTGTGCGGCGGCGTCGCGCTCATGCGGGTGTTCGAGGAGGCGGGACTGCCCGCCGGCGTCCTGCAGCTGCTACCCGGCGGCGCCGAGGTGGGAGCCGCCGTCGTCGACGCGCCAGAGGTCGACGTCGTCGCGTTCACGGGATCGACCGGCGCTGGACGGGCCATCGGGCAGACCTGCGGCCGCCTGCTCAAGCGCGCGCACCTGGAGCTGGGCGGCAACAACGCGCTCATCGTGCTGCCAGGGGTCGACGTCGAGAAGGCCGCCTCCGCTGCCGCGTTCGGCTCGTGGATGAACTCGGGACAGATCTGCATGACGACGGGCCGGCACATCGTGCACGAATCCGTCTACGACGACTACGTCGCCGCCCTCGTGAGGAAGGCCGAAGCGCTCACAGTCGGGGATCCGAACACCGAGGACGTCGCTCTGGGTCCCCTCATCGACGACCGGCAGACCGCGCACTGCGTCGACATCGTGAGCGCGGCTGTCGCGGAGGGCGCGAGCATCGCGGCGGGCGGGACCAATGAGGGGCGCTTCTTCCGTCCCACGGTGATCACGGGTCTCGATCGCGACAACACCGCCTGGAAGAACGAGATCTTCGGCCCCGTCGCACCGGTCGCGAGATTCACGACGCTCGATGAAGCCGTCGACCTGGCGAACGACTCCGAGTTCGGACTCTCGATCGGGATCCTCGGTGAGGTGTCCGTGGCGATGGAGCTCGCGGACCGCCTGGATGCGGGGAAGATCCACATCAACGAGCAGACGGTCTCAGACGAATCCATGGCAGCTTTCGGCGGCACCAAGAGCTCCGGCAACGGCACCCGCATCGGTGGTGCCACGGTCAACATCGAGGCCTTCACCGAGACGCAGTGGCTCACGCTGCGATCGCGGATCGCGGACTATCCGTTCTGAGACGACGACCCTGTCGACACGAAGGACCCCTCCGAGAAGAGGGGTCCTTCGTGTCGCGCCGTCGTCTCGCCTGATCGTGCGGCGTGACCGTATCGAGGGTCAGACGGCGCGGAGCACCGCCACGACCTTGCCGAGGACGACGGACTCGTCGCCGAGGATGGGTTCGAAGGCGGAGTTGCGGGGGAGGAGCCAGGTGTGGCCGTCGCGGCGGCGCAGCACCTTGACCGTCGCCTCGCCATCGAGCATCGCCGCGACGATCTCGCCGTTCTCCGCGCTGTTCTGGGAGCGGACCACGACCCAGTCGCCGTCGCAGATGGCGGCGTCGATCATCGACTCGCCGGAGACCTTGAGCATGAACAGGTCGCCCTTGCCCACCAACTGGCGCGGGAGCGGGAAGATCTCCTCGACCTGCTGATCCGCGGTGATCGGCACGCCGGCGGCGATCCGTCCCACGAGAGGGACGAGCGCGGCGTCGCCCACGGGGGTCGCGACGTCGGCCGGGTTCTCGGTGCTGGCGCCCGGCAGGTCGATGAGCACCTCCATCGCCCTCGTCTTCCCCGGGTCGCGACGGAGGTAGCCGCTCAGCTCGAGCTGTCCGAGCTGATGGGTGACGCTGGAGAGGGACTTGAGACCGACGGCGTCTCCGATCTCGCGCATGCTCGGCGGATAGCCGTGGTTCGCGATCGAGTTCTGGATGACCTCGAGGATCGCCATCTGCTTCGGGCTGAGGCTCTTCCGGCGGCGCGTGCGCGGTGCCTCCGACTCGGCGGCAGAGTTCTCGCTCATGGTGCTCCTTCAGTGCGTGATCCGACGTCCCTCTTCGAATGTCGGAGGCCCGTGGTGGGGTGTCCTTATCGAAACCGTATCCGAGAATCGGGCCGATCTGGAAGATCTGTTCGAGCGTGTCGGCCTCTTTCCCCGGTGTGGTTTCGAAGAATACTTGACAGATGTTCGAACTCGAAGATATCTTCGGTACGTAGCTTCGCATTCCCGGCTCCCGGCCGAGTCGTGAATGCGAACGCTACGCCAACTTCCCCGGCAGCCTCACCGCTCCGGGACAGGCTAAGGAGCACCACATGAGCAGCATCGGCTTCAGCACCGCAGCAGTCATCCCGGCGTCGCCCCGTCCTTCGACGAGGCTTCGGCTGACGACGCGTGGTCGCGCTGTGCTGCTCGCCCTGGCATCGGTGCCCCTCGCCGCCGGTATCGCGTTCGCGGCGCTCAGCGGCGGCAGTGCGGTCGCATCGGGTGCCGACACGGCAGCCGTCGGCGTCGAGACCGTGACCGTCATGCCCGGTGACACGCTCTGGTCCATCGCCACCGGCGTCGCGCCCGACGCCGACCCGCGCGATGTGATCGGCGACATCAGCCGCATGAACCTGCTGCGCGGCGGCGAGCTGCAGATCGGGCAGACTCTGGCGATCCCGGCTCAGTACGCGCACTGATCCGGCGAAGGACTCAGACGAGGAGCGCGCGGGCGGCGACTTTGCGTCATCGACCTCAGGCGCCGCCTAGCATGGGAAGGGTGACCCTCTCCCTCAACGATCTCCCGCTACGTGACGATCTCCGCGGATTGAAGCCATATGGTGCTCCGCAGGCGCCGCTTCCCATCGCGCTCAACGTGAATGAGAACACGCATCCGATTCCCGATGCGGTGGCGAGCGACATCCTCGATGACATCGCCGTCGCGATCCGTGATGTCAACCGCTACCCGGATCGTGAGTTCACCACGCTTCGCGAGTCTTTCGCAGAGTACCTGGGCCACGGTCTCGTCCCCGAGCAGATCTGGGCGGGCAACGGGTCCAATGAGGTGCTCCAGCACATCCTGCAAGCCTTCGGTGGTCCGGGGCGCACGGCTTTCGGGTTCGCACCGACCTATTCGATGTACCCGCTCATCGCGCAGGGCACCGGTGCGCGGTGGATCGCCGGAACACGTCAGCCCGACTACACCATCACTCCCGAGGAGGCGGCCGAGCAGGTGCGGGCTGCCGACCCGGACGTGGTCATCCTCTGCTCTCCCAACAACCCCACCGGCACGCCGCTCGGACTCGACGTCATCGAAGCGGTGTACGACGCGGCCAGGGGCATCGTGATCGTCGACGAGGCGTACCAGGAGTTCGCCCCGCATGATGCGGTCTCGGCACTGACACTGCTCGAGGGGCGACCGCGTCTCGCCGTCTCCCGCACGATGAGCAAGGCCTTCGCGTTCGCCGGGGCCCGTGTCGGGTATCTCGCGGCCGACCCCGCGTTCATCGACGCGCTGCGGCTGGTGCGTCTGCCGTACCACCTCAGTGCGCTCACGCAGGCGGCGGCCATCGCCGCGCTGCGCAATGCCGACGTCATGCTCGGCATGGTCGAGGAGATCGTCGAGCAGCGCGACCGCATCACGGCGACTCTCGAGGCGCTGGGGTACCAGCCGCACGAGTCCTGGTCGAACTTCGTGCTGTTCGGCGGTGTCTCCGACCCGAAGGCCACCTGGCAGCAGCTGTATGACCGGGGAGTGCTGGTGCGCGATGTCGGCATTCCAGGGCACCTGCGGGTGAGCGCGGGCACCGAGGCCGAGACCACCGCATTCCTCGACGCGCTGGCCTCGATAGGATCGGCTTCATGAGCACTTCCGCACCGACCCAGCGCACTGCGAGCCGTGTGCGCCGCACGTCGGAGTCCACCGTCGAGCTCGAGCTGAACCTCGACGGTACCGGTGTGAGCCACATCGACACGTCGGTGCCGTTCTTCGACCACATGCTCACGGCGTTCGCGAAGCACTCGTTGACCGACCTCACCGTGCGCGCTTCCGGTGACACCCACATCGACGCACACCACACCGTGGAAGACGTCTCGATCGTGCTCGGACAGGCGATCCTCGAAGCCCTGGGCGACAAGTCGGGCATCTCCCGGTACGGAGACGCACTCGTCCCCCTCGACGAGGCGCTCGCGCAGGCCGTGGTCGACATCTCGGGCCGCCCGTACCTCGTGCACACGGGGGAGCCCGCAGGCTTCGAGCACCACCTGATCGGCGGGCACTTCACCGGGTCACTCGTCCGCCACTCCTTCGAAGCCATCACGTTCAACGCTGCTCTCACGGTGCACGTGCGTGTGCTCGGCGGCCGTGACCCGCATCACATCGCGGAAGCGGAGTACAAGGCGTTCGCCCGCGCGTTCCGTCAGGCCAAGGCGCTGGATCCGCTCGTCGACGGTATTCCGTCCACCAAGGGCGCGCTGTGACGTCGGCTCCTCGCGTCGCGGTGTTCGACTACGAGTCGGGCAACGTCCACTCCGCTGTCAAGGCTCTCGTGGCTGCCGGTGCCGACGCCGTGCTGACGCGCGATCGCACCACCGCCCTCGAGGCAGACGGCCTGGTGGTTCCCGGCGTCGGTGCGTTCCAGGCGGTTCGCGATGCCCTGCGCGCGCACGGAGGAGACGAGATCATCGACCGCCGTCTGGCCGGTGGCCGTCCGGTCCTCGGCATCTGCGTCGGGATGCAGGTGCTGTTCGAGCACGGCGTCGAACGCGGACGTGATACCGCGGGTCTCGGAGAGTGGCCGGGAGCCGTCACCGAGCTCAATGCGCCGGTTCTTCCGCACATGGGCTGGAACACCGTCGCGCCCGGTTCCGACAGCGTGCTCTTCCGCGGCATCGAGCAGGAGCGCTTCTACTTCGTGCACTCCTACGCTGCCCAGTCCTGGCAGCTCGATGTGATTCCGCCGTTCCCCGAACCCGTCCTGACCTGGACGACCTACCGCGATCCCTTCCTCGCCGCCGTCGAGAACGGCCCGCTGTCGGCGACGCAGTTCCACCCGGAGAAGTCCGGCGAAGCAGGTATCCAGCTGCTGCGCAACTGGGTCACGAGTCTCTGACGACGCCCGCCGGCGTCACCCGTTTTGTTCCCCGCCGCCCGGCGGACTACCCTCGGTTCTCGTGCCCGCACCGGGCCGAAGAGCTTCCCGATCCAAGGACCCCATGAACGACTTCGCGCAGTCCCCCTCGCTCACGCTCCTTCCCGCGGTCGATGTCGCCGGGGGCAAGGCCGTCCGACTGACTCAGGGCGAGGCCGGAACCGAGACCAGCTATGGCGACCCGTTGGACGCTGCAGGGGAGTGGGTGGCGCAGGGCGCCTCCTGGATCCACCTGGTCGACCTCGACGCGGCCTTCGGCCGGGGCAGCAACGCCCCGATCCTGCGCAAGGTCATCAAGCAGTTCAAGGGCGTGAACATCGAGCTCTCGGGCGGTATCCGCGACGACGCGACGCTGGAGGCCGCTCTGGAGAGCGGCGCGACCCGGATCAACCTCGGCACGGCGGCACTGGAGAATCCGGAGTGGGCTGCCGACGTGATCGGCCGATACGGCGAGGCGATCGCCGTCGGTCTCGATGTGCGCGGAACGACGCTCGCCGCCCGCGGATGGACCAAGGAGGGCGGGGACCTCTGGGAGGTTCTCGACCGCCTCGAAGACGCCGGCTGCAGCCGCTACGTGGTCACCGACGTCACGAAGGACGGAACCCTCCGCGGTCCGAACCTCGACCTTCTCCGCGAGGTCACCTCCCGCACCCCGAAGCCGGTGGTCGCGTCCGGTGGCATCTCGAGCCTCGACGACATCGCCGCGCTCCGCGACCTCGTGCCGCTGGGCGTCGAGGGCGCCATCGTCGGCAAGGCACTCTACGCCGGTGCGTTCACGCTGGCTGAGGCACTGGATGTCGCAGGAGACTGACGCGCACGCGTGCGGCCCCGAGCCGCACAACCACGGCGATTCAGCAGGTGTCCCGTGGGAGGGGCGCAGCTTCGAGTCGAACCCGCACGCCGCGGACGACGGGTCCGCCGACCCCGCGCTGCTGGCGGCGCTGTTGCGCTTCCGCGCCGGCGAGGGCAGCCAGTCCGAAGTCGTCGACGCCTTCCGTGCCGCCCGTGTGCTGGTGCCCCTCATCGCGGAGAAGGGGGAGGAGGGGATCGCCCCCAACGGTCTCACCGTTGACAAGACGCAGGAGCTCTCCATCGTCACGGTCGCGGCTCCGGATGGTCGGCGCGTGCAGCCGGTGTTCTCGTCGGTCCAGGCGATGCAGGCGTGGGACCCGACGGCGCGACCCATCCCCGTCGAGGCGATCCGCGCGGCGTTGGCCGCCTCGTCGGAGGACACCGACCTGATCGTGCTCGACCCGACGTCCGACACCGAGTTCGTCATCCGGCGTCCTGCCGTGTGGGCGATCGCTCAGGAGCAGCGCTGGGAGCCGAGTTTCCTTTCGACCGAGGTGTTCACGGCGCTGCAGGAGAGCATGGCCCACGAACTGGCCGTGATCGATGTGGCGGTGGCTCCCGGAGACCCCGACGCCCGTCTGCGCGGCCCCGAGCTCATCGTGGTCCTGGAGCTGGTCGACGGACTCGAACGTGAGGTGCTCGACGCCGTGCTCTCGCGTCTTGCGCAACGCTGGGCATCGGACGACCGGATCGCCGTGCTCGTCGACTCCCTCACCGTGAAGCTCCGCCGCAGCGTCTGAACCGCTTCGCTACGCTCGGGAACATGCCCCGGACTCTGGTGCGAGCCCTCGCCGCCGTCGTACTGCTCGGAGGCGCCGTCGCCGGCACTTCCGGCTGCGTGATCAACGCGTGCCCGGCGATCGCCTACATCAGCACGGTCGTCGTCGACGTGAGCGCCTTCCCCGCGGCGACCGACCTCCAGTTCTGCGCGGACGGGCAGTGCTCACCGGCGCCGGGAGAGGACGAGAGCTCGTCCGCGAACCTGTTCTCGGCGTCCCCCTCGGGTGACGGCACGTGGAGCATGTCTTTCGACATGTCCACGCCGGACCTGGTCGACATCCGGTTGTTCGATGCGCAGGGTGCCCTCATCCATGAGTCGGAAGAGGAGATCTCCTGGACCCGCACCGAAGGGTCGTGCCCCGGCCCGGCCTCGGCCGACCCCCTGGTCGTCGAGGCTCGCAGCAGCTAGTTGACCGGACCTGTCCACTTCTCGCCCGGCCCCTTGCCGATCGGGTCAGGGATCGTGGATGCCTCGCGGAAGGCGAGCTGCAGGGAGCGGAGTCCGTCGCGCAGGGAGCGTGCGTGCATGTCGCTGATCTCCGGAGCGCCGGCGGTGATGAGTCCGGCGAGCGCGTTGATGAGCTTGCGCGCCTCGTCGAGGTCGATCTGCGCTGCGGCGTCCGGCTCGTCGGCGAGCCCGAGCTTGACGGCTGCCGCACTCATGAGGTGCACGGCGGCGGTGGTGATCACCTCGACTGCGGGTACGTCGGCGATGTCGCGGGTGGCCGACGATGCGGCCTCCTCCTGACGTGCCCAGCGCTCTTCGCGCTCGTGTGCAGCCTCGTCCGGTGCCTGGTTCGTCACTTCGCCTTGCTTTCTGTTAGACTTTGGCGGGCTCCGGAGCGTCATGCTCCGGAACGAAAGAGGATTCACTTCCCACCCGCGCTTGCCGTTCAAGGCTACCGGGTCTTGCACTCCACCGGCTCCGTTCGAAAGAAGGAGCCGGTAGACAGGGTGCGGAGCCGGCGTCTGAATGCCGGTGGGCGGGGACGATTCCGATTTCGCCCGTGATGCAGACAGCGTCGCGGTGGCCGAATCACATCGTCTAAGGAGTTCCGCATCAGCGATCCCCGTACCAATGAGCGCATCCGCGTCCCCGAGGTCCGCCTCGTCGGCCCCGCGGGTGAGCAGATCGGCGTCGTCCGCATCGAGGCAGCACTGCGCCTCGCGCAGGAAGCCGATCTCGACCTCGTCGAGGTCGCCCCCAACTCGAAGCCGCCCGTCGTCAAGATCATGGACTACGGCAAGTTCAAGTACGAGGCCGCCCAGAAGGAAAAGGAAGCTCGCCGCAACCAGGCGAACACGATCCTCAAGGAAGTGCGCTTCCGTCTGAAGATCGAGGCTCACGACTACACGACCAAGCTCAAGCGTGCCGAGGGCTTCCTCAAGGCCGGCGACAAGGTCAAGGCCATGATCCTGTTCCGCGGTCGCGAGCAGTCGCGTCCCGAGCAGGGCGTGCGTCTGCTGCGCAAGTTCGCCGAGGACGTCGCCGAGTTCGGCACCGTCGAGTCGAACCCGACCATCGACGGTCGCAACATGGTGATGGTCGTGGCTCCGCTCAAGAGCAAGTCCGAGGCGAAGCAGGAGCAGAACGCCGTGCGCGATGCTCAGCGAGCGGACAAGAAGCAGGCTGCGCGCGAGGCGAAGAACGAGGCCGCCGCCACCACTGCGGAGTAGCACCCGCCCCAGAACTCCCGCACCGCGGGTTGACACCGTCGCCTGAGAAGGCGCCATACGAAGGAAGAGAAGATGCCGAAGCAGAAGACCCACTCGGGTGCTAAGAAGCGCTTCAAGATCACCGGAAGCGGAAAGCTGAAGAAGCAGCAGGCCGGGATGCGCCACAACCTCGAGCACAAGTCGAGCCGTCGCACGCGTCGTCTGAACCAGGACCAGGTCCTGTCGAAGGCTGACACCAAGGTCGCGAAGAAGCTTCTCGGTCGCTGACGCGCGCCGAACGCACGAATAGGAACACAGGAAAATGGCAAGAGTCAAGCGGGCAGTAAACGCCCACAAGAAGCGCCGGGTCATCCTCGAGCGCGCCTCCGGTTACCGCGGACAGCGTTCGCGCCTCTACCGCAAGGCCAAAGAGCAGGTCATCCACTCGCTGGTCTACTCGTACCGTGACCGTCGCAAGCGCAAGGGCGACTTCCGTCGTCTGTGGATCCAGCGCATCAACGCTGCGGCCCGCCAGAACGGCATGACGTACAACCGCTTCATCCAGGGCCTCGGCCTCGCGGGTGTCACGGTCGACCGTCGCATGCTTGCCGACCTCGCGGTCAACGACGCTGCCACGTTCACGACGCTGGTCGAGACGGCGAAGAAGGCTCTGCCCTCCGACGTCAACGCGCCGAAGTCGGCTGCGTAAGCACCTCTTCACACAGGGCGCTCTCCTTCGGGAGGGCGCCCTGTGGCGTTTCCCGACGTGCCGCCGGCGGCCGCGCGGCTGACCGCAAGGTCGACGAAGGCGGCCATGGCGATGGCAACCGCGTACACGGCGATGTCCCGACCATCGAATCCGGAGCCGAGGACGAGACGGATCGGGGGGAGCACCGATGCCCACTCACGAGGGATACCGGTGAGTTGGAACAGTTCGACACCAGCGCAGAACACGAAGGCGACGAGTGCGGGTACAAGGGGTCGCCGTCGCGCGGCGATCAGGGCGACGAGCAGATAGATGAGCACGGCGTACAGCGCATCGCCGATGACGTCGCCCACGACCCCACCGGTACTGCGATGGATGACGAGTCCGATCACGACCGTCGCGACGGCGAGCACTGCGAGGATGATCCGCCGACGGGCGCTCGTCACCGCGGTATCGATCGTCATGCAGGCACCCTAACCCGATGGTGCGGGAACGGGCCGTGCGTTCCCTAGACTGTGATCGTGCTGGAGAACCCCCGTTCGCCCCGAGTCCGGGCTGTCGCGAAGCTGACCAAGCGCAGCGCGCGGACCGAGACAGGCCTGTTCCTTCTGGAGGGCCCGCAGTCCGTGCGCGAGGCGCTCACCTACCGTCCTGAGGCGATCGTGGAGCTCTTCGCGACGCCGAACGGCTGGGAGCGGCACCCCGACATCCGCACGAAGGCCGCAGAGGCGGACATCGAGGTCGAGTACGTCACCGAGTACGTGCTCAACGCGATGGCCGACACCGTCACACCCCAAGGTCTCGTCGCCGTCGTGCAGCAGACGCCGACGTCGGTGCGCGACATCTTCGAGGCCTCGCCGCGACTGGTGGCGATCTGCGAGGAGGTGCGGGATCCAGGGAACCTCGGCACGATCATCCGGGCGGCAGATGCCGCGGGTGCGGATGCCGTCGTGCTGACCGGTCGCACGGTCGATCCGTACAATCCGAAGGTGGTGCGCGCGACCACAGGGTCCCTGTTCCACCTTCCCGTCTCGGTCGGGGGAGACCTCGCCGACGTCGTGAAGCGTGCTCATGCCGCAGGGCTGCGCATCCTCGCGGCGGACGTGAAGGGTGATGACCTGCTGGAAGCGCGCGCAGAGGGCGTGCTGGCCGAGCCGACGGGATGGCTCTTCGGCAACGAGGCGCGCGGACTCGAAGACGAGGCGCTGGGTCTCGCTGATCGTGTGCTCAAGCTTCCGATCTTCGGGCGAGCCGAGTCGCTCAATCTGGCGACGGCCGCCAGTGTCTGCCTGTATGAGAGCGCATTCGCTCAGCGGGCGACGTCCGTCGACTGAGGTGACGGACGCCGGGGGAAGCGGGAAGCGGAGTCGATGAGGATTCTGATCGTCGAAGACGACGACCGGGTCGCAGGCGCACTGGAGGCGTTTCTCGCCCGGTCCGGGTATGCGACCGTCCGCGCAGCGGATGGGGCGTCTGCACTGGCTCTTGTCGGAGCGGACACCGAGGTGGTGCTGCTCGACCTCGGTCTGCCGGACATCGACGGGGTCGACCTGTGTCGTCGGATCAGGGGCCGCTCCGAGGTCCCGATCGTGATCGTGACGGCGCGCAGCCAGGTCGCGGAGCGCATCAAAGGACTCCGCGCCGGAGCCGATGATTTCGTGGTGAAGCCCTACGACGTGCACGAGCTCCTGGCGCGGATCGAAGCGGTCACACGGAGATCCAGGCCGATGAGACCCGAGGCGGATGCGCGCGTGCTGCTCCACGGGGGCGGCGTGCAGGTCGACCTGATCGCTCGCCAGGTGCTGGTCGACGGCGCGGCCATCGACCTCACGCGCAAGGAGTTCGACATCATCGCCGTCCTCGCCCGCTACCCGGGAGTGGCGATGCCGAAGGACCGGCTGATCCGCGAGGTATGGAACACCGATTGGCGAGGATTCGGCCATTCTCTGGAGGTGCACGTCGGGGCCATCAGGAAGAAGACCGGGGTCCGCGGGATCATCGAGACGGTCCGCGGGGTCGGCTATCGGCTGGCAGGGTCCTGAGCCGTGCGTCGCCGCCTGATCATCGTGTTCCTGATACCGCTCGTCGCGATCCTGGCCGGGCTCGGCGGTGCCGCGGGGTGGAGTGCCGCCCAGAGCGTGCAGCAGGCCTTCTATGCGCAGCAGATCGGCGACCTCGGCTACTTCGTCACGAGTGCCCGCCAGGCTCTGCGTTCCGGCAGCGCCGCCGTGATCGAGGCGGAGGTGGAGCGGTTCCGCGAGGTCTACGGGATCGAGGTGACCGTGTTCGATCTCGGGGGCGCCGTGTGGGCCGCAGCGGATCAGGACCCGGCGGTGCTGCGGGAAGACGATACCGAGCGCGTCAAGCTGGCGCTCTCCGGTCGACGAGCCGAGCAGCCGACGGTGGTGTTCCCCTGGAGTGTCTCGGACTCCGCACTGGCCGAGCCGGTGTTCGATGACGGTGACGTGATAGGAGCCGTGCTCGTCGCCGGAGACGTGGAGGCTCCGCGCGCCGCGATCCTGCACCAGCTCCTGCTCATCTCCGCGATCGCGGGGGTGCTCATCGCGCTCGGCGTGCTCCTGGTGTTCCGACTCGCGCGTTGGGTGCTCTCGCCGGTGCGCCGACTCGACGAGGCCATGGTCGCGATCGAGCGCGGCGAGATGGACGCGCGCGTTGCTGCGGACGACGGTCCGCCGGAGCTCCGCCGCATGGCGCAGGTGTTCAACGGCATGGCCGACGAGATCGAACGGGTGATGACGAGACAGCAGGAGTTCGCGCTCAACGCCTCGCACGAGCTGCGCAACCCCCTCAACGCTCTGCTCCTGAGAGTGGAGCATCTGGCGACGGGACTCGGCGACGAGTGGCAGGGCGACGTCGAGGAGACGAGGGAGGAGGGGCGGCGGATGACCCGCATCCTCGAGACTCTGCTCGGCCTCGCGCGCGGCGGCCGTGGCGACTCGACCATCTCCGCCGTGGATCTGGCGACTCTGGCTGCTCGTCGTCGGGAAGCATGGCGCGATGTCGCGGCTCAGCGCGGAGTCGGGCTGCGCTCCACCGGCGCGTCATCGGTGATGAGCGTGACCGACCGCACGATCGTCGAGAGCGCTCTGGATGCCGTGATCGACAACGCCGTGAAGTTCTCGCCCGAGGGGGCGCACATCGAGATCGGGGCGAGACGGGAAGGAAGGGTCTGTCGGATCACGGTCCGCGACCATGGTCCCGGCCTCACCGACGAGCAGGCGGCCGCGGCGACCGACCGGTTCTGGCGCAACGCCGACACCGGGGACACGCCGGGGTCAGGACTCGGGCTGGCGATCGCGAGCGATCTGCTGGAGACGATCGGGGGAGAGCTGGCGGTCGCTTCGGCACAGGGTGGCGGACTCGAGGTCGCGCTCGTCCTGCACGACGGGACCACGCCATGAGGTCGGCCGCCAGGAGACTCCTCGCGGGAGGACTCGCATTCGTGCTGCTGACCGCATTGACCGCGTGCGCCCCTCGCTCCGACGAGTGGAGCGACACCGAGTACGCGATCGCCAGCGGGGGCTCGACCGGTGTGTACTACGACTACGGAAGCCACCTGGCGGGAGAGCTGTCGGACCGGCTGGACCTCCGGGTGGTCGCGCAGGAGACCGCGGGATCGGTCGACAACCTGCTGCGGGTGAGTTCGGGCGAGGCCCTGCTCGGATTCGCGCAGGGCGATGCCGCCGCCGACGCGGTGTCGGGTACCGGCGCCTTCGAGCGGCCGTTGGAGGTGGAGGCTCTCGCCCGCCTGTACGACGAGTACGTGCAGGTCGTGGTGCGAGGGGATTCGGACATCGACGACATCGGCGATCTCGCCGGCCGCACCATCTCGCTCGGTGCCGAGAACTCCGGCGTCAACGTGATCGCGGGCCGAGTGCTCGACGCAGCAGGCGTCGCGCTCGATTCCGTCCGCGACCCCCAGCTCGACCTCAGCGCGTCGATCGGTGCGATGGAGCGCGGCGAGATCGACGGCTTCTTCTGGGTGGGAGGCCTGCCTACGCCCGGCGTGGCCGAACTGTCCTCGCGCGCTCCGGTCCGCCTGCTCCCGATCGAGCCGGAGTGGGTCAACGCCGTGAACGAGCGGTATTCGCATGCCTATCGGCAGGCTGATGTCCCGGCGGGGACATACGGCCTACCGGACTCCGCACCGACGATGGCCGTTCCCAACTACCTCGTCACCGCCGCATCCACGCCGGATGCCGTCGTGCACGATGTTCTGGCCGGACTCTTCGATGCACGACTGCGCATCGCGGGGGAGGTGCCGACCGCGGCGCAGCTGGATCGGCGTTCGGCGATCTTCACCGGTCCGGTCCCTCTGCACGACGGTGCGATCGACTACTACCGCGACCTGCGCGGTTGACTGCTCAAGAAATCCTCAAGAAGTCTGACAGCGAGACCGGCGCTCTGCCATTGTGAGGTCGATCGCGCACGATCGTCGCCTGCTGCACAACTGTCGTTGGGGCATCGCAGCAGGACGATTCCGCGGCCCGTGGGGGCGGGCCGCGGGGTACCCATGCACAGCAGCATTGGTGCCGCGATCAGGTGATTACGAACGTGTAAATCTCACCGAGGTGCCTGGAGACCCGCGCCCGACGTGGCTAGTTTGGAGAAATGATGACCTCTGATACCCCGCTCGTCGTGGTCGAGAACGTCCAGAAGCATTACGGCGACTTCCAGGCGCTCACCGACATCGATCTGACCGTGAACTCGGGGGAGGTCGTCGTCGTGATCGGCCCGTCCGGCTCCGGGAAGTCGACACTGTGCCGCACGATCAACCGCCTGGAGACGATCACCAGCGGGAGCATCCGCATCGACGGCAAGGAGCTCCCGGCTGAGGGCAAGGGCCTGGCACATCTGCGTGCGGACGTGGGCATGGTCTTCCAATCGTTCAACCTCTTCGCCCACCTCACGATCCTCGAGAACGTGACTCTCGGACCGATCAAGGTTCGCGGCATCAAGAAGGCCGACGCCGAGAAGGAGGCGATGATGCTGCTCGAGCGCGTGGGCGTGGCCCAGCAGGCATCGAAGCTCCCGGCCCAGCTCTCCGGTGGTCAGCAGCAGCGCGTGGCCATCGCCCGCGCTCTCGCGATGCAGCCCAAGGTGATGCTGTTCGATGAGCCCACCAGCGCCCTCGACCCCGAGATGATCAACGAGGTGCTCGACGTCATGGTCGAACTCGCCCAGGACGGCATGACGATGATCGTCGTCACGCACGAGATGGGCTTCGCGCGCAAGGCCGCCGACCGCGTCGTGTTCATGGCGGATGGCCGCATCGTCGAAGAGGCCACGCCGGAGGAGTTCTTCACGAACCCGAAGAGCGATCGCGCCAAGGACTTCCTCTCGAAGCTCCTCACGCACTGACGCACCCGCAGCCCCCACGCACACAGACCCTGCACACACAGCACACGAAGGAGACGCACATGCGACGCACACGGACACTGGCAGGCATCGGGATCGCGGCAGCCGCGCTGCTGACGCTCACCGCCTGCAACAGCGGAACGCCGTCCAGCACGGGAGCCCCGGAGGGCGGCGACGAGGGCGACTCCTCCAGCAGCACGCCGTGGACCGTCCTGACCGACGTCAGCATCGACGGCAGCCCGACGTTCGACCGGATCGAGTCGTCCGGAAAGATCAAGGTCGGTGTCAAGGAGGACCAGCCCGGTCTCGGCTACCTCGACCCCGTGACGGGGGACCGCACCGGATTCGACGTGGACATCGCGCGCTGGATGGCAGCATCGCTCGGCGTCGACCCGGAGAAGATCGAGTTCCAGGCGATCGCCTCCGCGAACCGCGAGCAGGCCATCGTGAACGGCGACATCGACTACTACGTCGGCACCTACTCGATCACCGACAAGCGCAAGGAGCAGATCGCGTTCGCCGGTCCGTACTTCGTCACCGGTCAGGGCCTTCTGGTGGCAGCCGACAGCGACATCAAGAGCGTCGACGACCTGAGTGCCGAGACGACCGTCTGTTCCGCGACTGGCTCGACGCCGATCCAGAACATCAAGACGAACTACCCCGACGTGCCCACGAAGGAATACGACACCTACTCGAAGTGTGTCGAGGACCTCAAGAACGGCCAGGTCGACGCCGTCACCACCGACGAGGCGATCCTCATCGGGTACGCGGCTCAGGACCCGGACAACCTCAAGGTCGTCGGTGAGCCCTTCAGCGAGGAGCGCTACGGCATCGGCGTCGCCAAGGGCGACGACGCGCTCGTGGAGTACTTCAACACGCAGCTGACCGACGGTGGCGAGATCTGGCAGCAGATCTTCGACAACAACCTCGGCGCCTCCGGCGTGAAGGCTACGCAGCCCGAGGTCGACCCGGTCGGTTGATCTCCGCGGGGCGGTCGGCATGGTCGACCGCCCCGCTTCGGCAGGACACCATCGATAACCCGAATCGACAGGAGCAGCAGTGGGCGTCATCTCCGACCACCTCGACCTCTGGGGACAGGCACTGTGGGGAACCATCGTGCTGTTCCTCGGCGGCGGCATCATCGCGCTGGTCCTCGGACTCATCGTCGGGGCCGCGCGCGTCTCGCCGGTTCCGATCGCCCGCGCCGTCGGCGGCGTGTACGTGAACTGGATCCGCAACACACCGCTGACCCTGGTCATGTTCTTCTTCGCCTTCTGCCTTCCCATCCTGTTGGGGGAGCGGGTGAACTCCCTGCTGCTGGCCGTGATCGCGCTCGGCATCTACACCGCGACCTATGTGGCGGAGGCGCTGCGCGCCGGCATCAACACCGTGCCGGTCGGCCAGGCGGAGGCCGCACGGGCGATCGGTCTGAACTTCGGCCAGGTCATGCGTTACGTGGTGCTGCCGCAGGCGACGCGCTCCGTCGTCCCGCCCATGATGAGCGTGCTCATCGCCCTCATGAAGAACACCACGGTGGCCGCGGGTTTCTCGGTCGTCAACCTCGGCACCATCCGCGCGGCGCTCAGCGAACGCGGTGAGAACGCGCTCGTCGTGCTCCTGTGGGTCATGGTCCTGTTCGTGGTGCTGGTGCTGCTGCTCGCCTGGGTGCAGCGCGTTCTCGAGAACAAGTGGAGGATCGCGCGATGAGTTCCGTCCTTTTCGACGTCCCCGGCCCCCGTGCCGTCGCCCGCAACCGGCTCATCGGAGTCGCCACGGTGCTCGTGGTCCTCGCCGTGCTCGGCTGGGTCGTGTGGAGATTGTTCGCCACCGGACAGTTCTCCGCCGAGAAGTGGAACATCTTCACGTTCTCCGCCGTCTGGGTCCGCTTCGGTGAAGGACTCCTGGCCACGCTGGCCGCGTTCGCCGTCGCCGGGGTCGGATCCCTCGCACTCGGTTTCCTGCTCGGCATCGGCCGCCTGTCGGAGCACGCCTGGGTGCGTGAACCGGTCCGGTGGATCATCGAGGTGCTCCGAGCGGTGCCCGTGCTCATCCTGATGATGCTGCTGTACTACGGCCTTCCCGTGATCGGCGTGAAGATGCCGCCGTACTGGGCCGTCGTGATCGCCCTCATCGTCTACAACGGCTCCGTGCTCGCCGAGGTGCTCCGAGCCGGCATCGAGTCGCTGCCCCGCGGGCAGAAGGAAGCCGGCTATGCGATCGGACTGCGCAAGACCGGGGTGATGTACTTCATCCTGATCCCGCAGGCCGTGCGGGCCATGATGCCGGTGATCATCGCGCAGCTCGTCGTGGCGCTCAAGGACACCGCTCTCGGGTTCATCATCACGTACCAGGAGCTCCTCTACGTCATCAACCAGATCGGCAACCAGGCGCCTTACGGCTCCCCGCTGATCCCCGCGGCGATCGTCGGCGGATCGATGTACGTGGCCGTCTGCCTCCTGCTCTCCTACATCGCCTACCGCCTGCAGAAGCGTGCCAAGCGCTCACCGAAGGCAGGGCCTGCGGTGCCGGATCCCCGCCAGCACGGAGGCGAGACCAACACCTCGCTCATCGTGCTGCAGGGAGACGGATCCGAGAAGGCGCGCTGATCCGCGAAAGCGACCCGCACGCCCCCGGTAGACTCGATTCTCGTGTCAGAGTCTCCTGAAATCACCCCGGAAGCGGTCGAAGCCGCTGTTGCCGACGCCCTCGCGGCGATCGCCGCAGCCACCGACACCGCCGAGCTGAAAGCGGCCCGCGCCGCACACGTCGCCGACGGATCGCCGCTCGCGGTCCTGAACGCCTCGATGCGCCAGGTCGCCCCCGAGAACAAGGCCGCATTCGGCAAGCTCGTGGGCCAGGGGAGAGGGCAGGTGACCCAGGCGCTCGCCGCGAAGGAGGCCGAGCTCGCCGAGGCCGAGGTCGCCGCGCGTCTCGAGTCGGAGCGGGTCGACATCACCGCCGTGCCCTCGCGCACGCGTGTCGGCGCCCGACACCCGCTCACCCTCCTGCAGGACCAGGTGTGCGACATCTTCGTCGGCATGGGATGGGAGATCGCGGAGGGACCGGAGCTCGAACACGAGTGGTTCAACTTCGACGCGCTCAACTTCGACGTGGACCACCCCGCACGCCAGGAGCAGGACACGTTCTACGTCGACCCGCCCTCGCGTCACCTCGTGATGCGCACCCACACGAGCCCGGTGCAGGTGCGCTCGATGCTCGACCGCGAGGTGCCCATCTACGTGCTGTGCCCCGGCCGGGTGTATCGCACCGACGAGTTCGACGCCACGCACCTGCCGGTCTTCACCCAGTTCGAGGGCCTCGTGATCGACAAGGGCATCACGATGGCACATCTCAAGGGAACGCTCGACCACTTCGCGAAGCAGCTGTTCGGCCCCGAGGCCAAGATGCGCTTCCGCACGAACTACTTCCCCTTCACCGAGCCCTCCGCCGAGCTCGATCTGTGGCACCCCACCTTCAAGGGCGGCGCGCGCTGGATCGAGTGGGGCGGCTGCGGCATGGTCAACCCCAACGTGCTGCGCGCGGCCGGGATCGACCCTGAGGAATACAGCGGCTTCGCGTTCGGCATGGGCATCGAGCGGGGCCTGATGTTCCGCAGCGACGTCCAGGACATGCGCGACATGGCCGAAGGCGATGTCCGTTTCAGCGAGCAGTACGGGATGGTGGTGTGATGCGCGTCCCGCTTTCGTGGTTGCGTGAGTACGTCGATGTGGCAGCGGATGCGTCCCCCGAGGACGTGCTCGCGGCACTGGTGACGGTCGGCTTCGAAGAGGAGGACGTGCACCGCTTCGACATCACGGGTCCCGTGGTGGTCGGCCAGGTCGTCTCGCTCGAGCCGGAGCCGCAGTCCAACGGCAAGACCATCAACTGGTGCCAGGTCGACGTCGGCGAGGCGAACGGCGGCATCCGTGGCATCGTCTGCGGTGCGCACAACTTCATCGTCGGGGACAAGGTCGTCGTGACCCTGCCCGGCGCGGTGCTGCCCGGCCCGTTCCCGATCGCGGCCCGCAAGACCTACGGTCATGTGTCGGACGGCATGATCGCCTCGGCGCGTGAGCTGGGACTCGGTGACGAGCACAACGGCATCGTCGTGCTGTCCGACCTCGGCATCGATGCGCCCGTCGGCACCGACGCGATCGCCCTGCTCGGTCTCGACGACGTCGCTGTGGAGATCAACGTCACGCCCGACCGCGGTTACGCCTTCTCCCTGCGCGGGGTGGCCCGTGAGTACGCGCACGCGACCGGAGCGGCCTTCCGCGACCCGGCGGAGCGCGATTTCGCCGAACTCCAGCCGGGCACCGGCCACACGACCATCGTCGACGACGTCGCTCCCGTGCGCGGGAACGTCGGAGCGAGCGAGTTCGTGACCCGTGTCGTCCGCGGCGTCGACCCCTCGCGTCCGACGCCTCCGTGGATGGTGGCGCGGCTCAGTCTCGCCGGCATGCGTTCGCTGGGTGTGCTGATCGACATCACCAACTACGTGATGCTCGAGCTCGGACAGCCGCTGCATGGCTACGACCTCGACAAGCTCACCGGTGGGATCACGGTTCGCCGCGCACACCAGGGCGAGAAGATGACCACGCTCGACGGGGTCGAGCGCACGCTGCACATCGAAGACCTGCTCATCACAGACGAGTCGGGCCCGATCGGCCTCGCCGGCGTCATGGGCGGCGGCACGACGGAGATGAGCGAAGAGACGCGGAACGTCCTCATTGAGGCAGCGACCTTCGACCCGACCACCATCGCCCGTTCGGCTCGTCGTCACAAGCTGCCCAGCGAGGCGTCCAAGCGTTTCGAGCGCGGCGTCGACCCGCTGATCCCCTTCGTCGCGGCCCGGCGCGCGGCCGACCTCATGGTCGAGTTCGCCGGAGGCACGCTCACGGAGGAGGGCGGCGCGCTGTTCGCCGAGGTCTTCGTCGGTGAGATCGAGCTGCCTGCCGGCTTCGTGCAGGGACTCATCGGCGTCGACTACACCGACGACGAGATCACCGGCGCGCTGACGACCATCGGCGCGGAGGTCAGCCCTTCGACAGGCTCAGGGACCCACGGCGGGTGGACGGTCATCCCGCCGACCTGGCGCCCCGACCTCACCGACAAGTGGACGCTCGCCGAGGAGGTCGCCCGCATCCACGGGCTCGACCGCATCCCCTCGGTGCTGCCGACGCCCCCCTCCGGGCGCGGCCTCACCGCGCACCAGCAGGGCCGTCGCCGCGTGGCCGATGCGCTGGCCGCTGCGGGGCTGGTCGAGACGCCGTCGTTCCCGTTCACCACGGAGGCGCAGAACGATCTGCACGGCTCTGCGTCGGGTGAGCACCTGCCGAGCATCCGTCTGGCGAATCCGCTCGACGGGCAGGCACCGTACCTGCGCCGGTCGCTGATCCCCGGTCTGCTGCAGACCGCGCACCGCAACATCTCGCGCGGGCTCACCGACCTCGCGATCTTCGAGACCGGTGTGGTCTTCCTCCCTGAGCCGGGTGTGGAGTACGGCACCGATGAGGTGCCGCCGCTGGGGGAGCGTCCGTCTGACGAGACGCTCGCGGAGCTGAACGCCTCGATCCCGCCGCAGCACCGGTTCGTCTCCGGACTGCTCACCGGCCATGTCGCACCGCGCCAGCCCGGTCGCCCCGCCGAGGCCGCCGGCCTCGTGGAGGCTCTGGACGCGGTCCGTGTGGTCGCGGCAGCCGCCGGGGTCGACATCGACGTGCTCCAGGCCGAACGCGCTGCCCTCCACCCGGGGCGCACCGGGTCGCTCCTGGTGGCAGGCGAAGAGGTCGGATACGTCGGCGAGCTGCACCCCGCTGTCGCCGAGGGCGCCGACCTCCCAGGGCGCGCGACCGTGTTCGAGCTCGACCTCGACCGCATCCTGTCGCTTGCCGGAGGACGGGTCGTCGCCGCATCGCTGTCGACGTTCCCCGCCGCTACGCAGGACGTGTCGCTCCTGGTTCCGGCCGGGCTCCCCGCCGCGGACGTGCAGGCCGCCCTCGCCGAAGGCGCGGGCACGCTGCTGGAGTCGGTACGCCTCGTCGACGACTACCGCGGAGAGGGCGTTCCGGAGGGTTCCAAGAGCCTGACCTTCGCGCTGAGGTTCCGGGCGGATGACCGCACCCTCACCGCGGCGGAGGCCACGGAGGCCAAGCTCGCCGGAGTCGAGGTCGCTGCGCAGCGCTTCGGAGCCACGCTGCGCGACTGAGGATCGATCCGCGGTGTGAGGCGGACCGTGTCGTCGCTCGGACGATCCGGGCCGGCGCCGGAGTACCGTGGCGGGATGAGAATCCTCCCCCAGGGCACTCCGGCCGCCGTCCCCGACGACGCGAGGCCGCTCGGTGAGGGACCGTTCCTCGAGCCCGGCGCGCAGATCGACTGGCACTATCGGAAGCCGGGGTGGCAGCCGGGAGAACCGTCCAGGATCTCGCCGATGCGCGTGATCCGTGATGATGAGCACGGTCTCGTGGCCTGGCTCGCTCCGGGGACGCTCCAGGAGGCGCCAGGATCCAGCGACGGTCAGCGCGTGCGGGAGGTGCCGCTCGACCGGCGGTGGCTCGAACCGCGGACGCGCATCGTCGAGCGTTGGCGCGGCAACGGGGTGCTGTGCATCGCCCCTGCAGGGATGCCGTGGTCGATCTGGCTGTTCTGGAGCGACACCACCGGGCCGGACTGGGTGTTCTCCGGGTGGTACGTGAATCTCGAGAACGCGCATCTGCGGACAGACCGAGACACCTTCTCGTCCGACCACATCCTCGACGTCGAGATCGATCCGGAGGGCGGCATCCACCTCAAGGACGAGGATGAGCTCGTCGCCGCGATCGCCCAGGGACGGCTCAGCTCCGAGCAGGCCGCGCAGATCGAGCGGCACGCGGACGCGGCCATCGCATCGTTCGAGGCCGACGACTGGCCGTTCGACTCCGCGTGGACCCGCTGGCGGCCCGACCCCGCCTGGACGGTTCCGGTGCTGGCCGGCCTGGACCGCTTGGGTGACGGCACACCATGACGGATGTTCTGATCCTGGGTGGCACAGGATGGCTTTCCGGTCGCATCGCCCGGCGGTGGCTCGATGAAGGTGCTGCGGTCACCTGCCTCGCCCGCGGGACGCGCCCGGTGCCGGAGGGTGCCGCGCTCGTCGTCGCTGACCGCGACGCTCCCGATGCGTACACCGATCTGGCCGTGCGGGACTGGGATCATGTCGTCGACATCTCGTCTCACGCGGCGCACGTCGAGCATGCGGTGGAAGCGCTCGGCGATCGGACCGCGCGTTGGACGTATGTGTCCTCCGTGTCGGTCTACTCCGACGATGCGACGGTCGGCGCCGACGAGTCTGCTCCGCGTCATCCACCAGCAGTTTCCGGCGACGAGTACGAGTACGGTGCGCAGAAGGCGGCTGCGGAGGACGCCGTCCTGCACCTCCGGGAGCGGGCCCTCGTCGTGCGACCCGGCCTCATCGTGGGCGACGGCGACCCCAGCGATCGCTTCGGGTACTGGGGTGCGGCGTTCGCTCGCGCCGGTTCCGAGCCCGTGCTGCTGCCGCCGCTCGAGGGGAGAAGGACGCAGGTCATCGACGTGGACGATCTCGCGGCCTTCATCGTCACGACGGCCGGCAGCGGAACGGTGAACGCCGTCGGCGACCAGCATCTCCTCGCCGACCTCCTTGACGCGGTTCGGGCGCAGGCAGGGCACACCGGCGATACGGTCGTCGCAGAGGAGGACTGGCTCGTCGCGCACGACATCGAGTACTGGGCCGGTCCGCGTTCCCTGCCGCTGTGGCTTCCGTCCGAGATGACGGGGTTCATGACCCGCTCGAACGAGGCGTTCCGGGAGACCGGTGGGTCGCTCCGTCCGCTCGTCGACACGATCGATCGCGTGCTCGCCGACGAACGGGAGCGCGGACTCGACCGCGAGCGTCGTGCCGGACTCACGCGCGCGCAGGAGCGGGCGCTGCTGGCCGATCGCTAGACTGCGACCAGTGACACGGGGTGCCGCGATCCGCGGCTGAGAACAGACCCGTCGAACCTGATCTAGTTCGTACTAGCGAAGGGATGTCGCGATGAGCGATCTTCTGCGTCCTGATTCCACCCACGATCTCGCCGAGACGGCTGCGGCTCTGCTGGGGGTGGTGCGCGAGGCGCCCCCGCTGACGCACTGCATCACCAACACCGTGGTCACCGGCTTCACCGCCAACGTGCTGCTGGCGCTCGGAGCTGCTCCCGCCATGGTCGACATCGTCGGGGAGACGGGCATGTTCGCCGGCGTCGCCTCCGGCATGCTGATCAACCTCGGCACGCCGACGCCCGAGCAGCGCGCGGCGAGTCGGGAAGCCGTGACCGGCGCGGCGGCGGCAGGCACTCCCTGGGTGCTCGACCCCGTCGCGGTCGGCGCGCTCCCTGTGCGGACCGCGCTCGCCCGTCAGCTCGTCGAGCAGCGGCCGACCGCGATCCGCGGCAACGCCTCCGAGGTGCTGGCTCTCGCGGGGCTCAGCGCCGGCGGGCGGGGTGTGGACTCCACGGACAGCACCGAGTCCGCGGCCGAGGCTGCATCGGCGCTGGCACGCACGACGCACGGCGTGGTCGCCGTGTCCGGTCCGATCGATCTCCTCACCGACGGGGAGAGGGTGCTGCGGCTGTCCAACGGGCACGAGCTGCTGACCAGGGTCACGGGCGGCGGGTGCGCTCTCGGCGCCGTGATGGCGGCCTTCCTCGGCGTTGCACGGGGGACCGGGCACGATGCGCTCACGGCGGTCGCGTCGGCGAGCCTCGTGTACACGATCGCGGCGGAGCAGGCGGCAGAGCGGTCCACGGGACCGGGGAGCTTCGCCGTCGCGCTGCTGGATGCGCTCGCCGCCGTGGACTCCACCGACATCAGGGTCCGCGCCCGCGTCGAAGGCGGTGCGCTGTGAACGCCGACCTCTCGCTCTACCTCGTGACGGATGCGGCGCTGTGCGGAGACCGGGGTGTCGTCGAGACCGTCCGGCGCGCGGTGGACGGCGGAGTGCGCATCGTGCAGCTGCGCGACAAGGAGGCGACCGACGAGGAGACCGTCGAGCAACTGGTGGCACTGTCGCAGGCGATCGACGGCCGGGCTCTGCTCGTGGTCAACGATCGGCTGGATGCGGTCCTGGCGGCTCGTGAGGGTGGCGCCCGAGTCGATGGCGTGCACCTCGGCCAGGGGGACGCCTCGGTGCTGCGCGCCCGTGAGGCACTCGGACCCGACGCCTTGATCGGCCTCACCGCCAACACCGCCGCGCACCTCGACGCGGTGCGGGCCCTCCCGGCCGGGACGGTCGACTACCTCGGGGTCGGCGTCATCCGTCCCACCCTCACGAAGCCGGATCACCCCACCCCGCTGGGCGTGGAGGGATTTCGCGACTTCGCCAGGCGCAGCCCACTCCCGTGCGTGGCGATCGGCGGTGTCCACATCGACGACACCGAGGCTCTTCGCGATGCCGGTGCGGCGGGGGTGGCCGTGGTCTCGGCGCTGTGTGCCGCCGACGATCCGGCCGCTGCAGCGACGCGCTTCCTGCGGCGCTGGCGGTCCGGGGGTGTACCGCGAGTGCTCAGCATCGCCGGGAGCGACCCGTCCGGAGGTGCGGGTATCCAGGCCGACCTCAAGTCCATCGCCGCGAACGGCGGGTACGGAATGGCTGTGCTCACGGCGCTGACCGCGCAGAACACGCAGGGCGTGCGTGCTGTGCACGTGCCGCCGGTCGACTTCCTGCGCGCGCAGCTCGACGCCGTGTCGGACGACATCGTGATCGACGCCGTGAAGATCGGGATGCTCGCCGACGCCGCCGTCATCCACACGGTGGGGGCATGGCTGGACCGCGTGCGCCCTCCGATCGTGGTGCTCGATCCTGTCATGGTCGCGACCTCCGGTGACCGGTTGCTGGATGGGGAAGTGGAGCGAGAACTGCTCGGCCTCCTCGCGCGGGCGACTCTGGTCACGCCGAACCTCGCCGAACTCGCGGTGCTCGCCGGTCGGGAGATCGCCGACTGGGAGGAGGCCATCTCCGCGGCGCACGAGCTGTCCGCCCGGATCGATGCGGCCGTCCTGGTCAAGGGCGGCCATCTCGTCGGCGATGAGGCCCCCGATGCGCTGGTCGACGCGGCGTGCGGTCTGCGCAGAGACTTTCCAGGACCACGGATCACGACCGGAAACACCCATGGCACCGGCTGCTCGCTGTCGTCCGCGCTCGCGACCCTGCTCGCGCGGGGGCACGACGCAGAGGCGGCCGTCGGCGCCGCGCGCGTCTGGCTTCGCGAAGCCCTGCGCGCGGGGGACGCTTTGCGCGTCGGTCGCGGACACGGGCCGATCGACCACTTCGCCGGACTCCGGGAACGGGCAGGAGCCGAGGCCCGGCCGGCGGCGGACGACATCGCGGCGGACTGGTGGCACGGCATCATGGGGATCCGCGCGGGCATCGACGAGCTGCCCTTCATCCGGGCGCTCGCCGATGGGACGCTGGAGCGCGGACCGTTCCTGTCCTATCTCGCGCAGGACGCGCTGTACCTGCGCGACTACGCCCGTGTGCTCGCGGAGGCGTCCCGACTCGCGCCGACGTCCGATGAGCAGGCGTTCTGGGCGGAGTCCGCACGCGGTTCGATCGTGGGCGAGCTCGAACTGCACGCATCGTGGCTGACTCCGGCGCAGGGGGTGAGCGCGGACACGTTCTCGGCCGAGCCGGGTCCGGCGACCACCGCCTACCTCGATCATCTGCGGTCGGTCGCGTTCGGCGGGGACTATGCCGAGATCCTCGCCGCCGTCCTCCCGTGCTTCTGGCTCTACACCGACCTCGGCCGACGCCTGCAAGCCGGAGCCTTCGGTCAGTACGCGCGGGATCCCCAGCACCCCTACGCCTCGTGGCTGGCGACCTACGCGGACCCCGCCTTCGAAGAGGCGACGGAGACGGCGATCGCCTACGCATCCGGAGCGGCGGCACGGGCCGATGCCGCGACCCGTGCGAAGATGCGCCACGTCTTCGAGGTCTCGAGCGCGCATGAGCTCGCCTTCTTCTCCGCGCCGCTGGAGTCCTCACCCCGCAGATGACGAGCCGGATTTGCGGTGGCCGCCGAGGCCGCGCTACTGTCGCGACATGCCTTCGGCCGCCACCGCTTCTCCGACGCTCGCTCCGAGCGTCATCGCTGTGCGCCGACGCCGCGGCCGCCGACTGTAGGCGACCCCGCCCTTCTGCCCGTGCGCGCACGGGGGTCGAGTGCCGGTGTCGCCGCCTCCGGCCCCGTCCACGGTCCCGATTTCGTCGAGGGCCTGACCGTTAAGGTAGAAGCATGACGTATTCCGTCGCCGTCTCCGGCGCATCCGGCTACGCAGGCGGCGAGATCCTGCGCCTCCTGGCCGCCCATCCCGACATGGAGATCCGCACCGTCACGGCGCATTCGAACGCCGGACAGCCTCTCGTCGACCACCAGCCGCACCTGCGCTCGCTCGCCCACCTCACGCTGCAGGACACGACGCCGGAGATCCTCGCCGGCCACGACATCGTCTTCCTCGCCCTGCCGCACGGGCAGTCAGGGCAGTACACCGATGCGCTGGGCGATGTCCCGCTCGTGATCGATGCCGGCGCGGACCACCGACTCACGTCGGCCTCGGCGTGGGACGCGTTCTACGGCGGCGACTTCCACGAGCCGTGGACCTACGGCGTGCCCGAGCTCCTCATCGACGGGGTCAAGCAGCGTGAGCACCTCCGTGGAGCCACGCGCATCGCGGCGCCGGGATGCAACGCCTCGACCGTGAGCCTCAGCCTCGCGCCCGGTGTGGCCGCCGGGGTGATCGATCCGTCCGACATCGTCTCCGTGCTCGCCGTCGGTCCGTCCGGTGCAGGGAAGAGCCTCAAGACGAACCTGCTCGGCAGCGAGATCCTCGGCACCGCCAACCCCTATGCGGTCGGCGGCACCCACCGACACATCCCGGAGATCCGCCAGGCGCTCGCCGCGGCGTCAGGCGTCGAGGCCGACGGCATCAGGATCTCGTTCACACCGGTGCTGGTGCCCATGTCGCGCGGGATCCTCGCCACATCCACCGCACCGATCGTCGACGGCGCGACGGATGCGCAGATCCGTGACGCCTGGCAGAGCGTCTACGGGGACGAGACCTTCGTGCAGCTGCTGCCGGAGGGACGCTTCCCGCGCACGGCCGACGTGCTCGGCGCCAACACCGCGCTGGTCGGCCTCGCGATCGATCGGGCCGCGAACCGGGTCACGGTGGTCACCGCGGTCGACAACCTCGTCAAGGGCACCGCCGGCGCTGCAGTCCAATCCATGAACATCGCGCTGGGCCTTCCCGAAGCCCGCGCCCTCTCAGTGAACGGAGTAGCGCCGTGAGCGTCACCGCACCCGCAGGATTCGAAGCGGCCGGGGTCGCCGCCGGGCTGAAGTCGACAGGGAAGCCCGATGTCGCCGTCGTCGTCAACCGGGGACCTCGCAAGGTCGGCGCCGCGGTCTTCACCAGCAACCGCGCCAAGGCGAACCCGATCATCTGGTCGCAGCAGGCGGTCGCCGACCGGGTCGTCGAGGCCGTCGTGCTCAACTCCGGCGGAGCGAACTGCTTCACCGGGGCGTTCGGGTTCCAGACCACTCACCAGACAGCGGAGAAGGCGGCCGAACTACTCGGCGTCAGCGCCGGGGATGTGCTGATCTGCTCCACCGGCCTCATCGGCACCGGGGACGAGTCGTTCCGCTCGCGCGTGCTGGCCGGCACCGAGCAGGCGATCGCCGAGCTCAGCGCCGACGGCGGAGAGAACGCGGCACAGGCCATCATGACCACCGACACGGTCGCGAAGACCGCCGTGATCAGCCGCGACGGCTGGACCATCGGCGGTATGGCGAAGGGTGCGGGCATGCTCGCCCCCGGCCTCGCCACCATGCTCGTGGTGATCACGACGGATGCTGTCCTCGAGCCGCTTCAGGCCGATGAGGCGCTGCGCCATGCGACAGGGCAGACGTTCGACCGTCTCGATTCGGATGGCTGCATGTCGACGAACGACCAGGTCACGCTCCTCGCCAACGGGGCATCCGAGGTCGTGCCGGACCTCGACGACTTCACCGCCGCGCTCATCGAGCTGTCCCAGGAGCTCGCGGTCAAGCTGCAGGGCGATGCCGAGGGCGCGAGCCATGACATCACGATCGAGGTGCAGCACGCCGTGACCGAGCAGGACGCCGTCGAGGTCGGCCGGTCCGTCGCGCGCAACAACCTCTTCAAGGCGGCGATCTTCGGCAACGATCCGAACTGGGGGCGGGTGCTCGCGGCGATCGGTACGACGAGTGCGCAGTTCGACCCCTACGACGTCGACGTCTGGATGAACGGCGTGCGCGTCTGCAGTCAGGGTGGCCCCGACCGCCCCCGCGAAGAGGTCGACCTCACCCCGCGCGCCACGCACCTCGTGATCGACCTCAAGGTCGGGGAGTCGACGGCCACGGTGCTCACGAACGACCTGACCCACGACTACGTGCACGAGAACAGCGCCTACGCCTCATGACCGACATTCAGGACACCACACCGGACGTCGCCGCGCAGAAGGCCACGACGCTCATCGAGTCGCTGCCGTGGCTGAAGAAGTTCCGCGACCAGATCGTGGTCATCAAGTACGGCGGTAACGCCATGGTGTCGGAGGAGCTGCAGGACGCCTTCGCCCAGGACATCGCGTACCTCCGCTACGTCGGGGTGCTTCCGGTCGTGGTGCATGGCGGAGGGCCGCAGATCTCCAACATGCTGCAGCGGCTCGAGATCCCGAGCGAGTTCAAGGGCGGCTACCGCGTCACCAACACCGAGGCGATCAGCGTCGTGCGCATGGTGCTCACCGGTCAGGTCAATCCACAGCTCGTGTCGAAGATCAACTCGCACGGTCCGATCGCGACAGGTCTCAGCGGCGAGGATGCCGGACTCTTCGGAGGGCGCCGTCGTGGTGTCGTGATCGACGGCGAAGAGGTCGACCTCGGTCGGGTCGGCGACGTCGTCGAAGTCGATCCGACGCCCGTGCTCGACCACCTCGCCGCAGGGCGCATCCCGGTGGTGTCGAGCATCGCGCCCGATCTCGATCACCCCGGTCAGTCGCTGAACGTCAATGCGGATGCCGCAGCAGCCGCTCTCGCGGTCTCGTTGCGCGCGCGCAAGCTCGTCATCCTGACCGACGTGCCGGGCTTGTATGCCGACTGGCCCAATCGCGACTCGCTCGTCTCCCATCTGACATCGGACGCGCTCATCGAGATGCTGCCGACGCTCGAGTCGGGGATGATCCCGAAGATGCGCGCATGTCTCGATGCGGTCGAGGGCGGCGTCGACGCGGCGGCGATCATCGATGGACGGGTGCCGCACTCGGTGCTCGTCGAGCTTTTCACCAGCAAGGGAATCGGGACCGAAGTGGTCCTGGGAAAGTCGGAGGTGACGGCATGACCGTCTGGCAGGACGATGCGGCACGCGATCTCGTGCTCAACGCGGGGGAGCGGCTCGCGCTGCTGGTCCGTGGTGAGGGCTCGTACCTGTGGGATGCCGACGGCCGACGCCACCTCGACTTCCTCGCGGGCATCGCGGTCACGTCGCTCGGGCACGCGCACCCGGCTTTCGTCGAGGCGGTCTCGACGCAGGCCGCCACCCTCGCGCACGTGTCGAACTACTTCGCCACTCCACCCCAGCTCGCGCTCGCCGCACGGCTCAAGCGTCTCGCGGGCGCCGGCATCGACGGTCGCGTGTTCTTCTCGAACTCGGGCGCCGAGGCCAATGAGGCCGCGTTCAAGCTGGCGCGCCTGCACGGCGGCTCCGAGCGGCCGCGCATCCTCGCGCTCGAGAACGGCTTCCACGGTCGCACGATGGGCTCGCTCGCGCTCACCGCCAAGGCGTCGATGCGCGCGCCGTTCGAGCCGATGCCCGCCGGCGTCGAGCACATCCCGGCCACGATCGAGGCTCTCGAAGCCGCGATGGATGACCGCGTCGCCGCGATCATCGTCGAGCCCATCCAGGGCGAGGCCGGTGTGGTCGAGCTGCCGGAGGGCTACCTCGCCGCAGCGCGCTCGCTGACCCTCGCTCACGGCGCCCTGCTGATCGTGGATGAGATCCAGACCGGTGCCGGTCGTACCGGTGAGTGGTTCGGGTTCAGTCACGAGGGCATCACCCCCGATGCGATCACCCTCGCCAAGGGCATCGGCGGCGGCTTCCCGATCGGCGCGCTGGTCACCTTCGGTGCCGCCAGCGCGCTCTTCACCCCGGGATCCCACGGTTCCACCTTCGGCGGCAACCCGCTCGCGACCGCGGTCGCCGATGCGGTCCTGGCCGAGATCGAGAGTGCCGGCCTGGTCGAGAACGCCGCCCGTCGTGGTGCCGAGCTGCGCGAGATCCTGCTCGGCATCGACTCGCCGCTGATCGACGGTGTGCGCGGACGTGGTCTGCTCGTCGGCGTGGCGCTGACCGCACCCGTCGCCGGTGCGGTCGTCGCGGCCGCCCAGGAGCGCGGTCTCATCGTCAACGCCGCCAACCCCGAGACGGTTCGCATCGCACCGGCTCTCACGATCGGCGACGCCGAACTCGCCGAGTTCCGCGAGCTGTTCACGGCTTCGCTCGCCGACGTCCAGGCCTCTGTTGCCGGAAAGGTATCCGCATGACCCGCCACCTGCTGCGTGACGACGATCTGACCCCCGCCGAGCAGGCCGAGATCCTCGATCTCGCGATCGAGCTGAAGAAGGACCGGTGGGCCGACAAGAGCCTGGCCGGCCCCCAGACCGTCGCGGTCATCTTCGACAAGTCCTCCACGCGCACCCGTGTCTCGTTCGCGGTGGGGATCGCCGACCTCGGCGGTTCGCCGCTGATCATCTCGACAGCGAGCAGCCAGCTCGGCGGCAAGGAGACCCCGTCCGACACCGCTCGCGTCCTGGAGCGCCAGGTCGCCGCCATCGTGTGGCGCACCTACGCGCAGTCGGGTCTCGAGGAGATGGCGGAAGGTACGCGTGTGCCGGTCATCAATGCGCTGTCGGATGACTTCCACCCGTGTCAGCTGCTCGCCGACCTGCTCACGATCCGCGAGCACAAGGGCGACCTGAAGGGGCTCACGCTGACGTTCTTCGGAGACGGGCAGAGCAACATGGCGCACTCCTACGCGCTCGCGGGTGTGACCGCGGGCATGCACGTGCGCATTGCGTCGCCCGAGGACTACGCTCCTCGTGCGGATGTCATCGAGGCCGCCGATCGCCGCGCCGCCGAGACCGGCGGGTCGATCACCCTCTTCACCGACCCGGTCGAGGCCTCTGCCGGTGCCGACGTCGTCGTGACCGACACCTGGGTGTCGATGGGCAAGGAGGAGGAGAAGCTCGCACGCATCCGCGACCTCGGCGGCTACAAGGTCACTCCGGAGACGATGACCCTGGCCGATCCTGAGGCGATCTTCATCCACTGCCTCCCGGCCGACCGCGGCTACGAGGTCGATTCCAGCGTGATCGACGGCCCGCAGAGCGTGGTCTGGGACGAGGCCGAGAACCGCCTGCACGCGCAGAAGGCGCTGCTGGTCTGGCTCCTCGGCAAGAAGGACGCGTGATGAGCGACGCGACGCACGAAGGCACCAACGAGGGCGCGCTCTGGGGCGCCCGCTTCGCCACGGGGCCCTCGCCCGAGCTGGTGGAGCTGAGCCGTTCCACCCACTTCGACTGGATTCTCGCGCCGTACGACATCGCGGGCTCCCACGCGCACGCCACCGCGCTCGAAGCGGCGGGGTACCTGGAGCCGGACGAGGCGCGACGGATGCACGAGGGGCTGGACGCGGTCGCGCGCAAGGTCGCCGACGGCACTCTGCGCCCGGTGCCGACCGATGAGGACGTGCACGGCGCGCTGGAGCAGGCGCTGATCGTCGAGCTCGGGCCGGAGCTCGGCGGGCGGCTGCGTGCCGGTCGCAGCCGCAACGACCAGATCGCCACGCTCGTGCGCATGTATCTGATCGACCATGCGCGAGTGATCGCCCGTGACATCCTCCGGGTGATCGATGCCCTGGTAGCCCAGGCCGAGGCTCATCCCGCGGCGATCCTTCCCGGCCGCACGCATCTGCAGCACGCACAGCCGGTGCTGCTCGCCCACCACCTGCAGGCGCACGGGTGGCCGCTGGTGCGTGAACTCGAACGTCTCGTGGACTGGCGTCGTCGCGCCGGTGTCTCGCCGTACGGCGGCGGAGCGCTGGCAGGTTCCACCCTCGGGCTCGATCCCGCACTCGTGGCGACCGAGCTGGGCCTCGACCGGCCCGCGGAGAACTCGCTCGACGGCACGGCGGCTCGCGATGTCGTGGCGGAGTTCGCCTTCATCACAGCGATGACCGGCGTCGACATCTCGCGCCTGTCCGAGGAGATCATCCTCTGGAACACCCGGGAGTTCGGCTTCGTCACCCTCGACGACGGCTACTCGACCGGCTCGAGCATCATGCCGCAGAAGAAGAACCCCGACATCGCCGAGCTCGCTCGGGGCAAGTCAGGGCGTCTGATCGGAAACCTGTCCGGCCTGCTCGCCACCCTCAAGGGCCTCCCGCTCGCGTACAACCGCGACCTGCAGGAGGACAAGGAGCCGGTCTTCGACTCGGTGCAGACCCTCGAGGTGGTGCTTCCCGCGTTCGCCGGGATGATCGCGACGCTGCGTTTCGACACCGAACGGATGGCGGCGCTCGCGCCGCAGGGGTTCTCTCTCGCGACCGATGTCGCCGAGTGGCTCGTGAAGCGCCGCGTGCCGTTCCGGGATGCGCACGAGATCTCGGGTGCGCTCGTGCGGGCGTGCGAGGAGCGGGGGATCGGGCTGGAGGATGCCTCCGACGAGCTGCTGCTCTCGGTGTCGCCGCATCTCGTACCCGAGGTGCGCGAGGTGCTCACGATCGAGGGCTCCGTCGGGTCGCGGACCGGGATCGGCGGCACCGCACCGGAACGGGTCGCCGAGCAGCGCGCGGAACTCGTCGCCCGCGCGCAGGCGGCCGCCCACGCCCTCGGCATCTGAGCGGAGGTATCTGACCTGAGGTATCTGGCCGGAGGTGCAGGCGGTCGCCGTGGCCGCCTGCTCAGTGCAGGTCGGCGTCTGCCTCCGACCGTTCCCAGCGCGTGAAACGCACGGTGAGGCCGGCGCGGCTCGGTGCCGCGAGGAACGGACCGGCTGCCGCGGCTGCCTGTCCGTCGAATGGGGCGACCCTGACGAGTCGCCAGGGGCCGTCGTCGGCGCGGGCGCGAACGATCAGGGAATCCGCCCAGCGGCTGACGCGCACGGTGATCTCGCTCTCGAGCCACTCGTCGACGTGGCCGACCGACCAGTCGGAGCCACCGGCGGTGACCACGGCGCCCAGTCCCAGATGGCCGTCGGCGTATTCCAGGCCCGTCTTCACCCAGTGCTCGTCGTCGATGCGCACGAAGACGCCTGCCTGGTCGAACTGGCCGTCCCACGGCGCGCGGAAGGAGACCTCCACCGCCTCGCCGACCTCGAGCGGGGCGAGCAGAGCGTGCTCGGTGTCGTGCACGAAGCCGTAGGCGGTGTGCCGCCAGGCATCGCTGCTCTCCACCGCGGTGACATCGAGGGGAGCTGTGCCGTCTGGCAGGGCGTCGGGGGAGGCCGGGGCGTTGGTCCAGGTTCCGTCGGACCAGGGGATCATGTGCGATTCAGGCATGATCTCAAGATATAACCAATTGACGCATAAGTCGAGGATTATTCGTGATATGGTTATGCCATGGTCATCGCGGTACTCGCAGACATCGTGGGTTCTCGTCGTCTCGACGATCGCACGGCCGCCCAACGCGTGCTCGACGACACCATAGCCGAAGTCGAAGCAGACCTCCCGTTGGCCGCGCAGCCGCTCACGCCCACCGTGGGCGACGAGCAGCAGGGCGTCTACCTCGATCTGGCCGACGCGATGGTGTCGCTCCTGATGATCCAGCTGCGGCTGCCGGACGGCGTCGCCTTCCGCTTCGGCATCGGGGTGGGCGAGGTGCGGCCCGTCGAGTCCGTGCACGGTGAGCTCGCCGACGGACCGGGCTGGTACGCGGCCCGAGCGGCGATCGAGACCGTGCACGCGCGAGAGAGTCGCGCCGTGCCGCGCACGCGGTCGTGGATTGTCGGATCCTCCGGGCAGGATGAGGTCATGGAGAGCACGATCGCGGCATCGAACGCCTATCTCCTCGTCCGTGATGAGCTGGTGGGGGCGATGAGCGAGCGGGAACGACGGCTCGCCTACGGTCGTCTGCTCGGTCGATCCCAGCAGGAACTCGCCGCGGAGGAGGGCATCACCCAGCCCAGTGTCTCCAAGTCGCTGCGCAGTGCGGGAACGGCTGCGCTCATCGAGGGTGTCGCCGCGCTTCGAGGGGCGCACGCATGATCGTCGCGGGGTTCCTCCTCCTCGCGGTCGGCGCCGCCGACCTGGTGCGTCAGTTCGCGCCCCGCCGGTGGATCGGCTATCTCGTGATCGCCGTCATCCTGCTCCTGCTCGGCAGCGTCGGCGACGCGCTTCTCCCCATGGTGCTCGCCCTCGTCGTCGGCGCGCTCTGGGTGTGGTGCATGCCGACGGAGCGTCCGGCACCCCTGGGGTTCTGGCCGGCCGTGCTGCTCGCGGTCCTGAGCGTCGGAGCCGTCGTCTGGCTCGGGGCCCGTTCCGACTCCGGTCTCATCGGTGCGATCTGGCATCTCCGGTCGCCGTTCGGGGAGGTTCCGTTCGATCTCGCCATGCTCGCGCTCGGCGCCGGGGTCTTCCTCCTCGAGTCGTCGAACCTCGTGGTGCGTGCGGCACTCGACGGCGAGCACACGTGGCTTCCCCGTGACCCGGCGATGCCGACCGCGGAGGCGGCGCCCGTCGTGGCCGGAACCACCGAAGCAGGAACCGCCGGAGCAGGCACCGCCCAGGCGGACACCGCCGAGGAGGACACCGCCGAGGAGGACACCGCCGAGACGGCACCCGCACCCCGCGATCCGCGCAGTGGTTTCAAGGGCGGTCGACTGATCGGACCGCTGGAGCGCATCCTCGTCCTGATCCTCACCCTCGCCGCGGCGTATCCGATCCTCGCCGCGATGCTCGCCGCGAAGGGCATCGTTCGCTTCCCCGAGATCTCCCGCGACGGCGAGACCGGCGCCCGCGCCGAGTACTTCCTCGTCGGCAGCCTCGTGAGCTGGGTGATCGCGCTGGGTGCGGCTTTCCTGGTGTGGTGGGCGGCGCACAGCTGAGCGACCTCAACTCAGCGATCGGTACCAGTCCAGCTTCTCTGCGAGGCGTCGCTGCTGCGCGAGGACCTCGGCGAGCTGCTGTTCGACCGTCGCCGCATGCTCCTCGAGGAGTGCGATCCGCTCGGGGATGGTCTCCTCGCTCTGACAGAGCTGCCCGTAGCGGCGCAGGCGTTCGACCGGCATGCCCGTCTCGCGAAGGCACTTGAGGAAGTCGAGCAGTCCGAGGTCGGCATCGGTGTAGGCGCGATGCCCACCGGCGGTGCGGGTGACCGTGGGCAGGATGCCCTCCCGTTCGTAGTACCTGAGCGTGTCGATGCTGAAGCCGGAACGCGCTGCGGTCTCCGCCGGGGTGTACGTCGTCATCTCCTGAGCATAGGTCTTGACCTGGAGTGCGCTCCAGGTTGCACAGTGAGGTCATGACCACTCGGAACACACCCGCATCCCCGCTCGTCCTCGGCGCGATGTCCTTCGGCACGATCGTCGATGAGGACACCTCCTTCGCTCTGCTCGACCGTTTCGTCGAGCGGGGCGGCACCTGGATCGACACCGCAGACTGCTACAGCTTCTGGGCGAGCGACAGCGGACACGGGGGAGCGTCGGAGGAAGTCATCGGACGCTGGCTCGCGGCACGACCAGGTGCCCGGCAGCAGGTGCGCATCTCCACCAAGGTGGGAGCGGAGCCGCTGTGGCCCGGCTCATGGCCCGAGCACCGGACCGGGCTCTCGCCGCGCGCGATCGGTGCGGCGGTCGAGGGGAGCCTCGACCGCCTCGGCATCGACAGGATCGACCTGCTCTGGTTGCACCAGGAGGACCGCGCAGTAGCGATCGAGGACACCGTCGACGCACTGGCCGCGCTCACGGCCGCAGGCACGGTGACCCGTGTCGGCGCCTCCAACCATCCTGCCTGGCGCATCGAACGCGCTCGCGCTCACGCGAGGTCGATCGGCAGCGTCCCCATCGACGCCTTCCAGCTGAACAGCACCTACCTGCGCACCCGACCGGGCACCCTCCCACCCGGTGTGGCGCACCCCTTCGGCGTGCTCAGCGACGAGCAGCGGGACTTCGCCCGAGACAACGGCATCGAGGTGTGGGCATATACGCCGGTGCTCTCGGGGGCGTACGACAACCCGACCAAACCGGTTCCCGAGGTGTACGACCACCCGGGGACCACGCGGCGGCTCGCGGTGCTGGAGGAGATCGCCGCCGCTCGCGGAGTCGGCAGAGGACAGATCGTGCTGGCCTGGCAGCTCACACGGGGGATCCGTCCCATCGTCGGAGGAAGCAGAGTGGAGCAGCTGGACGTCGCGATGGATGCGGCATCGATCTCGCTGACGACGCAGGAGTTCGACCGTCTTGACACGCCTGTCTGAGCGGAATTCGAGGCTGTACCGCGCTGATAGCCTGGAGCGCGTGTCAACTCCCGATCTGACGACCGCACCCCAGGCGATCGATCCCGCGTTCGAGAACGTGTGGGACGAACTCGTGTGGCGTGGCCTGGTCCATGTGTCCACCGACCAGGAGGCGCTGCGCGCCCTGCTCGCGGGAGACCCGATCACGTACTACTGCGGGTTCGATCCGACGGCGGCGAGTCTGCATCTCGGCAACCTCGTGCAGCTGCTCACGCTGCGTCGCATCCAGCTCGCCGGGCACAAGCCGCTCGGCCTCGTCGGCGGCTCGACCGGTCTGATCGGCGACCCTCGCCCTACGGCCGAGCGCACGCTGAACACCCGGGAGACGGTCGAGGACTGGGTCGGACGCCTGCGTGCCCAGGTCGAGCGCTACCTCAGCTTCGAGGGTGAGAACGCCGCCCGCATCGTGAACAACCTCGACTGGACGGCGCCGCTGAGCGCGATCGACTTCCTGCGCGAGATCGGCAAGTACTTCCGTGTGGGCACGATGCTCAAGAAGGACGCGGTCGCGGCGCGACTCAACTCCGATGAGGGCATCAGCTACACCGAGTTCAGCTACCAGATCCTGCAGGGTATGGACTTCCTCGAGCTGTACCGGCAGTACGACTGCGTGCTGCAGACCGGCGGCTCGGATCAGTGGGGCAACCTCACCAGCGGCACCGAGCTCATCCGTCGTGCCGAGGGGGCGTCGGTGCACGCGATCGGCACACCGCTCATCACGAACAGCGACGGCACCAAGTTCGGCAAGAGCGAGGGCAACGCCATCTGGCTCGACGCCGACATGTGCAGCCCGTACCGGATGTACCAGTTCTGGCTGAGCACCGCGGACTCCGACGTGATCGAACGCCTGAAGGTCTTCACGTTCCTCACCAGGTCGGAGATCGAGGAGTACGCCGAGCTCGTGGCAGTGGAGCCGTTCCGCCGAGCCGCCCAGAAGAGGCTGGCGCTCGAAGTGGTGGCGACCGTGCACGGTGTCGAGGCGACTGCTGCGGTGATCGCGGCTTCCGAGGCTCTCTTCGGCCAGGGAGACCTGACCACGCTCGACGCCGAGACGCTCCGCACTGCTCTGGAAGAGCTGCCAAACGCGACCGTCGGCGTCGGCACCCCGGTGGTCGAGGCACTGGTGTCGACGGGGCTCGTGTCGAGCCTCTCCGAGGCGAGGCGCGCGATCACGCAGGGCGGTGTCACGCTCGACGGCGAACGCGTCGACGACGAGACGGCGACGGTCCATGGCACGCTCCCCGGCGGGGTCTCCGTGCTCCGCCGTGGCAAGAAGACTCTCGCCGGCCTCTTCGTCGACTGAGCCGAGCTCGATGCCGTTCACACCCAGCCACGCCCTGGTGGCGTTGCCGTTCATCCGCACGCCGCTGGTGCCGGCTGCGATCGCGATCGGTGCGATGACGCCGGACCTGCCGTTGTTCGTGCGTGGCGTCGGGCTGAACTATTCGTTCACGCACACGTTCGGCAACGTCGTGTGGACAGGGCTTCTCGCGTTCGTGCTGTTCGTGATCTGGCGGGTCGTGCTCCGTCCGGCTGTTCCCGAACTCGCTCCGCTCCGGCTGGCTCGGAGGCTGCCCGAGGAATGGAACGACAGAGGTCTCGCGGCGGCAGGAGCTGCAGTCGGCGTGGGGCGCCCGCGCGCGTATCCGTTCCTGCTCGCGGCGTCGTTCGTGATCGGGGTGCTCTCGCACATCGTGTGGGACCTCTTCACACATGAGGGACGGTGGGGTGTGCACCTGCTCCCCGGTCTCGACGACATGTGGGGACCGCTGCCCGGGTTCAAGTGGCTTCAACACGGTTCGAGCGTGATCGGCCTCGGGGTCATCGGCATCTGGGCGTTGCTCTGGCTCCGTCGGCAGACACCGCGTCAGGGCGTCACGCAGTCTTCGCCGCCGTGGGTGCGCGTGGCATGGTGGATCTCGCTTCCCGTCTTCCTCGTCATCGCGTGGGTCGGGGGACTCGTCGTCTTCGGCCCCCTCGACGCGGACTTCACCGTTCAGCACCTCGCGTATCGGGTGCTCCCTCCGGCGTGTGCTCTCTGGGGGGCGCTCACCTTGGCGGTCTGCATCGCGCTGTCGATGCGAGGACGCCGTCACCAGACGGGCTGATCGGATCCCCAGGCGTGCGGGGCAGCGAACTCGAGTCCCGCCAGCGCGGGTCGAGCCGTCACGACGGCGCTCCCGTCGACATCGAACCGAGCGACATGCGGCCACACGTCGAACCCGACCTCGGCTTCGGCGACCCGCCGACGCGGCATCCCGAGCAGTTCCGCCGCGACGCGACGAAGCGATGTGCGGACCACGAACGAACGCTCGTCTCTCGCGTACCGCCCGAGCAGAGAGGTCACAGCGGCAGCGAGCAGATAGCCCGCGCTGTGGTCGAGAGCTTGCGCGGGAAGAGCACCGGGACGGTCACCGTCGACCGATTCGATGAGCGAGATGCCGGATTCCGCCTGCACGAGGCTGTCGAAACCCGCACGCTCCGGATGCTCCGTGCCCCAGGCGCTCAGTTGCGCGACCACCAGACCCGGGTATCGGCGCACGAGCAGGTCGGGGTCCAGCCCCAGCCGGTCGAGTGATGCCGGACGGTATCCGAGCACGACGGCATCAGCGCGCGCGAGCAGATCATGGAAGCGAGCGCTCCGCGCGTCCAGCACAGCAGAACGCTTGCCATGGCCCGTATCGAGGTGCTGCCACTCCGGCTCTGGGAGCATCGGCGGATCGATGCGCAGCACATCGGCACCGAGCAGGGCGAGTGTCCTCGTGCACACTGGGCCGGCGATGACTCTTGTCAGGTCGAGGACGCGCATGCCCTGAAGAGGGCGATGGCCCACACGCACGGAACGTCCTCCGGCAGGGCGGTCGAGCGCATCGGACATCCCGTCCGGTCGGCTGATCTCCAGGAGCGGACGCTCTCTGGCGGCACGATCGACGGTGGGATCCTCCGCGGCGACGACGACAGCGAGCCCGCCGGCAGCCGTGATCTCGCGGACGGCATCGAGAGACTCCCGTTCGGCGAGCGAACCCCGGACGATATCGCCACTCGCTCCCTCTCGCAGACCGAGTGCCGCACGCAGCGCCGCCGCGTGATGGGGATAGTTCCCGTGGGTGCGGATCCACCCGTCTGCAGTCCGCCAGAACCCTGAGTACTCGGACCAGACCGGGGGAGCGACGCCGTCGATCGTCAGCACACGGTCACTGCGGTAGGCCACCGCGATCCGATCCGGATCGAGCGAAGCCGGGGGCCTGCCGGCCGCGAGCATGGCTGCGCTCGCGCTCGCCCAGGCGAGGTCAGCGGTGGCCAGTCGGGAGGGGAGCGGTACAGCATGGAGCGGCCGGACCGCGTCGTCGTCGCCACCGAGGCCGAGCTCTCGCCTGATGCGCGCGAGGAGCTGAGCTGCCGCCCGCCCCTCATGCGCCCGGCCGCCGGCAGCTCCCTCGAACACGTCTGCGACAGGGGGACGATCCGCGGAATCCGGCATGGCGCGATCGTACTCCGGGTGCGCTTCGACGCCGAAACCGCCCCTGACCCGCAGGAAACCACTCGAGGAGTCAAGGCGACACGCCCGGGTGGGGTGGCCCGATTTGCCAGATCCCCGGGACCCGCGTAACTTATTACTTGTTCGCCCCACAGGGAAGCGGAGGAGCCAAGAGCTTCACCCCCCTCAAGCGGAGAACCACTCCCGATCCACTCTCACTTGAGAGAACAGGCGCTTGCGTCTAGGATAGGGACTCCACCTCTTCTGCGGCTGTCATCAGCTGCGCTGCGGATCTCTGATTCGCACAGCGCGCCGATTTGACAAGCGGGACAAGGTGGGTAAGATAGAGAAGTTGCCCTGCGGGCCTGGCTGTGATGGCTGGGTCGTGGGAGCATCCGATCCTTGAGAACTCAACAGCGTGCACTTGTCAAATGCCAAATTATCCTCGTCTAGCTTCGGCTGGGTGAGAATTCCTTTGGATCAAAG